>JAYQTA010000005.1:0-158954 GCA_038147155.1 Candidatus Australimonas brisbanensis
CCCTCTTGCTTCTCTCTGGAAACAGTGCGCGCTGGCTAGTCCCAGTAGGCGAAGCCCATGGCGCAGCCGGTGGCCGCCTCGGAACGGTAGCACGGGACGTAGTCGATGAGGTGGAAGTCGAGATCGCTCACCGCCCCCGCCACGGCGATCCAGTTGCGGATCTCCGAGTTACCCGCGTTCAGCAGGTTGGTGGGGATGGTGCGCAGGTACGAATCGTCCTTGCTCTCCAGCGCCGCCAGCACGGCCCGGTCCAGCGTCTCGTCGATGACGAAGTGCGAGAGCCCGCCGGAGGCCAGCACCGCCACCCGCGCGTCCGATTCCCACGACTCGATGGCCTTCTTGAGCCCCAGGCCCAGGTTGTAGCAGCGGTTGGGCGTGGGCTGGGTGGGCGGGTAGTAGGTGTTGAGCATGATGGGCACCATGGGGATGGCCGCTCCCTCCAGGATGCGCCGGTGGATGAACCCGAAGGCGTGCCCCTCCCCATGCCCCTCCGGGAGCATCTTGGAGTGGGCCAGGTCGAACTCATCGTTCATCAGGGACTGGATGATGTGCAGCGCCAGGTCTGACTGCACGGGGAACTCGCGCGGCTCCTCGAACTCGTTGGACCACTGGGCCAGGCGGATGGAGGGAGGCAGGCGCTGGGGGTCGCGTGGGCGGTTCACCACCGAATCACCCCAGTACACCAGCATGGCGGGCATGTTCTCGTCGGAGATGACCTCCTTCTGGTCATCGCCCACCACCACCAGCACGTCGGGAGCCGCATCGCGGATCACCTGCGCCACCCTGGCGATGCCGTCCTGGCAGGCGGCGTGACGGCGCGCCCACGACTCGGGCGACGACTCGACCGCCACGGCCGCGGGGGTCATCGCCGCCAGCTCCGGGAAGTCGTGGGGCTTGCCGTCCCACGCCCACAGGGCGGGGTTAGCGTGGTCGCGCTTGGTGTGCTCCGGCCACTGCTCGGGCCGGGTGGAGAGCATGGGGCTGTGGGAGGTGCCCACGCCCAGGACGATCTTCGCCATGTGAGGCCTCCGGCGAACGGTTGGCGCGGAATCTACCACACCGGCGCCGGGAGGCAAGCGCGACTAGGCGGCAGCTTCGGTGGGCGGGGCGTCTGGCGCCTTGAGCGGGGTAGCCACCACGAAGGCGACGAAGGAGATGCCGAACACCACGCCGAAGGCGATGAAGGCGATGGTGTAGGAGCCAGTGGAGTCCTTCACCAGTCCCGCCAGCACGGGGCCCAGGGGGTTCACCGCCGTCATGATGGGCGCGGCGAACCCTCGGATGGAGCCGAAGGCGGAGCGCCCGAAGTAGTTGGCGAAGAGCATGCGGCTGGTGACCGTCCAGAACCCCAGGCCCAGTCCGTAGGTGATGCCGAAGGCGATACCCAGGGGGAAGGACGAGGCGACGATGGCGATGAGCATCGCTCCCATGAACAGGGCCGTCGCCAGCATGCCCAGGTAGCGGGTGTGCAGGCGCTCCATCAGCAGCCCTGCGGGCAGCGTCATCAGCGCGGATGTGAGGGCGAAGGTGGTGGTGACGATGGCGCCCTGCACGTCGCCGATCTTCTCCTGGAAGTTGGCGGTGATGTGCAGGTTGACGGCGTTCAGGCCCAGCACCACACCACCCTGGGCCACGATCAGCGCCCAGAGGGTGCGGGTGCGCTTGGCCTGCGCCAGCGTCCACTGCACTTCTTCCTGCACCGGAGCGACGGAGCCATCGGCGCGCCGGCGGAGCTGCTCGCCATCCGGAAGCAGGCCGTAGTCCTCGGGCCGCCGGCGCATCAGCATGCCGGATGGCACCACCACCAGCGCGATGGCCAGCACCGCCAGCGCAACCCACCCCCAGCGCCAGCCAAAGGTGAGGATGATGAACAGGATGGGCAGCGGCAGCACCGCCTGGCCCAGCCGCTGGCCGGTGCCCAGGATGCCCGTGGTGCGTCCGCGCTTGCGAACGAACCAGGAGGCCAGCGCCACCATGGTGCCGAGCTGCGCTCCGGCGGCGGCGGCCCCACGCGCCAGACCGAAAAAGACCCAGAAGTGCCAAGGGGCGCTCATCAGCGCCAGGCCGATCATGCTCCCAGCGATGAGCATGCCCGCCGCCACGCTCACCCCGCGCGCGCCGCGCTTGTCCAGGATGCGCCCCACGCCGAAGGACATGCCTCCGCCGGTGATGGAACCGAGGACGAATCCGATGGAGATGGAGGTGGCGCTCCAGCCCAGCTCCTCGGTGATGGGCTTGACGAACAGGCCCATGATGGGGCCCTGGGTGGGCACCGTGGCGAAGGCGGAGAGGAGCGCAGCCGTGAGCACCGCCCAGCCGTAGTACACGCGCCGGAAGGGCCAGAAGCGGCTGATGCGCGGCTGTTCGGGCGCGGGAGTGGGGGTTGCGGCCATGGGCGCGACGATAGCAGGTTTGGCCCCGCTTGAATCCTCCCTCCCTTGCATCCCGGCGTATCCTGTCGCCATCGAACCCGCCAGCGACCGAACCTGGAGGCAATACATGACGCAGCAGCTCGTCCGCCGTCCGCGCCAGCCCGGCCACACCGTCCGCACCGAGGCCAGCCCGCGCTGGGTGCGCGGGTATGTGGAAGGGGCGCTCCTGTTCGACACGCGCGCGGCACTGCTGCTATTCGAGACGGGCCACACCCCCGTCTACTATGTGCCCCAGGACGACGTGCGCATGGAGTTGCTCACCCCCACCGAGCATGCCTCCCACTGCCCCTACAAGGGCGATGCGTGCTACTGGAGCATCAACGCCCCCTCCGGGGTACGGGAGAACGCCGTCTGGGCCTACCCAGAGCGCGTGGACGCCGAGGCCCCCGACCTGAACGGGTACATCGCCTTCTACTGGCGGCACGTGGACGCCTGGTTCGAAGAGGACGAGCAGATCTACGTCCACCCGCGCGACCCGTACAAGCGCGTGGACGCCATCGCCTCATCGCGCCACGTGGTGGTGCGGGTGAACGGAGAGACGGTGGCCGAGACGCACCGGCCCGTGGTGCTCTTCGAGACGGGCCTGCCCACCCGCTACTACATCCCGCGCCTGGACGTGCGGCAGGACGTGCTGCGGGCCAGCGAGAAGCGCACCGCCTGCCCCTACAAGGGCGAGGCTGGCTACTTCAGCGTGGAGACGGGCGAGCAGGAGGCCAAAGACATCGCCTGGCACTATGACCACCCGCTGGCCGCGTGCGATGCCATCGCCGGGCACATCGCCTTCTTCAACGAGCGCGTCGAGCTGGTGGTGGACGGCGTGCCCCAGGAGCAGCCCGTCACCAAGTGGTCGTGACGGCGCGGCCTCTAGCGCCCCGCCTCACGCAGCGCGGCGCGCACCCGCTCCGCCGAGAGCGGCAGTGAGCGCACCCGCACGCCGGTGGCGGCACGGATCGCGTTGGCGATGGCGGGGGCCACGGGGGAGAGCGGGTTCTCGCCGATGCCCTTGATGTCCAGCGGCCCCACCCCCGCGCCGGGGTGCTCCAACGTCACCACCCGCACCTCGGACAGGTCGGCAGCCGTGGGGATACGGTAGTCCGCGAGCGAGAGGGTGGACACCCGCCCGTCCGCGACGGGCAGCTCCTCCATCAGCGCGTAGCCGATGCCCTGGAGCGCGCCGCCCCGCACCTGGCCCTCGTGCCCCTGGGGGTTCAGCACCGTGCCCGCATCGTGCACCGTGGTGAGCCGCTCCAGCCGCACCTGCCCCGTCTCGGTGTCCACCGCCACCTGCGCCACCTGCACGGTGAAGGCGGTGGAGTGGGCGTGGGTCATGTCGTCGTAGTCACCCGTCCCGCCGATGGGCGCCCCGCCCGCGCGCTCCACCAGCATGCCCAGCGGCACCGCCTCGCCCGTGTCCTCCCGGCGTACGGCCCCATCCGTCACGGCCACCGCACCGATGGGCCAGCCCAGCGTGGTGACGGCGGCCTGCGCCAGCGCGTCACGGGCCGCTTCCAGCGCATCGGACAGGGCGTGGGTCACCATGCGTGAGTTGCGCGAGGCGCCCGCGCCGGAGTCGAAGCCCGTCTCGCCCGGCTCCCACGGCACGATGCGCACCCGCTCCGGTGCCACGCCCAGCGCATCGACGGCCATCTGCACCAGGGTGGTGTAGGTGCCCGAGCCCTGTTCGTATACCGAGGTGCGCACCGTGACGGCCCCCTCCCGGTCGACGAACACGCCAGCGTGGGTCTGCCCCCCGCCGGGGGTGCGCTCGCCCAGCGCAACGCCGCGCCCGCGCACCACGGGGCCCTGGGACGAAGGCAGAGGCTCGCTCCAGCCCGCCGCGTCCAGCGCCGCGCGCAGCGTCGCCTCGCCCTGCAGGTGCTCGAACCGCTCGCCGAGCCCGTTGGCATCGCCCTCACGCACCAGGTTGCGCGCGCGCAACGTGGCGGGATCCATCCCGAGCGCGTGGGCCACCTCGTCCAGGTGCGACTCGAAGGCGAAGATGGCCTGCGGCTCGCCCGGCCCGCGCATGTGCCCCGCGGGCACCCGGTTGGTGTACACGTGGGCCGCATCCACGCGTGCGTGGGGAATGCGGTAGGGCCCCACGCAGTGACGCGGGCCCGGCAGGAAGCCCAGGGGCAGGAAGGCTGCGTAGGCCCCCGTCTCGAACACCCCGCGCACCTCGGCGGCGGTGAGGGTGCCGTCGCGCTTGACGCCCACCTTGACGTGCACCTGCGCGGGGTGGCGGGGGTTGGCCGCGCCCAACTCCTCGGCGTAGTCCAGTACCATGCGCACCGGAGCACCGGCCTCGCTGGAGAGCCGGTAGGCGATGGCCATCTGCATCTGCGAGCCCTTGCCGCCGAAGTCCCCGCCGATCACCGCGTGGCGCATCAGCACCCGCTCCGGCTCCAGCCCCACGGCGGAGGCGACCTGCTCGCGGGTGTAGTGCGGGGCCTTGTTGGAGGCCCACACCTCGGCGCTCCCATCGGGCAGCGAGCGCACGGTGCAGGCGTGCGCCTCCATGTAGCCCTGGTGGGTCAGCGCGGTCCGGTACGTCCCCTCCAGCACCAGGTCAGCCTCGGCGAAGCCCGCGTCCACATCTCCCGTGCCCCACACCGGGTGCACGAACTCGTTGGAGGGGCGCTCCAGGGGCTTGACCCCCCGGTAGGCGTTGAAGTCCGGGTGCAGCAGCGGGGCATCCTGCGCCATGGCCTCGGCGGGCGAACCCAACGCGGGAAGCGGCTCGTACCGCACGGCGATGGCCGCCAGGGCGCGCTCGGCGCTCTCGCGGTCCACGGCGGCCACGGCGGCCACCGGCTCCCCCACGAAGCGCACCCGCTCATGGGCCAGCAGCGGCATGTCGAAGATGCGCCGCCCCGCCATGGCCCCGTCCACGTCGGCGCCGGTGATGACGGCCCGCACGCCCGGAAGCGTCCGGGCGGCTGCGGCGTCCACCGCCAGGATGCGCGCGTGCGGGTGGGGGCTGCGCAGCACCCGGCCCGTCAGCGTGCCCTCCAGCGCCACATCGGCGGCGTAACGTGCCGCGCCGGTCACCTTTTCGCGGGCGTCGGGCCGGGGGATCGAGGTGCCGAGGGTGCGGGAGGCAGGTGCGGGGGTGATCATGGGCGAGAGCCTAGCACGCCAGTGGTAGGATGGAGACGTGCACCATCCCTCAGCCACCACCACCGCCTGGAGCGGTCCGTGCTGGGAGCGCAGCGTCCTCACGGCGCTGGTGCTGCTGGCGGCTGGCCTAGCGCTGACCGGGGTGGCCGGGCCGCTGGCGGACCCGCACTTCGCCGAGCGCCAGTTGGGCCACGAGCACCTCTTCACCGACGGCGAGGGTGTACCGCACACCCACGATGCCACCGGCGCGGCTCAGGGCGGCGGTGACACCGTCTACCTGCCGCCCGACCAGGACCCCGCCCCCGGGCTGAGCGGCTTCGGCGCCGCCGTGGCCCTGACCGCAGCGCTGGTGCTCGCCGTCATGCCCCTGCTGCGCACCGCCGGGCCCCGCCTGGCCGCCCTGGCCCCGGTGGGCGTGCGTCCACCCGGCCCGCCGCCGCCGCGAGGCCTCCTCACCGCGTCGCTCCCCTCCTAGTGGCCTCCCGTGGCCGTGGGGGACGGCGCACTCGCATCCCCCACACACCCATGAGGAGGCTCACCATGAGCAACCCGTTCCGGTACATCGCAACCGCCCTCCTGCTGTCCGCGTCCGTACTGCTGGCCGCCTGCGGCGGCGCTGGCGACCCTGAGCACCTGACCTTCGATGTGACCATCGCTGACGGCGCCCTGACCGGCTCCGCCACCCTCCAGGCCCACCAGGGCGACACCGTCACGCTGGTGGTGAACTCGGACGAGCCGCTCACCTTCCACCTCCACGGCTACGACCTGGAGCACGCGGTGATGCCCGGCATGCCCACCACCATCGAGTTCGTGGCCGATGCCAGCGGCTCCTTCCCCTTCACCGCCCACCGGGATGGCGAGGCGCACAGCCATGAGGGCGATGCAGCGGCCTGCGAGGCGGCCATCCCCGCGGGCGCGCCCACCCCGCACCTGCACCTGAGCGCCACCGCAGACGCGGCCACCAACATGGTGACGGCCAGCGTGGAGGTGGATCACTTCACCCTGGGCGAGGGTGATGGCACCCAGGCCTCCGGCCACTGGCACCTCATGGCGGACGGTTTGACGCTGGGCATGTACATGGAGCCCACCGCGGTGGTCACGCTGGAGCCCGGCATGCACGAACTGACCGCGACCCTCTCGGACGGTGCGCATTGTGATTACCCCGTCAGCGCCACGGCCAGCGTGATGGTGGCGGGCGAGGGCGCGTCCATGGACGGACACGACCACGGGGCGGAGGCCGAGACTGCGGGCGAGGTCAACCTCGGCCGCCTGGACGTGCTGCCCCGCTAGCCCCACCCGAGCATCCTCAGGCGAGCCGGGCCCGCCTGGGGATGAGGAGGCCCTCATGCACCGCCTATTCCACAGCGCCCGCTGGGCGCTCCCCCTGCTCGCCCTGGCCCTGGTGCCCCTGCCCGCCCAGGCCCACGGCTTCGGCCAGCGTTACGACCTTCCCGTGCCTCTCACCCTCTACCTGACGGGTGCGGCCCTGGCCGTGGCCCTCTCCTTCATGGTCATCGGCCTGTTCGTGCGCGGGGCCCCCGGTGCGCACGGCTACCCCACGCTGGACCTGGCCCGCTGGCTCCCCTTCAGGGCGCTGACGCACCCGCTCACGGCGCTCGTTCTGCGCACCCTCTCCGTCCTGACGCTGGCGCTGGTGGTAACGGCAGGGCTCATCGGCACCACGGCGGCGCTGGGCAACATCGCACCCACGCTGGTGTGGATCATCTGGTGGGTGGGGATGGCCTACGTCAGCGCGCTGGTGGGTGACGTGTGGCGGGTGCTCAACCCCTTCGAGGCCTGTTTCCGGGGGGCCGATGCACTGGCACGACGGCTCACGGGTGAGGGGCTCTCGAGCGAACGCCCCTACCCCGCCTGGCTGGGCGTCTGGCCGGCGGTCGTCCTCTTCGCCCTCTTCGCCTGGTTCGAGCTCGCCTCCGGGCGCGCCGCCGAGCCCCGCCTCCTGGCGCTGGGCACGCTGGGATACGCCGTGGTGACGTGGGCGGGCATGGCGGTGTATGGGCGGGAGGCGTGGCTTCGTGGCGGGGACGCGTTCGCCGTGGCCTTCGGGGTGCTGGCCCGCTTCGCGCCCATCGAGCCCCGCGCCGGTGAGGACAGGCGCACACGCCTGCACCTGCGGGTGCCGGGCTCCGGCCTGCTGGCGGAGGGGCCGGTGCACCTGTCTCTCGCCGTGTTCGTGCTGGCGATGCTCTCCACCGTCACCTACGACGGGCTCACGGCAACGCCCCTATGGGGCGAGTTGTTCACCACGCTGCACGATGCGCTGGGCTCCGTCACGTTGGTGCTCACCCTGGGCATGGCAGCGACGGCAGGCGTTTTCATAGCCATCACCTGGCTCACGGCAGCGCTGATGCGCGACAGCGCCGGGGGCGGGCCGGGCGTGGGGCTCACGGCGCGCACCTTCGCGCTGAGCCTGGTGCCCATCGCCCTCGCCTACCACCTGGGCCACTATTTCACCTACCTGATCACCCAGGGGCAGTTCATCATCCCCCTGGCCTCAGACCCCTTCGGGTGGGACTGGAACCTGCTGGGCACCGCGAACTACCGGGTGAACATCGGGCTGGTGGGGGCGCGGTTCGCCTGGGTGCTGGCGGTGGCGGCCATCGTCATCGGCCACGTGGTGGCGGTATTCGTAGCGCACGTGCAGGCGGCGCGCGCCTACCGCACGCCACTCGAGGCGCTGCGCTCGCAGTACCCGCTGCTGGCGCTGATGGTGGGCTACACCGTGGTGAGCCTGTGGATCATCGCCCAGCCCATCATGGAGGTGGTCTAGGGCACTCGGCCCCGGCCCTAGGCCTCTGCGAGGTAGTCGGCGGCCACGTCCGCCAAACGGTCCACCTGGTCCAGGTCCGCGCAGCCGGGCTCCAGGATCAGCTCGTCCGCGCCGATGGCCTCGTAGTGGTGGATCGCCTCCAGCAGCTCCTCATCCGTGGTGGGCATGGGCACCTCCATGGTGGCCGCATCGCCTCGGAAGGAGTAGTAGGAGCGGATCGACTCGGCGGTGCGCGCCGCGGCGTAGGGGCCCAGGGCGCAGGTGAGCGCCGTGACCAGACGCGGGCGGCCGGGACGGCCCGCCTCCTTCCACGCGGCCTCCACCACCTTGTAGTAGCCCGCGACCTCGGCGGAGGCGTTGGACGCGCCCTTGCCGGCGGAACCGGAGATGTACCCGTCACCCAGGCGGCCGGACCGGCGCAGCGCCGCCTCGGAGCGCCCGCCGATCAGCAGTTCCGGGCCGCCCTTGCGGGCCGGAGCCGGGCCGATGGGCCCCGCCTCGTCCGAGTACGCCTCGCCCCGCCAGATGCGGCGCATGGTGGTGATCTGCTCCTCAAAGTGGCGCCCGCGTGCCCTCATGGGCACCTGCGCCGCGGCGAAGTCGTCGGGGCGCGAGCCCACGCCCAGCCCCAGGGAGAAGCGCCCGCCGCTGATGGCGTCGATGGACGCCACCTGCTTGGCCGTGACGGCGGCCCCGCGCAGGGGTAGCACCAGCACCGTGGGCATGAGCCGGATGCGCTCGGTGACGGCGGCGGCGGCGGTCATGGTGATGAGCACGTCGTGATTACCGTAGACCAGCCGGTCGATCATGGCCAGGGAGGAGAAGGGTCCCTCGTCGGCGCGCTGCGCCCACTCCAGGATGCGCTCGCTGCGGCCTGCGGGCATGGTCTTGGGGAACGCGATGCCGATCTCCATGGGGACTCTCCTGGTTGGTCTGTGGGATGGGGATGCTAGGGGGCCGGGTGTGAGCCGTCAACGCCGGCTCCGCGCAGCGGTTCAGAACAGCAGAAAGGGCCCCGCAGGGCCCCTGGTGTTGAATGGCGCGCTAGGTGGGACTCGAACCCACGACCTCGTCCTCCGCAGGGACGCGCTCTATCCACTGAGCTACTAGCGCCGGTGTGAGCAGTGCCGCCGCGTCATGCGGCGGCGGGTTGATGTTGTTGGTGCCGAGGGCGAGATTTGAACTCGCACGCCCTTGCGGACACTGCGCCCTGAACACAGCGCGTCTGCCGTTCCGCCACCTCGGCACATCAACTGGTGGGCGATACAGGATTTGAACCTGTGACCTCTTGCGTGTGAAGCAAGCGCTCTAACCGCTGAGCTAACCGCCCGTCCACGGCTTATTGTCCACGCAGACGGGTGCGGTGTAAAGGGCCGGTGGGCCTCAGACGCCCGCGTCGGCGGGCTGGCTGAGGGAGGCGGCATAGGCCTCGGTGCGCTCAGCGGCCACCTGCCGGTAGAACGCCGCGTCGTAGTAGCGCTCCGCCCGGTGCAGTGGCAACGGCTGGCCGCCGAAGCCGCGTTTGAACCGCGCGATGTTCACCTCCTTGGCGGAGGGTACGTCGTGGGGCAGCGGCCCGTACTGCTGCCACCCGATCTCATAGCGCGCATAACCGTGCTCCCTGAGCCAGGTGATGGCCCCCCACTGGAGGGCGTGGCCCACGGGCAGGTCGCCAGCGTCAGGGTCGGTGCAGCCTGAGCCGTAGTAGGCGCCAGCACCGTGGAGGAACAGGAGGGCGAAGCCCACCGGCTGCCCGTCCTGGCTCGCCTCGACCAGAGCCGCGAGTCCCTGACGTACCCAATCGAACATCATGTCGAAGGTCGCCTGCGCCCGGGTGACCCTCCCCGCAGCCCGGGCGTGCATCGCCTGGTATGCGGCCAACCGCTCGTGCGCGACCTGGGGGCCGTGCAGCACCTCGACCGTGAATAGGCTCCCCGCCCGCTTCACGTCGGCGCGGTGGCCCTTGCGCATCCCCCGCTCCAGGGCGTTCAGGGAGGGGCCCAGGTCTATCACCTGGGTCGCCAGGGAGGTGTCCACCGCACCGCGGGCAAGCAGCGGGAGCAGATGCTGCTGTTGCGCCGACGGAGCCAGGGGGGACCAGGCGAAGCGCGCCCTCAGCGCCCCCTCTTCCCTGGCGATGCCGTCCACCGCTTGCCATCCCGCATCCTCCACGCGCCGACGGAGCCCGTCGCTGGCCCCACCAGCCGCGCCAAGGGCAAGGGCGGGGCCGTGCCCCCCGCCGAAGGAGAGCTCCACGCCATGGGGGTGGCGCTCCACCAACAAGGGCGCCACCGCATGGACCCGGCTCCCCTCCACGACCAGGAGGGACCGCTCACGGGCCTGCAGGTCGGGCCGGTAGGCCACGGAGTAGTCGAGCCACTCCCGCGTGTGCCAGAACCAGGCGTCAGGGCTCTCGCCACAAAGCGCGCCCCACGCTTCGGAGAGACCAGGGGAGAAGGGGATGACCTCGAGGCTCATACGCTGGCCTCACCGGAGCGGCCCTGGTTTCCGTACTTCATGGCGACCCCGCACCAGCGGCGGATAACCGCACGCACATGGTTTGTTCGCTCAGCACCACTCTTGTCTCAGACCCCTCGCTAGTGGCGGGAGCGCTGGCCCACCTGTCCGGAGCGGCGTCGCACGGTTCGCAGCGCGGTGCGCACTCCCGCTGGCAGGTGGCGCGCCACCCAACCACGGGCGCCACCGCCGCCGGGCTGGTGCGAGCGGGCCCCGATCACCAGTTCCTCCCATCCGTTGGAGGAGGTCTGGGGAGGGTCGGCGTACCACAGGTTACCGTAGAGCTGGGTGCGCTGCCCCTTCAGGTGGTCGTAGGCTGCCTTGACCCCATGCATGGTGTCGGAGCCCGGCTGAAAGATGACGATGGAGTTGTTGCAGCGCTGCTCCTCCACCACCTCGCACCAGTCCCAGGGCACCCAGCACCGATCCGCGCCCTCTTTCCCCTCCCAGTAGTGCTGCACGTAGCGGTACTCGGGCTTGTAGGTCAGGTACTGGGTGTGGTGCTCCTGCTGTTCCGATCCCGGGTAGGGGTTGATGTTGACCATGTAGGTGAGCGCCTTGCGCCGGATGTCCGGGTGAGGGCTGATCTCGTACCCGGCCAGATACTTCTGCAGCCCGTTGTCCACCCAGGTCTCCTCGAAGGGCACGCCGAACCGGTCCGCGAGAGCACGGTTGAATCCCTCGGAGGCGAGGAAGGCGCTCAGTTCCTTCAGGATGGGGCTCGGCGGAGCCATGAGGCGCAGGGTGACCCCGAACCCCTCACAGGCGCTGTTGTTCAACCCGCCGGTGGGCCCCTTCTCCGCGTGCCAGCGGACGTAGGTGCCCTGATCGGTGATGCAGCCGGGGAAGTCGATGATCTTGTAGCCACGCCGGTACAGCGCATCGAACAGCGCATCGTCAGTGGCGACTGCAGGCACGTTCACCTCAGGCGCGGTGACGATCCCCTCGAAGTCGGCGCCTGAGAGGAACCCCTCGATGGCGATGTGCCGGAAAGGCCCCTCGGTGAAGGGGGTGTTGCGGATCTTCTCCAGCAGGTAGTCGAAACGGTTCTGCATGCCTGATACCCCTCATCCGCACTATGCGTCATCGGCGCGGGGGGTTCAATCCGCCCCGCTGTCCTTGCCGCCGCGGGTGTCCCAGCGCCCGGTGAGGGTGTTGCGCACCGAGAGCAGGATGATCTTCACGTCCAGCCACGGGCTCATGCGCCGGATGTACTCCCGGTCGTAGCGCAGCTTGAGCTCGTTGTCGTCGGCGGGGTTGTAGACCTGGGAGAGGCCCGTGAGCCCCGGCGGGACGGCGAGCCGCTCCTCGAAGCCCGGGTAGCGCTCCTCCAGCATGCGCTGTTCGGCCACGGCCAGGGCGCGCGGGCCCACGAAACTCATGTCGCCCCGCCAGATGGACAGGAGCGAGGGCAGTTCGTCCAGGGCCGTCTTGCGCAAAAAGCGTCCCACCGGGGTGATGCGCGGGTCGTTCTCCTCGGTCCACACGGGGCCGAGCTTGTCGGCGTCCACCACCATGGTGCGGAACTTGCGCACGGCGAAGGGACGCCCGCCCCGGCCAGCCCGCTGCTGGGCGTAGAAGATGGGGCCCCGGTCGCCCAGCCAGATCAGCAGGGGCAGCACGGTCCAGAGGGCGAGCCAGAGCGGGGCCAGCGCCAGGTGCGCGCCGATGAGGATCAGCAGGTCCAGCGGGCGCTTGTAGCGCGCCCGCCAGGGCAGCGGCCCAGGCGCCGGTGCTGCGGCCGGGGGAACCAAGCCTAGGCGCTGGCCCGGCGGGGCTCCGGGCTCGTTGCACGCCCCTCGCCGGCCAACTGGTCCCAGATCCACGGGTAGGTCTTGGCCAATCCTTGCTTGAGGGTGGTGCGGGGCTCCCAGCCCAGCAGCTCGCGCAGCAGGTTGTTGTCGGAGTTGCGTCCGCGCACGCCCTGGGGCTTGGTGAGGTCGTGGATGCGGGTGACGGCCTTGCCCGCCACCTCGGCCACGGTGTCCACCAGCTCGTTCACCGTCACCATCTCCTCGGTGCCGAGGTTGATGGGCCCGGTGTAGCCGGAGGCCATGATGCGGATCAGCCCCTCCACGCAGTCGTCGATGTAGCAGAAGGAGCGGGTCTGGAGCCCGTCGCCCCACACCTCGATGCTGCCGCCGTCGGCCACGATGCCGATCTTGCGCATGATGGCGGCGGGGGCCTTCTCCTTGCCGCCGTCCCACGTGCCCAGGGGGCCGTAGATGTTGTGGAAGCGCACCAGCCGCACGTCGAGGCCGAGCTCCTCGTGGTAGTATGTGGCGAGCTGCTCGGTCATGAGCTTCTCCCACCCGTACCCCTTCTCCGGGTCGGCGGGGACGGCGTCCGTCTCCTTCAGGTCCTCGATGTCCGGCTTGTCCTGGAGGAACGAGGGGTACACGCACGCGGAGGAGGTGTAGAGCAGGCGTCGCGCGCCCGCCAGGTGCGCAGCCTCCAGCATGTGGCAGTCGATGAGCAGGTTGTTGCGGGTGAGGTTGGCGTGGTTGGCGGTAATGTAGCCGATGCCGCCCATGTCCGCCGCCAGGTGGTAGACCTCCTCCACCCCGGCGCACGCGCGCATGGCGCCCTCGAAGGAGCGCAGGTCCGCCACGATGAACTCGTCAGCGGCGCTCGCCTCGAACTCCGGCTCCTTGATGTCCACACCGCGCACCCAGTGGCCCTCAGCCTTGAGGCGCCTCACCAGGTGGTGGCCGATGAACCCACCCGCTCCCGTCACCACGATCCGCATGCTGCTCGTGCTCCAAAGCCTCAGCCGGCGGAACCCTCCGGCGGGCGGTGCAGGTATTGGAGGAGCTTCTGGGCGGGCTTGAGCACCGGCACCAAGAGCCCCTGGGCCCGGCCGAACCGGCGCCAGGCCCCGAACGCTTGCATGTTACCAGCGGCGATGTTGCGCAACGACCGGTTGGAGTTGCCGCCTAGCGTCATCCGCAGCATCACGCGGGGGATGTAGCGGGTGCGGATGCGCTCGCCCAGGAAGAGGCGCAGCATGTGGTCGTAGTCGGCGGCGACGCGCAGGGTGATGTCGAAGAGTCCCGCGCGCTCGTACACCCCCCGGCGGGCGAACAGCGTGAAGTGGGGGGGCATCCACCCCAGGTGCAGCTTCCAGCGCGCGTAGCGGCCGGTGCGCCAGTAGCGCCGCACGGTATCGTCATCGTCCACGTACACCAGGTCGCCGAAGCACGCGTCCACGTCCGGGTCGGCCAGCGCGGCGGCCACGTCCCGGAACACGTGCGGATCCTCGTACCGGTCGTCGGCGCCCAGCAGGCCGATCACATCGCCTGTGGCGCGCTCGATGCCCTTGTTCAGCGCGTCGAAGATGCCCTTATCGGGCTCACTCACCAGCACGCTCACACGCTCGCCGTACCCGCGCACCACGTCCACCGTGGCATCGCGCGAGCCGCCGTCCATGACGATGAGCTCCACCTCCCCATCGAAGCGCTGGCACACCACCGAGTCCAGCGCCTTGGAGATGCGCGGGTCGTTGTAGACGGGGATGACGATGGAGATCTTCACGCTACTGCCTCCTGGGCTGGTGCGCCCATGCTACCCAGGCACGAGGCCACCCCACAACGCGCGGCGCTGACAGACCAGGGCTCGAAGCCCTACTATGCGTTTGAGTCCCGGACGAGGTGAGCTATGTGTCCACGCACCGCAAACGGCCCTGAGCGCCCCTCCGGCAAGGTGCTCGCCTCCCGCATCTACCCCCGCTTCTTCCCGCTCGACCCACAGGACCGGGTGGTCAACCTGGGGTGGGGTGAGGGGCCGCAGGCCGTCGTCTACGCGGGACAGGGGCGCGAGATGGTGGGGGTGGACATCAATCCTGAACGGGTTCGCCGCTCGGTGGAGGCCGCGAGGGCGGCGGGGGCGGTGGGCTACCGGGCGATCTGCGCCAACGTGGAGGAGACGGGGCTCGACGCCGGGGCCTTCGAGAAGGCGATCGCGATCGATGTGATCGAGCACGTGGAGCACCCGGAACGGCTGCTGGCCGAGGCACGCCGCCTGCTGGTGCCCGGCGGGCGCCTGCTCATCACCTTCCCCGCACTCCACGACCGGTACGTAGACGTGGGCGGCTGGCTCAAGCGCACCCTGCGTCGTCGCACCGCGCCGGTCCACCCGGACGGGTGGGACCCGGACCACCACAACCAGGACCGGCCCGTGAGCGCGTGGCTGCGGATGACGCGTGAGGCCGAGTTCACCCTGGAGCGCTCCCGCGCCAGCACCCTCTTCCCTCCACTGCACCTGGTGGGGGTGCCCCGCTTCTGGTTCTCCAACCCCCTGGTGCGCGCGGTGGACGGGTTCCTGGCCCGATTGCCCGGGGTGCGCAGGTGGGGGCAAACGCTGGTCTGCTCCTACCGGCTTACCCGGGAGGGGGAGCCCTCGTGAGCCCAGCCCCCACCGCTGCGCACCCGGCGCGCGTGGCGTTCCTCTACGCCAATGACCCCGACCCGCTCCTGCTCGAACGCATGGCCACCCTGGAGGCCACGGGACGCTACCAGGTTCACGCCCTCTACTGGCACCGGGCCCGGTCTCCCCTGAACATCCCCTTCACCTCCACGCTCCCTGCCGGCCGTTTCAGCCGGGTGGACCTGCCCGACCCACGCGGCGGGCTGGCGCGCCGCGCCCTGCTGTCGGCCCGGTTCGCGTGGGCGGCGGCACGGTGGTTACGACGCCTGCGCCCCGATGCGGTGCACGCCGTCTACCCGGACATGCTCGCCGTCGCACGTCTCGCCCTGGCCCCATCCTCCCGCACGCCCCTCGTCTACGACCTGTGGGACGTGATCGGCCCGCAGCGCCCCCCGGCCCCCATGCGCTGGCTGTACCGGCTCCTCCTGCGCCGGGTGGGGCTGGTCTGCGTGACCTCACCAGCCTACGCGGACGATTACCTGCGCCCCAACGGACTGCTGCCCCGCGGGGCGCCCGTGCTGGACACTTCCAACTGCCCCGTGTGCGCAGGGCGTCCGGCACCCGCGCCGCTCCCCGGTGGCCCCCTGACCATCGGCTACATCGGCAACGTGCGGGTGCGCGAGCAGCTGAACACACTGGTGGAGGCCGTGCGCTCGGTGCGGGGAGAGGGCCGGGACGTGCAGGTGCTGATCGCGGGCGCAGGGGAGGACGGCGCGCTGGCGGAGCGGCTGGCCGCCCAGCACCCCTTCGTGCGCTACACCGGCCCCTACGACCATGCCCGGCAGGCCGCCGGGCTGTACGGCCAGGTGCACGTGGTGTTCGCGGTCTACCCGCAGCGATCCCTCAATTACCGCCTGCACCTGGCCCGCCGGCTCCACGACGCCATCGTCTCGGGCAGGCCGGTCATCGTCGCGGAGGGCAGCCACATGGCGCAGGGGGTCGCGGCCGAGGGCACCGGGTGGGCCATTGGCGATGCGGACACGCATGCGCTGGCGGGTCTGCTGCGGCGCCTGTGTGATGACCCCACCGTCCTGGACACCGCCGCCAGAGCGGCCTGCGGGGCACGGGAGGCGCATTGCTTCGAGCGGTACGCGCCGGCGTACATCGCCGCCTACGACCGGCTCCTGGGCGGCTGAAGGATCAGCCCGCCCCCAGCTCCCGCAGCAGCGCGTCCCACTCCTCCCCCACCGCCTGGGGGGTGAAGCGCCCCGCCGCGGCCCGTCCCGCCTCGCCCAGCGCGCGGGCCTCCTCCGGGTGCGTCAACAGCCCGGCGATGGCCGTGGCCATGGCAGGCGCGTCGGCCACTGGCACCAGACGCCCCAGTCGCCCGTCATCCAGCGTATCGCGCGGGCCCGCCGGGCAGGCCGTGGACACGCACGGTGCGCCCACGGCCTGCGCCTCGATGAGGACATGACCAGGCCCCTCCCACTCCGAAGACATGACGAAGGCGTCAGCGGCTCGCATGTACCGGTAGGGGTTCGGCTCGAAGCCCGGCATGTCCACCGCACCGGTGAGGCCCAGGGAGGAGACCAGGGCCTCCAGGTCGGCCCGCAGTTCCCCCTCCCCGAAGATCACCAGCCGCGCAGCGGGCACCTCGTCGCGCACCAGGGCGAAGGAACGCAGGAGCGTGGCGAAGTCCTTCTGACGGGTGAGGCGTCCCACGCCCAGCACCACAGGGCCGGAGGGCTGGGTGAACCACGGGTGCTCCAATGGCGCCTCCGCTGCGGCCAGCACACTCGGTTCGATCACCGGGTTAGGGATGATGCGGAAGCGCTCCGCAGGCACGCCAGAGAGGCGCGCGGCCTGCGCCGCCACGTCCCGCACCGGAGCGACGTAGGCGTCGGCACGCTTGTACAGGCGCGGCCAGAGGGCATTGCGGTAGCCGCTCGACCGGGGCAAGCCCGCCATGGAGAGCACCAACCGCGCGTCGGTGCGGGCCAGGGCCGTCCCGATGATGGCGGGCAGCGTCAGCATGCGGGCCACGAGCACCTCCGGGCGCTCACGGCGCAGGTAGGCGCGCAACCCCGGCAGCATCCCCGCCGCCACCAACCCCGCCTGGAGGCGGTAGTTGGCCCACTGGGACCAGCGAGCGATGGACGGGAGCGCGGGCACCCATCGCCTGGTATGCAGCGAGACGACGCGCACCCGACCGGTGGAGCCCAGGTCAGCATCGTCCCACTCCGCCCACGTCCGCAGCAGGTCCACCGCGTAGCCTCGCTCCGCGAGCGCACGCGCCAGGGCGGGCACGGTGCGCGCCTCACCGATGTGCTCCAGGTGGGGAGAGAAGAGGGCGATACGCTTGCTCATGGGCGGTGCTGCTCCGGGGCAGGCAGCCCCATCAGACCAGCATACCGGGCATAGGCACGCTCCGGGGTGAACCGCTCCAGCCCTCCGGCGGCCTCGGCTGCGAGGGACCGGCCCCGCGCGGGCTCGCGCAGCACCCCCAGGATGCCCGCCGCCAGCGCGGCGGCATCGCCCACGGGCACCAGCACCCCGGCGCGCTCGTCCATCAGCAGTTCACGCGGGCCGGTGGGGCAATCGGTGGACACCACCGGCACGCCCAGCGCCTGCGCCTCGATCACCACGTTGGGCAGCCCTTCGTAGCGAGAGGAGAGAGCGAACACCGCAGCGCGGGCCATGAAGGGGTACGGGTCTGCGATGTGGCCCACCAGCGCCGCGTCCTGGCCGATGCCCAGACTGGTGATCTGCGCCTCCAGCGCGGGACGCTCCGGCCCCTCACCCAGGATGAGCAGCCGCGCGTGCAGCGCCGCGCGCACCTGGGCGAAGGCGCGCAGGAGCGCGGGGAAGTCCTTCTGGGGGGAGAGACGCCCCACCGCCATCACCACAGGCGGTTCCCCTTCGCCCAGCCACGGGTGCGGCGCGGGGCCGGTGCGCGCGGTGGACGTGGCAGCCCGCAGCCGCTGGTCATAGGTGGGGTTGTGCAGCGCGTGCACCCGCTCAGGTGCCCAGCCCAGGAACGCGGCCAGCCCGCGGGCACCGTCGGTGGAGTTCGCCCCCACCGCTGCCGCCCATGGGTAGGTGCGCCGCATCAGCCAGGCGAGCACCCGGCGCTTGAGCGGGGGGTCGTAGGCCAGCGCCTCCGCGATGGCGAGGCGCTCGGTGACGATGACGCGGGTGGAGGATAGTGAGAGGCGGGCGGCCAAGAGCGCCGCCACGTTGGCGTAGTGCTGCGCGCTGATCAGGGCGCCAGGACGCTGGCGACGTAGGTAGCGCGCCAGACGCGGTATGGCGGTGAGGGTCCGATCGCCGCTCAGCTCCACCCGGCGCACGCCCTCCGGCAGCGTCTCCAGGGCCACGGCGGTCCCTCGCACTGTGAGCAGGTCGACCTGGTGCCCCTGGCGAACGAACTCGGCGGCCAGGGGCAGGGTGGAGCGGAACACGCCCCCGTCGCCCAGGCGCGGCAGGAAGAAGGCGACCCTCACGCCTCCTCCCCCCGCAACAGCGCGGCGTAGCGGGCGGCCGAGGCGGCCGGGTCGAACCGGCCCAGCGCCGCTCTCCCCGCCGCAACGTGCGTGCGGGCCAACGCAGGGTCATCCAGATAGCGCGCGATGGCCGCACCCAGGGCCGCATCGTCGCCCACGGGCACCAGCCGCCCCGCCTCCCCGTCCAGCAGGATCTCACGGGGGCCGGACGGACAGTCGGTGGAGGCGCACGGGATGCCCAGCGCCTGCGCCTCGATCAGCGCGTTGGGCAGCCCTTCGTAGCGGGAGGAGAGGGCGAAGACGCTGGAGCGGGCCATCACCGCGTAGGGGTTCTCCACGAAGCCCAGCACCGCCACGTCCGCGCCGATGCCCAGCCCAGCGGCCAGCGCCTCCAGGCTCGCGCGCTCCTCCCCGTCTCCCGCGAAGACCAACCGGCAGGGCCGTTGCGCCCGCACTCGCGCGAAGGCGCGCACCAGCGTGGGGTAGTCCTTCTGGTGGGTGACGCGGCCCACCGCCACCACCACGGGCACACCGGCGCCCTCCTCCAGCCAGGGGTGGGGGACGGGCTCGCGCGCCAAGGCTGTGACCCGCGCCGTCGCTGTGGGGTTGTAGATGACGTGCAGGTCCTGGCGGGGCAGGCCCACGGCGCGCACTAGGTCCTCACCCAGCGCCTGTGAGTTGGCCACCACCGCGTCCGCCCGCCGGTAGGCCCAGCCCTTGAGGCGCAGTTTCGCCCAGCGCTTCCAGGCCGGGTCGGTTGCGAATGCAGCGGAGGGCGTGTTCCCTTCCCGCGCCACCAACCGCGCCCTGGAGCGCGCCAGCAGGTGCGCAAGCGCCACCAGGGTGTGCGATTGGAGGGAGAGCACCGCGTCCGGTCGCTCGCGGCGCAGGTACGCTGCCAGGTCCGGCACCAACGCCAGGGCCGTGCGGGTGCGCGGGAGCACCAGGCGGTCCAGCAGGGGCAGCGGCAGGCGGGAGCGCAGGCGCACCAGCCGCACCCCCTCCGGCACCTCAGCCTCGGTCTGCGGGTGGATGCTGCCCACCAGCAGGTCGATGCGCTCAAAGCCGCCTGCCCACTCCCCCAGCAGGTTCAGGACGCTGCGCTCCACCCCGCCGCGGCTCATGGCGGGCATCACCAGCGCCAGGTGCCCCGACCCGCTCACAGGACGCCCCGCATGGCGGCGAGCAACCCCTGGGCCCGGGCTGCCCAGGTGAGGCCCGCCACGTCCTCGCGTCCCTGCGCCGCCAGGCGCGCGCTCAGCGCCGGGTCGCCCAGCAGCCGGTGCACCGCCCCCGCCAGCGCCTCGGGATCGCCCGGCGGGACCAGCAGCGCGTTGCGCTCGTGGGTCAGCACCTCCCGCAGGGGCGGCAGGTCCGAGGCCACCATGGGCCGTCCCGCGGCCAGGTACTCGAACAGTTTCATGGGTGATTCACCACGGGGGTCCGTCTGCGGGAGAGAGAGCACGTCGGCCGCCCACTGGTAGACCGTCACCCGGTCCGGAGCCACCTGCTCCACGAACCGCACGTTGGGCGCACCTGCGGCGGAGGCGCGCACCCGCTCACGGTCGGCTGGCGTGCCGCCGACCACCAGCACCGAGACCTGCGGCATGAGTGCGGCCGCCCGGGCCAGCACGTCGGCCCCCCGGTTGCTGATGAGCTGCCCCGTGTAGACCACCAGGGGGCCCTGGGTGAACAGGCCCAGGCGCTCGCGGGCCTGGGTCTGGGTTAAGGGAGCGGCGTACGCATGCACGTCCACCGCGTCGGGCGCCACGGTGAGCTTGTTCAGGGGCACCCCCGCCTCCCGGAGCCGGTCACGCAGCGCGTGGGAGATGGCCACCACCAGCCGCAGGTTCGGGTGGCGGGAGAGGCGGGCCAGCAGACGCACCACCCGGCTCGAGGCATCGTCCGTGCCGGCCCGATGGGCCTCGAACACCGTGGGCACGCCTGCGCGCACCAGCCACCAGGCGGCCAGCAGGTGGCGCGTGTAAGCCACGTCGGGACGGGCGCGGCGTATGGCCAACGCCGCTGTGAGGCCGAACAGCACGTTGCTCGCGATGAACGCAGGCGCCAGCAGCCGGTGCGGCAGCGGCTCCAGCAGGTGGGGGTCCAGGTGCGGCAGGCGGCGCAGGGTGAAGGTGCGCTCCAGGGCATAGTGGGCGAAGGGGTCGGCCCCGCGCAGAGCGGGCGATTGGCGCCGCCACGGGTGGTAGAACGTCACCTGCGCCCCGGCCTGAGAGAGCGCCGCGCAGGTGCGCATCGCCTGCACGCCGTGGGCGCGGTCGGTGGGCATGCGCATGTCCGCCACGTAGGCGATGCGGAGGGGGGCGGTCATCGAGACGGCTTCACGCCTTGGACGCCGCCAGTGCGGGCGTTCTGCTGAAGGAACGGCCGCCCGCCGACGCGCTGGAAGTACTCATCAACGGCCCGGCGAGCCCCCGCCCAGGCGCCGTAGTCGTCCACCAGGAGCAGCCCGCCCGGCGCCAGGAGCGGATAGAGGTGCTCCAGCTCATGCAGGGTGGAGTCGTAGAAGTCCGTGTCCAGGCGCAGCAGCGCGATCTGCTCGGGCGTGGTCGCCGGAATCGTCTTCTGCACCATACCCTGGACGAACACGAACCGCTCGTAGGGATACGAGGAGCGCCGGGCGTTGCCCTGCACCTCGTCCAGCGAGGCGAAGTTCCAGGCGTTGCCATCCGTCTTCTGGGAGCGCTCGAACCGTTCCGTAGCGCGCTCTCCGGTCCCGGACCGCACGTCGTGGATCGAGGCATCGGTCATACCGGCGAAGGTGTCGAAGAGGTAGATGGGCCGATCGCTGCTCCCCACGCTGGCGAGGGCCTCGGCCATGATCAGGGTCGCCCCGCCGCGCCACACCCCGCACTCCACCACCGCTCCGGGGATGTGCGCTCCCTCCACGTGCAGGGCTGCCTGGTAGGCATCGTACAGGCCCTCCCACCGCACCTTGGAGAACCTCCCGAAGCGTTCGTACGCCCCCCAGAATCCGGGGAGCACCCAGGGAGCGATGCGTGGCCCTGGCGTCCGTGAGAGCTCGAGGCCCCCACGAGCGAGCAACCTGTTGACCTGTTGCCCCCATCGCCCCATCGCTCGCCTCCTGTGGCTGTTTGCGTGCGTGCCAACAGCACGATCCGAGAGGCTCGCTCCCGTGCACGGCTGCCAGTGCATCGTACGGGAGGGCGATGGCCGAGTCACCCACCTGGGAGCGCAGTCCGTTCCTGCCTGGTGGCCCGCCCCCTCATGCTCTATCGTGTCCCGAAGAACGTCCTCAGGCAGGTTCGTGCCCATGCCTCCCGCACGCCCGTCCAAACGCTTCCTCTTCGCGCTCCTGGAGCGTGACCTGGCCGTCATCACCGGCGGTACCGGGGTGGACGCGGCCAGCGCCAGCATGAAGAACCGGCCCCTGTTCCAGACCGACCGCTACGTGGGTGTGGACATCTCACCCACGGAGCTCGAGGCGGGGCTCGCGCACCACCCTGACGCAACGGGCATCGTGGCTAACCTGGAAACACAGGGGCTCCCGGAGGGGTTCGCGCGGGTGTGCGTCTCCACAAACACCCTCGCGCACCTGGAGCCCGCATCCCGGCTGCGCGCCGCAAGGGTGCTGACCGAAGCGCTGGAGCCCGGCGGCAGCCTCCTGCTCCACACCCCCACCGGCCCGCACCTGGCCGCGTTGGCCGCATTCCTGCGCACCGCCTTCGACCGCGTCGAGACCGTGCGATTGCGCACCCTCACCAGCGTGCTGTACGAGCGGAAGATGGAGCGAGCGGGGCGCTTCGATGAGCACCCGCGCTCCCTCCCGCTCCGAGCGCTGGCGCGCGGGCTGGCGCTGGTGGAGCGGCTCACCACCCGCCTCCCCTGGGGCCAGCGGGAGGTGTACCTGCGGTGCACCGGCAAGCGCGGGGGCGAAGCGAGGCCGCTGGACCTGAACGCGCTGGAGCGGGTGAGCGAGCGGCTCCACCGGGTGCCCTAGCGACGCTACTGCTTCCCACCCCGCCGCAGCAGCCGCCGGCACAGGTCGCCAACCGGACGCCCGTCGCCCAGAAAGGCTGACACGGCCGCGTGGAGGTAGCGAGGGAACCCCGGGTCGCTGAGGAAAGCGAGGTAGTGCAGGTCAGCAACCAGTTCCCGGCGCAGTGACGGGGGCATGCGGGCCCGGTGCTTGCGGTAGAAGCCCCGGCGCCCCTGCAGAAGGGCGCTGGAGCCCTCCGTGGAGAGGCGCTCATCTGTGTGCTCGCACTGCACCACCAACCGCTCGCCGCAGGCGGCGTACCGCACCCCTGCCAACAGGCACCGCACCAGGAGGTCACGGTCCTCCGCGGCCAGAAGGTTCTCATCGAAGCCACCAAGCCGGGTGAACAGGTTACGCCGGACGAAGGTGTTGGAGCCCACCACGCCAGGGTTCCCGCGCAACACCTGCTGGAGCGCGATCTGCGCGGGCGGGCACTTGCCCGGCCGTACCGTCCCCCGGACATCAACCCGGACGATGGCGGTGAGCACGATGTCCGCGCCCGTCTGTTCAGCCAACGCCGATGCGCTGGCCAGGTAGCCAGGCTCCCAGCGGTCGTCGTCGTCCAGGAACGCCAGGTAGTCCCCGCGTGCCAACGCCGCCCCGGCGTTGCGGGCAGCGGACACGCCGGGGCGGGCGCTGGCGTCCACCCAGCGCGCGGGCAGGCCGCTCGCAGCGGCATGCTCTACCACCGGCGCCGCGCAGGCCGCCGGGTCGTTGTCCGCGACGATCACCTCCAGAGGCGCGTGCGTCTGGGCGGCCACCGAGGCCAACGCCTGAGCCAGCAGCGCAGGACGCTTGAAGGTGGGGATGACCACGCAGACGTTGATCATGCCGATGTCGCCTTCGCGGTGGCGATGTAACCTGCCAGTGCATCCAGGTATCGGTTGTCGGTGCGGTAACGGGGGAGGAAGCGCTCAAGCGCTTCACCCAACGAGCCCTCCACGCCATGAGCAGGCATGCCCAGCCGCTCAAGAACGAGCGCGTCCACGCGAGCGTGGGTTCCGCACAGGGAACCCAGCAGAAGCCCCCAGTCGTAGAGAAGCCGCTCCTGGGGCGCCACTCCTGGCCGGAACCGGTCTTCCGGGTCGAGCAGGTTGACTGCGCCCTCCGTGCCCAGCACAACGTTGTCTGCGTGCAGGTCTCCATGCACCTCGCCAGCCCGGTGGAGGGCCTCCACCGCTTCGAGGGCTGCAGCCGCGTCTCCTCCATCCGCTAGGTGCATGCGCAGTCTCGCGCCCCCCACCCATTCCCAAGCGGCGCCTGCCTCACCCGCAGCGAGCACGGCGGGTCCAAGGCCCGCGTCATGGATGCGCCGAGAGAGAGCGGTACCCCGGCGCAGGCGCTCCTTGCCATCCAGCACTTCCAGCAGCAGGCGCTCCCTGCGTGAGGTACGCCTGCGGCCGAGCCATGCCCAGCCTGCTGCCTTCACGAAGCAGCGTTGCCCACCCTCCAGATCCACCCGTGCAGGGAATAGGCCGGAGTTACCGTCCAACACGGACCATGCGACCGGCCGCATCCCCTGCGCCTCGAGGAGCCTGCCGATCCTGCGGCGGGCAGCCGCGCGGTCCAGCGGCGTACACAACAGCATGAGCGATGTGGACAAGGCGCGCCGCAGCACACGCACGGGCATACCCATCCGGGAGGTGCGGGGCCCTGGGCTGGTGCACACGAGCTGGTCCTTCACCACCGCCTCCAGGAGCAAGAGCGAAGCCTCCGCCGAACCGCTGGTGTCCACGATAGCGCTGGTGCTGGCGTAGCCAGCCTTTGGCAGCGCCCGCGCCTTCTCCTGCTGGCGGCGGTGCTCGAAGGGGTCTCTCTCCGGCTTGCGCGCATAGATCGCACGCGCGCGGCCAGCGAGTGTGCCGACCTAGCCAGCGGGGACAACAGCCTTCCCCTCAATCCCACTAGACCCTGTAGCATGTCCCCGTCTCGCGGATAAGCCGCTGGCTGCTCAGTGCGTTGCTGCAACTAATAAGCGACCCGCCTCACGATGCAAGCCGGGTGTTTGGGCGATTACACGCACCGTGTTCAAGCCGCATGAGTGGAGGAAATCCCTTATGAACGCCTCCTGCCCCTGTGGCATCTCTGGCATCTGCTGCGACCAGTCGAATGAGACCTCGCTTGCCGTACCCATCTCGAAAATGAGTACCTTCCGTGCCCGTGAGGCAACCGCAGTCACGAAGTCCCTTGCTGCCGCCAAGCCCTGGGTACGAATTACATGGTGAGCGACGGAGAGGCAAAGGACCAAATCAAACTGTGGCAAGGCGGAAATGTCTTGCGTCGTCATCGTGGACAACATCGAAGCATGCCGCTGCGTTCGATCATGGATTCGCGCCAGTTCGGAGGCTGCAATCGCTTTATCGTCCATATCGACGCCGAGCGCAAAACAACCGTATCGCTCCGCTGCCTGTCTGAGAAACCAGCCCTCAGCACAACCGATGTCAAGCACGCTACCAACGCTGTTCAGCTCTATCTCTACTGCAATTGCTGACCAGCGTTTGTTCCATTCCCGGTCCCCATCGATAAATGTGCCGCCGATGCTAATTGGCTCATACACATACTTCTTGTCTCTCACGATCCGCCAGAAAGCGGAGCGTATCGAACGATTGGGATCGCGCCGAAGCAGTATGCGTAGTACCCGTTTGATCCCTAGTTGTGCGCTAGCAGGCAACAACGTGAATAGGCTGCGGACCGGATTGCTCATGATTGTGACTCCGTATTCACCCTCGTAGTCGCCCCCTATTCACGCACAATAAGATCATGCACGTGACCGGCGAACCGCTGGTAGAGCGGTTCACGGTCGATGCGCCCGCCCCGCTCCCACAGGGCATAGTAGTCGTTGTTGAACCCCACGTCGTATGCGGCAGCCACGTAGTTGCGCAGGCGGGCATCGTACGTCTCGCCCTCCAGCCGCTGGCCCGCTAGCCGGCCGATGGGCTCGTGCATCGTGGACAGGTCAGCGTGGTGGGTGACGTTGGGCAATCTGCGCACGGTGCCCAGGTCGCCCAGCTGGACCGCCGGGAGCCCCAGCATGGCGGCCTCCGCGAACACCGTGCCCGAGGCGCCCACCAGAAGCTCTGCGCCTCGGAGCAACGTCTCCGCGGGGGTGCGAGGGTCCACCAGTTTCACGTTGGGCGTCCGGGCGAGCTTGTCCAGGTAGGAGCGCGAGCGCAGCCCGTCCATGGCGGGATGGTCCTTCACCACCAGCGTCAGGTCGCCCGGGAGCGACATGGCCACCTGCCTGGCCGTCTCCAGCTGGTTGTTGAAGCGAGGGGCGTGGACATCGATGGTCTCCTCCGGCTGGTACTGAAGGGGGAAGAACACGTAGGGCCCCGCATCCTCCAGCCGGTGGTAGGGGAACAGACGCTGGTCGCGCTGATTGCGCCGGTGGGCGATGAAGTCGCGCAGCACATAGCGCGGCGTGCGCCCATCCTCGATGACCCCCAGCGAGGGATTGGCGTCCTCACTGCGCCTGCTGGCCCGCAGTTCACGCGCCAACAGCCGCAGCTGGCGGTAGAGCGATGGCCGGTGACGTGCCTGAGCCTCCATGTACTCCGGCTGCACCAGCCGCTGGCGGTTGGCGCTGATGTACTCGTCGGCGCGCGTGGCGTTCTCGCTCGACGCGCCAGCCTCCAGCTCATCGATGCGGTCGATGAAGGGGCCGCTGCCATCGCGGTGGTCGTGGGTGAACACCAGCTGACCGCGCACCCGCGAGTCGGTGACGCCGAACATGGGCACGCCTCGCTGGTGCGCAAGGATGCTCATCATGATGTGGGGGAGCGCCACGTGGTTCGGCGTGATGATGGCATCGGGCCTGAACTCGTCGAACGCGCGCTGGCACATCAGGTGGATCGCCTGCACGAACCGGACGATGGTCTCGTCAGGCACCTGCTGGCGGAAGCTGTAGTAGTACCGTTCCTGGTACGACTTGACCAGGACGCGCATGGACTGCACCAGCGGCCAGACCGAGGGGACGCCCAGATCGCGGCAGACCGTCTGAAGGCTTGGCGGATTCGGCCCGGCGAAGGCCGCTACGTCGTCGGACATGGACGAGTAGTTGAACGTCCATCCGTAGCGCACTTCCGTCTGGTCACGAACGAATCGCTCGGTGCTCTTCTTGAACACCAGAGCGCCCAGCTCGTACCCCTCCTCCTGGAACCGGCGCGCCAGATGATGCCCGATGCGCAGGCCCCAGCCGCGCTGCTGGAAGATGAGGATCCGCTTACCGCCAGAGGCCATGTGCTCGCTCCTTACGCCCACGTACCGCCGCCCGCCTCACGCGCACGCAGCGCCAGGCCCAGCGCCTCCGCGCCCTCGCGCGCCGTCTGCGCGGGCCGTGACCCGTCCAGCACGCAGGCCAACAGGTGCGTCAGTTCGTCCACGTACATGGCGTTCCCGTCCCAGACGGGCTCATCCACCACGTCCGTCCACGCGCCTGTGGCTCTGCTGTAGAGGCGCACGTGCACGTGCTCAGGAGGCGGACCGTCGGAGCGCCACACCGCCACGCCCTCGCTGCCCACCACCTCGCACCCGCGCGCCTTCTCGGGGCGCAGGTAGTCCACGTGCGTCGCGGACACGGCACCCGAGGCGTGGGCCAGCGTGAAGACCGCCGTGTCCTCCCCGTCCACCTCCAGGTCCGAGACCCTGGCCCAGCGGGCGTCCACGCCCGTGACCGGCCCTGCGAGCCAGCGCAGGTAGTCGAACTCGTGCACCGCCTCCACCAGGATGCCTCCCCCCTCGGCCATGCGGGCCGAGTAGGTTCGCCGGTAGTCGGTCTGGGGGCGCCAGTCAGGCAGGTACTGGCCGAACTCGGCCCGCAGCAGCAGGGGGCGGCCCACGGCGCCCTCGTCCAGCAGCCGCTTGAGCGCGGCGGGGCCGGGGTGGAAGCGCATGTTCGCGCCCACCATGGCCACGCGTCCCGAGCGCTCCGCCGCTGCGGCGATGGCTTGGGCGTCCTCCCGGGTCACGGCGATGGGCTTCTCCACGAACAGGTGCGCGCCTGCCTCCAGCGCCACGACGGCGGCCTCGCGGTGCAGGTGCGTGGGGGTGCAGACGAAGACGAGGTCAGGCGCGGCGTCCAGCACCTGCGCCAGCCCCGGCGCCCACCGGGCGCCCGACGCGCGGGCCACGGCGGCCTTGGCGGGGTCGGCGTCAGTGGCAACCAGCGAGCCCACGCCCGCCGCGGCCAGGTTGCGCAGGTGGCGCGAGCCGATGGAGCCGAGGCCCACCACGCCCACGCGCAGTGCGCCCACGCGCGGGTCGCTCACTCCAGCCAACGCACCACCTCGAACGCCTCGGCGCGCGTGAGCCCCGCGGTGGCTCCGCGCCACGTAGCCAGCGCCTCCACCGCCTCCGGGGAGCGCGGGTGCGGGAAGGGGCGCAGCTCACCCGCATAGCACGCGAGGGCGCGCTGCTTGGCCTCCAGGGTTGCCGAGACGTCCACGAAGTGGGCTGGAGCGAACTGCGGCCCCGCCGCGCCGAAGCCCCACTCCGTCGCCGAGGGCACCTCGAAGGTGAGCACCCGGCGTACCGCGCTCTCCGGCAGTGGGCGCGTGGCGGTCACCACCGCCTGATGGGTGATGCGGTGGTCCACGTTCAGGTCCCCCGCGTGGTGGGTGTAGACGGTGTTGGGCGCGATGCGCGCCACCAGCCGCTCCACCGCCTGCACCACGTCCAGCAGCGCCAGGGTGTCGAACCGGTTGTCCGGCAGGCCCAGGCACACCACCTCGGCCGCGCCCAGCACCCTGCCCGCCTCCTGGGCCTGGGCAGCCAATGCCCCCGTCGCCCCTGCGGGCGCACCGGCGCGGGAGGTCGCCCCCTCGCCCAGTATGGCGATGTGCACCTGCTCCCCATCGGCTGCCAGCCGGGCCACGGTGCCGCCGCAGCCGAGCACCTCGTCGTCGGGGTGCGCCGCCACCACCAGGACACTCATGACTGCTCCTCCTCCGGGGTGATGCGCACCTGGGCCGTCAGCGCGCCACCCTCCAGCCGGGCGCCGGAGAGGGTGAGTCGCAGGCCGCCATGCCGCAGGAAGGCGCGGGGGTACCCCTCCGCGTCCAGCATGCGGATGAAATCGTACGCGGCCTGTGGGGTGAGCCCCTCCGGCAGCGCGCTCTGCTCCGGGGTGCGGCGCGTGAACAGCACCGGCTCACCCTCCTGGGGCACCGGCTCGACGGGGTGGGCGGCGAGTTGACCCGCCACCTCCAACGCCAGCCGGGAGGCGCGCTCGTACACCTCCTGCGCCGTGCCCTCCAGCGAGAGGGGGCGCTTGGCGTACACGGGGCCCGCGTCCATCTCCCCCGTCATGCGGATCGCAGTGAGCACCGTCTCGCGGTGGCCGCGCACGATCAGGTTCTGGAGGGGGCTGCCACCGCGCCCGTAGGGCAGGTCCGTCATGTGGAAGTTGACGCAGGTGAACCGTTCAAGCAGCGCCTGCGGCACCTTCCACGACCAGTGCAGGAAGAAGACGAAGGCGGGGTCCAACGCCTCCAGGCGCTCGGCGGTCAGTTCCGCACGCGCACCGATGAAGGCCCACTCTCCGGGGGCTTCGCGCACCCACTCGTCGAAGAGTCGCCTGTTCCACGGGTGCACCGCCGCCACCACGTATCGTCCAGCGCCAGCCCCCATCAGCCCACCAGATCCCAGGAGACCGGCGTGCCGCGCTGCACGTCGCGCGCGGCGCGCCGCCCGATCACCGCATCGTAGTAGCACGGAGCAAGACCCGCGCCGGGGCGGATCGAGCGCACGTTGACGGGGGTGAGTTCCTCCCCGGCCCGCACGTCTTCGACGAAGAAGAGCGAGCGCTGGAAGACGGTGTTGCCGGACTCGGCCTCGGTGGGTGCGTAATTCACCGTGCCCAGCGCCTGCTCGGCGACGCGCACCCCGTCCACCAGCGCGCGCAGCTCCGCGGGCTCCATGGAGAAGGCGGCGTCCGGGCCGCCGTGGGAGCGCGAGAGGATGAAGTGCTTCTCGATGAAGCAGGCGCCCAGGGCCACCGATGCCACCGCGGCGGCGATGCCCATGCTGTGGTCCGAGAAGCCCACTGGCACCCCGAAGGCGCCCGCCAGGTGCGGGATGGTGCGCAGGTTCAGGGTGGAGGCGGGCGCAGGGTAGGCCGAGGAGCAGCGCAGCAGGATCAGCTGCTCGTTGCCCTCCGCGCGCATGGTGCGCACGGCCTCATCGATGTCCGCCAGGCGCGCCATGCCGGTGGACAGCACCACCGGCTTGCCCGTGCGGGCGACCCGGCGCAGCAGCGGGGTGTCCATCAGCTCGAAGGAGGCGACCTTGTGCGCGGGGACCCCCATCTCCTCCAGGAAGTCCACCGCCGTCGCGTCGAAGGGGGTGGAGAAGAGGGTGATGCCGATGCGGTCGGCCTCCTCCTTCAGCCGGGGCTGCCACTCCCAGGGGGTGTAGGCCTGCTGGTAGAGCTGGTGGAGGGTGAGCCCGCCCCAGGTGTTGGAGGCCGGGAGCCGGAAGTGCGGCCCATCGGCGTCGATGGTCATGGTATCGGGGGTGTAGGTCTGGAGCTTGACCGCATCCGCCCCGCACTCCTTGGCCTGGTGCACCAGCTCCAGCGCCCTGGCGTAGTCGTGGTTGTGGTTCGCGGAGATCTCCGCCACCACGTACACCGGCTGACCAGGGCCGATGGCCCGGCCTGCGATCTCAACCACTCTCGGGGGAGTGCTCATCCCTGCCTGCTCCTGATCAGGCCCATCGGGCCCGGCTTGTCGAACCCCACGTCGCCCTCCTCCGCCAGGTAGAGCCGCAGGTGCACACGGCGCCCGTCCTCCTCGAAGTAGGCCCCGCCGTAGGGGGGAAAGGTGCGCGCGCGCAGCAGGTCGATGAGCTCGCGTCCCGTGTAGGTGCGGTCCAGGTCCACCCGGTCGATGCGCTCAACGTCGGCGCGCCGGTGCGCCGTGCCACCCGCGGGCTGCGGGATGCGCGGCGCGGCCCCTGATCGCACCTGCGGCCATGCGCCGGTGAACACCCGGAAGGCAGCATCCTCCAGCTTGGCGTAGAGGCTCTCCCCCGTGTCGGTGGAGGCCACCGGCACCTGCTCCTGGGCGATGAGGTCGCCCGTGTCCACCCCCGCATCGATGTGGTGGAGTGTTGCCCCGGCGGGCGTCCCCTCCACGATGGCCCACACGTTGGGGTACTGGCCCCGGTTGTACGGCAGGTAGGACGGGTGAAGGTTCACCACACCATGGGGGAACAACTTCAGGAACGGCACGCGCAGAATGTGGTCGAACAGGACCGACACGGCGATGTCCGCGCCCCAATCGCGAACACGGGCCAGGGTGCGCTCATCGGTCAGGTCCCGGCCCAGCACCACACACTCCGGGGCCAGCCCGTCGGCCGCACGCTCCAGCAGCGTGGCGCAGGTGCGCCGTTCCGGCGCATGGAGCACCAGCCCCACCACGTCCTCGCCCTGCGCGCGCAGCCACGTCAGCACCCGTGCGCCCAGCGCGTTGTTGACCAGGCACACCACGCGGACCGGAGCAGTGGTCTCGCTCATGGGGCTCATTCTAACGCCTCGCTCATCAGCGCCCCAGCGACGCGCGATGCGCCTTTCCCGTCCACCAGGGCGCGGGCGGCCGCCGCCAGCGACTCCCGTTGAGTCTGCACATCCAGCAGGCGGGTGATGACGCTGGTGAGCACCAGGGCATCCGGTGCCTCGCCCATGCTCACTGCGGCACCGGCGGCATCCAGCGCTGCCGCGATGCGCGCCTGGTTGTCTGCGATGACCACGGCCACGGTGGGCACGCCCAGGTGGGCCAGCTCCCACACCGTCGAACCCGCGGCGCTCACCGCCAGGTCCGCCGCGGCCAGCAGCCCCGGCATGCCCTCCGGCGCCACTTCCAGCGTCACGGGCATGGGCAGCGATGCGACCTGCGCGCGCAGCGCCGGCAGGTTCGGGTTAGCCGCGCCGACGATGGCCGTGACGGCGAAGCCGGGGTGTGCCCGGTGCGCCGCGGCCAGCGCCCCCAGCGCCGCTCCCGTGTGGTTGGACGGGTCTGCGCCGCCCATGGTGACCACCACCCGGGCGACACGCTCCGGCTGGCGCTCGCGCCGCAGGCCAGGGGCCAGGAACTCCGGGCGCAGCAGCGCGTAGCGCGGGCCCAGCAGGGGGGCACAGTGGGCGGGCAGCCGGTAGGCGAGGGCCTCCGCGCCCAGGTTCTGGTTCAGCAGCAGGTCAGCTTCGTAGCCATCGCGCCCGCCCGCATCGTCCACCACCAGCGAGGCGGCGGCGTGCGCGCGCACGGTGCGCTGGTAGGCCGCATCGAAGTGGTAGCCGTCCAGCGCCGCGGCGCACCCCGGCATCGCATCGAGGGCAGCGAGCGTGGCGGGCAGGTCGGCAGGGTGCGGATGGTGGCCGGACAGGCGCTGCACGTCGATGCCCATGCCCGCGGCGCGCGCTGCCAGCCCGTCGGGCTCGCAGTGGGTGAGCAGGCGCACTGCCCCACCCTGCTCGCGCCAGGCGGCGGCCAGGGCCAGGCACCGCATCAGGTGGCCGGTGCCCATGCCCGTGGTGGCGTCGGCGCGGATCAGCAGCGGGGGGCACGCCGGTGCAGTGTGCCTGGCCACCTAGACCTTCCGGAAGACCGGCTGGACGGGTGCCCCCTTGAGGAACCGCGACGGTTCGCCCGAATCTATGGCGGCGGCGAGCACCTCCAGCGCCCCGTTGTAGGCGCGCAGCACGTCACGCACGTCCGCGTCCGTCATGGCTGCGCATACGTTGTGGAACCCCAGGGTCAGCACCCCCCGCTCGCCCACCTCCTGCTGGAGGAGGCTCTTGAGCACCAGCGTCGGGTCGCTGAACACCAGCACGCTGCGCGCGCCCAGCCCATCACAGCGCACGGCATCGCTCACCCGGTGGCGCTGCGCCAGGACGTTGAACCCGTCCATGAGCTTCTGGCCCACTTCCCACAGGTGCGGGAACGTCTCCGGGCGGCGCAGCTCGGCCAGGGTGGCCTGCGCTGCGGCCAGGGATGCCGCCTCACCCCCGAAGGTGAAGGAGAAGAACACCTCGTCCAGCAGCCGCATCACCTCTGCCCGCCCCGCGATGGCCGAGAGGGGCATGCCGTTGGCCAGGGCCTTGCCGTAGCAGGCCAGGTCCGGCTCCACGCCGAAGAACTCCTGCGCCCCGCCCAACCCCAGCCGGAAGCCGGTGATCACCTCATCGAAGATGAGCAGCGCGCCGTGCCGGTGGGCCATATCGCGCACCCCCTCCAGGAAGCCGGGTTCCGGCATGGTGGAGATGAAGGGTTCCATGATCACGCCAGCCACCTGGCCGGGGTGCTGGGTGAAGACGCGCTCCAGGCTCGCCAGGTCGTTGTAGGCGAAGGGGACGGTGAGCTCACGCACCGCCTGGGGGACGCCCAGTGCGCGCGTGGTGGTGCCGATGTACCAGTCCTGCCAGCCGTGGTAGCCGCAGGACGCGATCACGTCGCGCCCCGTGTGGGCGCGGGCCAGGCGCACCGCGGCGGAGGTGACGTCCGACCCGTTCTTCCCGAAGCGCACCATGTCCGCGCAGGGGATCAGCGCGCACAGCTCCTCCGCCACCTCCAGCTCCACCGGGTGCGGGAGCGAGAGTGCCGTCCCCTCGGCCAGCTGGCGGGTGATGGCCCCGGTGACCGCAGGGTGGTTGTGGCCCAGGATGATGGGCCCCAGCCCCAGGATGGTGTCCACGTACTCGTTGCCATCCACGTCCCACACGCGGGCGCCCTGCCCGCGCTGGAGGTAGACGGGCAACACGCCCTGGACGAACTGGCCGGGGTTCTTGGAGAAGGTTTGGGTGTAGGAGGGGATGACCCGCCCTGCCCGCTCCTTCAGCGCGAGGGAGCGCCCCTGCGCCAGCGCGCGGGCGGGCGTGGGGGGTTCAGCGGCGATGGTCTCGTAGTACCAGCGGTCGCGGACCACGCCATGGTTCAGGCGGGCCAGGGCCGGGTCGGCGTCCAGCAGGGCCAGCACCGTCGCAACGCCTGCGCCAGCGGGGTCGGCGCCGAGGCGGGCGTAGATGCCGCGCACCAGGTCCAGGTCCGGCTGCTCATCCACCGACAGGTGCAGGGTGAGTGCGCGGTGCGGGAGGTCAGAGCGCAGCGAGGCCTTGGTGAACCCATCCGTGCGGCGGATGTACCAGGTGACGTGCTCCCGGTCGGCGGGAGTCTCACCCTCCCACGCGGCACGCTCCAGTGCGTCCAGCCGCACGGCCTCCACGTCCACTCCCTCGGGGAAACCCCCGCCCAGATTCGACGCGTAGTCGGCGTCCGCGTCCCTGCGGGCCGCGACGACGCCATCGATGACGGCGCTATCCAGCAGCGGGCAGTCGCCCGTCAGACGCACCACCACGTCGGCCCGCGCCTCGCGTGCTGCGCCCAGGGTGCGCTCCAGCACATCGGTGAGGCTGCCACGGTGGCAGACGACGCCCTCGGTGGCGCACAGGGCGGCGATGGGGTCATCCGAGGGATCGGTGGACGTGGCGACCACCACCGCGTCCACACGCTGGGCACGCTGGGCGCGCTCCAGCACCCACGCCAGTAGCGGGCGGCCTGCCACCTCAGCCAGAGACTTGCCCGGCAGGCGCGACGAGGACATGCGGGCCTGGATCACGGCGACGGTCCTCATGCCCCTGCCTCCCGAAGCGCCCCATCGAGCGCCGCCACCACCCTGTCCACGTCTGCGTCGGTCATGGCCGGGAAGAGCGGGAGGGTGAGCAGTTCGTCGTAGGCGGCCTCGGCGGCCGGACACAGCCCCCGGCTGGTGCCGAACCGCTCCCGGTAGTAGGTGTGCAGGTGCACCGGCAGGTAGTGGACGTTCACGCCGATGCCCGCCGCGCGCAGCGCATCAAACACCCTGGCGCGCACCGCGGCAGGCACCCGCACCGGGTAGATGTGGTAGGCGTGCTCCACGCCGGGGCGCACCGCCACCGGGCGCACGTCCGCAAGCGCCGTCAGCCCCGCGTCGTACCGCGCGGCAAGCGCGCGCCGGCGGGCCAACCAGGAGGGCAGGTGCCGCAGCTGGCTGATGCCCAGGGCGCAGGCGATGTCGGAGAGGCGGTAGTTGTAGCCCAGGTCCACCATCTCGTAGACCCAGGTGCCCTGGGCGGAGCGCTGACGGTGGTCGACGTCGATGCCGTGGTTACGGAAGCGGCGCGCGCGCCCGGCCAGCGCCTCGTCGGCGCTCACCACCATGCCGCCCTCCCCCGTGGTGACGTGCTTAACGGGGTGGAAGCTGAACACCGTTGCGTCGGCGAGAGTGCCCACGGGCACCCCATCCAGCGCGCCCCCCAGGGCGTGGCACCCGTCAGCGAAGAGCAGCGCGCCGTGCTGGTCCGCCAGGGCCCGCAGCGCCGGGTAATCGGCGGGTTGGCCCGCGTAGTCAACAGCGATGATGGCCCGGGTGCGCGGGGAGATGCGCTCTGCGGCCTGTGCGGGCCCCAGCAGCAGCGTGGCGGGGTCCACGTCGGCGATCACGGGCGTTGCGCCGCAGTAGAGGGCGGCGTTGGCCGTGGCCGCGAAGGTGAGGGCGGGGACGATGACCTCATCGCCGGGGCCCACGCCCGCCGCGGCCAGCATGGCATGGAGCGCCGCGGTGCCGGAGGAGACGGCGACGGCGTGCGGCGCGCCCACCACAGCCCCCACCGCAGCCTCGAACCGTTCCACCGCCGGGCCCGTGGTGAGCCAGGACGAGCGGAGCACCTCGGCCACCGCCGCAACGTCAGCCTCGTCCAGCTGCTGGCGCCCGTAGGGTAGGAACGGCTCGCTCATCGCTCCTGCTCACCACCTTCGGCCGCGCCGGACGCCTGGGCCATGGCCACCAGCTGCTCCACGGTGAGCCAGGCGTCATTGGTATCGGATGCGTAGGCAAACCCGTCCGGCAGCCGGGCACCCGCCTCCCACGCTCCGCCGTCCCACCATCCGTGCGAGGGCTCGATGACGTACCGGTCACCCACGTCCACGGCGGTGCGTGCCTCGTCCACGGAGAGCATCGACTCGTGGAGCTTCTCGCCGGGCCGGATACCGATCAGTTCCACCGCGCACTCGGGGGCGATGGCCCTGGCCAGGTCCGTCACCCGCATGCTGGGGAGCTTGGGGACGAACACCTCGCCGCCGACCATCTCCTCCACGCACCGGGTCACGAAGCGCACGCCCTCTTCCAGCGTTATCCAGAAGCGAGTCATGCGCTCATCGGTGATGGTGATGCGGCCAGTGTGCCGCTGTTCCCGGAAGAGCGGCACGACGCTGCCCCGGCTGCCCACCACGTTGCCGTAGCGCGTGCAGGCGAAGCGCGTCCCGGTTTCCCCGGAGTATGCGTTGCCCTGGATGAACAGCTTCTCAGCGCACAACTTGGTGGCCCCGTACAGGTTCACGGGGTTCACCGCCTTGTCGGTGGAGAGGGCCAGCACCTTGCGCACACCCCGGTCGATCGCCGCGTCGATGATGTTGGAGGCGCCGAGGACGTTGGTCTTGATGGCCTCCATGGGGTTGTACTCGCAGGCGGGCACCTGCTTGAGCGCCGCGGCGTGGATCACCACGTCCACCCCGTTGAACGCGCGGTAGAGGCGCTCGCGATCGCGCACGTCGCCGATGAAGTACCGGATCGGCGTATCGCCCGTGTCCGGGAAGCGTTGGCGCATCTCGTGCTGCTTGAGCTCATCGCGGCTGAAGATGATGAGCTTGTTGGGCCGGTGCTCGCGCAGCAGCACCTCAGTGAACTTCTGCCCGAAGGAGCCAGTGCCTCCCGTCACCAGGACGTTGAGGCCCGACCAGTCCCACCGCTCGCTCATCGTCGCTCCCCGGCCGCCCGCAGCGGCACCACCCAGTTTCAGGGACGGCCCGCGCCCCCGCAACGGGTTAGGAGAGCGTGGTGCGCCTGCCTAGGCGCCGGGGGCCTCCGCGCCCGCCATGGCGCGGAAGTGGGCGTTGGAGGCCATCAACTCGGCATGGGTGCCGCTGTCCACGATGGCTCCGCTCTCGACCAGGTAGATGCGCTCGCACGCGATGACGGTCTTGAGCCGGTGGGCGATGATCACCGTGGACACGGGCCCTCCCGGGCCGTTGAGCGCGGCGAGCACCGCGTCCTCCGTCACGCCGTCCAGCGCGTTGGTCGCCTCGTCCAGCACCAGCAGGGCCGGCTGGCGGTAGAGGGCGCGGGCGATGCCGAGGCGCTGGCGCTGACCTCCGGAGAGGCGAACGCCTCGGTCACCGACCGTGGTCTCGTACCCGCTGGAGAGCGCTGCGATGAAACCGTCCGCTTGAGCAAGCCGCGCCGCACGCTCGACGGCTTCATGGTCCACCTGTGCGGGCGGCACGCCGAAGGCGATGTTGGCGGTGACCGTGTCGTCGATGAGATAGACCTCCTGGGTCACGTACCCGATGCCTCTCTGCCAGGCGGGCACCTGAACGTCGGTCAGTGCCACGCCATCCACCTCCAGCGCCCCCTCCTGCGGGCGCAGCAGCCCCAGAAGCAGGTCCACCAGCGTGGTCTTCCCCGCCCCGGTGGTGCCCACCAGACCGACCCGTGAACCGGCGGGCACCTCCAGCGTCACCCCCTGAACCGCGGGCGTGGAGGCACCGGGGTAGGTGAAGGCGGCCCCCCGAAGCGCCGCTCCCTGAACCAGGGGCAGCGTGCGCAGCCCACGCTGGGCGGCCTCCCGCTGCTGGGTCGATTCCTCGTCCTCCATGTCGGCCAGGATCGCCTCCGCGACAGGCACGTTGAAGCGGAGCGTCACCGCGCTGGAGTAGAGCGTCTGCAGGTGGGGGATCAGCCGGTACCCCGCGAAGGCGAAGAGGCCGATGGTCGGCAGGATGCTGTCGAGCGGGTGGTTGCGGGCGATCATGACCAGTGTGACGCCCATGAGCCCACCGAAGGCCAGGACCAGGATCGCGAAACGGGGCAGTTGGGCGAGTACCTCCGTCTGCGCCATGTTCCGGCCCAGCCTGCGGAAGGGCGCCGTGAACTTCGCCAGGAAAACGCTTTCGTTCCCCAGCAGCTTGATGGTCTTCACTCCGCCCAGGGCCTCGGCAGTGGCCCTGTAGCGTTGCTCGTTGTCCACCACCCGCTCCTGGCCCAGGCGTCGCAGCCGCCGGCGCAGCACCGCGAAGAGCGCCCCGTACACGGAGCCAGCGATGAGCCCCACTCCGATGGCGATACGCCAGTCCACATACACCAGCAGCGCTCCCACAAGGGTCACCACCAGCGCTCGGGAGATGAAGGTGAGCGCAGGCACCGCAACGCCGCTGACGAACTGGTCCACGTCATAGAGAACCCGGCCAGACATCTGTGCGGTGTTGCGGGTGAGGAAGTAGGCGTAGGGCTGGTGGAGGTAGTGGCGCAGCAAACGCCGGGCCGTATCGCGCACCAGCGACCAGAAGAACCGCTGGGTGAACCAGATCATCATGGCGCCCGCGATGTTGGCCAACACGAACAGCCCGAAGACGATGATGCCGGTTGCCAGGAGCAGGTCACGCTGGGTCGTGGTCCCCAGCAGGTCAGCGAGGGAGAGGAGGAACCGGTTCCGTTCGACCTCGGAGGGGTTGGCCAGCAGGGCGAGGAACGGGGCGATGGAGGCGATGCCCACCATGTCCAGCATCCCGACCACCGCCGAGAGGCCAAGCAGCCCCCAGGCGCCGCGGCGCTGCGCTGGTCCGCCTATGCGGTACGAGAGGAAGATCGCCCGCCACACGCTAGCACCTCCTCGCCGGAACGCGCTCGCCCACCCTGCCCTTCGATCTCATCCCGCTCACAGCCTCCAGTAGCTCAGGTGCCGCGCGGCGGCGGCGGCCGGGTCCACCAGCCCCTTGACGTCCACCACCACGCCACCGGGGGTCACGGTCTGCATCCAGTTGGCCGCGGACTCACGGAAGGAGCGGTGCGCAACGGCCACCACCACGGCATCGAAGCCGCGGGCGAAGGAGGTGTGGGGCTTGATACCCAACGCCTCAATCTCCGCCGCCGACAGGTGCGGGTCGTGCGCCAGCACCTTGGCCCCGGCCTCCATGAGCGCGTGGGTCAGCGCCACCGCGCCGGAGTTGCGGGTGTCCCGCACCTCCTCCTTGAAGGTGAGGCCCAGCACCAGGATCAGCGACTTCCCGATGGGCTTGCCCGCCGCCTCCAGCAGACGCACCGTCTCCCCTGCCACGTGGCCCGGTATCGCATCGTTCACGCGGCGCCCCGCCAATATCAGCTCCGGCTCATGCCCGGCGCGCCGCGCCGCGTAGGTGAGGTAGTACGGGTCCACCGGGATGCAGTGCCCGCCCACCAGGCCCGGGGTGAAGGGCAGGAAGTTCCACTTGGTGCGCGCGGCCTCCAGCACGGCTTGGGTGTCCACGCCCATGCGCGGGAAGAGCAGCGCCAGTTCGTTCATCAGGGCGATGTTCACGTCGCGCTGGACGTTCTCGATCACCTTGGCCGCCTCGGCCGTGCGGATGTCGGGTGCGCGGTGCACCCCTGCCGCCGCCACCAGGCTGTACACCCCGGCCACCCGCTCCAGCGTGGCGGCGTCCATGCCGGAGACCACCTTCACCACCTGGGCCAGGCCGTGGACGCCGTCACCGGGGTTGATGCGCTCAGGCGAGTAGCCCACCACGAACCCCTCGCCGGCGTGCAGGCCCGATGCCTCCTCCAGGATGGGGACGCACACCTCCTCGGTGCAGCCGGGGTAGACGGTGGACTCGAGCACAACCACCGGCGCGGGGCCCTCGGCGCGGCGCTGCGCCAGCGCCTGTCCCACCGTGCGGCTCGCCGCCTGGAGCGGGCCCAGGTCCGGCTCCTTGGACTCCTCGTGCACCGGCGTGGGCACGGAGACCACGAAGAAGCCCGCCTCGGCCAGGTCGTGCGGGTCCGAGGAGAAGCGCAGCAGCCCCTGGCGCAGCACCCCGGTGGGCACGTCGCCGTTGCGGTCCACGCCGCGGCGCAGTTCGGCGATGCGCTCACGGTTGATGTCGAAGCCGATGGTGCGCACGTGCTGGGCGAGGGCGGCGGCCAGCGGCAGGCCGACGTAGCCCTGGCCGATGACGGCGATACAGGACGGGAGGGCGGGGTCAGGGATGGTGGTCACGGAAGCGATTCTCCAGGCCGGATGACTTGGGGACTAGCGGACTCGACCGGTGCGCAGGCTCTCGACGGTGGCCCCGATACCCGCCTCCAGCGGCGTGCGCGGGGCCCAATCCAGCTCACGGTGGGCGGCTGACGCATCGAGCCAGACGCGCTGCACATCGCCAGAGCGGGACGGGGCGTGCCGGGGGTCAAGCGCGTAGCCGGTGGCGCGCGCCAGCGATGCGAACAGCTCGTTCACGCTGGTGCCCACGCCCGTGCCGACGTTGTAGACGCCACTCTCCCCTGCCTCCAGGGAACGCAGGTTGGCATCCACCACGTCGGCCACGTACACGAAATCGCGCTGCTGCTCTCCATCGCCGAAGATGGTGACGGGCTCGCCCGCCAGCATCCGCGCCGCGAAGATCGCCACCACGCCCGCCTCCCCCGCAGGGTCCTGACGCGGGCCGTACACGTTGGCGTAGCGCAGGATCACGGCGTCCATGCCGGACTGCGCGGCGAGCGCGTGGACGTAGGCTTCACCCGACGCCTTGGACGCCCCGTAGGGCGAGAGGGGCCGGATGGGGTGGCGCTCATCGCACGGGAGCGTGTGCGGCTCGCCGTAGAGCGCCCCGCCGGTGGAGGAGAAGACGAACCGGCCCACCCCCGCCGCAGCGCACGCGCGCAGCAGGTTCAGGGTGCCCAGCACGTTGACGCGGGCGTCGTGCTCCGGCTCGCGCACCGACTCGGACACCGAGGCGTGGGCGGCCAGGTGGAACACCGCCTCCGGGGCCTGCTCCACCACCAGGACGGTCAGCGCCGGATCCAGGATGTCCATCGCCACCAGGTGAGCGCCGGGGGGCACCTGCTCACGCCGTCCGGTCGACAGGTCGTCCACCACCGTCACGGCGTGGCCCGCCGCCACCAGCGCGTCGGTCAGGTGCGAGCCGATGAAGCCCGCCCCGCCGGTGAGGAGCACCCTCATGGCAGCGGGACCTCCAGCACCCACTCTCGGTTCTCCCGGTACCAGTCCACCGCGCAGGCCAGCCCCTGGGCCAGCGAGGTTCGCGGCTCCCAGTCCAGCAGGCGCCGCGCCTTGGAGATGTCGGCAGAGGTCCTCGGCACGTCTGCGGGGTGGGAGGGGACGTACTCCACCTGCGCTGGCCGCTCCAGCAGCCCCTCCAGCGTGGCGATGACGCCGTTGATGGACTCCGGCTCATCGCCGCCCAGGTTGATGATCTCGTACCCCAGGGGACGCAGGGCCGCCACCGTGCCGCGCGCCACGTCCTCCACGAAGGTGAAGTCGCGGCTCTGGGTGCCGTCACCCGTCACCCGCAGCGTTTCCCTCTCGGCGATCCAGCGGATGAACCGGAAGATGCTCATGTCGGGGCGGCCCGCCGGGCCGTACACGGTGAAGTAGCGCAGGACGCTCACGTCCAGCCCGTGCAGGTGGTGGTAGGTGTAGCAGAGCGCCTCCGCCGCCTTCTTGCTGGCGGCGTAGGGGGAGAGGGGCCGGTCGGTGGGGTCGTCCTCGCGGAAGGCCCCCTCCCGCACCCCGTAGGCGGAGGAGGTGGATGAGAGGACGAACTTGCCCACCCCATGCGTCCGGCACGCCTCCAGCAGGTTCAGCGTGCCCGTGAGGTTGGTGGCGTAGTAAGCCCACGGGTCGTCCACGGAGGGCTGCACCCCGGCGCGGGCCGCCAGGTTCACCACCGCCGCCGGGGCCTCCTGGGCGAACAGCGCCGCGACGGCGTCACGGTCGGTGATGTCCGCTCGCTGGAAGGTGAACCCGGGCTGGGCGCGCAGGCGGGCCAGGCGCCACTCCTTCAGGCGCACGTCATAGGTGGCGTTGAGGTTGTCCACGCCCACGACGCGCTCGCCCTGCTCCAGCAGCCGCGCCGCCACCTGGGAGCCGATGAATCCGGCGGCGCCCGTCACCAGGATCACGCGGGCCTCCCAACGCCCACGTAGGTGAAGCCCGCGGCGCGAACGGCAGCGGGATCCAGCAGGTTGCGGGCGTCCATCAGCAGGTCTCCCGCCATGCGCTCACGCAGCCGGGCCAGGTCCAGCGCCCGGTACTGGGGCCACTCGGTGAGCACGGCGATGGCGTGCGCGCCCTCGCCCACGGCGTACGGGTCGTCAACGCACGCCAGCCCCGGCATGGCCGCGCGGGCCGCGTCCATCGCCGCCGGGTCGTGGGCGCGCACCGTGGCGCCCTCGCGTCCCAGGCGGTCCACCAGGCGCATGGGCATGGAGTCCCGCACGTCGTTGGTGCCCGCCTTGAAGGCCAGGCCCAGCGCGCCGATGACCCGGTTGTACAGCAGCCCGCCCAGGCCCGCACGCAGGCGGGAGGCCACCTCCTCCAACTGCCCCTCGTTGCGCTCCAGCGCCGCCCGCAGAAGCCCCGGCTGGAAGCCGTGGGACTCCGCCACGTGCACCAGGGCGCGCAGGTCCTTCTCCAGGCACGGGCCGCCGAAACCGAGGCCGGGGTGCAGGTAGGAGGCGCCGATGCGCGGGTCGAGCCCCAGCCCGTGGGCCAGTTCCTCCACGTCCGCGCCGGTGCGCTCGCACACCCAGGCGAGTTCGTTGATGAAGGAGATGCGGGTCGCCAGATACGCATTGGCCGCGTACTTGATCATCTGCGCCGTGGGAATGGAGGTCTCCACCAGCGGTGCGGGGCCGTCCTGTCCGGGGGCCTGCCCGGCCAGCAGCGGAGCGTACAGATCACGCAGCACCGCCAGGGGGCGCTCACCGGCGGCGCCGGTGACGATGCGGTCGGGATTGAAGAAGTCGGCCAGTCCCTTGCCTTCGCGCAGGAACTCCGGGTTGGCGGCGATGTCGAAGTCCTCGCCCTCCCGGTGGCGTTCGCCCAGGATCTGCCGCACTAGGTCCACGGTGCCCACCGGAACGGTGCTCTTGAGCACCACCACCGCGTAGGGGGTGAGGTGCTGGGCTATCTGGCGGGTGACTGCCACCACCTGGGAGAGGTCCGACTGCCCATCGGGTGCGGGGGGCGTGCCCACGGCGATGAGCACCACCGCCGCGCCGGAGATGGCCTCTGCGGCGCCGGTGGTGAAGGAGAGGCGACCTGCGGCCAGTTGTGCGGCCAGCAGCGCCTCCATGCCCTCCTCCACGATGGGCGAGCGCCCCGAGGAGAGCAGGGAGACCTTGGCCTCGTTCACATCGGCGCAGACCACCGTGTGGCCCAGCGCGGCGAGACCGGCTCCGGTGACCAGCCCCACGTAGCCCGCACCGCCCAGAACCGCAACGCGCATGCCGGTGCACCCCCGTGCGGCCCAGGCTACACTAGCCCCCGCGCTCAGCAGAACCGATTCCGCGCGCACCGACGCGCCTGACCGCAGCGCGCCCACGAGGTGAGCCATGCACGAGGTGCTGCTCCAGACCGCCGCCCTGGTGGCGCTGGCGAAGTTGGCCGAGGCCCTGGCGGTGCGCCTGCGCCTGAGCCCCCTGGCGGGGTGGGTTGCCGCAGGCCTGCTGCTGGGCCCGGTGGCGGGCTGGGCGCACCCCTCCGATGGGCTCTCGCTCCTTGCCTCCCTGGGCCTGGCGCTCCTCTTCTTCCTGGTGCGCGCCGACGAGATGGACCCTGCGGGCGTGGTGCGCGCGCTGCGCGGGCGCACGTTCCTCGCGGTGAGCGCCGCCCTGCTGCCGCCCTTCGCCGCCGGGCTGTGGGCAGCGAGCCACCTGGGCCTGCCGGTGCCCGTGGGCATCGTGCTGGCCGGGGTACTGGCACTCACCAGCCTGGGGGTGGTGGCAACGGTAATGTCCGATGCGGGGGCACTGCGCGCCGGTGCGGGGCTGCACGTGTTCACCCTGGTGGCGGTATTGGAGCTAGCGCTGCTGCTGGTGGCGGGCTCGGCGCTGCGTGTGGGTGCGGAGGGACACGCATTCGGTTGGGCGGAGGGCGGGCTGCTGGCCGCACGCATCGTGGGCTTCGCCGCCGTCGCCTGGGCGCTGGCTGCATGGGTGATGCCGTGGGTGCTGCTGCGCCTGCGCCGGTGGGTGGACGTGCCGCAGCTGGCGTTGGGCGTGGTCATGGGCGGGCTGCTGGCGGCCTTCGTCCTGTCCAAGGAGGCCGGGCTGCACGGCTCCCTGGGCGCGCTCCTGTTCGGGATGGCGCTCTCCGGCCTGCCGCGTTCGCTGCGCTCGGAACTGCTGCCCCCGCGCGGGGCATCGCCTCCGGCCTGTTCGTCCCCCTCTTCTTCGCCACCGCCGGTCTGCGGGTGGACGCCTCCTTCCTGGATCTGCCGCTCATGACCGTGGCGGTGGTGCTGGTGGCGGCTGTCCCCGCCAAGGCGGCGGGCGCAGCGCTGGCCGGGATGCTGGCTCCCACGGGGTACCGGCTCGCCACGGCGGCAGGCCTGATGGGCAAGGGCGTCGCGGAACTGGCGCTGCTGGTGTTGCTGGCCGAGGCCGGGCTCATCGGCCAGCCTCTGTTCGCGCTCCTGTCGGTGGTGATGCTGGGGTACATCCTGCTGGCCCCCGCGGGCATCTCCTAGGCCGCTCGGCGTGCCTAGTCCGGCGCGGGGCAGGCGCGACCGGTGCCTCCCTCCTACGCGCGCTACGCCCTCACGGGACTCACCGCGGCCGACGCCATGGGTCACGAGTCGGCGCTGCCGCACGACGGCCTGACGCTGGCCGAGTTCATGGAGCGCTGGGCCGAGGGCGGGCGGCGTGAGTACGCCGTGGCCAAGGAGGATGGCACGCTGGCCGTGGTGTTCCCCATGACCAGCGTGCAGGACGTGCCCCGTGAGCGCTGGGCCGAGACACCCATCGCCGGGCTGCTGCGCCGCCGGGGCCCCATTGCCAGCCCCGACGTGCCGCTGGACGAGGTACTGGAGGCCATGGCAGTGCACCGGGTGGGCACGGTTCCCGTGGTGGAGGCTGACTCGCGCAAACTGCTGGGGGAGATCACCGCCTCCAGCGTGGTGGCGCTGCTGGGGAGCGCGCCGGCGGCCTGAGGCGCGCTCCGCCGCTCCCGTCCCCCGGTGCCCGGTGATACACTCGCGCCCGCCGGGGAACCACCCCGCCGGAGCACCGCATGCTGACCACCGCAGAGAACGAGCGCCTCACCCAGGTTGGCCCCGGCACGCCCATGGGCGAACTGATGCGCCGCTACTGGCACCCCATCGCCGCCACCGGCGAACTGGAGGCCAAGCCCACCAAGGCCGTGAAGGTCCTGGGCGAGGAGCTGGTGCTCTATAAGGACAACTCCGGCAAGTACGGGCTGGTGGACCGCTACTGCCCGCACCGGCGCGTGGACCTCTCCTACGGCATCCCTGAGGAGCACGGCCTGCGCTGCATGTACCACGGGTGGATGTTCGACGAGACAGGCGCCTGCATCGAGCAGCCCTTCGAGGAGACGGTGCACCCGGACGGGCGTTTCAAGGAGAAGACCGGTATCGCCGGTTACCCCGTGCAGGAGAGCGCGGGGCTGCTGTTCGCCTACATGGGCCCGCAGCCCGCTCCCCTGCTGCCTCAGTGGGACCAGCTCACGTGGGACAACGTGGTGCGGGACATCTGCCTCACCAACCTTCCGTGCAACTGGCTCCAGTGTCAGGAGAACAGCCTGGACGGGGTGCATTCGGAGTGGCTCCACGGCTACTACGGCAACTGGCTGCGCACGGGCGTCGCCGCTCGACCCAAGGGCCAGGGCACCACGCTCAAGCTGGGGTTCGACACCTTCGAGTACGGCATCATCAAGCGCCGCCTCCAAGAGGGCTTCGCCGAGGACGGCGACGACTGGGTGGTGGGCCACCCGGTGATGTTCCCCAACATCCTCTCGGTGGGGAACGAGACGCGCTCAATCACCCAGTGGCGCGTGCCCATGGACGACGAGAACACCCTGCACGTCTCCCTCTACACCTTCCGGCCCGCGCCGGGCGCCCAGGCCCCGCACCAGGACATCCCCGCGTGGCGCTACGTGCCGCTCACCGAACCCGATGGACGCTTCGTGACCGACATCCTGTTCAACCAGGATTACATGGCCTGGAGCACGCAGGGGCGCATCGCCGACCGGGCCATCGAGATGCTGGGCCGCTCGGACGTGGGCATAATCCTGTTCCGGCGCATGCTGGCCCAGCAGTTGGACGTGGTGGCCGACGGCGGTGAGCCCATGAACGTGTTCCGCGACCCCGCCGAGGCCGCGCGCATCGTGCTCCCCCTGGAGAAGGTGAAGCACGGCGTCCTTGCCGACGGGAAGTACCGGCCCATGGAGGCCGGGCCCTCCGCTGCCCACGATCTCATCGAACAGACCCTCGCCACGTGGACCACGGTCTACGCGGGCAAAGAGGGCGCACAGGGATTCTTCTAGACATGAGCATCGCCTCCCGCACCCGCATCGGCATCTCCTCCCCGCACATCTTCCCGGACGGGACGGTGGACATGGCGCTGGTGCGCCGCTACGCCGCCCGCGCCGAGGAATTGGGTTATTCCAGCCTCTGGACGCAGGAGCGCGTCACCGGCACCCCCGTGGTGCTGGACCCGATCCCGTTCCTCTCCTACCTGGCCGGGCAGACCACCAAGGCGCGCATCGGCGTCTCCGTGCTGGTGCTGGCGCGCCACAACGTGGTGCACCTGGCCAAGCACCTGGCCTCCCTGGACCAGATGTCCGGCGGGCGGCTCATCGTGGGCCTGGGGTTGGGCGCCAACGCGGCGGACCTGGCCACCTACGGCGTGCCGCCGGAACGACGGGTGCTGCGCTTCAACGAGTCCATCGCGGCCCTGCGTTCGCTGTGGGCCGAGACCCCGGCCGCCTTCCAGGGAGAGTTGGTCAGCGTGAAGGGCGTGAACATCGAGCCCAAGCCTGCCCAGAACCCGCTGCCCATCTGGTTCGGCGCCAACGCCGAGGCCGCCGTGGAGCGCGCCGTGCGCCACGGCAACGGCTGGACGGGCGCCGGATCCTCTCTGCGCGAGGTATTCCCCCAGCGCCTGGCCCTGGCCAAGCGGCTGCGGGAGGAGGCCGGCAAGTCCAAGGCCGACTTCCCCCTCTCCAAGCGCGTGTACCTGGCGCTGGATGAGAACGAATCGCGCGCCCGCGAGCGCCTGGCCGACTGGTTCGCCTACTACTACGGCAACCGCGAGCTGATGGAGAAGGTGGCCGTGTACGGCGCCCCCGCCCGCGTGCAGGAGCAGCTGGAAGCCTGGTCCGACGCCGGGGTGGACGAGTTCATCCTCAACCCGGTATACGACCAGGAGCAGCACCTGGAGCAGTTGGCCAAGCTCACGGGCCTGGTGTAGTCAGTCCGGCGATTGACGCTCCGGCCAACCCCGCCTAGCATCGCCCCGCCGCGCCCACGGCGCGCGAGGAGGCGAGCATGGCGCAGTTGGTACTCGGCATCGGCAGTTCCCACGGCCCCACCCTCCAGACTCCGCCGGAGGGGTGGCCGCGCCTGGGCGTGGGGGACACGAAGGACCCCCGCTTCAACTTCGACGAACTGGCCGCCAGAGCCAAGCCGGACATCGCCGATGAGATCACCCCCGAGGTGATGCGCGAGCGCCACCAGCGCAACCAGGAGGGGCTGGACGCCCTGGTGCGCCGGTTCCAGGACGCGCGGCTGGATGCGGTGGTGGTCATCTCCAACCCGCACCGCATCTTCCCGGACGACGCCCACCCGGTGCTGGGGGTCTATCGCGGCGATGACCTGCCAGTGCAGATGAAGAAGCCCGTGTTCGACCCCAACGACCGCTTCGCCTCCCTGCGCGCCCAGAGCCTGGGTGATGACGAGATGAAGCGCTTCCCGGCCCAGCCCTCGCTGGCGACCCACCTGCTCACCACCCTGATCGACGCCGACTTCGACGTTGCCTCGGTGGAGCGCATCCGCGAGGGCAACACCCTGGACGATGCCTTCGCCTTCCTCTACGAGCGGTTCGCGCCCGACGGCGCCGTGCCCGCGGTGCCCTTCTTCCTCTCGCGCTACCGCCCCTACCAGCCCACCGCCCGGCGCGCCTACGCCCTGGGCAAGGCGCTGGGAGAGGCCATCGCCTCGTGGGACGCGGACGCGCGCGTCGGCGTGCTGGCTTCGGGGGGCCTCAGCCACCAGGTGCTGGACGAGGAGCTGGACCGGGCGGTCATCGCCGCACTGGAGGCGGGCGATGCCGATGCGCTACGCGGGCTCGACAGCGGGCGGCTCAACATCGGCCCCGGAACGCCCGAGGTCCTCAACTGGGTCGCCGTGGCAGGGGCCATGGCCCCGACCACCATGCAACTGGTGGACTACATCCCGTGCTACCGCTCCCTGGCGGGGACCGGACACGGCATCACCTTCGGATACTGGGAGGCCTAGACCGTATGCAGATCCTGGGACGATGCGGGCACAAGGAGACGGCCCGCTACTTCACCACCGACGTCAACGTGTGCCCGCAGTGCGTGGAGATGGGCGATACGTAGGTACACCTGCGCATGTGCATGGAGCGCGGGAAGGTGGGCTGCTGCAACGACTCCAAGAACAAGTAAGCCTCCGCGCACTTCAGGGCCGATGGACACACGCTGATGCGCTCCATAGAGCCCGCTGAGGACTAGGGCTTCTGCTTCTTGGACGATAAGTTCGTCAAGATCGCGGAGTGAGCGGCCCGCCTGAACCCGGACGAGCGAAGGAGAGGAGCGGACGGCGTCCGCTCCTCTCCTTCATCCCCGCTGCTCCCCCTGTCCACAGGGCACGCCTCCTCGTCGTTAGGTGTCATGTTTATCACTGTTTTATTCGCATATTTTTCGTGAAGTGAATCACTAGGCGATTTTCCTTGCCGTTCCTCGGCGTTCTGTGATAAACACCCCGGAACCGGCGGATGTCCCGCTGGATTCTCGGGAGGTGACCCATGCGAGTCCGTAAGTCCCTTGGCCTGGCGCTTCTGACGCTGGCGCTGGCCGGCCTGTTGGCGGCCTGTGGTGGCGAGACGCCCACCGCTACCCCCACGGCCACCCCCAAGCCCGCCGACAACGGCGACACCACGGCGCCCGCGGCAACGCCAACGCCGTCCTTCGACCTGGCGGCCCACTTCAAGGGCAAGACCATCCGCATCATGGCCAACTCCAACCCCGGTGGCGGCACCGACGCCCAGGGGCGCTTTATGGCCACGTTCCTGAGCGAGTGGATCCCGGGTAACCCCCGGTTCATCGTCTCCAACAACGGCAACAAGGACGGCGAGTACGACTACGCCGCCTCCCGCGCGCCCAAGGACGGGACGTACTGGTCCTGGACCTCCACGCCTGAGCTGGAGCGCGGCCACCGCGACGGCGCGGTGAAGCGGTCTGAGTTCCGGTTCCTCTGGACCCAGGCCCCGCGCAACGTGCAGACGCTCACCTATGAGTCCAAGTACAACTGCGCATGGGATGCCTCCGGTTCCAGCGAGGCGTTCTTCTCCTTCGCCGACGAGATCGCCGACGTGGAGTCGGGTGGCGCAACCATCCTGGCCAACGTGAGCTACATGGAGGACCTGCGGGTTCCCATCATCTACAAGGCCGTGGCCTCTGCGACCACCGCCGACGTGCTGCTGATGTGGGAGCGCGGTGACATCAACTCCACCTCCCGCAACTCCCTCTGGTACCAGTTGCCCACCACCCGCACGGGATGGGTGGCCGATGGCACGGTTCGGATGGTGGCCGACATGGGCTTCACGCCCGCCCAGGCCAACGCCGAGGCCGAGCCGCACTGCGGCCAGGTCCGCGACCACATGACCCCCGAGGGCGTCGAGCGCCTCAACGGCTTCTTCAACCCCTCCACCTACGTGGGCAAGTCGCTCTGGCTGCCCCCCGGTGTGCCCGAGGAGGTCTGGGTGGGCCTGGGTGAGGCCCTCAAGGCCGCCTTCAACGACCCGGGTGTCTCGGCCAAGTACGAGGACTTCACGGGCGTCGCCATGAACGAGCAGATCTACTACGAGCAGGGCCAGGAGCTCACGGTCATCACCGACCCGGCCTACGCCAAGGCGATCGCCGTCATCGACGCCGAGTCCGCTCGCATCCGCGAGAAGTACTTCGGTCTCTAGCCACACGTGACCTGCAGGGGGGAGGCTCCGTCCTCCCCCCTGCGCATGCGGCGCCACGGCGCCCCTCGTGGGGGAGGGGAGTAGCACCGTTCCTCCCGCTGCTCTCCTCCCCCTCCCTGCGTCTTCCGTACTCCACGCACCCAACCATGGTTGGGGTGCGATTGCGTGTGCCCGCCGGATGTGCTAGACACAGCGCGCCCCCGCACCCTGCTGGGGACAACACGTCCCAGCCCCGTTCGCGCTGCACGCAGGAGGTGCAACCATGCTGTCCGCAGAAGTGAACGACCGCTACACCCGCGTCGGCCCCGGCACGCCCACGGGCGAGCTGATGCGCCGCTACTGGCACCCCGTGGCCGCCGTCTCCCAGATGAACGACATCTTCACCAAGAAGGTGCGCCTGCTGGGGGAGGACCTGATCCTCTACAAGGACCGGAGCGGCACCTTCGGGCTCATCGAGCCCCTCTGTGCGCACCGGCGCATGAACATGATCTACGGCATCCCCGAGGAGCACGGCCTGCGCTGCGCCTACCACGGCTGGATGTTCGATGAGACCGGCGCCTGCACCGAGCAGCCCTACGAGGAGACCGAGGACCCCACGGGCAACTACAAGGACAAGATCCACATGAAGGCCTACCCGGTGCAGGTGAAGGCCGGCATCGTGTTCACCTACATGGGCCCCGCCCCCGCCCCACTGCTGCCCAACTGGGACGTGTTCGCGGCGGAGGACGTGGTGCGCGACGTGGGCTACGCGGAACTGCCGTGCAACTGGCTCCAGTGCCAGGAGAACTCCCTGGACCCGGTGCACCTGGAGTGGCTCCACGTGTACTGGAGCAACTTCATCACCGAGATGCGCGGGGAGCCGGAGAAGAAGCGGGCCGTGCGCCGCCACGCCAAGGTCCACTTCGACCGGTTCGAGTACGGCATCTACAAACGCCGGGTGATGCAGGGCGGGTCGGAGGAGGACACCTCCTGGCGTGAGGGGCATCCCATCGTCTTCCCGTACTTCCTGCGCCAGGGGGGTGATGGGTTCATCCGTGAGCACTGGCGGCTCACCGGACCGGCCTTCCAGATACGCGTGCCGCTGGATGACACCCACACCGGCCACTGGTGGGTGATGTGCCACCAGGCCGAGCCCGGCGCACCGGCCCAGCAGAACGAGGACGTACCGTTCTTCAGCCCGCCGGTCATCGAGCTGGACGAGAACGACCAGCCCCAGTACTCCATCCTGGACTCCAACTCCGCCCAGGACCTGGCGGCGTGGATCACCCAGGGCGCCATCGCCAACCGCGAGCGGGAGAACCTGGGGCGCTCGGACAAGGGCATCATTCTGTTCCGCCAGATGCTGGAGGAGAACATCCGGCTGGTGGAGGACGGAGCGGACCCCATGAACACCTTCCGTGACCCGGCTGAGAACGTCTACCACGGCATGGTCACCGAGCTGCCCAAGGAACTGGCGGAGAAGCGCTCCAAGACCGACGTGGGCGGCACCGGCACCGGCGGGTCGGTCTTCTCCCGCCAGGGCATGGCCTCCAAGTACAGCCCCATCCTGAACCAGCGGGGCGTGGAGGGCGGCGCGGACGCCGCCGAGCGCCGCCGCCAGATAGGCCAGAAGTAGCGCTCAACCGGGGCGGGCGGTGATGCCGCCCGTCCGCCCCGGTTGACAGCCTCGCTCCCCTGACGCTAGGCTCTCCGCGATGTTGAACTGCACCGGCTGCTGTAACTGTTGTTGCTGTGCACACCCGCTCGAGGAGCAGGGCTAGCCCAACGCGACATCGTGACAGCGGCGCGCAAGCGTCCATCGACCCAGCGCAAGGCAGACTGCTCCGGCAGCCTGCCTTTTTCGTTGCCCCCACAACCACCTCTCCGGAGCGACCAACGCGATGACCACCGCCCCTGCCGCAGCCACTCCCGCCCGCAACCCCCTGGTGCCGGTCTCGCGCCAGACCATCGCCGGGTTCGCCGTGGCGGCGGCGAGCATCCTGGCCGCCTACCTCATCAGCCGGAGCGACCCCGAGTCCGGGGCAATCTGGATTCTGTCTCTCGCCTTCGGTTTCACCCTCCAGCGCGCCCGCTTCTGCTTCGCCGCCGCCTTCCGTGACCTGTTCCTCTTCGGCTCCGGCGCCAACATGAAGGGCATCCTGGTGGGCATGGCCGTCTCCACCGTCGGCTTCGCCGCCATCATGTACTGGTTGGTGAGCCGGCCCGGCAGCGGCCAACTGCCCGGGGAGGCGCACATCCTACCCGTGGGTCTCTCGGTCGTCGTTGGCGGGGTGGTCTTCGGCGTGGGGATGGTCATCGCGGGCGGGTGCGTCTCCGGCACGCTCTACCGCATGGCCGAGGGGTACGTGGCCTCCTGGGTCACCATGGGCGGCATCATCCTGGGCCTGGCGGGTCTCAGCCTCACCTGGAACTGGTGGTGGGAGAGCATCATCTCCAACGAGCCCAAGATCTGGCTCCCCGCGACGGGCGGCCTCGGCTACTCCGGCGCGGTGGCCCTCACGCTGGTGGCCATCGCCGGCATCTACGTCCTGGTCACCTGGTGGGAGGCACGCTCCGGCATCTACTCCCCCACCATCAACCGCAAGTCCTCCGGCATCCCCTCCTTCACCCAGCGCATCGCGTCCACCCTCGCCTCCGTGTTCAAGAGCGGCTGGTCGGCGGTGGTGGGCGGGCTGGTGCTGGGCATCATCGCCATCGTCATGTTCACCGTGCACATGCCCCTGGGCGTCACCGGCGAACTGATGTACTTCTCCCACAGGCTGCTGGAGTTTGTGGGGCTCGGGCCCGTGGTGATGAACGGGCTGGACGGGCTGGGCGGATGCACCGCCGAGCCGGGCGCGGGGCTCATCAACCACACCTTCGCCCTCACCGTCGGCATCCTACCGGGGGCGCTGATGGGCGCGCTGTTCGCGGGTGAGTTCCGGGTGCGCTACCCACGCCAGGTGCGCCGCTACATCCAGGGCATCGGCGGCGGGCTGCTGATGGGGTACTCGGCCGGCCTGGCCATCGGGTGCACCATTGGGGCGTTCTTCTCGGCCATCCCCTCGCTGTCCGTCTCCGGCTGGCTCTTCGGCCTGGCGCTGGCAGGCGGGGCGTTCGTGGGCACCAAGGTGCTGCGGAGAATCGGCTGATGGCGGGCGAACCCCAAGTGATGGACCTGCGCGGGATGCCGATGCCCGCGCACCTGAAGGAGGCGCTGGCCGCCGTGGAGCGCGCCGCCTCCGGGACACCGGTGAGCCTGCTCACCGACCAGGAGATCGTGCTCAAGGCAATCCCCGCTGCCGCACAGGCCAGAGGACTGAGGATGAAGCTGGCCATGCCCGAGGAGAACCTCTGGCGCATCGGCCTGGAGCAACGCGCATAACCCGCCCCCACGGGGCGCGGACACAAGGAGGAGCCATGGCAGAGAACAACGAGGTGCCCGTGCTGGACGTGCGAGGGGAGATCTGTCCATACCCCATGCTGCGCACCAACGATGAACTGGACAAGAAGCGTCCGGGCACCCTGGCCCTGGACGTGCTCACCGACCACGCCCCTGCCCTCTCCACCATCCCTCCGCAGGCCCTCAAGCGCGGCTACGAGGTGGAGATCGACGAGGAGCGCCCCGGCGAGTGGCGATTGCACCTGACCAAGGCCTAACTGACACCGGCCATGAGCCGGGAGAACAACCGAGGAGAGACCCATGAGAGCATCCCGCATCCTGTCCGTGCTGTTGCTGAGCATCCTCACCGCGCTGACTTTGGCAGCCTGCTCCAGCGCCGAGCCCACCGCGACGGCCACCCCTGCCCCCGTCACCGACCCGCTGAACGCGGACATCGGAGCCAAGGGCTACGCCAAGCCCGGTCGTCTGGTCTCTGCCGCCTGGGTAGAGGCGCACCTGAACGACGGCAACGTGGTGGTGGTTGACCTGCGCGGCGAGGCCGACTACACCGCCGCCCACATCCCCGGCGCCGTCCGCCTGACCCCGGGCGCCGTCTTCCAGGGCACCGACGCCAACGGCGTGCCCGGCATGCTGCCCTCCGGCGAGTCCATCGCCGCGGCACTGGGCGCGGTGGGCATCGAGCCCACGGACACGGTGGTTTTCTACGACGGTGCCTCCAACCTCTGGTCGTCCCGCGCGCTCTGGGCGCTGGACGTGTACGGCCACGCCGACTCGCGCCTGCTGGACGGGTCGTGGGCCGCCTGGGCGGGTAGCGGCAACGCCACCGAGGCCGAGGCGCCCGCCGTGACGGCGGCTACCTACGCCTTCTCCGGCGCGCCTCACGAGGGTCTCATCGCCAACTGGGAGGAGGTTCTGGCCTCGGTGGAGGACCCGAGCACCATCGTGTGCGATGCCCGCTCGCCGGAGGAGTACGCCGGCCAGGACGTGCGCGCCGAGCGTGGCGGCCACATCCCCGACTCGGTGAACGTGAACTGGAACCGTGCCGTCAACGCTCACGGGGAGTTCCTCTCCGCCGCTGAACTCAGGGCTCTGTACGCGGGCGAGGGCATCCAGGGCAACGAGACGGTCATCACCCTGTGCCAGACCGCCGTGCGCGCCACCCACACCTGGTTCGTACTCCAGGAGCTACTGGGCTACCCGTCCGTGCAGGTGTACGACGGCTCCTGGGTGGAGTGGGGCAACCGCGAAGACCTGCCCATCACCACCCGCGGCTAGGCACCCTCCCGCCGAAGCCGCGAAGCGAAGGGCCCCGGCGTATGCCGGGGCCCTTCTGCGTCTCTCCCTCCGATGGGGAAGCGCGGGTGGCACGGTTCAGGGACTAAGAACCTGGCGAGGGTCGATGGGGTAAGGAGTCGATGCCCGTCAGGCAAGGTCCTCGCGGGTGACGCCCTCGTGCTCAAGCACCAGGTCGGGGCCGTAGGCCTGAGCGGGCGTCTGGAACCCGGCAGGTGCCTATCCTGCGAGTGCCCGGCGCAGGACGGACAGGACGCAGGCCGCCGTCCCGGTGAGCCCCCCTCCGGGCCGTGCAGGCGAGCGCTCGCGTGGTTGCCCGCCGCATCCCGCACCTGGCCCCACACGTGCATCCGCGTGGCCGACCGCTGGGTCTCGGGCGCCCCCGGCTTCACGGAACGGCGGGCCAGGGCGCGCATCCACTCAAACCGCAGGAGCGGGGCGAGTACCTCCATGAGGGAGATCTGGCGGCGCAGAGCCGGGGGCAACGCGGCGTACACCGCGATATTGGGGATGCCGGTGCTGCGATGCGCCGTGACCAGGTCACCCCAGGGAAGCAGGTGCGCGGTGCGCGGGCCCTCGCCGAAGTCAACGCTCCGGCGCAGGTTCCCCCGCTTCGCGCGCACCAACTCCCCGTCCCGCCGCTCCCAGTTGGTGCCGTTCTGCGCATTCTCGATAAAGGTGCGCGCGGTGCCCGGCGGCATGCCCGCGGGCCCCATGATGTTGAAGGCCAGTTCCAGGTGGGTCGCCTCCGGCAGGCGCCGGTGCAGATACGCCGCGAGGCAATCGGTGGGCACCACGTCGAAACCCACGCTGGGCATCAGCATCACGCCCGCGCTGACCGCCGCCTCATGCAAGGCCAGGAGCCGTTGGTAGGCCGGCAGCTCACCAGAGATGGCCAGGTACTGGGTGCCGGTGCGCACGCAGGCTGGGGCGATGGCCTCCGCGGTGGGTAGATAGGGGCCCGCCAAGTTGAGCACCACGCACACCTCGGACAGGGCCGCCTCCAGAGCGCCGGTGTCCGTCACGCTGAACACCCGGTGCGGGACACCCAGGTGGGCAGCCGCCGCCGCGACCGGCTCCGAGTCACGCCCCGCCACGATGGGTTCGAGCCCCGCTTCGGCGGCCAGGCGCGCGATGGCGCTGCCCACATAACCGGTGACGCCGTAGAGCAGGAACATGGGCGCTCCCTCCGTCCGTCTGAGGGAGTGGGTTGGTGGAGCCGAGGGGATTCGAACCCCTGACCCCCTGCTTGCATAGCAGGTGCTCTTCCAGCTGAGCTACGGCCCCACATGTGCGGCGCGCCGCGAACAGGCGCTGCCCCAGTATACCGGGCATGGGCTGCTAGGACAGGTCCAGCCCCTCCAGCGTTTCGCCGATGACGTGGTAGCGCCCGAAGGGGGGCATGAAGTAGGCACCCGCGATGTGACGGCGCACGGCTCGCAGCAGCTCCTGGCTGATGCGGATGCCCTCTGCCGCGGCGTCCTCGCCCGCCGCCTCCAGACGCGCAAACGCCTCGTCTGGCACGCTGATGCCGGGCACCTCGTGGTGGAGGAAGCGCGCGTGTCGCAGCGAGCGCAGGGGCAGCACGCCCAGCAGCACCGGCAGCGGGAAGTCGCCCAGGCGCAGCGCCACACGCTCCAGCGCCGCCGGGTCGTACACGGGCTGGGTGAGCAGGAAGTGCGCCCCGGCGGCCGCCTTGCGCTCCAGCACGCGCAGCTCCCGGTCCAGGTCCTGGGCGTTGAGGTTCAACGCGGCGCCCACGAAGAAGGAGGTGGGCTCGTCGATGGCGCGCCCGTTGGCGTCCACGCCCCGGTTGAACCCGGACATGAGCTTGATGAGGCCGGAGGCGGTGACGTCGGCCAGGGAGGTCGCCTGGGGGTAGTCGCCGGTGAGGGGCACGTCGCCCATGACGGTGAAGACGTTGCGCACGCCCAGGGCGTGGGCCCCCAGCAGGTCGGAGTGGAGGGCCAGAAGGTTCCGGTGCCGGATGGCCAGGTGCATGATGGTCTCGATGCCCAGGCGCGACTGGAGCAGCGAGCAGGTGGCCAGGGCGCTCATGCGCCCCTGGGCCCGCGGGCTGTCGGCCACGTTGACGGCATGAAGGTGGCCCAGCGCGGGGCGCAGCGCCTCCAGCGTGGCGCTGATGTCGAACCCGCGCGGCGGTGAGAGCTCGGCGGTGACGACGAACTCGCCCCGTGCCATGCGCTCTGCGATGGCGGTGCGCTCAGCGGCGCGGGCCGGTGTGGCAGGCGCGGGGGCTGGGTCGGGCGGCTCACGGCGCGGTGCGGCGGGCCGCGGGGCGCGTGAGCGGCGGGCGTGGACACCACGCAGGGCATCCCGCGCCGCGGCGATGTGCGCGGGGGTGGTGCCGCAGCACCCGCCCAGGAGCACGGCTCCTGCCTCGGCCATCTGGCGGGCGCTCTCGGCGAAGTACTGCGGGCCCGTGACGTAGCTCAGTGCGCCGGCGATGTAGGTGGGCAACCCCGCGTTGGGCTGGGCGGACAGCGGCACGTTGGTCACCGTGCCCATGCGCTCGGCCACCCGGCGCACCAGGTCGGGCCCCACGGAGCAGTTGGCGCCCAGCACGTCCACGCCCAGGACCGCCAGGGCCTGCGCGGTCTCCTCCGGGGTGTCGCCGGCGGGGGTGAGCCCCTCCTCGGTGAAGGTGAGCTGGCACACCAGGGGCAGTGATGAGACGGAGCGAACCGCGGCGACGGCCAACCGCGCCTCGGCCAGGGAGGTGAACGTCTCCAGGACGAACACGTCCACCCCGGCATCGGCCAGCACCGCCGCCTGCTGGGCGAAGGCGTTGTGCGCCCCGGCGGCGTCCAGCGCGCCCACGCTTACCGCCTCGCGCCCCAATGGCCCGATGGAACCGCCCACCCACACGTCCTGCCCCGTGAGGCGCCGTGCCTCCTGCGCCAGGGCCACGCCCGCGCGGTTCAGCTCCTCCACGCGCTCTCCGGCGCCGAGAGCCGTCAGCTTGAGCGGGTTGGCGAGGAACGTGTTGGTCTGAATCAGCTCGGAGCCCGCGCACAGGTAGTCCAGGTGGATGGCCCGCACCGTCTCGGCGTGCTCCAGGTTGGCCAGGTGCACCCGCGCGCCCGGCACGCCGTGGGTGAACAACTCCGTGCCGATGGCGCCATCGGACAGGAGCGGGCCTTGCTGGAGGCGTTGGGTGAGGGAGCGGGGCATGGTCCTCGGGGGCGCGATGCGCGGGGGCGTCCTGCCCATTGTACCCGGCGCAAGCGGCACGGGCAGTGCGTTGCGAGCACCGGAAGCGGGCCGTATCCTCACCCCGCCCTGCGGGGCCATCCCCCAACCAGGCGGTGCGCGTGAACGGCCCCGAACTGACCCTGCTCTACTGGCTGCTGGCCGCCGCCCCCGTGGCGTTGCTGGTGGTGACGATCCTGTGGCGCAAGTGGTCCGCCCCCCGGGCGGGCGCGGCGGCGTGGGTGCTGGCCATGGCCATCGCTCTGCCCGCCTTCGGCGCATCGAGCCAGCAGGGCGCCATCGCCTCGGCCAAGGGGCTGAGCCTGGCGCTGTTCGTCCTCACCATCGTGTGGACCTCGGTCTACATGTTCAACCTGGTGGACCGGCTTCGTGGCATCTCGGTCATCGGCCGAACCATGGCGCGCCTCACCGACGACCGCCTCGCCCAGGCGTTGCTGGTGGGCTGGGGTTTCTCCTCCTTCATCCAGGGCGTCACCGGGTTCGGGGTGCCCGTGGCGGTGGCGGCGCCCCTGCTCATCATGCTGGGGTTCAACCCGGTGAAGGCCGCCGCCATCGCCCTGGTGGGCCACGGGTGGGCGGTCACCTTCGGGTCGATGGGCTCCTCCTACTACACCATCCAGCTGGTGACGGGCTACGACGGCGATGTCATCGGCCCGCACATGGCGGCGCTGTTCGCCCCCATCGTCGTCGCCTCGGGCATCGCCGTGGCAGCGCTGCACGGCGGCTGGGCGGACGTGCGCCGCTCCCTGCCCACGGTGGTGGTGGCGGGCGTGGTGATGGCCGCTCTCCAGTTCACCATGGCCTGGCTGGGCGCCCCGCAGATAGCCAGTTCCGTGCCCGCGCTGGCGGGGATGGTGGTCATCGCCCTGTTGGCGCGCACGCCCTTCTTCCCGCGCCACGGCGAGCCCGCCGCCCCCACCGAAGACGCCGAGGCCGCGCCCATGCCCTTCTGGCTGGCCATCCTGCCCTACGCCCTGCTCATCACCCTGAGCGTGCTCTCGCAGATAGGCCCCATCAAGAACGCCGTGAAGAACCTCCAGTTCGCACTGAACTACCCCGGCTTCACCACGGGGGAGGGCTTCGCCGTGCCGGCGGCGACGGCCTACGCGCCCATCAAGCTGCTGAACCACCCTGCCCCGCTCATCATCATCTCCGTGGTGGCCAGCGCGCTGGTGCTGGCGCGCATGGGGCGCTGGAAGCGCGCGGCGGCGTGGGAGGCAGCCAAGCTCACCTACGCCCAGTGCCTCTCCACCACCCTCGGCGTGAGCCTGATGGTGATGATGGCCGTGGTCATGGCCGACACCGGCATGACGGTGCTCCTGGCGCGGGGGATAGCCAACGCGTCGGGTCCCCTGTTCCCGCTGGTCTCGCCTTTCATCGGCCTGCTGGGCTCGTTCATGAGCGGGTCCAACACCAACTCCAACGTGATGTTCGGCCTGCTCCAGGTGGAGACGGCGCGTGCGCTGGACATCGGCGGGGTGACCATCGCCTCGATCCAGTCCATCGGCGCATCAGTGGGCTCGACCATGGCGCCCACCAAGGTGTTGGTGGGCGCGGCGGTGGTGGGCCTGGCCGGGCGTGAGAACGAGATATTCCGGAAGGTCACCGTGGCGGTGTTGGCGCTGGTGCTACTCACCGGCATCGAGGCGCTGGTGCTGGTGATGCTCATCTCCGGGTGGACGAGGTAACCATGCTCTCCAACGCGACGAAGAAGCGGATGCGCCACCTGGCCCTGGCGGGGGTGGGCGCGAGTTTCGTGCTGCTCTACGTGGGGGCCGTGAGCCTCGACTCTGCCGCGCTCACGCTGGCGGGGCTCATCACGGCGGCCATCACCGCCGTGGACGCCTGGCTGGCGTTCTAGACCGCCTCGCCCACGGCTACTGGAACGGCTGGAAGCACGAGAGGATGCACGTGGCGCGCGCGTTCGCGTCCAGGGGCGACACGTCGCCCGTGTTGGTGTGCACCAGCCAGAGGCCGTACAGCACCGGGTTGTTGAGCGCATCCGCCCCGCGCCCCTCCACCACCCAGCGGGAGGTGTTCTCCCGTGTGGCCGTGAAGTTGTCCAGCGACGGCGGCGGGGTGCAGCAGTCGTATACCGCCACCCATACGCGCACGGCGGCCTGCTCAGCGATGAGCGCCACCGGGGCCGCCCCGCACGCCGCCTCCACCGCCTGGGCGCGTTCGTCGCGCGCGCCCACCGCGCCCGTGGCCGCGTCCACCTCCCACAGACCGTAGGAGGTGTCGTCGGTGCGCCCCTCCACCAGCCACACCCCGCCCACGTCCTGCAGGCCGATGAAGCTGTCCAGCGACGGGTAGTCCTGGGAGCACGAGTAGATGGACGACCACACGCGCAGGGCGGCGAGCGAGGCGTAGGTGATGGCCGCGCCGCTCCCACCCGTCACCGGGTCGGCGAAGAGCGGCGGGGCCGGCTCGCCGTCCAACAGCACCGTGGGGTAGGCGCAGGTGAATCGGCCCAGGGCTATCTGCTGCGCAGCGTAGTCGCGCGGAAGGGCCACGCCCGCCCCGCCATCGTCCACCCGCCAGGTGCCCAGCGTCACCGCGAAGTCGGTGGTGATGGCCTGGATCGCCCACGAGCGCGTGAGGGCATCGTAGGAGGAGTCGAAGAATATACGCACCGCCGTCGCGGACTCACCACCGCTGCCCAGCGCCGTGGCACAGGCCGTGATCTGCCGCAGCACGATGCCCTCCGCCTCGGCCCGGCCGGTGAGCGGGGATGGGGTGGGCGTGGGGGTGGGGGTGGGCTCGGACGCAAGGGGGGTGGGCGTCGGCGTGGGCGTGGGTGCGACCTGCTGTTGGCCAGCGGGCTGCTGCACCACGGGGGCGGACTCGCCGCCCAGCGAGCAGGCGGCGCTCACTAGCGCCAGCGCCAGGCCAACGGCGGGAGCAGGAAACGGTTGCGGCGGAGCCTTGCCACGTTCACCCCTGGGCGGCCTGGGCCACCCTCCGCTCCCAAGGGTACCGGGCGCGGGCTCCCGCGCCCACGCTCGCAGGTGCGCGAGGGCACCGTACCTTGGTACAGGAGAAAGCGGGTCAGGTGCCGCAGGGGCCGGGGCTAGTCGCGGCGCTCGTCCTTGGCCACCCGCACTTCGACCACGCGTCCGTCGGCGGTGTCCACCGTCACCACCACCGTCCCGCCGATCTCCAGGTCGCGCAGCGTGGCCGGCTCATCACCCCGGACGAACGCGGGGCCACGGCGGGTGAGCACCACCACGTGCACCGCGCCATCGCCATCGCGCAGGGCGAGGGCAACGCCAGGCTCCGTGCCCGGGGGCAGCACCTTCACATCCACCACGCTGGCCTTCACCCGCTCCAGCCGGGTCTGCACATCAGGGGCCGGGGTGGGGGTGGGCGTCGGCGTGGGGCGCACCTGCGCCGGGGCGTCCTTCGCGTCCGTGCGCTTCTGCTCCTCCTGGGTGCGCACCTGGTCGGCGCGCTCCAGCACCCGCAGCAGGTCATCCTGCTCCCTGGCCAGCGCCTCGCGCAGGTTCTGCACGTTCACCTTGGAGCCGGAGTGGTCCAGCTTCTCGCGCAGGGCGTCCAGGCGCGCGCTCACCTGCTCCAGGCGGTCGTCCACCTCCACCACCTTGCGCACCGAGACCTCGGAGGCGACGAGGCGGGCGTTCGGCACGGGCGTGGCCAGGGCCACCGAGGCGGCCGTGTCCACCGCCGTCTCCACACGGCCCACGGTGATGGTCTTCATCCGAGTGGAGTGCTTGGCGATCTGCGCCGTGAGCTCCGGCACGAACTGCTCGCGCCCCGCAGCGGTTACCCGCTCCAGCTCCTCCATGCGCCGCTCCACCAGGTCCTCGCGCAATTCCGTTTCGCGCTCCTCACCGAAGGCGAAGGCCAGTTGCACCCGCTCGGCGGAGCGCTTGACGGGGTAGAGCGCCTCGCCCGGCGCGCTAGACTGGGCCGCCAGCACCGTTCCGGTGCCCGAACCGGCCAGAGCCAGCACCGCAACCAGCGTCAGCGCGGCAGCCCGCGGGCCCGCGACGGCCAGCGGCCGGGGCAGGCGCACGCGCCACCAGGGACGGCGCGCGGCGCGCGCGTCCAGCGCGGCGTGGAAGCGCAGGCGCGCGGCACGCTTGCGGTCCGGGTCCGGCGTGAACGCAGACGCCTCCCGCACGCTCACCATCCCACCCAGGGCCTCGGCCAGCTCGGCGGCGTGCTCGGGGTGGGAGGCACAGACGGCCTCCACGCTCTCGCCGTTGAGCACGCGAGCGATGGCCTCGTCCAGCACCACGGCGAAGGACTGCGACTCGCTCGTCATCAGCGCACCTCCTCCGTGTCCTTCCTCGCGCCCATGTGGGCCCGCAGCGCCGTCATCGCCGTGCGCTGCAGCTCCCGTATCGCTCCCGACGTGCGGCCCATGATGGCCCCCGCCTCCTCGGCGGACAGCTCGCCCAGGAACCGCAGGGTGATGACCTCCTGCTGGGCCGGGTTCAACAGCGCCATGGAGGCGCGCACCTGCTCCATGGCCAGCGCGTGCTCCGTCTCGGCCGCAGGGTCATCGGCGCCAGCGACGGCGTAGGCCTCCTCCAGCGGCTCGTGGCGGCGCTTAGCGGAGCGGCGGTAGTGGTCGATCACCAGGTTGTGGGCGATGCGAAAGAGCCAGGCGCCGATGGGGACGCCCTGGTCGCGGAAGGAGTCGATGGACTCCACGGCCCGCGCGAACACCTCACCCGCCAGGTCCTCAGCCACATCACGGTTGCCCGTGCGCGCATAGGCGTAGCGGGCGATGCGGTCGTAGTACTCGTCGTAGGAGGCGGCTAGAGCGTCTGCCGTCGCCTGGGCGGCCTCGCGGCCGGAAGAGCCCAAGGAACGCTCCTGCAAGGAGGCTTTCGCGCTCAAGTATAGCACCGTCATCGCTTTCCCCCGCCTCTGCTCGCTCCCGCCACGCCCCGCGCCGGAGCGAGGGACCGGCGCCCCGCGGGCGGCCACCCTGCCACCCTGCCTCTGCACCCCACGCCGCGGGACGACCCGGTCAGTGAGGGGAACGCACCAGGGGCGGGCGGTGTCAGGGCTGGTTGCGCGGAACGGGGGATGTTCCGCGCGGGTGACGCCTGTGCGAGCGGGCGGCGTGTTGCTATACTGGCGCCACTTTTCGGGCGCGCTGTGCACGCACACGCCCCACGCCATCGAGGCGCGGGTCGTCATGGCGTAAGGCCAGCGCCCCACCCCCGGGGGCCGCATGCCGAACACCGCCGCGTTCACCCCGCCGCTGCGCCTGCTCATGGGCGCAGGGCCGTCCAACGTCCATCCCAACGTGCTCCAGGCCATGACCTCCAACCTGCTGGGCCACCTGGATTCGGCATTCCTGGGGGCGATGGACGACGTGCGCGCCATGCTGCGCTCGGCCTTCATGACCGAGAACATGGTCACCCTCCCCATCTCCGGCACGGGCACCGCGGGGATGGAGGCGGCACTGGTGAACATCCTGGAGCCGGGCGATGTGTTCATCGTCGGCACCAACGGCTACTTCGGCGAGCGCCTCCTGGACATCGCCGCGCGCGCCGGTGCGCAGACGGTGGCGGTGCCCCACCCCCTTGGCCAGCCCGTCAGCGCCGAGGCCATCCGCGCCGAACTGGCCAAGCACCCCAAGGTGAAGGCCGTCGCCGTGGTGCACGCGGAGACCTCCACGGGCGTGGTGACGCCGATCCAGGAGATCGCCCGCGTGGTGCACGATGCCGGCGCACTGCTGGTGGTGGACGCGGTGACCAGCCTGGGCGGCGTCGAGCTGCGCGTGGACGAGTGGGGCATCGACGTGTGCTACTCCGGCACGCAGAAGTGCCTGGGGTCCCCTCCGGGCCTCGCCCCTATCACCTTCGGCCCCCGGGCCATCGAGGTGATGGACAACCGCAAGCGCAAGGTGCAGTCCTTCTACCTGGACGTGACCCAACTCTCCAAGTACTGGCAAGAGCGCGCCTACCACCACACGGCCCCCATCTCCCAGATCTACGCCCTGCGCGAGGCGCTGCGGCTGCTGATGGAGGAGGGTCTGGAGGCCCGCTGGGCCCGCCACGCGGCCAGCGCGGCAGCCCTCCAGGCCGGTGTGGAGGCCATGGGCCTGGGCATCGTGGCCGCCAAGGGCTACCGGGTGCCGAGCCTCACCGCCATCACCGCCCCTGAGGGCATCAACGAGGCGGACGTGCGCCGCCTCCTGCTCAAGCAGTTCAACATCGAGGTCTCCGGCGGCCTCTCCACCCTGGCGGGCAAGGTCTGGCGCGTGGGCCTCATGGGCCACAACTCCACCATGGCCAACGTCCTCACCTTCCTCTCGGCCCTGGAGACGGCGCTGGCCGCCCACGGCTACGAGATGCCCGCGGGCGCAGGTGTGGCCGCGGCCCAGAAGGCGAGCCGCGGGCTCTAGCCCCACGCAGGTTTCCACCTATGAGAAGGGCCCGCCTGGATAGGCGGGCCCTTCATCTTTCCCTCAGCGTGTGCGGTGCTAGGCCCCTGGCGCCTGCGGCTTCTCGGCCAGGATCACCTGCATGGGCCAGTAGAAGGTGATGACGCCGGCATCGCTCACCTGGATGCCGAACGCCTCACGCACCGCATCACCGGCCATGAGGAACACGTTGCGCAGGCGGGCCGCGGACTCGGCCTCCATGCCCGCGCGCTCCACCCAGTCCTCGTACTCCAGGTCCACGCGCGCGTCGGCCATCTCCACCACCCGCAGCCCCGCCTCGGCGCACAGGTGCGCCCACTGGCTCGCGGAGTGGTTGCGCCCGTGGGAGGGGTCGCGCCAGCTCTCCACGCGGTGCATCCACTCAGCCACCGCCTCATCGTCCGGGGAAACCGTGTCCACCAGCGCCAGCAGACCGCCAGCCCGCAGCACCCGTGCCGATTCCGCGAGCCACGCCCGCACGTCGGTGAAGTGATGGGCCGCCGTGCGTGAGGCGACCAGGTCAACCGTCTCCGCCTCGAAGGGGAGCGACTCCGCGGCGCACTGAACCGTGGCCACGTTGCCCAGCCCGCGCTCGTTCCGCAACCGCTGCACCTGCTCCAGCATCTGGGGGGTGATGTCCGCCGCGAACACCTTGTCCGCCAGGGGCGCCAGGTCGAAGGCCGAGTGGCCCGCGCCCGTGCCCACGTCCACCGCCACCGCGAACCGGCGGCCCAGGGGAGCGAGCACGCTGGAGATCTGCACCAGGCCGGAGGGGATGGCGTGCGTGGTGGAGGTGGCGTAGTTGGCCGCCACCCGACCGTACTGCTCCTGCACGCTGCGCTGACGCTGCTCACTCATGGCTCACGCTCCTGCGGGTCTATCCGCATTCTAGCCGCCATCACCCTGGCCCGGCCAACCCGACTCCCCTCGGTTCCCCAACCGTCACCGGAACCTGCAGAAAACTGCCCTTCCGGCGCGTGAGCCCTGCTTGCATTCACGGGGAACAGAGGCTAATGTTTGGGGAAATCTGGTGGATATACCACCTGATTTGGGGAGTTTTGGGGGAACTTTCCAGATGCAACTTCACGGGGAATACACGCATCGTCTCGATGCCCAGGGCCGGGTTGCCATACCCGCCCGCTACCGTGACGCCTTCCGGGGCGGCATCTTCCTCACGCGCGGTTTCGACCCGTGCGTGTGGGCCTTCACCCCCGCGGAGTGGGAGGCCTATTCGGCCAAGTACGCCGCCACCTCGCCCAACTCCCGCCTGAACCGCGCGCTGCGCCGTCGGGTGTTCGGCTCCACCTTCGAGCTGGAGCTGGACCGGCAGGGCCGTGTGGTGGTCCCCGCCCCGCTGCGCTCGCACGGCGCGCTGTCCGATGAGCTGGTGATCGTGGGCGCGGGCACGTACCTGGAGGTGTGGGACCGGGGGCGCTGGGAGGCGCAGGCCGCCGAACTGGACGCCCTGGACCTGGATCTGCCGGAGGAGGGCGCATGAGCACCGCGCCTCAGCGCTACCACGAGCCGGTGATGATGGCCGAGGTGCTGGAGGGGCTGGCCGTGCGCCCCGGCGGGGTCTACATCGACTGCACCCTGGGCGATGCGGGGCACGCGGAGGCGATATTGGCCGCCGCGGCCCCTGGCGGGCGATTGCTCGGGTTCGACGCCGACCCGGAGGCCGCCGCTGCGGCGCGCGAGCGACTGGGCGGGCACCCCGGTGCGGTGGTGGTGAACGCCAACTTCGCGACCCTGGAGGAGCACGCCCAAGCGCACGGGTTCATCCCCGCCGATGGGCTGCTGCTGGACCTGGGGCTCTCCTCCCGCCAGTTGGACGCCGAGGACCGAGGGTTCTCCTTCCGGCGCCCCGGCGCGCTGGACATGCGGTTCGACCCGTCCTCCGGCGAGAACGCGGCTGACCTGGTGAACCACCTGGACGAGCGCGAACTGGCCGACGTGATCTACACGCTGGGCGAGGAGCCGCGCTCGTGGCGCATCGCCCGCGCCATCGTGGCCGCCCGCCCCTTCACCGACGCCGAGCGTCTGGCGGAGGTGGTGGCACGCGCCTCCGGATACCCGCGTGGGCGCACCCACCCGGCGACGCGCACCTTCCAGGCGCTGCGCATGGCGGTGAACGACGAACTGGGTAGCCTGCGCGCGGTGCTGGAGCAGGCCGTGCGGGTGCTGCGCTCCGGCGCGCGGTTGGTGGCCATCGCCTACCACTCGCTGGAGGACCGCGAACTCAAGCGGTTCATCGCGAGCGGCGCCCTGCGTGCAGTGACCAAGAAGGTGCTGCGTCCCTCGGTCGACGAGGTGGCGCGCAACCGGCGCTCGCGCAGTGCGCGGGTGCGGGTGGCGGAGTGCCTCTAGGCGGGAGCCTGGGGCGGAAGGAGCGAGCACATGTCCCGGAGTCGTGAGTCTCTGTACGCAGCCATGGACGTGGGCACCACCAAGGTGGCGACCCTGATTGCCCGTGTCTCGTCCCAGGGGGCAATGGAGGTGGTGGCCGCGGGCCACGCCCCCTCCGAGGGGATGCGCAAGGGCCAGGTGGTGAGCCCCTCAGACCTGGTGGGGCCGATCCGCGCCAGCGCCGCCGAGGCCGAGGCCATGCTGGGTCGTCGACTTCCTCCGGTGCTGGTGGGCATCACCGGTTCGCACCTGCACTGCATCAACGCTGGCTCGGCTGAGCCCGCGGCACGCAGGCGCGCCCACGCCTTCTCCCAGAGCGACGTGGACCGGCTGCTGAACACCACCGCCGCCTCCGGAGCGGGCCGGGGGGAGCGGGTGGTGCAGGTGGTGCCGCGTTCCTTCGGGGTGGACGCCCTCGCCGGCGTGCAGGACCCGGTGGGCATGAGCGGTGAGCGCCTGAGCGCCGAGGCCCACGTGGTCTACGGCAACGCGGCGTCCATGGAGACGCTGGAGCGCGTGCTGCGCAACGCCGACGTGCCGGTGCGCGGCATGGTGTTGGAGCACCTGGCCAGCGCCGAGGCGGTCCTCACCAACGACGAGCGACAGGCGGGCGTGGTGCTGGTGGACATCGGTGGTGGCACCTCGGACATCGCCATCTACCTGGACGGATCCCTCGCGCACACGGCCTCGGTGCCGGTGGCCGGGCAGCACTTCACCTCCGACCTGGCGGTGGGCATGGGCATGACGCCCTCCATCGCTGAGGCGGTGAAGCTGGAACACGGGAGCGTGAGCCTGGAGGGGGTGGACGCACGTTCGTCCATCGCGGTGCCCACGGGCATCGGCGATCAGACCCGCCTGGTCTCCACCCTCACCCTGCGCCACCTGCTGCACGACCGAGCGAACGAACTGATGAAGCTGACGCTGGCGCGGGTGGCCGAATCGGGCCTGCGTCGCATGCCGCCGGGGGGCATCGTGCTCACCGGCGGGTGCGCCAACCTGCCGGGGCTGGTGGAACTGGCCGCCGGGTACGGGCGCACCCACGCCCGCCTGGGCGCCCCCGCCGGTTCGCTGGGCCTGCCCGCCGAGCTGCGCGATAGCGCCTTCGCCACGGCCGTGGGCCTGCTGGTGTGGGGCGTGCAGCACCGTCACGCCGGGGCCTACATGGCCGAGCAGCCGGTCCGCATCTCCCTGGCCTCGCGCCTGCGCGGGTGGCTGGGCCGCTGGGGGAACCCCCTGCACCAACCGGGGCAACGGCCCACGGGAGCGCGCGTATGAGCAACCACGCACGCACCGCCCGCCTGCCCCGCGCCCATCCGGGCTGCAAGCGCAGCCCACCGCACGGAGGTGAGAGCCATACCTGACGCACCTCCAGCGGACGTGGAGCGGGGACGCCATGCCCTGCTCCTGAGACAGAGCGGATAGCGGTCGGTCCAACAGAGCAACCAACCAAGCGAGAGTTCCAGAGAGGGGTACAACGATGGACATGTTCGGAGCGAACCAGACGCCTCAGATCGACGGTATGGCCCAGGTGAAGGTGATCGGCGTGGGCGGCGGCGGGTGCAACGCGGTCAACCGCATGTACCGCGAGCGCGTCCCCGGCGTGGAGTACATGGCGGTGAACACCGACGCCCAGCACCTGCTGCGCCTCGATGTCCCCGTCAAGGTGCGCATCGGTGACAAGCTCACCCGCGGCCTCGGCGTGGGCGGCGACCCGGAGATCGGGCGCGCCGCCGCCGAGGAGTCCCGCGAGGAGATCTACGAAGCGGTGCGCGGCGCGGACATGGTGTTCATCGCCGGCGGCATGGGCGGCGGCACCGGCACCGGCGCCGCTGCCGTGGTCGCCGAGGTGGCCAAGGAGACCGGGGCGCTGACCATCGCGGTGGTCACCAAGCCCTTCGGTTTCGAGGGGCGCCGCCGGTCCAAGAACGCCGAGAACGGCCTCGCCCGTCTGAAGGAGAACGTGGACACCCTGATCGTGATCCCCAACGACCGGCTCGCCGCCATATGCGACGAGAAGGTCACGGCGGAGAACGCCTTCAAGATCGCCGACGACGTGCTGCGCCAGGGCGTGCAGTCCATCGCCGAGCTGGTCACCGTCCCCGGTGAGATCAACCTAGACTTCGCCGACGTGAAGACCATCATGTCCGGCGCCGGCCCCGCATGGATGTCCATCGGCACCGCCTCTGGCGAGCACCGCGCCGCGGAGGCAGCCAAGGCCGCCATCAATTCCCCCATGCTCGACGTCAGCATCGAGGGTGCGCGTGGCGTGCTGTTCAACATCACCGGCGGCACCGACCTCACCCTGCACGAGGTCCAGGAGGCGGCCGATGTCATCGCCCACGTGGTGGACTCGGAGGCCAACATCATCTTCGGCATGGTCACCGACATGAAGATGGAGGGTGAGGTGCGCGTGACCATCATCGCCACCGGCCTGCCCACCGTTGACCCCCACACCCTGCGGGACGACTCCATCTCCGAGTTCCTGCGCGAGGCGTTGGGCGAGGAGAGCGAGCTGGACCTGCCGCCCTTCCTGCGGGCATCGCGGCGCGCCGCGAACTAGCCCTCAACGCGAAGAAGAAGGCCCGGCCCTCCCCCCAGAGGCCGGGCCCATCGCGGGCCGGCGACTCCCCACGCCTTCCCGCAACGCTCCTCCGGTCACTCCCGCCGCGCCATAGGGAGCTGACCACCGGGCCCCGGATGGTTCCCCCCACCGGGGCCTTTCTTCGTCCATCGAACAGCGCATTCGCCCCATACGTTGTGGTGCTGCTTCCTGCTTGTACGTGCTGCCTAGTACGAATGGCGGTGTTGCACCCCTTGACGCGCCGTGGCCGGTGGGTAAGAATGCCCCCGATCGGCCCGCCGTTGCACAGCATCTGGTAGCCGAGGCACGTTAACATCGGCTATATTGGCGTTAAGCCGTGGAAATGCACGGCATTGCCGGAACCCGCGCACGACGGGTGTTCCGGCGGAGGCCACCGATGCGCTGTCCCCATTGCGGGGAGCCGGAGACGCGGGTCACGGACTCGCGGGATACGGGCGAGGAGATCCGCCGCAGGCGCGAGTGCGTCCAGTGCGGAGTGCGTTTCACCACCTACGAACGGGTGCAGCGCGCGGCGCTCACGGTGGTCAAGTCCGATGGACGACGTGAAGAGTTCAACCGGGGCAAGCTGCTGCGCAGCATCCGGGTGGCCTGCGTCAAACGCCCCCTGCCCACCGGCTCGCTGGAGAAGGTGGTGGACGATATCGAGGCGGACCTGCAGCGGCTGGGACGCGCCGAGGTGCCCGCCACCGTCATCGGCGACACGACCCTGGCCCGCCTGCGCGGGCTGGATCCGGTCTCCTACGTGCGCTACGCCAGCGTGTACCGGGACTTCGACTCACTGGATGGGTTCATCCGTGAGGTCGCCCAGTACAAGACCGAGGAGGAAGAGGGGCCCAGTGGGGACCAGCAACTCGAGTTGATCCCCAACGAGTACACCATCCCTCCCAAGCCCAAGGCCCGTCGGGGCCGCAGACCTTCCATCTCCGCCCCGGCCGACCGGCACCGGCGCGCCCCCTCAGCGAGCTGAGGCGCGGCGCCCTCATGAAGTCGATAAGCCCCCGGTTTCCCCCCGGGGGCACCCGGAGCCGCCCAACTCCCCTGGACGACTCCACGTCTCCCTCCTCCGCAGGCCTCTGCCGACGCGCCACGGCATGGGGCCACCAGGGCCCCGTTGGAGCGATCCGCGGGGCCCGCCTTTTTCCCGCGCGCCGGCGGCTTGGCGGTGTCGGTGCTCATGGCTACTCCTCGCTGCGCGGCACGGCCTGGGGGGCGCGATGCCGGGTCTTGCTTGTCTGTGAACCACGCTACCAAGGCCCTCCCCGCGCGACATGGAGACCAACCCCCCACCTGACACCGTGAAAACACGCAGGTTTCCCTGCGGGGTAACGCCCAGTTCCTTCGTGCAGGGCACCCGCGGGCCCGGGGTATACTTGCCGCACGCCACCCCCAAGGAGCGCCCATGTCGCAGACCACCGCCCCCACCATCGCCATCACCCTGGGGGATGCCACGGGCATCGGCCCGGAGGTGGTGGCCAAGGCGCTGGGGGCGCCCGGCGCGCTGGGCGAGGCCCGGGCGCTGGTGGTGGGCACGGCACCGGTGCTCCAGCGCGCGCTGGACCTGACCGGCACCGCCCTGCGCGCCCGGCAGGTCAGCACCCCCGATGAGCCGGTGGGGCCGGGCGAAGTGGCGGTGTACGGGACCGGCGAGGCAGAGCTCGCCACCCTGCCCTACGGACAGCTCTCTCCCCTGGCGGGCCGCGCCGCGGTGGACTGGGCAGCGGCAGCCGCGCTGCTGGCGCTGAGCGGCGCGGTGGCGGCGATCGCCACGGCCCCTCTGAACAAGGAAGCCGCGCACGCGGGCGGGGTGGAGGAGGTGGGGCACCAGGAGATCTACCAGGCGATGTCCGGCGCCGAGCAGGTCTCCACCATGCTGGTGACGCCGGGCCTGCGGGTGGTCCACCTGTCCACCCACCGCTCGTTGGCCGCAGCCTGCGCCCTGGTGACCCGTGAGAACGTGCTGGCCAAGCTGCGGCTCACCCATGATTTCTTCACCCGTTACGGCATCGCCCGCCCGCGCATCGGCGTCGCGGCCCTGAACCCCCACGGGGGTGAGCATGGGCTCATCGGCTCGGAGGAGGTGGAGGAGGTGGCCCCCGCCGTGGCCGACGCCCGCGAGGAGGGCATCGATGCCTCCGGCCCCGTGCCGGCGGACACGGTGTTCAACCAGGCGATCGATGGGCGGTACGACGTGGTTCTCGCTCTCTACCACGACCAGGGGCACATCGCAGTGAAGGTGCATGGGTGGGAGGAGTCGGTCACCATGAACCTGGGCCTGCCCTTCGTGCGCACCAGCGTGGACCACGGCACCGCCTTCGACATCGCCGGGCGGGGCATCGCCGACGCACGCGGTATGGCGGCGGCGGTGCGGGCAGCGGCGGCCCTGGCGACCGGCAGGGGCCTGACGGCCTTCTAGCACGAGCGGATCGCTCGTGGGCGCGTGTTATACTCCGCCGAACGGTTCGGGGGGCTCCCCGCACCGCACCACCCGGGAGTGAGCATGCGGACCAGCTTCATCGGCGGCGGCGTCATGGCCGAGGCGATGCTCGCGCGCGCCCTGGCCGCCGGCCTGCTCCAGGCCGGCGAGGTGTGCGTGGGCGAGCCGGTGGCCGCCCGTCGCGAGGTGCTGGCCGCCGCCCACAGCGTGGGGGTGGCCGCCACGGGTCGCGAGGCCATCGCGGGGGCGGGGCTGGTGGTGCTGGCGGTCAAGCCCCAACACCTCGGGCACGTCTACCAGGAGGTGGGCGGCCACCTCCAGGCCGGGCAGACGGTGCTCTCCATCGTCGCGGGCGCGCCGCTGGCCGCCCTGGCCGCGGGCCTGAAGCACCACGCACTGATTCGCGTCATGCCCAACACCCCGGCCCAGGTGGGCGCGGGCGTGTCCGTCTGGACCGCCACCCGCGAGGTGGGCACCGAGGCACGTTCCGCCGCCGCTGCCCTGCTGGGCTGCCTGGGCACCGCCGTGGAGGTGGCCGACGAGGGCTATCTGGACATGGCCACCGCCATCTCCGGCAGCGGCCCGGCCTACGTGTTCGCCTTCATGGAGGCGCTGGTGGAAGCCGGCGTGCTGCTGGGCATGCCCCGCGAGATGGCGCGCACCCTGGCGGTGGAGACGGTGGCCGGGTCCGGCAGGCTCGCCAGCGAATCGGGCGAGTCGCCCGCGCTGCTGCGTGAGCGCGTGACCTCTCCCGGTGGCACCACCGCCGCCGCGCTGCGGGTGCTGGAGCAGCAGGGCATGCGCTCGGCCATCATCGAGGCTGCGGCCGCAGCGCACCGGCGCGCCCAGGAGCTGGGCAGGCCGAAGGGCGCGGAGGGTGCAGCGTGAAGGAAGTCCTCCTCACCATCGTTAACATCTTCTGGTTCGCCCTGCTGGCCCAGGTGCTCCTCTCCTGGCTGCTGGTGGCCGGGGTGCGGAACGACCTGGTGATGCGCTTCTACTTCGCCCTGGGCCAGCTGCTGGACCCGTTGATGCGCCCGCTGCGGCGCATCGTCCCCACGGTGGGCATGGTGGACATCACCCCGCTGGTGGCCTTCGCGCTGCTGGCCGTGGTGCGCGCCCTGATCCAGCGCGCCCTCTAGCCCGCGCCGAGCCTGGCCGCAACCTCGTCCAGCCCCAGGGGCAACACTACGATCTTGCGCCGGGTCTTGAGGCCGGCCACCACCAGCACGCGCCCCCTGCTCACCCCCAGTCGCTTGGCTAGCACCGTGCGCAGCGCCTCGTTGGCCGCCCCCTCCACGGGTGGTGCGGATACGTGCACGCGCAGGGTGCGTCCGTCCACCAGCTCCACGGCCTGGAGCTTGGCACGGGGTATCACCTGCACCTGGATGCGCGTTGAGGGCATGGGGGGATGATAGCGCCCGTGGGCTGCTCGGGTAGAATCGCGCCGTGAGCGTCGTCATCGTCGCCGATTCCACCACCTCCCTGCCCGCCGCGCTGACGGCGGGGCTGCCGCTGCTCATCGCGCCGCTGGAGGTGCACCACGCCGGGCGAGTCTTCGCCGACGGCGTGGACCTGACGCCCGCGCGCTTCTACGAGCTGCTGGCGCAGCCCGGCCCCCCACCCACCACCTCATCCCCCCAGCCGGGGGCGTTCCTCGACCGCTTCAGGGAAGCCGCAGCAGCCGGTGCGGACGCGGTGGTCTGCCTCACCCTCTCGGCCGACCTGTCAGCCACCCACGCGGCGGCCATGACTGCGCAGCAGGAGGCACGCGAGGCGCTGCCGGGCCTGCCCATCAGCGTGGTGGACACCCGCTCCGCAGCCACCGCCGAGGGGCTCATCGCCCTGGCCGCCGCGCGCCTGGCCGCGACGGGCGCCGACGCACCGGTGGTGCTTGCGGAGGTGTCCCGGCGCATGGGCGACACGCGCCTGTTCGGGTACCTCGAATCGCTGGAGCACCTGCGCCGGGGAGGGAGGGTGCCCCGCGTGGCTGCGTGGATGGGCCGGCTGCTGGACATCAAGCCCATCCTCTCGTTGGAGGACGGACGCATCGGCATGGTGGAGCGCCCCCGCAGCGCGCGTCGCGCCATGGAACGCATCGTGGCGCTCACCGAAAACCGACTGGCCGGTCATAAAGGGAGGCTGGCCGTGATGCACGCCGCTGCGCCGGAGCGCGCCGAAGAGCTGGCCGCCCTGCTCACCCAGCGGCTGGACCCCGCAGAGCTGTTCATGACGGAGTTCACGCCGGTGATCGGCGTCCACACGGGCCCCGGCCTGGTGGGCGTCGCCCTTCAACCGGCGGACTGACGGCCCTCCCCTCGTCTGCTAGCCTAGGCGCGGCGCCCGCGCCCATCCCCTGCCCCGGAGGCCCCATGCTCAAGATCAGCGTGCAGACCGGCGACATCACCCAAGCGGCGTTCGATGCCGTGGTGGTGAACCTATTCGAGGGCGTCACCGCCCCGTCCGGGGCCACCGGCGCGATGGACAAGGCGCTGGAGGGGGCCATCAGCGGCCTCATCGCCGATGGTGAGACGCGGGGCAAGGAGGGCGAGGCCACGGTGCTCCACACCCTGGGCGCCATCCCCGCCAAGCGGGTTGTGGTGGCGGGTCTGGGGACGCGTGAACGGTTCGGCACCGACACGGTGCGCACCGTCTCCGCCGTGGCAGCGCGGACGCTGCGGCGCCTGAACGTGAAGCGCGCGGCCAGCGTGGTGCACGGGGCGGGGATCGGCGGGCTCGACCCCGCCTCAGCCGCGCAGGCGCTGGCGGAGGGCGCGGCCCTGGGCCTGTACACCTTCGACCGTCACAAGGCACGCAAGGCAGGCGAGCCCGCGCACGAGCTGCAGGAGTTGGTGCTCCTGGAACAGGACCCCGCGCGAGCGGCGGCGCTGGAGGAGGGCGTGCGCCGGGGCCTCGCACTAGCGGAGGCCGTCATCACGGCGCGCGATCTGGTGAACGAGCCCGCCAACGTGCTCAGCCCCATCGCCCTGGCCGCGGCGGCGGAGCGGGTGGCGGAGGAGGCTGGCATCGCCTACTCGGTGCTGGAGCCGTGGCAGATGAAGGAGATGGGCATGGGCTCGCTGCTGGGCGTGGCCCAGGGATCGGCCAACGAGCCGCGGCTCATCGTCATGGAGTACTTCGGCGACCCGGAGCACCCCGACAACAACGTGGCGCTGGTGGGCAAGGGCATCACCTTCGATTCCGGTGGCATCTCCATCAAGCCCTCGGCGGGCATGTGGGAGATGAAGGGCGACATGGCGGGCGGCGCCTCGGTGGTGGGTGCCATGAAGGCCATCGCTGCCCTGGGCCCGCGCATCAATGTGCTGGGACTGGTGCCGGCGGTGGAGAACATGCCCTCCGGCACGGCCCAGCGCCCCGGTGACGTGGTGAAGGCCATGAACGGCAAGACCATCGAGGTGGACAACACCGACGCCGAGGGGCGGCTGATCCTGGCGGACGCCATGTGCTACGCCGTGGGCGAGAAGCACGCCAAGCGCGTGGTGGACATCGCCACGCTCACCGGGGCCATCGTCGTGGCGCTGGGCCATGTGGCCACGGGGGTGATGGGCACCTCCCAGCGGCTGGTGGATGAACTGCTGGGCGCATCCAAGGACACGGGCGAGAAGATGTGGCAACTGCCCCTGTTCGACGAGTACAAGCGCCAGCTGCGCTCCGACTACGCCGACATCAAGAACGTGGGCGGGCGTCCGGCTGGTTCCATCACCGCCGCGCTGTTCCTCTCCGAGTTCACCGGCCCCGCCGAGTGGGCGCACCTGGACATCGCCGGAACGTTCATGTCGGACCGCGTCCACGGCCACGTGGTCAAGGGCGCCACGGGCGTTCCCGCGCGCACCCTGGTGCGGCTGGTGGAGCGGCTGGCGGCGGGGGGCTGAGGGCCCCGCGCCGTTTGACGCGCCAGGCCACGGCCACCTAGAATCGTCCTGTTGCGTGGTGGGCGTGGTCGAGGGGTTAAGACGCCAGGTTGTGGCCCTGGAGATCGAGGGTTCGATTCCCTCCGCTCACCCCATCCTTCATGCGAGCCCGGCTCAGTGCCGGGCTCTTGCGTTCCCCGGCCCCACCGCCGCCTGGCGGTACAATGGCCCTGCGCGTCCGCCCGTAGCTCAGTGGATAGAGCACCGGTCTTCGGAACCGGGTGTCGTGGGTTCGAATCCCTCCGGGCGGGCCACATTCCACCGCATGATTGACTGGTAAACGCTACTTGGCCCTCTGAGCCCTGCGAGGCTTGGAGGGGGCATTGTCTATACTTTGTTTATGTTTTGGGTCGGCCATGAGGCTAGACTGCGCCTCAGCTGTGCGCTGGTCGGCGAGTTCCATGAGGTGCCCGCCTCGCTCACCGTTGAACCCGCGCCTGCGGCGTTGGCCTTCAACGACATCGGCCAGGTGCGCCTGCGCGCCAGCGCCCCGCTGGCGGCCGACACCTACACCGCCAACCGTGCGACGGGAGCGTTCATCCTCATCTCCGAGGCAACCAACGCCACGGTGGCCGCGGGGATGCTCGGAGCACCGCGCTTCCCCTTCGTGCTCCACCGCTGACCCTTCCTGTGATTTAGAACGTTTGTGCCAATCGCTCGTTGCGCCGTTGCACGCGCGTTGGCACCCTGCGCCCACCGCGCCGACGCGCGCGAGGAGGGTGCGATGCACGTGTTCACGGTGAATGAGCGGACGGCGCTGGCGCTGGCGTGCCGGTGCGGTGCCAGCGCTGGACGGGTGGAGCCCACCTGGCGCGTCGCCGAGACGGTGCGTGAGTGGCACGCCCGGCACGCGGGGCCCACGTGCGGCGCGCGTTGGGCCAACAGCCTCGCGCCGGCCTCCAGCGCGGCCTAGCGGCTAGTCGGCGTCCCCATCGCCGTCGTGGCCCACGTCCTCGTCCGTGGGCAGCAGACCCGTGCGCTGCGACGGTTTGGAAGCGCGCTGGTCGCCCGCCAGCGCATAGCCGCCGCGGGCATCGCGCACCCACAGGTTGCGCGCCGGGAAGGAGATCTCGATGCCCTCCCCCCGGAAGCGCTCGGTGAGGCGCTTGATGAACTCCGAGACCAGGTCGTAGCGCGCGTGCCAGGAGTGCGCCTGCATGGAGGTGCGCACCTCGATGTTGGAATCACCGAAGCCGGTGAACCAGACCCCGGGCTCGAAATCCCTCACCGCCCCCTCCACCGCCGCGATGGACTCGCGCATCACCTCCTGGATCACACGCTCGGCGCTGCGCAGGTCCGTGTAGTAGCTCACGCCGAACCCCACGAAGGCTGTCACCTCCTCGCCGGAGATGGTGTAGGAGATGGTCTTGGACTCGGCTAGGCGTGAGTTGGGATAGATGATGACGTTGTTGTCGAAGGTGCGCATGCGGGTGGCGCGCCAGCCGATCTCCTCCACGTACCCGCGCATGCCGTCCTCCAGCTCCACCAGGTCGCCCACCTGCAGGCTCCCGTCGGACAGGAGGCTGATGCCGGCGAAGAAGTTGGAGAGGGTGCTCTGGAGCGCCAGGGCCACCGCCAAACCGCCGATTCCCAGACCGGCCAGCAGCGGGGCGATCTGCACCCCCTGCTGGGCGAGGGTGATGAGGATGGCGATGGTCACCAGTGCGATGGTGGCGGAGCGGTTCAGCAACGGCACCACGGAGGCGAGCATGCGCGTCTGCTTGCGCTTGGCCAGGGTCTTGGCGTAGCGGGCGAACAGCACGTTCTGCACCCGCAACGCCGCCGCCAGGGGGATGGCGATGCCCGCGACGACGTACACCCGGCGCACCGTGTCGAGGTACGGGGTCATGATGGGCAGCCGGGTGACGGCCACGTAGGAGGCCAGCGCCAGCACCCCTGCGTGTATCAGGGGAGCGGCCTTGGTGATGATGTCCTGCGCCAGATTGAACCGGCGCTGCGGGCCGATGCGCGCGACCAACCCGCGCAGGTACCGGCGCTCCAGCACCACCACCAGCACGCCCAGCGCGAAGGTGCCCACCGCCAGCGCCAGGTCAGCGATGGCCAGGCCCTCCAGCAGAACCGTCGAGAGGATCGTGTCCACGCCTGCACTCCCTACCTGGGTTGGAACACATGATATGCGTCGCGTGCGCGATGGGAGCGGCGCGGCTTGCAAATCAGGGGGCCCAGGGGCACCATGGTGGCATGCAGGTAGGCCAATTCGAACTCCGCGACCCGCTCCCGCAGCTCAACGAGCCGCACGTCATCGCCTCGCTCACCCCGTGGATCGATGCGGGCAGCGTGGGCACCCTTACGCTGGAGCGGCTCGAACGCTTCATGGGCGCTGAGGACTTGGGCGACCTATCCAAGCCGGGGCGCTTCTTCGACTTCACTCGCTACCGGCCCATGGTGTTCATGGAGGGCGGCCAGCGCAAGCTGCGCGTGCCCAACGCGCACCTGCGCTACGCACGCGGGCCCCAGGGGACGGACTTCCTGTTCCTGCACATGCTGGAACCCCACAACAACGCCGAGGAGTACATCGACGGTATAACCGAGTTGCTGGAGTTCCTCCAGGTCAAGCGACTGGTGCGCGTGGGCTCCATGTACGACGCCGTCCCCCACACGCGACCGCTGCTGGTGATGGGCAGCCTGAACGGCCAGCCGCTGGAGGGCGTTGAGGGGGTGCGCGGGAACCGCCGGCGCCCCTACCAGGGCCCCACCTCCATCATGAACCTGGTGGGCGACCGCCTGCAGGCGTCCGGGGTGGACTCGATGATGCTCATGGCCCGCCTGCCCCACTATGTGGAGCTGGAGGCGGACTTCGCAGGCCGCACCAAGATGCTGCGGGTGCTCTCGGGCATCTACGGGCTGCCGCCGGAGTACTACCTGTCCCGGCGCGACACGCAGCAGTACGACCGCGCCACCACGGAGATGGACCGCAACCAGCAGATGAAGCTGATGGTGGAGCGGCTGGAGGCGGAGTACGACCGCCGCCACGGCACCGCACCCGCCACCGCCGCCCAGGAGGATGAGCCCTCCGGCGAGTCCCCGACCCCGCTTCCCCCCTCGGTGGAGCGGTTCCTGGGTGAACTAGGCGGTCTGGGGTCGGACGGCTCGAAGTCCGAGGACTCCTAACCCCGTGGCCCAACCCGGCCCCGGCCCGGCGGGCGTCCGGGGTCGCCTGCGCTTCTACGGCTGGACCGTGGTGGCGGGCCTGGCCGTGGCCGGCGGGGCAAGCATGCTCACGGGCGTGGGCAACATGGGCATCTTCGTGGAGCCCATGAACGCTGAATTGGACATGGGCCGCGCCCCCTTCGGCTGGGCACTCACCGCCCGTCTCGCCGGTTTCGCCATCGCTGGGCCGCTGATCGGCCGGGCCATCGACCGCTACGGCGCCCGTGCACCTCTGGCCGTGGCAGGAGTGCTGGCCGGCGTCGCTGCCGCCGCACAGGGGCTCATCGACGCCGCCTGGCAGTTGGTGGCGCTCACCTTCATCGGCGGCCTCCTGGGTTTCTGGGGCTCCTCCACCCTCTACCTCACCGTCCCCGTCGCCAAGTGGTTCGTGCGCCGGCGCGGCAAGGCGATGGCCATGGTGTTCATCGGCGTGCCCTTGGGCATCGCCATCGCCAACCCGCTCACCCAGGCCATCGTCGATGCGGTGGGCTGGCGCACCGCCTGGGTGCTCCTGGGCACCGGTGCCGCCGTGCTGATGCTGGCCATGAGCGCATTCGTCATCCGCTCGCGCCCCGAGGACATGGGCCTCACCCCTGACGGCGTGCCCCTCGCGCCCGCGGGGGGGCCTGCCGGGGGACACGGCGGGGACGAGCACCCCTGGACGGTGCGTGAGGCGGTGCGCACCCCCACCTTCTGGACGATGTCCGTGGCCTTCGGCACGCTGATGTTCGGCCTCTCGTCCATGGGCGTGTTCATGGTGCCGTTCTTCATCTCCAAGGGTGAGCACCCGCAGGTGGTCGCCTTCGCCTTCGCCACCCAGGCGCTCTCCCAGGTGGCCACCTCCCTCACCCTCTCGCCCTACCTCGACCGGCTCCCCATTCGAGTCATCGCCCCTGTCGGCTTCTGCCTGATGGTGACGGGCTTCGCCATGGGTGTCGCCTCGTGGAACACCCCCACCATGTTCATGGCCACCGTCATCACCGGCATGGGTACGGGCTCAGGCATGCTGCTCCAGGCGCACATGTGGCCCCACTACTTCGGCCGACGGCATATCGGGGCCATCCGCGGCCTGGCCACACCCGTCAGCCTGGGCTTCTCGGCCTTCGGCGGCGCGGTGGCCGGCACCATCATCGACGCCACCGGCTCCTTCACGCCCGCGTGGGCGTTAACGGGTGGGCTGGTGGCCGCAGGCGCGGTGCTCCTGCTCCTCACCCCTCGGCCCCAACCGAGACGGGAGCCGTAAGCCCAGACCTTCTCCACGACGAACCCCGCCACGTTGTTGCCCCTGCGCGCGAGCAGGTGGTAGCATCGCCGCGCCTTCAACCTGGCCGCGTCACGCGCGTGCACGCCGGGGAAGTGCGGGAGGCGAACATGCGCAGACTCTGGAAGCTGACAATGGTGGCGGCGCTGGGCGCGCTGCTGACCGCGGCGCTGGCCGCGTGCGGCTCAGATCCCACGCCGACCCCGACGGCCACCCCCAAGCCCGTCACTGGCGGGGACCCCACGGCCACCCCCACGCCCGCCGGGCGGGACATGGAGGCCTACTTTTCCGGTAAGACGATCCGCATCATGGTGGGCTTCTCCCCGGGCGGCGGCTACGACACCGTGTCCCGCATCTTCGCAGCGGTGGCCCCGCGCCACTTCCCCGGCAATCCCCGGTTCATCGTGACCAACCTGCCGGGCTCCGGCGGCCTGCGGGCGCTCCAGGAGACCATGAAGGCCACGCCTGACGGGTTCACCGTCAACCCCATGGCCACCCGGTTCATCGTCCCTGAGGTGATCGGTGAGGACGTGGAGGGCTTCGACCTGTTCAAGGCGAACCTCATCGGCACCGCCACAACGCCGGAGAACCACGCCGGCTTCTGCATGAAGAAGGGCCCTGGCGTGCCCACCACCTACGCGGAGATGGTTGCGTCCGGGAAGACCTACGTCACCGGCCAGTCCTCGCCCGGTGGCGACGTGATCGGCGCGGCCCTGGTGGAGATCAAGGGCGGGCCCATCAAGGTGGTGTACGGCTACACCGGCACCTCCGACCTGCTGGCCGCCATGGACCGTGGCGAGCTGGATGGGACCTCCCGCTGCGACTTCGTATTCATGCAGCCGCTCTTCCCGGAGTGGATCGAGAACCAGCAGATCCAGCCGGTCTTCTACTTCCGCAACCCCATGTCGGAGGAGTGGCTGCGCGCCCTGGGCGCCACCCAGCCCCCGCACCTGTTCGACCTGCTCGACCTGACTGAGGAAGAGGAGGCGGCCTTCACCCTGGGCGACACCGCCGAGGCGCAGACCCGCCTGTTCACCCTGGCCCCCGACGTCCCGGAGGACATCGTTGAGCAGTGGCGCGCCAGCTTCAAGGCGGTGGTGGACGACCCCGAGTTCATCCAGCGCATGACCAACGGCGGCCTCGAGGTTGGCTACGGCGACCCGGTGAAGCTGGTGGAACTGCTGCGCAAGGGTCAGAACTTCGGCGCGCAGGCCAAGGACATGCTCCGGCAAATCTACGGTCTGTAGCCGGGAATCGAACGAGACAGGGAGCCTAGGGGCGGGCGCATGAGCGCCCGCCCCTTCTCCATCCCGGCTCCCACGCTATTGACGCCGTTGCCCCCCACGGATAGCGTACGCGCAACCTTCAGCCAGGGGCCTGCGGGCGGTGCGAGCCGTGCCCTGGCCCTAAAGTGAGATAAGGGAAACAGCCATGCTCGAAGCGGCACTGAGCGGAGCCCAGCATCTCTTCAGCCCAGGGCCCATGATCGGGTTCGCCATCATGGTGCCCATCGCCCTCATCTCGGGCCTGATGCCCGGTGGTGGACTGCCCTTCCTGGTGGTGGTGCTCTCCTTCGCCACGCGTTTGGATCCGTTCATCGCCCTGCCGGTGGTCATCGGCTACATGGCCGCCAACGACCTGACCGAGCCCATCCCCTCCATCCTCCTGGGCATCCCCGGCGCCCGGTCGTCGCAGGCCACCGTGCTGGACGGCTACCCCCTGGCACAGCAGGGAAGAGCGGGCGAGGCGCTGGGCGCCTCCTATATGGCCTCGCTCATCGGCGGCCTCATCGGTGCCGTCGCACTCTTCGCGGTGCTGCCCTTCGCCCGCGAGCTGCTCAAGCAGTTCGGCGCACCGGAGTTCTTCCTCCTCTCGCTCCTGGGCATCATGTCCGTGGGCATCATCTCCTCCGGCGCCATGGTCAAGGGGCTGCTCACCGCAGGCCTGGGGCTGATGATCGGCATGATCGGCTTCACCAACAACCTGGGCACCACCCGCGCCACCTTCGGCATCGACTACCTGTGGGACGGGGTGTCCATCGAGCCGGTGGTCATCGGCCTGTTCGCCATCCCGGAGATCGCCGACCTGGTCGTCTCCAACCTGCCGGTGGCCAAGGACCGGATGCAGGAGATGCTCAAGGACGGCAAGAAGGACACCTACAAGGGCATGCGGACGGCGCTGCGCCACAAGTGGCTCATCACCCGCTCCTCCCTCATCGGCGTGTTCATCGGTGCCATGCCGGGCCTGGGCCCCACACCCGCTCACTGGATCGCCTACGCCCAGGCGCGCCAGACCGAGAAGGGCGCACGGGAGACCTTCGGCACCGGCGACATCCGCGGCGTCATCGCCCCGGAGGCGTCCAACAACTCCACCGACGGCGGCGTGCTCATGCCCACGCTGCTCTTCTCCATCCCCGGCTCGGCGCCCATGGCGCTGGTGCTGGCCTTCCTGGTGCTGGTGGGCATCCAGCCCGGCCCGCAGATGGTGGGCGAGCACCTGGACCTGACCATGGCGATGATCTACTCCATCGTCCTGGGCAACATCATCGTGGTGCCCATCGTGCTCCAGTTCGCACCGCTGCTCACCAAGGTGGCGGCGGTCCCTCCGCAGGCACTCGCGCCGGTGGTCATCGGCGTGGTCACCATCGCCGCCTTCCAGGCGACCAACTCGCTGGGCGGCCTGGTGATGGTGGCGGCGTTCGCGGTGCTGGGCTCCTTCATGAAGGCCTACGGGTGGCCGCGACCACCGATCCTCATCGCCATCGTCCTCGCCGCGCCGTTGGAGAAATTCATGTCCATCGCGCTGCAGACCTACGGCGCAAGCATGGTGTTCCAGCCCGCATTCATGGTGATCCTGGTCATGGTGGCCGTTGGCGTGTGGCTCTCCCTGCGGGTGCAGAAGGGTACCAAGGCCACGGAGACCGCCTCCGAAGAGGCCATCGAGCACCTGCATGACGCAGAGGGAGGCCGCTGATGAGCACCCAGCCCAGCGGGAACAACAACCAGGGGCGCGAGGTCCACTGGTACAGCCCTGAGATCGCCGGTGAGGTGGTGCTGCTCCTGTTCGTGGTGATCCTGATGATCGCCTTCGCCCTGGACGCCTACCACCTCATCTCCAACCGCGGCTACGCCCGGGCGGAGGGTGGGGTCATCCTGCCCATCCTCACGATCGGCTTCACGCTACCCTTCCTGCTCCTGCGCGTCCGCACCGTCCTGCTACGCAAGCGGCGCATGAATGCGGGCATGATCATGGACCTGGGCTTCCGGGTGGGTGAGGACCCCGCCGGGGAGCGCAGGCGCGCCCTCGGCTACATCGTGGGCATCGCTGCCCTCTTCATCGGCATCTGGCTCATCGGATTCCACCTGGCCATCCCCATCTGGGTCATCGTGCTGCTGCGGCGCAACGCCAACGTGCGCTGGCCCATCATCGGCCTGATCTGCTTCCTGTTCCTCGCCTTCATCGTAGGCATCATGGATTACATCATCGACACCCCCTGGGGTGACCCGGTGCTGTTCCAGCTGTTCGGCCTGGAGTACTTCCTGGGCAACTTCCCCACCCGCAACTTCTAGCCCGGAACCCGGACTTCGACCCACCCGAAGGGGCGGCGCTCTGCGCCGCCCCTTCGCACTTGTAGCGGGCCTCGTGTTGCGGTGCTAGACTCGGCCCGCGCCGCACTGCGGCGACGAATGGAGGAGGGACGCACCATGGCCACGGCGAATCGGCCCCGCGTCGCCTATGACGACCTGCGCGGCTACCTGAAGCTGCTGGAGGAGAAAGGCCTGCTGACCCACGTGACGGCGGAGGTGGACCCCACCGGGGAGTTGGGCGCCATCTGCTACCGCTCGCTGGTGCGCAACGGCCCCGGCCTCATGTTCGAGAACGTCAAGGGCTACCCCGGCATGCCGCTGGTGGCCAACGTGATGTACACCGAGGCCCAGTTGGCCCTGGCGCTCAACGGTGACCCCGACTGGGCCACCCTGTCCGACCAGATCCAGGACGGCATGCGCAATCGCCTGGCCTCCAAGACCGTGCCCACGGGCCCGGTGAAGGAAGTGAAGGTGTTCGGGGAGGACGTGGATGTGGACGCCTTCCCCACGCCCCTCTGGCACGAGGAGGACGGCGGGCGCTACATCGGCACCACCGCAGGGTTCGTCACCCGCGACCCCAAGACCGGCGCGCTGAACATGGGCCAGTACCGCTCCATGATCATCGACAAGAACACCACCACGGTGGAGATCATGGGCGACTGGGCCATCGGGGCCAAGCCCCCGGCGGGCTCCAACTACGGCGGCGTGGGCGACCGCAACGGCGCCACCCACGTGCTGGAGAACGAGGCCAACGGCCTGCCCACCCCCTGCGCCATCGTGCTGGGCATGGACCCGCTGCTGGTGCTCTCCGCGGGAACGGCCGTCCCGGCCGACGTCAACGGCATGGCCGAGTACGAGGCCGCCGGGGCCTGGGCGGGCCGGCCGGTGGAGTTGGTCAAGTGTGAGACCTCCGACCTGCTGGTCCCGGCCAACGCCGAGATCATCCTGGAGGGCGAGGTGGTGCCGGGCGAGCGCGTCAACGACGGCCCGCACGGTGAGTCCACCGGCTTCTACAACCAGCACCCCTCCACCTTCAAGGTGCGCATCAAGGCCATCACCCACCGCAAGAACCCCATCTCCTTCGGCCTGATCTGCGGGCGCATCGAGGACTACCCGCGCCCGCTGATGCGCTCCAACACCCTGCTGAACACCCTGGTGTCCAAGTCGGGCCTCACCAACATCCAGGAGGTGTTCTTCCCTGACGCCGGGCGCTCCGGCTTCCTGATCATCCGGGCGAAGATCACCAGCGCAGAGCAGCCCAAGCAGATCATCGACGCCGCCTACGAGCACATGCGCTACCGGTGGGTGATCGTGGTGGACGAGGACTGCGACGTGCGTGACTGGAACGACGTGCTCTGGCGCGTCATCTCCTGCGTCGACCCGCAGAAGCACGTGTTCCTGGGCCGAGAGTACACCTACCCCGTCCCCCACTCCGATGCCGTGGAGTTCGTACCGCCCACCCAGGGCATGGCCATCGACGCCACCTTCGGGTTCAAGGAGTACAAGCACCCCATGCCTGGCATCGCCAAGCCGTCCATGGGTATGACCGAGCACATCACCCGCCGCTGGAAGGAGCTGGGCCTCTCCTAGGCCGCAGCAACCTCCACACCACTCTGAGGAGCAGACATGACGACCAGTCAGCGCAAATCCGTCGGCTACAACTCCATGCGCGAGTACATGGACATCCTGGCCAAGAACGGCCTGCTCAAGCGCATCGCCGCGCCGGTTGACCTGGACTACGAGGTGGGGGCCATCTCCTACCGCGACCTGATCCGCAATGGGCCGGGCCTCATATTCGACAACATCCGGGGCTACGAGGGCGTGCCCCTGGTGACCAATATCATGTACTCCCTCGAGCAGCTGGCCATCGCGTTCAACGCCGAGCGCGACTGGGTGAAGCTGGAGGAGATCGTTCACTGGGGCATGAAGAACCGCCTGCCCGCCAAGGTGGTGAAGGACGCCCCCGTCCAGGAGGTGAAGATCACCGGTGAGGACGTGGACGTGTTCAAGTTCCCCACGCCGCTCTGGCACGAGCTGGACGGGGGGCGCTACATCGCCACCACCGCCGGGGTCATCACCAAGGACCCCAAGACCGGTGCCCACAACATGGGGCAGTACCGGTCGATGATCATCGACCGCAACCACATCACCGTGAAGATCCAGGGCGACTTCAAGGTCGGCGCGCCCCCGCCTGCGGGCTCCAACTACGGCGGCGCCGGAGACCGTTCCGGTGCGGTGCACGTGCTGGAGAACGAGGCCAAGGGCCTCAACACCCCCTGCGCGGTGGCTCTGGGGATGGATCCGCTGCTGGTGCTGGCTGCGGGCACGGCGGTGCCCGAGGATGAGAAGGGCCTGTCCGAGTACGACGCGGCCGGCGCATGGGCCGGGCGGCCGGTGGAGCTGGTCAAGTGCGAGACCATCGACCTGCTGGTCCCCGCGCAGGCCGAGATCATCCTCGAAGGTGAGATCGTCGCGGGCGAGCGCCACTACGACGGCCCTCACGGTGAGAGCTCCGGGTTCTACAACAAGAACTACGAGGTGTTCGTGATGCGCATCGACGCCATCACGCACCGCACGAGCCCTTACTCCTACGGCCTGATCTGCGGGCGCATCGAGGACTACCCCCGCCCGCTGATGCGCTCCGGCTCGATCCTGGACACTCTGGTGCGCAAGACCGGCTACCAGAACATCAAGGAAGTCTACTTCCCGGACGCAGGCGCCAAGGGCGTCATCATCATCCGGGCCAAGATCGAGTCGGCTGAGCAGCCGCTCAAGATCCTGCAGGACGCCTGGGAGCACCTGGGCTACCGGTGGGTGGTGGTGGTGGACGAGGACGCCGATGTGCACGACTGGAACGACATCTGGTGGCGCATCGTCTCCTTCGCCGACCCGGAGAAGCAGGTGATCTTGGGCAAGGAACTCCCGCGCCCGCTGGGCCGCCCCGGCGAGATGGACTTCATCCCGCCCAAGCGCGGCATCGGCATCGATGCCACCCGCGACCACAAGGTGGCCGAGTTCCCGTTCCCGCCGGCCTCCAAGCCCACCATGGAGATCCTCAACAAGGTGGGGGAGCGCTGGCCTGAGCTGGGCCTCTAGGCCCACAGCAGCACCTTCGGGCACGGCCCGTCCCCGTAGCGGGACGGGCCGTGCCGCCCCAGGAGCCACCCGCCCATGAAGAGGATCATCGTCGGCTTCTCTGGTTCGTCAGCGCCCATCTACGGCATCCGCACGCTCATGGCGCTGCGCGATGCGCCCGACGTGGAGACGCACCTGGTGCTCTCCGAGGGGGCGCACCTGTCGATCCGCTACGAGGCCCCGGATTGGTCCATCGACGACATCAAGGCCCTGGCGGACGTGTGCCACGACCCGCGCAACCTGGCGGCGTCCGTCTCCTCGGGCTCCTTCAAGACCGACGGCATGGCCGTGGTGCCCTGCTCCATGAAGACGCTGGCGGCCATCGCGCACTCCTACAACGCCGACCTAATCACTCGCGCCGCCGACGTGTGCCTCAAGGAGCGCCGTCCGCTGGTGGTGGTGGCACGCGAGACGCCTCTGCATCGGGGCCACCTGCTGAACATGCTGGCGGTCACGGAGATGGGCGGCATCATCCTTCCGCCCATCCCCGGCTTCTACTCACGCCCGCAGAGCGTGGAGGAGATCGTGGACCACACCGTGGGGAAGATATTGGACCTGCTGAACGTGGAGCACGACCTGTACCGGCGCTGGGCGGGGGAGAACCCCTCCCAGCCCTAACCCCGCAGGAGGTGTGCCGTGTCGCGAGAGGTCGGCCCGCAACTGCCCGACGACCTGTACCGCATCCTGGCCGACGAACCGCCCGAGACCCAGCGCGGGCGCGCCATCGTGCTGCTCACCGTTGACCCGTCGGGCTACGCCCACCCTGCCCTGCTCTCCTACCGCGAGGTGGGCGCACGCTCGCGCGAGACGCTGCGGGTGGTGGTGTACGCAGGCTCCAATACCACGACGAACCTGCGCGCGAATGCGCTGGCCACCGTACTGTTCGTGGATGAGCGGTTCGTCTACTACGTGAAGGGAAAGGCCCAGGAGATACCTGCCCACTGCACCGGTGCCGATGCCCACTTCGCCACCTTCGATGTGGCGATCACCAGTGCGCTTGCCGACGCCCCGCGGGCGGATGAGGCGGGCGCGCACCTGACCAGCGGCATCACCTTCCGGGGCGGGCCGGCCTAGGGATACCAATAAACCGACCGGCCGGTCTCTTGCCCTCTAGCAGGCCGTTGCCTGCTATAGCGTCTTCTCGCTCACCCGACGCACGGCCTCCACGCCGTTCAGGTGCACCACTGTGGTGAGCTTCACCGCACCGCGCAGCGTGTTGTGGACGTAGCAGAAGGCCTCGGCCTCCTCGGCCAGCGCCGCCAGCTGCGCGGGGGTGACGGTGCCCTCGGTCTGGATCTCCTGGGCGATGTGCTCGAACCCACCGCCCACGTCCCGGCGCGAGTCACCGCGGATCGTCGAGCCCGTGAAGCGCAGGTCCAGCCCCTCGGCGATGGCGATCTTGCGGTACTGGGTAATCAGGCACGCTCCGGCCCCGGCCAGGAAGTGGGCCAGCGGGCCAGCGCCCGTGCCGTTGCCGCCGCGCGCCTCGGGCTCGTCGATGTTCATGCGCACACCCGGCTCGCGCGGGTTCTCCACTGTCATGGCAAGACCAGGGAGCAGGGTGAACTCCTGGCGATTCACGCCCCGGATGCGCTCCGGGTCGCGGAGGGCCCGGCGCTCCACCACACCCTCTCGAATGGTGTCCTCCTGCTGAGGGTCGAGCCGCTCTCCCGTGCGTTCGGTCGCCATGTCTGCCTCCTCGTACGTGCCGCACCGGCCTTTGCCCGCATCCTACCAGCCTCTGATGCGCCTTCCCGCGGGCACGATGCGTGCGCGTTGACAGCCCCCCGCCCCTGCGCTAGCGTCCGCGCATCCGGGGCAGGAGCCCCCAGCGGAGGTGCGCCGATGGTCATCGCATGGGACGCCGACGGGCACGTGGACGAATGGGAGGGCACGTTCGCCGACGCGTACCTCGAACCCAAGTTCCGGGACAAGCGCCCCACGGTGGTGAACGCCGACGATGCGGGCACCTACTTCACCTGGGAGATTCCGGGGCGCGGGAGATTCCGCGTCGGCTCCTCCCCCTCTTCCAAGGGGGATCGCAACGCCCAAGAGAACGAGCGCCTGGCCGACTGGCGCGGGAGCATGGAGAGCGGTGAGTTCCGCTCCGCCGCGGCGCGCGCCAAGGTGCTGGACGCCGAGGAGACGGGGGTGCAGGTGAACTACCCCACCCTGCTGCTGGCCCACCCGCTCACGCCCGACACGGCGCTGAACCAGGCGCTCACCCGCGCCTACAACAACTGGATCGCCGACATCTCCCATCAAGACCCTGAGCGCTTCAAGTGGGTGACGGTCATCGACCCCACGGACCCGGCGGAGGCGGCCCGCGAGATTGAGCGCACCAAGGCCATGGGCTCGGTGGGGGTGATGGTGGCGGGCACCTACGGCTCGCGCGCCATCGCCGACCCGTTCTTCGAGCCCATCTGGGCCGCCGCCCAGGAGACCGGCCTGCCCCTGGCGGTACACCCCTGCTTCGGCTCCCAGGGCCTGGCGGACGAGTACGCCGCGTACGGAGCGAACCAGTTCCACCTGTCCGTCCTCATCGGGTTCCGCTCGGTGCTCTCCTCCAACGTGCTGGACCGATTCCCCGGCGTGCGCGTGGGCTTCCTGGAGACGGGCTGCACCTGGCTCGACTTCGCCGCCGAGCAGGTGGACCTGCTAGTCCACGACGCCCGGTTCCGGGACGAGCGCGGGGCTGCGCGCGCCGAGCACAAGGCGCGCATCGCCAAAGGGCTGCCCGAGGGGAGCGTGGAGGACTACATCAAGGCCGGGCGCGTGTTCGTGGGCTTCGAGGTGGACGAGGAGATGGTGCCCTACGTGCTGGACCGGTGGGGTGAGGACTGCTGGGTCTACGCCTCGGACATCCCGCACGGGCACCGCATCCTCTCGGCCCCACAGCAGTTCATGAACCGCACGGACGTTTCGGCCCAGGCCAAGCGCAAGCTGCTCATCGACAACACCGCCCGCTTCTACGGCATGCCCGTCCCGGCCGCCGTCTAGCACACCCGCGCTCTGCGCGCTCAGGAGGCCCCATGCGGCTCAAGGACCAGGTCATCATCATCACCGGCGCCGCCCGCCACCTGGGGCAGGCCTACGCCGTGCGCTTCGCCCAGGAGGGGGCACGCCTGGCCATCGCCGACGTGGGCGACTGCACCGAGACGGCGAAGGCGTGCGCGGCTGCGGGGGCCGAGGTGCTGGTGCAGCGCACCGACGTGACCAGCCAGGAGCAGACCGAGGCACTGGCCAGGGCCACGGTGGAGCGGTTCGGGCGCATCGATGGGCTGCTGAACAACGCCGGACTGATGACCCAGATCACCGGCCCCGCCTTCATGGACGTGGACCCGGCCTGGTGGGACAAGGTGCACGCCGTCAACGTGAAGGGCACCTACCTGATGACCCGCGCCGTCTTCCCCTTCATGCGTGACCAACGCTCCGGGAAGATCGTGAACATCGGCTCGACCACGATGCTGCGCACCTCGAACACGCCCACGTCATCGGCCCCGCACTACGTCTCCTCCAAGGGCGCGGTGATGGCCTTCACCCGCTCGGTGTGCCGCGAGTTCGGTCAGTACAACATCAACATCAACACGCTGGCCCCCGGCGGAACCGACCAGGAGGTGGGCCGCCCGGCGGACAGGGCCACGCCAGAGGAGGGGCGCGCCTTCGGCCGCAGGGGCGTGCCGGAGGACCTGACCGGCACCGCCGTGTTCCTCTTCTCCAAGGACGCCGACTTCATCACCGGCCAGCTCATCGCGGTGAACGGGGGCAAGGAGACGGTCTAGCCCCCTAACCCAGGCAGACGCAAGAGGCCCCCGGCGTGTGCGCCGGGGGCCTCTTTGCGCCTACGCGCGAACGCGGGGCCTAGGCCTTGGCGCTCATGTGCTCCTCGATACGGCGCATCAGGTCGTTGATCTGCGGGATCGTCGACCCGTACCGGTCGCCGTCATCGAGGTAGAGACCCTTGTGGTAGTTGTTGCGGAAGTTGCCCGCCGTCGTCGCCTCCTGGCCCTTGCCCAATCGCTCCTCCCACGCACCGCCGTGGATCAGGTCCGGCATGGCCTTGGGGTCGCGGAAGATGTTCATGGGCTCACCGCCGTCCTCGACGATGCGCATCTGCTGCTCGAACTGGCGGCGCATGAGGATGATGGGCACGTCGGTGCGCCCCAGCTTCTCGGTGTTCCGGTTGGCGATGGCCCCCTGCGACCACCAGGCGATGGCATCCTGCGCGAGGACGTAGTCCAGGATGGGGCGCCCCTGGTTGTCCAACGCCGGCGTCACGTAGTAGGGGATGATGTCCTGCTTCGGCGCGGGGACGTCCTCGGGCGAGAGGTAGCACCCGTAGGCGATGTGGTAGGTGTGCTCATCGTCGATGGGCACGCGGATCTGGAACTCCTGGCGCACCTGGTGCGGGCCGCCGGTCTGGGTGAAGAAGGGGAAGACCACAGTGGAGTGGCGCGCGGTGTGGTCCTTGTCCGCGCCCAACTCCTTGGAGTAGTCGATGCCCTTCTCCATCCCGTACTTGGTGGGTCGGGCCCAGATGGACTTGATGCCCACGCCGGACTTGATCCGGTTCAGGATGGTGTGCTGGGGCTTATCGGCCTGGCGCTCCTCGATGCGGCCCATCTTCTGGAGGGAGTACTGGAACAGCACCCCGTGGGTGTAGACCGAGTGGGCCGGGTCGCCGGTGTTCTCGTGGCACTGGAGCCAGTTGCAGGGGATCTCACAGATGCCGATCTGCCGCATGGCGTTGGGCATCACGAACAGGTCCCACGGAGGCAGCAGCGGCGCGGGGGCCGGGCCCATGTAGGCCCACACCAGCCCACCCATCTCCTGCACCGGGTAGCCGGTGATCTTGATCTTGTCCTTGAAGGTGGAGTCCTTGGCCTCCAGCGGGGTGTCGACGCATTGGCCCGACGAGTCCATCATCCACCCGTGGTAGGGGCAGCGCAGGCCGTTCTCATCGGGGATGCCGTACTCCAAACCCGCGTTGCGGTGGGGGCAACGCTCGCCGATGAGCCCCAGCTCCCCCTTGAGGGTGCGGAAGAGCACCAGCTCCTCGCCCAGGATCTTCACCTTGAGTACCGGCTCCTCCAGCAGCTGCGCGAAGGGACGGATCGGCACCCAGTAGCGGCGCATCAACTCGCCCATGGGGGTGCCCTTGCCGACCTGGGTCAGTCGCTCGTTCGCCTCGACGCTGAGCATGCCTGCCTCCTTGATGCCCCGTGGGGCCTAGCGCGCGGATGCCGAGTCGGCGTTATCGCCCGGCCCGGCGAAGCTCACGATCTCATAGTCCGTGCAGTCTACCTCGGTGCCCACCTGAGACTCGTCGAAGGGGCTCTCCACGTAGCGCACCCGCACGGTGCGCCCATCGGCGGAGGGCTTCACCACCTCCACCACCGAGCCGTCCTCCAGCCAGAGCACCGAACCCTTGGCCAACCCAGCGATATCCACAGCCAGCCTCCTGGGCGCGCGGCGCGCCACGGGGTGTGAGGCCGAATCTAGCGCGCTGGGGAGGGCGAGTCAATTGCTCCTCGCGCGTGGCGCACGCGAACGGGCCCCCGCGATGCGGGGGCCCGTTGGATCTTCTGGTGCGACCGGCGTGTGGGAGCGCTAGGCCGCACGGAAGCGTGTGACGCGCTTGCGGGGGGCGGGCGCCGCCTCGGTGGCGGACTCGACCTCCCGCACGGGAGCGGGCGACTCATCCAGGTGAGGGGATGCCGCGCGGAAGCGCAGCGCCTCGGTGTACAGCTGCAGGGCCTCGAACTCCGCCTGGGCGGCGGACTGCATCTTCTCAATGGCGGCGAGGGCCTTGCGCACCTCGGTGTGGGCGGCCTGCTTGCGCTCACCCACCAGCTGGCGGGCGTGCTGCTCGGCCTCGGCCCGGATGTCCACGGCATGGTCCTCCGCCTGACGGATGATGGTGTGGCGGAACTCCTCGGCCTCGGCGCGGGTGCGCTCGGCCTGCTCGCGGGCCTCCTCGGCGTCGTTCAGGGCCTGCTCGGCGCGCTCGCGGGCCGACTCGGCCCGCTCCAGCTCGTCCTCGGCATCCTCGCGCAGCTGCTGGCACAGCGCCTCGGTCTGGGCGACGGCCTGCTGCTGCTGCTCGGCGCGGAAGCGCTCGGCCTGCTCGCGCATGGACTTGGCATGCTCCAGCTTCCGATCCGCGTCCTGGCTGTAGATCATGGCGCGGGCCAGCATGGAGGAGACGGGCTCCTGCTCCTCATTGAATGAGGCCGTCAGCATCGCCCGGATGTCCGCCCCGGCAGCCCGCTCGTTGGTGCGCTCGCTCATGGTGCCCCCTGCGGTGGCCCACTTCCCGGTGGCCGCCGCTCCTGTGACACTCATGCTACGGGGGTGAGAGGGATGGAGCGCGGTTGCCCGCCCTCAAACGGATTGGGGGTTTCCCCTCAGCCCTGGCGCGTGCGCGAGACCCAGAAGGCCAACACGCCCCCCACCGCAAGCACACCGGCGGCGATGAGCACGCCCAGCAGTGCGCTGCTCGCGCCCCCCTCCCCCTCCTGGCCCAGGGGTGCGGCCAGAGCGGGCAACGCCGTCAGCAGACAGGCACACGCCGCCAAGGAGATGGCGAGCAGCGTGTTGCGGGGCAGGCGCATGCCTAGCGCCGATCCTTGCGGCGGCCGAAGCCGAAGCGACGCAGGAAGCCGGGCAGCTCCACCACCGGCTCGGAGGGCCCTTCGTCCGCATCCGCAGCGGGCAGCGGCTCGTTGATGGACTGACTCACCATCTGCTCCAGCGTCTGCTCGAAGACCTCCTCGCCCGCCTGCAGGCCCGTGGCCACCACGGTGATGCGGACCTCGTCCTCCATCCGCTCGTCGGTGACCATGCCGAAGATGATGTTGGCCTCCGGGTCCACCTGGCGGGAGATGAAGTTGGCCGCCTTGTGCACCTCGGAGAGGGTCATGTCGTGCCCGCCGGTGATGTTCAGCAGCACCCGCGTGGCGCCCTCGACGGGCGCGTCCAGCAGGGGGCTGGCCAGAGCCACCTTGGCGGCCTCCACGGCACGGTTCTCGCCCCGTGCGGTGCCGATGGCCATCCACGCCGGGCCCGCACCCTTCATCACCGTGCGCACGTCGGCGAAGTCGAGGTTGATCTCACCGGGCACCGTCACCAGGTCGGTGATGGACTGCACGCCCTGGCGCAGCACGTCGTCCGCCAGGCGGAAGGCGTTCTCCGCAGTCATCTCCACGTCGGAGATGTAGGAGAGCCGGTCGTTGGGGATGATGATGAGAGTGTCCACGTGCTCGCGCATGCGCAGGATGCCCTCCTCCGCCTGCCGTGCCCGCCGGCGCCCCTCGAAGTTGAAGGGCTTGGTGACCGCGGCGATGGTCAGCGCGCCGCAGGCCTGGGCAACCTCGGCGATCACGGGCGCCGCGCCCGTGCCGGTGCCGCCGCCCATGCCGCAGGCGATGAACACCATGTCCGTCCCTGCCAGCAACTCCTGCAGATCCTCACGGGACTCCTCGGCGGCCTCACGACCGATCTCCGGGTTGCCGCCGACGCCCAACCCACGGGTGAGCCGGTCGCCGATGCGCAGCTTAACCGGCACGTCGATGTGCAGCAGGTGCTGGGCGTCGGTGTTGACCGCCACGTACTCGATGCCGGTCAGGCGCTGGCGGTACATGCGGGCGACCGCGTTGGAACCGCCTCCACCCACGCCGATGACCTTGATGCGCACCTGACCGATGGGCTGTTCGTACTGCTGCTGGGCCACAGGAGCCTCCCGCCGGGGGGCCGGCGCCGGATGGACCGGCTGCTCGACCAGGATCTTGTCTTCTTTCGGTTCTGACACAACTGGCACATCTGGCACGCGCAAGGTCTCAGCGGGCGCCGCAGGATGCTCCGGCTCGGCCGGCGGGCGCGCCGCCTCCACCGGGGCAGGCTCCGGTGCCGACGCCGGGGCCGGTGCTGCGGCGACGGAGGCCAGGGACTCGCGCCCCTCCAGCACTCGCATCAGCCGCACCCAGATGGCGGAGGACACTTCGGATGGCTTGAGCAGGCCCTGCTCCAGCAGCAGCAGGCGCTCCAAGGGCAACCCCAGCGCGGTGGACAGCTCGCCCATGCTGTGTCCGGAGCGGTAGCGCAGGTGGCGCAGGTAGGCGCCGAAACGGCGCATCTCCTCCGGCACCTCACCCTTCTGCGTCGCCCAGCGCTCCGCTGCGTCGGAGGCGAAGCGCACCCATGCGCCGCGTCCGATGTGCATCCCATGACCCTCGTTGCGCTCGCTCATGCGCCCTCTCCCGTAGAGAGGCTGGCGACCAGTGAACTCACCTCGCGCCGGTCGAGCCCCGCCTGTTCGCAGAAGAGCTGGAACCGGTCACGGGCACGGTTCAGGCGCATGGTGATGGCGCGCTCGTTGGGCGCGTCCAGCATCACCGCCATCTCCTCTGGGGTGCGGTTCAGCAGAAAACGCACCCGCAGGGCGAAGGCATCGCGCGGGAATTGCTGCTCGAACTTGCTCCACAGCTCCGGCTGCGCATCGAACACCGAGACTGCCGGGACCACGGGCTCTTCTGCCGCAGGGGCCGGGGGTGGCCCGAGCCGCTCGGCCTCGGCCTCCGCCTGCTGGGCGTCGGCCCACGAACGCTGGAAGGACTCCTCGGTGCTCTTGGCGAACCAGGAGACGATGGACTGGCGCCCGCGCTGGGCGGGGACCGCCACCAGCAGCTGCACCAGCGCATCGGCCGCGGCGTCGTCGCGGAAACGCTCCGGCACCTCGCTCACGCCCCACTCGTCGGGTTCGTCGTACACGCGCCCCGCCAGCTCCGCCGCCAGGTTGCGCGCCTCCCGCAGGTTGGCGTCGGACAGGCCGAAGGCGGACGAGGCGTCCGTGAGGTCGCGGAACACCACCTGGAGGCGCTTGACCAGCTCCTCAGGGGAACTAAAGTTGGGGTTGGAAACCATGGGTGCACACCTTCACGCGAACGAGCAGATTCTACCAGAAATCCAGCACGCCAGAAGTGCTCTGGCCTCCGCCGAAAGACCGGTTTACGGCCAGCCTCGGGCGCTTGGCCCGCCCGTGAGCCGGTGTGCTAGCATGGGCGCGCTCAGCGGACCGTCTGGATAAGGGCGTGTGATGACCACCCAGAAGAAGACCACCGAGCGACTGGAGGAACTCCAGCGCCGTAAGCAGGAAACCCTCTCCTCCGGCGGCACCGCACGGGTGGAGCAGCAGCATGCTAAAGGCAAGCTGACCGCGCGCGAGCGCATCGCGCTGCTGATGGACCCCGGCACCTTCGAGGAGGTGGACTCCTTCGTCACCCACCGCTCCCTCTCCTTCGGGACGGGTGACAAGAAGTTCCCCGGCGACTCGGTGGTGACCGGCTACGGCAAGATCAACGGCCGCACCGCCTACGTCTACTCCCAGGACTTCACCGTCTTCGGCGGCTCCCTCTCCGAGGTGACCGCAGAGAAGATCTGCAAGGTCATGGACATGGCCATGCGCAACGGTGCCCCGGTGATCGGCATCGCCGACTCGGGTGGCGCGCGCATCCAGGAGGGCGTGGTCTCCCTCTCTGGTTACGGGGATATCTTCATGCGCAACACGCTGGCCTCGGGCGTGGTGCCGCAGATCTCCGCGATCCTCGGCCCCTCAGCGGGTGGGGCGGTCTACTCCCCGGCCATCACCGACTTCACCCTGATGGTGCGCGGTATCTCGCAGATGTTCATCACCGGCCCTGAGGTGGTCAAGTCCGTCACCGGCGAGAGCCTCACCCATGAGGAGCTGGGCGGGGCGGACACCCACGCCTCCCTCTCCGGCGTCTCCCACTTCACCCTCGATTCGGAGGAGGAGTGCATGGAGACAATCCGCCACCTGCTCTCCTACCTGCCGCTGAACAACCTGGACGACCCGCCCCTGGGCGACCAGGACGACGACCCCCACCGGCTGGAACCCGCCCTCCGCGATGTGGTGCCGGACGACTCCAACCGCGCCTACGACATGCTGAACGTCATCGAGCGCGTGCTGGACCACGGCGAGTTCCTCAACGTGCAGCGCGACTTCGCCCCCAACGTACTGGTGGGCTTCGGGCGCATGCACGGGCGGCCCGTGGGCATCGTGGCCCAGCAGCCGGCATACCTTGCCGGGGTCATCGACATCCACGCCTCGGTGAAGGCCGCGCGCTTCGTGCGCTTCTGCGATGCCTTCAACATCCCCATCATCACCTTCGTGGACGTGCCGGGGTACATGCCCGGCAAGGACCAGGAGCACCGGGGCATCATCCGCCACGGCGCCAAGCTCCTCTACGCCTACGCCGAGGCCACGGTGCCGAAGATCACCGTGGTCACCCGCAAGGCCTACGGCGGGGCCTACGTGGTCATGGGCTCCAAGCACCTGCGCTCGGACATCAACCTGGCCTGGCCCACGGCAGAGATCGCCGTCATGGGACCGGACGCAGCGGTGAACATCATCCATCGCCGGCGCCTGGCCGAGGCGGAGAAGCCCGAGGAGCTGCGCGCTGAGCTCATCGCTCAGTACCGCGAGTCCTTCGCCAACCCCTACCAGGCGGCGGAGCGCGGATTCATCGACGATGTAATCGACCCCGCCGAGACGCGGGTGAGGATCATCCGCGCGCTGGACGCGCTCCAGAACAAGCGCGATACCCTCCCGCCCAAGAAGCACGGGAACATCCCCCTCTAGGGACAGGAGCGGCGCTGGTGCGTTTCCGGGTAATCCACGAGGTGCTCTTCACCGTTGAGGTCGAGGCGGCCTCCGAGTCCGAGGCCGCCGATATCGCGGAGGCGCAGGACTACGCCGACTGGCCCCGCTCCACGGTGGTGCGTGAGCAGGTGGTGCCCCTCTTGGAGGAGCCCCGCAACCCCTCGCCCAGCATCTAGGCACGAGTTGCCGGGCCCCTGTCCCCCACCTATAATGCCCGCGCCGCGCACGCGTGGGTGTCCCTCACGTGATGCACCCCCTGGCACCTGCTGGCGCCTGCGCCAGGAGGGGAGCGGCCCAAGCCCCGCGACACGGCGGCAGAACCACCAGGCGGCCCGATGGACGGGCCCCGGCTCCACGGTGCAACGCACCGGAGCCCATGGAGAGGGAAACAGCACATGCTCGATCTGATGAAAGTCGCACGAACGGAGGCCGACGGGGGTGACCTGCTCGGCTTGTTCTCCAGCCTCTACCAGCCCACGGACGTGCGGCCGGTGGGCTACCCCGACGCCATCGTCTGGCAGGGCGGCAACTTCGAGGGGAACATGAACCCCATCGCCCACTCCCTCACCGACGCCTTCGCCCTGCTGGGCACGGTGATGGCGGTGGACGTGCTGGGCCTGCCCTTCTACGCGGTGCCCATGTGGTCTCAGCTGCGGCACGACCGCAAGCTGGAGCCCCTGAGCTGGTTCGGCAACATGCCGGTGACCTCCATCAAGTGGTCCACTGCCGGTGACGCCTACGTCAACGACGGCAAGGGCGGCAAGGTGGTGGTGATGGGCAAGTCCGGCAACGCGCCGCTGCGCACGCAGGCCGGCGTGTACTGCAACGTGCGCCCCTACGGCGTGACCACGGTGGTGCGCTGCATGCCGTGCCTGCCCTACTCGCAGAACCAGAAGGCGTTCACGGTGGACGCCCAGAGCGGCATCGTCCACTCGGAGATGAACACCCCCGGCGTGCAGATGGCCTACTCCTGCCGCCTGTTCTTAAAGATGGTCCACGAGACCACCAAGTTCGGCCGCGTGGCCATGAAGCCCACCCAGGCGCAGGAGGACGGCATCAACGCCGGCTTGCTCTCCTGGCTGCTCAAGGACACCCAGTTCACCATCGGCCGCAAGTACGCGGTGGACGCCTACGACGAGCACAAGGCGAATATCGACAAGATCATCGCCCTGCTCCCCGCCGACTTCAAGGACGGCATGGACCAGTGGAGCGGGCAGATCGAGCAGCACATCTCCGACACCAACTACGGTCTGCTGGTGTGGGACCTGATCGAGAAGCGGGACAACATCGTCTTGGCCACGGACCTGGACGGCGACCGTCTCACCGACCTGCTGGCCGACATCTCCGACCCGCTGCGCCGCTTCGGCCAGATGGTCATCGACCACGTGGGCGCCACGGCCAAGATGGACACCTCGATGTGGAACGCCATGGGCTACACCACGGGCAACGGTCGCGACATGACCTCGGTAATGTACCGCATGTCCGGCCCCCCGATCCACGAGCAGACCCTCGGCTCGGCCGACGCCATGCTGCTGCGGCTCCTGGACGGTGACGAGTCCTGGGCGGCACCAAGAGCCCCTACGACCTCGCGCATCCACTTCGTGCTGATCCGCGACGCGTACCTGGACGCCAACCCCGGCAACGCGCAGCTGAAGAAGTGGCTGGACGACGCGCTGGCCACCTGACAAGGTCTACCCGGCAAGCGCCCGGGCTTCCTGGAGGGCTACAAGGCCCTCAAGGACGCCATCAAGCCCTGGGGCGCCTAGTCCAGGACACTTCGGCATACACACGAGCAAGCGGGAGGGCCGCATCAACGGGCGCGGTCCCACCGGACAAGGAGCAGCACAGCAGATGCGTAAGAAGGTAACGGTCGTCGGAGCAGGCAACGTCGGCGCCACCACGGCGCAGCGGCTCTTCGAGCGCGGCTACATGGACGTGGTGCTGGTGGACGTGGTGGAGGACATGCCCCAGGGCAAGGCCCTGGACATCGCCGAGTCGGGCCCGGTGCTGGGGGTGGACGCGTCCATCATCGGCTCCAACGGCTACGAAGCCTCGGCGGACTCCGACCTGGTGGTCATCACCGCGGGCATCGCCCGCAAGCCCGGCATGAGCCGGGATGACCTGCTGCTGACCAACATGAAGATCATGGGCTCGGTGGTGGAACAGGTTGCCAAGTTCTCCCCCAACGCCACGCTGGTGGTGGTCTCCAACCCGCTGGACGCCATGGTGCAGCACGCCTACAAGGTCTCCGGCTTCCCCAAGAACCGCGTGGTGGGCATGGCCGGCGTGCTGGACACGGCCCGCTTCCGCACGTTCCTCGCGCAGGAGTTGAACGTGTCCGTCAAGGACGTGCAGGCCTACGTGCTGGGCGGCCACGGCGACCAGATGGTGCCCCTCACCCACCACACCACCATCGGTGGCGTGTCCATCGCCGAGTTGCTGTCCACCGAGGCGCTGGAGCGCATCATCAAGCGCACCCAGGGCGGCGGCGGCGAAATCGTGGCGCTGCTCAAGACCGGTTCCGCCTTCTACGCCCCCTCCGCCGCCGTGGCGGAGATGGTGGACGCGATCCTGTTGGACCAGAAGCGCCAGCTCCCGTGCGCTGCCCTCCTGGAGGGCGAGTACGGCATCAAGGGCCTGTACATGGGCGTCCCCGTGATCCTGGGCGCCGGTGGCGTGGAGAAAGTCATCGAACTCAAGCTCACCAAGGACGAGCAGGCGCTGATGAAACAAGCGCCGACGGCGTCCAGGAGCTCATCGACGTGATGGCCAAGGCCTAGGGCCGCCATCCGCACCAAGTTCCACTGGGAAGGGCCGCCCATCGGGCGGTCTCTTCCGTTATCCTGCACCGAAACTCTCCTGCGAGGACGCCGTGAGCTCCGACCGCATCATCCATCTGAACCTGTTGACCCCGACGAGCCCCTGGCGCTCACCGACGTGGTCATCGCCCTGTACCTGGAAGACCTGCCGATCCACGGCGAGGACCTCCACGAGGACGACGAGGACCACGAGGGCATGACCATGAAGGGCATGGGCACAACGGCCATGGCCAGGCCCATGCCCACGAGCACGAGGACGATGAGGACGAGGCGGAGCCCTCTCTCTGAACTGGGCCCGCTGTCCGAGGCGGTGGTGGGCGCCTTCGCGTGGCTCCGCCATGGGGCTGGAGTATCCGGAGCGCGTCGCCACCCTGTTGGAGCAGACTCACCCGGCCAGGTGGACGCAATCGTCGAGGAGTGCCGGGCGCCCTCACTGAGCTGGTGCAGGGCACGGTGACCAGCGGTGAGGCGCTGAGGCTGAGGACTTCGTGGAGGACCTGCTGGAGACGCTGGCGGAGGAGGAGCACGCAGAGGCTGACGACGCGCAGAACGCCCTCTCCATGGCCTTCGAGTACGGACTCATCCTGGCGCATGTGCACCGCAACGCCGCCATCTCCGTCCGCAACGCCTTCAACCGTGAGCAGCCGCCGCATCGGAAGCGACACGGGGGGGGCCGCCGCCCGGGGGGGAAGAGGGGGAGCCCCCCCCGGGGCGCGGCCCCCCCCCCCCCCGCCACCCCCCCCCCCCGCGCCGGCCCCGGGCGCGCGCCGGCGCCCCCTCCGTTCGTCCGTGAAGAGTGCGTGCTAGACGCGCACGCTCGCCTTGGCCTCCACGCCCCTGGTGGAGACCACGTGCTGGTTCATGCCCAGCTCCTTGGGCGAGAGGCCCATGGCCAGGCCCACCAGCTGCGGCAGGTGGAGCACCGGCATGCCGATCTTGGCGCCACGCTGGGCCTGGGCCTTGGGCTGCTGCCCGTCCAGGTTCAGGTGGCACAGGGGACACGGGGTCACCATGCAGTCGGCCCCGTGCTCCTTGGCGGAGGTGGTGTGGTTGCCCACCATGGTCATGGAGTTGCGCTCGTTGATGAGCATGATGGGGAACCCGCAGCACTTGGTGCGGCCGGGGAAGTTGACCGGCTCGGCGGAGCACGTCTCGATGATGCGCTCCAGGTAGTTCTCCCGGCCCGGGTTGTCGCCGAAGCCCAGGGCATCGGACGGGCGCAGGATGTAGCAGCCGTAGAAGGGAGCCACCTTCAGGTCAGCCAGCGGGTTGCGCACCAGCCCCTTGAGGGTCTCCAGCCCGACCTCTTCGACGATGACCCACGCCAGGTGCTTGATGATGACCCGGCCGGTGTACTCGAGGCCCTCGTGCTTGAGTTCCTCGTTCACCTCGGCCAGGTAGTCCGGGTCGTCCAGCAGGCGCTTGTTGGCCTGGGCCATGACGCCCTGGCAGGTGGAGCAGATGTTGAGGATGGTGGTGAGGCCCATGCGCTCGGCCAGGGCGAAGGTGCGGGCGTTGAGCACGTCGCCCAGCTTCTGCCCCTTCTCCTGGAGCACGCCCGCGCCGGTGCAGGCCGCGCCGACGATCTCCTCAAGCTCGATGCCCAGCTTGCCCGCGATGGCCATGGTGGAGGTGTAGAGCTCCGGGGTGCCACCACGCGAGACGCAGCCGGGGTAGAAGGCGTATTTCATCGAATCGACCCTCCCAGGGGTGTGCGTACTGATAGGGGCTAGAACTTGCGGGCCTGCTTGCCCTCGAGCCGCTTGAAGATGCGACCGATGGCGTCAGCGCCCTTGTGCTTGTGGTGCAGGATGCCGGGCAGCGGCATCTTGCCGCGGCGCAGCACCCGGATGCCCAGCGGGATCTCGGCGATGAGCTTGGGCAGGTTGAACTTGCCCCACGATTCCACCGCCAGCATCGTCTCGTCCAGCCAGCCCGCGCGGGCGACGGACTTGGCGAAGGAGTTGACGTGACGCGCACCGGGGGTGTTGGTCATCCCCTGGTCCATGACACCCTCGCGCAGCTCCATGATGCGCTCCATGGGGGCCACACCCTTGGGGCAGACCTCCACGCACATGTTGCAGCGGGTACAGTCCCACACCCCGCCCGACTCGTTCAGGTTCGACAGGCGAGTGGCCTGGGCACCGTCGCGCGGGTCGGCCACGAAGCGGTAGGACTTGGCCAGGGCCGCGGGGCCCAAGAAGTTCTTGTCCACCTCGAGGCTGGTGCAGTCGGACACGCATGCCCCGCACATGATGCAGCCCATCGGCGTGAGCAGGTTGAGCATCGCCTCGTTGGGGGCGATGTACTCCTCCTCCGGCTCCGGGCCGTTCGGGAGCAGGAAGGGCTCCACGGCCCGCACCTTGCCCCAGAACAGCTGCAGGTCAACCACCAGGTCCTTCACGACCCGCTGATTGCCCATGGGTTCGATGGTGACCGTGTCTCCCTCCTCGGCGACGGAGGTGAGGCGCGTCTTGCATGCCAGGCGCGCACGGTCGTTGACGCGCATGGCGCAGGAGCCGCAGATGGACGCGCGGCAGGAGCACCGCAGTGCCAGCGACGGGTCCACGTCCTCGCGCACCCTGATCAGACTGTCGAGCACGGTGAAGTGCTCAGGCACGTCCACCTCGTACTCCTGGTACGTGTTCGCCGAGGCTTCCACCTCGGTGCTGAACCGCTTGACCCGCAGCTTGGCTCGCATCGTCCTCTCCCGTACCGGTTGCCGCCCGTGGGCGGCGTGATGGGGGCTAGTACACCCGCTTCTGGGGCTCCCAACGGGTCTTGACCACCTCGAGGGTGCCCATGGTCGGGCCGTCCTCGCCCCTGACGGCGGTGGTGTGCTTCATCCAGTTCTCGTCGTCGCGCTCCGGCATGTCCTTGCGGAAGTGGGCCCCGCGCGATTCCTTGCGCAGCAGCCCGCCCGCGCAGATCGTCTCCGCCACGTCGAGCATGTAGCCGAGCTCGGTGTGGAAGATCAGGTCCGTGTTGTAGACGCTGCCCTTGTGCACGATGGGCAGCGTGGCGTAGCGCTGCTTGAGCTCCTTGACCTTGGCCAGCGCGGCCTGCATGCCCTCCTCGTTGCGGAAGACCGCCAGGTGCTGGTTCATGATCTGACCCAGTTCCAGGCGAATCGCCGCGGTGCGCTCGCCGTTCTGGGGCCGGTCCATCACCGCCTTGATGGCGGCCTCACGGTCCGACTGCCAGGCGCCGGAGACGGAGAACTCGCCCACGCCCTTGGCGTACTCGGTGGCGGCCTCACCGGCTATCTTGCCGAAGACCACCGTCTCCAGCAGCGAGTTGGCGCCCAGGCGGTTGCCCCCATGCACCGAAACGCAGGCCGTCTCACCGGCGGCGAACAGGCCCTTGGGGCCCGTCCAGCGTCCGGCGCCGGTCTCATCCCACGCACGGGTCGCGACGTCCGTCTTGATACCGCCCATGATGTAGTGCTGGCCGGGGCGGATCGGCACCGGCTCCTTCACCATGTCCACGCCCGCGAAGTCGTAGGCGACCTCGTGGATGTACTTGAGCTTGGTCAGGATCAGCTTCTCGCCTAGGTGGCGCAGGTCCAGCAGCACGCAGCCGTTGACCCCGCGCCCCTCCTCGATCTCCGTGGCCTCAGAGCGCGAGACCACGTCACGCGAGGCTAGTTCCTTCATCTTGGGCGCGTACTTCTCCATGAAGCGCTCGCCCTGGGAGTTGATCAGGTAGGCGCCCTCACCGCGCGCCGCCTCGGTGAGCAGCACGCCGTTGCCCGCGAGGGTGGTGGGGTGGTACTGCACCATCTCCATGTCCAGCAGCGTGGCGCCCGCCCGGTAGGCCAGCGCCATGCCGTCGCCCGTGCAGATCAGCGCGTTGGTGGAGGGCTCGAAGGCCCGGCCCACCCCACCCGTGGCGAGGATGACGGACTTGGCGGTGATGGTGTGGAGCTTGCCCGTGAGCATCTCCATGGCCACCACGCCGCGCACCACGTTGTCCTCGATGATCAGGTCGGTGGCGAACCACTCCTCGTAGGAGCGCACCCCCGACTTGAGGATCTGCTCGTACATCACGTGCAGGATGGCCTGGCCCGTTATGTCCGCCACGAAGAAGGTGCGGGCGTAGGAGGCGCCACCGAAGGCGCGGGTGCCCAAGCGCCCCTCCTCGTCACGGTTGAAGATGACGCCCATGTGCTCCAGGTTGATGATCTCGCCGGGAGCCTCATTGCACATCAGCTCGATGGCGTCTTGGTCGCCCAGGTAGTCCGAGCCCTTCACCGTGTCGTAGATGTGCGAGTCCACCGAGTCGTCGGTGCCGCGCAGCGCGGCGTTAATGCCGCCCTGGGCCGCGTTGGAGTGGGAGCGGACCGGGTGCACCTTGCTCATCATGGCGACGTTCGCCCCCGCGCGATGCGCGGCGATGGCGGCGCGCATGCCCGCGAGACCCGCCCCGACTACCAGTACGTCGTGGTCTGCCATTGGCGCTGTTCCTGCCTTGAGGGATGGGGCCCGCCGCAGCGTGCGGGCCACCACTGACTATACCAGAGCCGCGCACGTGGGCTCAACGCCGCAGGGGGCGTTTCAGCCCTTCTTCCCTGCGCCCTCCCCGTCACCTGCGTCCTCGCTCGGCCTTTCGCCCCGCAGCGCGGCCACCTCCTCCCGTAGCGCGCGCACCTCACGCAGCAGCCGCTGGGTGTCCGATTCGCGCCCATGGCTGGTGAGCACGGCGGCCAGGTTCGCGGCTACCGCTCCGAAGAGCGCGATGCCGCCCACCAGCAGGAAGACGGCGGCGAAGCGCCCCACGCCGGTCACGGGCACCATGTCCCCGTACCCCACGGTGGTGACGGTGACCAGCGACCACCACAGCGCGTCCACGTAGGAGCCGAACTCCGGGTTCAGCCCCCGCTCGGCGGCATAGACGAAGGTGGAGGTGATGAGCATAAGCCCAGCGCCCAGCACAAGGGCGTAATCGGCCCGCGCCACCCGCCAGATGCCCAGCGCCGCGCGGGTCCCCAGCAGCAGCGAACGAACGATGAGCAGCGGATGGAAGAAGGGCACCGTCACGATCACCGCCTGGAGCCAGTTGGCCCGCAGGTAGGCCCCTCGACGCGGCGTGATGGCCAGCTTCACGCCCAGGTCCACCGCGAAGGCGGCCCAGACCAGGCCGTCGATCAGCGCGAATACCTCCCGCTAACCAGCCGAGGGCGTCCACAGGAACGGCCCCACCGCTGCGGGGAACATGAGGAACGCCAGGAGCACCAGGGGCAACTCGGTGGCGCGCTCGATGCGGCGCACCATCGCTCGGCGCCGGTTGCCCTCCACCAGGCGCCGGCGGGCGGCGCTGAGGCGAGCGCGGCGCGATGGGCGCGTAGCTCCCACCTCAGTGGTCCCGCTCGTCGTCGGCGGTCTGGAGCGGGTGGGCGTGGGGGTGCGGGCGGGAGCCCGCCTGCGCCTGGGCCTGGGCGGCGGCGCTGGTGCGGAGCACATCGCGCGGGAGGGTCACCAACCGCTCCAGTTCCACGGTGAAGGGGCGCGCCCAGCGCAGCTCGCGCTCCAACCGCATCCGTAGCCAGCGGCGCACCCAGAACACCCAGGTCATCACGCCCACCACGGTGGCGATGGCGCCCACCACCGCATAGTAGGCCCAGCTCCAGTGCAGCTGGGGCATGTTATCGAAGTTCATCCCGAAGATGCCCGTCACCAGCGAGAGGGGCAGGAAGATCGCGGCCACCACCGTCAGCACGCGCATCGACTCGTTCTGCCGGTAGGCCACGGAACCCATGTAGGTGGTGAGGGCAGAGTCAGCGCGCTCACGCAGCGTCTGGCAGTACTCGGTGATGCGCCAGAGCTGCTCCTGCGTGTCGCGGAAGTAGGGCAGCGCCGCCATGCTGACCAGGGGGGAATCTCCGCGGGCAACCCGCGAGAGGATCGTCTGTTGGGAGACCATCACCCGATGCAGGCCCGAGGCCGAGCGACGCAGGGTCAGTATCCCCTCCATCAGGTGCTGATGCGGTTGGCGCAGCGCCTGCTCCTCCATCTCGTCCGCCCCCTCCACCATCTTGTCCAACGTGGGTTGCACGTTGGACACCAGGGTGTCCACCAGCACGTGGGCCAGCAGGTCAGGCGTTGGCCAATGCATCCCCCAACCCTCGAAGGATCTGCGCACCGTCCCCACGGCGTGCACGGGCACGTTGTGGACGGAGACCACGTAGTGGGCGCCCAGGAAGACGCCCACCTCCGTGGTGGTCACCAGCGCAGAGGTGTCGGCGTAGTCGATGCCGTGGACGTTGAGGAACAGGTAGCCCTCGTAGTCGGCGGCCGTGGGGGAGTGGAGCTCCGGGCTGATGCACGCGTCCACCGGCACGGGGTGGAAGCCAAGGGCCCCGGTGAGCAGCCCACGCTCCGGCTCGCCGGGGTCCTCCAGGTCAAGCCACAGCAGCCCCTCGCCAGAGTGGAACGCCGCCACCGCCTCCTCCACCGTGAGGCCGGAGCGCACGGCCCCATCCGCACCCCGGTGCGCCGCGTAGAAGGACATGGGCCACCTCCCCGCCTGGGCTGGACTGGGTGCCCATGCTAGCGGCGCGGGCGGAGCGGTTCCACCCGCCGCGCCCACACCCTGTGGCGGCTATTGGTTGCGCTTGAGCCACTCCCCCACCGCCTCCGCGTTCCGCTCCAGCCAGCGGGTGTTGAGCCGGATGCGCTCCAGCGACTGCTGGATGGTGCGCGCGGCCGACGGGGCCGGGTTGGCCTCGAAGAACGCCTTGACCTCGTCGTGACGCCCGGTACTGGTGAACCCGCCGGTGATGCCCACCACACGGGTGATGGCGAAGCCCCCCTTGCCGTAGCGCCGGTCGATCTCCTTCCAGTTGTCCTGGACGAATCGCCAGGTGCGATCACGGCCCTTGGGGTTGGCCGCGGTGAGCACCAGCACGGCGGGGGTGTCCTGGGAACGGACCTCCTCACCCATGGCCCGGACCAGCAGCTCGTCCAGCAGCGCCGGGTCGTCCGAACGGGTCAGCGCAGAGAGCGCGCGCATCTTCTCCTCGTGGAGCGGCGCCTCGTGGTAGAGGGCCCAGAGCGCGTCGTACACCTCACGTCCGCCCTGAGCGGATGCCAGGGAGAAGGTGACTGCCCGCAGGTCGGGCCTCAGTGAGGCGTGCTCGTTCACGAACCGGCGGAAGCGGGCCAGAGCCTCGGCACGCACCGCCGCATCGCCGTAGCCACCCGCCTGCCCCAGCACCGTGGAGCGGCGCAGCGCGTCCAAGTGGCCCTCATCGAGCGCAGGCTCCCAGCCCGCGGTAGCGGCGGCACCGGCGAAGATGGCGCGCGCGTAGGAGCGGTAGGACTCCAGGTACGGCTGATCCGCGAGCAACCCCTCCAACCCCTTGAGGTTGGCGGCCAGGTCAGACCAGACCGGCGCCTCCGTCTCTCGCGTGTAGGCGCGGGCCAGGCCCAGGAACACCGTGGCGGGCGCGTACCCCGCCTTCATCAGCGCGTAGGCATCGTTCTGCAGGCCCAGCCGGTCGGTGGGCGAGAGCGCGCGGGAGCGCACGGCGGCCTCCAGGCGCGTCCACTCCTCCTCGGCGTAGCGCACGCGGAAGAAGCCCGTCTGCCCCGCGTTCACCTTCACCCACCCCTCGGCGGTGGGTGAGGGGGTCAGGGCCGTGGAGGCGGCACCCTCCGTCATGAGCAGCGCGTCACGCGCTTCGTTCCCCTCCTGCACCACGCCCACGGGCACCTGCCAGACGGTGGCATCGGGCGCAGCCGCATCCAGCAGGTGGTCGTACAGGAACCGCTGCTGGGCCAGGGAGAGCACCGCGCCCGTGGAGGCGCGGCGCAGCGTGGCGTCCACCACCGGGTAGCCCACCTGCTTCACCCACGAATCCATCACCGCCGTCACCGGCTTGCCGGAGGCCTCCGCCAGCGCCGACCACAGGTGCTCGGTGCGCGCGTTGCCGTACTGGTGCGCGGACAGGTAGCGCCCCAACCCCTTCTGGAACACCGCAGGCGAGAGATAGTCCTCCAGCATCCGGAGCACCGAGCCGCCCTTGGAGTAGGAGATGGCGTCGAACAGTTCGCGGATCTCGTTGGGGTCGTCCACCGCCACCTCGATGGGGTGGGAGTTGCGCAGCCCGTCCAGGGCGAGGGCCGCGTTGGTGTCGTCGGAGACGAACTGTGTCCACTTCTCCCACTCCGGGTAGAGGTGGTCCACGGCCTTATCGCCCATCCAGGAGGCGAAGGACTCGTTGAGCCACAGATCGTCCCACCACTCCATGGTGACCAGGTCGCCGAACCACATGTGCGCCATCTCGTGGGCCACCACCTCCAGGATGCGCTGACGCGCCTGGGCGGCCGAGTTGACCGGGTCGAACAGCAGCGCCGTCTCCCGGTAGGTGATGGCGCCCCAGTTCTCCATGGCTCCGGCGGCGAAGTCGGGGATGGCCAGGTGGTCCATCTTCGGCAGGGGGTAGGGGATGCCGAAGTAGTCGTTCATGTAGGCGAGGATGCGGATCGAGTGCTCCAGAGCGAAACGCCCCTGCTCCTCCTTGCCCCGGGTGGCGAACACACGCACCAGGGTGCCGCCCGCGGCGGTGCCTTCCACGCAGGCCAGGTCTCCCACCACGAAGGCCACCAGGTAGGTGGACATGCGCGGGGAGGGCTCGAAGCGCACCCGCTTTCGCCCCTCGCCCAGCGCCTCCACGTGCGACTCGGGCATGTTGGAAACCGCCGTCAGACCCTCCGGAACCACCAGCGTCATCGCGAAGGTCGACTTGGTGGAGGGCTCATCCCAGCAGGGGAAGGCGCGCCGGGCGTCGGTGGCCTCGAACTGGGTGGAGGCCATGTGCCGCATCGACCCGTCGTCAGCCTGGTAGCGCGAGCGATAGAACCCACGCATCTGGTCATTGAGCGTCCCCGCGAACGACACCCGCAGCGTGGCATCGCCTGCGGGCACGGGGTGGGCGAAGGTGAGGGTGAGGCGCTCGGTAACCTCACTGGTGGCGATGGCCGAGGGGCGCACCACGCTCCCGTTCGCCAGGGTCAGCGAGGCTGCAGAGACGGTCAGTTCCACGGCGTTGCAGACGATGGTGCCCACCGGCGAGGCGATGCGCAGGTCCACCTCCTCCTGCCCGGTGAAGGTGAATGCCTCCAGGTCCGGCTCAAGTTCGATGCGGTAGGCGATGGGCTGGACCTGGGAGGGCAGCCGATAGGCACCCTGCTCGCTCATGGGGGGACACCTCGTTGGGGGAGCTGGGCAGCGCGTCGGGCGGCCCGCTGACCGCAGGATAGCAAACGCGCCGCTCCCCTACCCGCCCACCCGTGCGCGGTGTATGGTCCCGCCAGCCGTCCCTCATCGGTCCAAGGAGGCCCCCATGAGCAGCCCCCGTTACGTCGAGCCCACGGGCAACCAGCGCGCCGGCTGGCACAAGGATGCCGAGGGGGGCCGCTCCTCCTACACCCGGCGCATGCCCACCGCCTGGGAGCGGTTCATGGAGGAGGAGCGCCTGCCGGTGTTCAGGGGCGTGGGCGTGCGCGATACCCGTGAATTGCCCCGTGGCCCGTGGCCGCGCGTGGGGGGCAAGGGCACCTACATCCAGGTGACCGGCACGGTGCACAAGACGGGCATGTTCGTGGTGGAGGTGCCCCCACGCGGGGCGCTGGAGCCCCAGCGACACATGTACGAGGAGCGCTACATCGTGCTGGAGGGGCGCGGGAGCACCGAGGTGTGGCGCAACGACGACACCGCGCGCACCGCCTTCGAGTGGGCGCAGTGGAGCCTCTTCTCCATCCCGCTCAACGCCAACTTCCGCATCATCAACGCCTCCTCGTCGCCCGCGCTGCTGCTGGCGGTGAACACCGCCCCGCGCGCCTTCAACATGTACCAGTCCAAGGACTTCGTGTTCGGGTGCGACTTCAACTTCGACGACCGCCTCTCCGGCAACCTGGAGGACTTCTGGAAGCCCAATGAGGACTTCGAGCCCCAGCCCGTGCGCGGGCGGGCCATGGTCACCTCCAACCTGATCCCCGATATCTCCACCTCCTACCTGCCCCTGGACAACAACCGCGGGCCCGGCTTCCGGTGGGTTGCCCCCAACCAGGTGGGCAACACGCTGATCCAGGGCTGGGTGGGCGAATACCCCTCCGGGCGCTATGCCAAGGCCCACGCCCACGGGTCCGGCGCGGTGCTGGTGTGCCTGCGGGGCAAGGGCTACTCCATCACCTGGCCGCGGGAGGAGGGCGGCATGACGCCGTGGAGGAACGGCAAGGGCCACCTGGTCCAGCGCATCGACTACGTTCCCGGTGGGCTCATCTCCGCGGCCCCCGGCCCCGCCGACTGGTTCCACCAGCACTTCGCGGTGGGGAAGGACCCGTTCCGGGTGTTCAACTACACCGGCCCCATGCCGGGCAACCCGGAGGCCGAGTCCAACCGCGCCAATGACTTCGCCGAGGTGGGCGCGCTGGTGCGTCAGCACGCCGACGTGACCGACGGCGGCAACGCCATCCCCTACCACCTGGAGGACCCGTACATCCGCCAGTGGTTCGCCGAGGCGCTCAAGGAGGAGGGGGCCGTCTCCACCATGCCGGAGCAGGTGTACACCGAGGCGGGCGCGAACCTCGAGGTGATGGCGGACTAGGCGGCGCCTCGCGCGAGGGACGGGGGCGGGCTCAGGACGACTTGAGCGTGATGCCCCCGTCCACCACCAGCTCGATGCCGGTGACGTAGCGCGATTCGTCCGAGGCCAGGAACAGCGCTGCGTTGGCCACGTCCCACGCATCGCCCATGTGGCCCATGGGCACCTGCGCATCACGCGCGCGCCACATCGCCTCCACATCGCCCCCGGCGTAGGACTGCGCCAGGCCCACGGACCGCTCCACCATGGGCGTTTTCATCAGTCCCGGCAGGATGGCGTTCACCCGAACGCCCCTGGCCGCGTACTCCACCGCCGTGGTGCGGGTGAGGTGGTTCAGCGCCGCCTTGGTGGCGTAGTAGGTGGCGTACGGCACGCCGAGGAACCGTATCGAGGCGATGGAGGAGATGTTGATGATGGAGCCGGAGCCCTGCTCCACCATCACCGGAATCACGTGCTTCATCCCCAGGAAGGCGCTCTTGAGGTTCACGTTGAAGACGTGGTCCCAGCGCTCCTCCGACAGTTCCACCACCCCGCCCACCTCCACGATGGCCACGTTGGAGTCGAGCACGTCGATGCGCCCGAACCGCTCCAGGCACCGGTCCACCGCCGCCTTCAGCTCGTCCGAGCGTGAGGCGTCAGCGCCCAGGGCCTCTGCATCGCCGCCCTCGGCCCGGATGATGTCCGCTGTCTCGTGAGCGGCCGCCTCGTTAATGTCCACGCACAGCACGCTGGCGCCCTCGCGGGCGAACAGCACCGCCGCCGCCTTGCCATTGCCCCAGCCGGGGCCGATGCTCCCCGCTCCCACCACCAGCGCCGTCTTGCCCGCCAGCCGTCCAGCCATGCACTCGCCTCCGCACGCCCGCTCCGGGGCGTGCCTAGATATGCCTGCCCGCACCCTCCGCCAGCAGGCGGCGCAATTCGGTCTTGAGCGTCTTGCCGTAGCTGTTCTTGGGGATGACCTCACAGAACACGTACCGCTTGGGCTTCTTGAAGGAGGCCATCTCCCCCCGGCACCAGGCCTCCAGCGTCGGAGCATCACACGGAACGCCCTCCGTCGGCACGATGAACGCCACCACCGACTCGCCCCACTCCCGGTCCGGCTCGCCGATCACCGCCGCCTCGGCGACGGCGGGGTGGCGCACCAGCACCTCCTCCACCTCGCGGGGGTAGATGTTGGTGCCACCGGAGATGATGACGTCCTTGGAGCGGTCGGTGAGGGTGAGGAAGCCCTCAACGTCCAGGCGGCCGATGTCGCCCGTCCGCAGCCATCCGTCCACCAGCGTCTCTCGGGTGGCCTGCTCGTTGCGCCAGTAGCCCGCCATCACCGTGGGCCCGCGCACCACCACCTCGCCGGGGGTACCGGGCGGCAGGTCGGCCATGGCCTCGTCCACCACCCGCACCTCCACGCAGCCCTGGGCCGCGCCCACGGAAGCGAGGCGCTCGCGCCAGCGGGGGTGCTCGCTGGCGGCGAGCACCTCGCGGCGCAGGGAGGTGATGGTCATGGGGCTCTCGCCCTGCCCGTAGATCTGCACGAAACGCGGGCCCATGACCGCCAGCGCATCCTCGATGTCCGCCACGTACATGGGCCCGCCGCCGTAGACCACCGTCCGGATGCCCGCCCCCGTGCGCCCGGTGCGCCGAGCTTCATCCACCAACCGCTTGACCATGGTGGGCGCGGCGAAGAAGGAGAGGCCCCCCACCCGCTCGCCCAGGTCCAGGATCTCGCCGGGGTCGAAGCCGTGGGAGCGTGGCACCAGGTGGCGCGCCCCCCGGCGCACGTGCATAAAGTTGTACAGCCCCGCGCCGTGGGAGAGGGGCGCGGCGTAGACGGCGGCGTCGGACGGGCGGACATCGTCGACATCCAGCGTGTAGGTGGTGGACATGGCCGCCAGGTTCTGGTGGGTGAGCATCACCCCCTTGGGGCGGCCGGTGGTGCCGGAGGTGTAGAAGAGCCAGGCCAGCGCACCGGCGTCCAGCAGGGCCGGAACCTCCGGGCCGGGTCCCGCCGCCCCCAGCGCGACCCAGGCTGGCGTGTCGACGCCCACCTCGTGGCATCCAGTGGGCAGCCTCACCGCCTCACCCAGCGTGCCCGCGGCGGTGAAGACCGCCGAGGCGTCCGCGTTCTCGATGATCCAGGCCGCCTCCTTGGGGTGGAGCTTGTAGTTGATGGGCACGGCCACCGCGCCCAGCCACCACACCCCGTAGAGTGCCTCTAGGTACTCGGTGCGGTTCTCCATGAACAGCGCCACCCGCTGGCCCGGCCCCACGCCGTGCGCATCGCGCAGGCCCGCCGCGATGGCGCGGGCGCGCGCCGCGAACTCAGCATAGGTGGCGCGTACCTGCTCGCCCTCCAGCAGGGCGGGCGCGTCGGGGGTGATGCGGGCCGTCGCGTGGAGCCAGGAGGCGATGTTCACCGCTCGCCCCTCATGCCCGCCCGGCTTCGAGCACCGAGGCGTAGTTGGCGACGGCCGAACCGCCCATGTTGAACACCAGGCCCACCTGCGCCCCGTCCAACTGCACCTCACCCGCGCTCGCGGTGAGCTGGCGAAACGCCATGGCGTGCATGGACACCCCCGTGGCGCCCACCGGGTGGCCCTTGGCCTTGAGTCCACCCGATAGGTTCACCGGCAGCGCTCCGCCCCGGTAGACGGTGCCCGCCTCGATGGCCCGATGCCCCTGCCCGTGGGGTGCGAGGCCCATCGCCTCGTAGATCAGCAGCTCGGCGATGGTGAAGCAGTCGTGCACCTCGGCGAAATCCACGTCGTCCAGTCCCACGCCCGCGTCCGCCAGCGCGCCGCGTATCGCCCGCTCCGGGCCCTCGAATCCGATGAAGTCACGCGAGGAGAAGGGCAGCAGGTCGTTCACCTGGCTCACCGCCCGGAACTCCACGTGCCGGGGGAACTCCCCAGCCCGGTCTGAGGGCACCAGCACCACGGCGGCCGCGCCGTCGGTGATGAGCGAGCAGTCGGTCATGCGCAGGGGTGGGGCGATGAGCGGGTTGCGCTCCGAGACGGTGCTGCACTCCTCCACGCTGAGGGCCTTGTGCATCTGCGCCAGCGGGTTGCGCATGGCGTTGGCGTGGTTCTTGGCCGCGATGGCCGCCATGGTGGGCAGCGGGTCGTGGTAGCGCTCGGCGTAGGAATGCGCCGCCAGGGCGAACACCTGGGGGAAGCTGAGCTGGGCCTCGTCAGGGTCATGCTGGTAGCCCGCCCCGCACAGCGCGCGCGTCACATCGGCGGTGGAGTTGTTGGTCATCTTCTCGGCGCCCACCACCAGCACGGCCTGGGCCTGCCCCGCCGCGATGGCGCTGATGCCCGCGAACACCGCAGCCGAGCCAGACGCGCAGGCGTTCTCCAGCCGGGTGGCTGGCTTGAAGCGCAGGTCGGGCGATATCTGGTGGATCAGCGAGGAGGCGAATCCGTCGGGCACCATGCCGGAGTTGAAGTGGCCCAGGAACACCGCATCGATAGCGGCTGGTTCGATGCCCGCGTCAGCGATGGCCTCCCGCCCGGCGGCCACGATCAGGTCCTCCAGGCTCTGGCCCTCCAGGCGCCCGAATCGGGTGTGCCCGCTCCCCACCATCGCCACGCCCGGTGCCCTCATGGCTCCTCCTATGGCCGTCCGGCGGCCACCGGCCACACGTTACGCCACTCCCCTTGCCCACGGCCAGACTCTCGTGCGCGCGGGCGCATCCGCGCGAGCGCCTGCGCTCCTCGCTAGATTGCAGCCCGGCGCTGCGCTAGTATCGGCGCACCACAGCCCGGCGGGAGAGGTGTCTCGTGAGCGAGCAGCAGCGGTTCGAGTTCGGCGTCTGGGACCAGATGCAGACCTATGAGGTGCATCAGGCGAGCACCGCCCGCGAGGTGTACGAGAAGCACATCAAGCAGGCCAAGCTGATGGAGGACGTAGGCTTCGACACCTACTGGACGCTGGAGCACCAGGGCTCCTACGTGGGCGCCGTCACCTCCCCGCAGATGTTCCTGCTGGCCGTGGCCCGCGCCACCGAGCGCATCCGCCTGGGCACCATGATCTGGCAGACGCCCTTCCACCACCCGGTGCGCCTGGCCCAGGACATCGCCATGCTGGACCACCTGTCCAACGGGCGCGTGGAGTTCGGGGCGGGTATCGGCGTTCACGAGCACGAGTTCATCCGCTGGGGCCTGGACTTCTACAAGCGCCGGGAGATGGGCGAGGAGGTGCTGGAGGTCCTGCACCAGGCGTGGACCACGGGCAAGGTGACCTTCAAGGGCGAGTTCTGGCAGTTCGAGGAGGCGCTGGTGCAGCCGGTGCCCCTCCAGAAGCCCTACCCGCCCATCTGGGCTGCCGTCCACTCGCCCCGCTCCATCGAGTTCGCCGCGCGCCACAACTACCACATGGCGCTGAACATCGACACCGACGAGACGATGGTGAAGAAGTTCGCCCACTGGCGCGAGCTGTGGGCATCCTTCAACCACCCCGGCCCGCGCCCCCGCCAGTTCCTCATGCGCGTGGTGCACGTGGCGGAGACCGACGCCAAGGCGCGCGAGCAGGCGGAGCAGTACCTGATGGAGGCCAACTCCCTGGGCCGCGAGTTGGTGGCTGCCTCCAAGGTGGGATTCGGCGAGAACCCGCGCGGGATGGGCCGCGAGGACTCCGAGGACATCCGTGAGCGCGGGCGCGTGTTCCGCGAGAGTTCCAAGTCCTACGACTTCTGGATCGACAACGGCCTGGCGCTGGTGGGCAGCCCCGAAACGGTGGCCCGCAAGATTACCGAGGGACGAGAGAAGATCGGCTACACCCACTTCGCAGGCAAGTTCCACATCGGCCGCATGCCGCACGAGATGGTGGAGAAGTCCATCAGCCTCTTCGGCAAGGAGGTCATCCCCGGCCTGCGCTAGCAGGCACGGGGCCGGTGGCCCAGGGAAGGGATAGGCAGGCTGTCACGAGGAACAGGACGTACCCATGCTGACCCAGGAAGAGAACGAGATCGTCACCCACGTGGGCCCCGGCACGCCCATGGGGGATCTGATGCGCCAGTACTGGCTGCCGGTGTACCTCTCGTCGGACATCGCCGAGAACGACTCCAAGCCCCGCCGACTCAAGCTGCTCCACGAGAACCTCATCATCTTCCGCGACACCTCCGGGCGCGCGGTGCTGGTGACCGAGGTGTGCCCGCACCGGGGCGCATCGCTGTACTGGGGGCGGAACGAGGACGACGGCATCCGGTGCGCCTACCACGGCTGGAAGTTCGCCGCCGATGGGCGCTGCGTGGACATGCCCAACGAACCGGCGGCCTCCAACTTCAAGGACAAGGTGCACATCCGCTCCTACCCCGTCCAGGAGCGCAACGGCATCATCTGGACCTACATGGGCCCGCGCCAGACCCCTCCCCCTCTGCCGGACCTGGAGTTCAACTGCATCCCCCCGGAGCAGATCACCATCCGGCGCGACATGCAGATGACCAACTGGCTCCAGGGGCTTGAGGGGAACATCGACTCCTCGCACCTGTCCTTCCTGCACACCCGCCTGGAGGCTGACGGCAGCGCGGACTTCGCAGGCATGGCCCCCGCCAACCGGGGCCTGTATTACGTGGACAACGCGCCGGTGATGGAGACCCACGACACCCAGGCGGGAGTGATGTACGGGGCGGGGCGACGCGAGGAGCCGGGCAAGGTGTACTGGCGCGTGACCCAGTTCCTCTTCCCCTTCTACGGCATGTTCGCCCCCGTCTCCCTGCGCGAGTGCCCCATCCAGTGGTGGGTGCCGCTGGACGACGGGGCGGTGATGAAGTGGGACGTGCGCTGGAACCCGGAGCGGGCCATCACCGCCGAGGAGCGCGAGCGCCTCTTCCTGCCCGACCCCGGGGGGTTCGTGGAGGAGACGGGGGACCCCTACACCCATTGGCGCCTGGCTGCCGATGCCTCCAACGACTACCTGAACGACTACGACGCCCAGCTCACCAAGCGCTTCAACGGCATCCCGTCCATCAACCTGCAGGACAAGGCGCTGCTGGAGTCCATGGGCTCCATCGTGGATCGCACCATCGAGCACCTGGGCACCGCCGACGCCATGATCATCCGGGTGCGCCGCCGGCTCATCGCCGCCGCCAGGGCCCTGCGTGAGCACGGCACCGTCCCGCCGGGGGTGGACGAGCCCTCGGCCTACGCCGTGCGCACCATGACCACGATCCAGCCGGAGGGCGTGGACCCCTTCACGGTGGAGGCCGCCTCGCTGAAGGCCTTCAGCGGACGGCCCGTGCTCTCCGCCGAGGCCCAGCAGGCGTCCATGCGCATGGCCGCCCCCGAATAGGCCAGCGTGCGGGGCTGGCGCTTGGCGCCAGCCCCGCCTCCCCCGGTTGACGCTTCTCGCCGTGCGGGTATCCTGCGCCCACGCAAGCCGGGTCTCTTCCGGCTGCGCAGGAATGAACCCCGCAGAGGAGGCGCATACGACCACCGAAACGCTGGAACGAGTGGTGGACGGCGACGGGCACGTCTCGGACTGGCTCGCGGACATAGGCAACGACTAACACCCCAGGGAGGGCGGCATGGAGTACCGGGAGGTACCGGGGACCGGCATCGAGATCTCGGTGGTGGGCTTCGGGACAGGTGATAACGGCGGGCTGATGGTCAAGGGCGAGCCCAAGGAACGGCTGCGCGCCGTGGAGCGGGCGCTGGACCTGGGCGTGAACTACTTCGACACCGCACCCGACTACGGCAAGGGGCTGGCGGAGACCCACCTGGGCGAGGTGCTCAAGCAGATCCGCGAGCGCCCGGTGCTGTGCACGAAGGTGGAGGTCATGCCCGAGCACCTGGCAGACGTGGCAGGACGCGTGACTGCCTCGGTGGAGGCATCGCTCGGGCGATTGGGCGTGGACTACGTGGACTTCGTGATGATGCACAACCCCCCGCACCTGAAGACGGACCTGGACGCGCCGGGGTGGATCGGCCTGTCGGTCAACGAGATGATCGGCCCTGGCGGGGCGCTGGAGGGCCTCCAGCGCATGCGTGAGCAGGGCAAGGTGGGCTACTTCGGCTTCACCCTGGACAGCCTGGACATCGAGGCCGTGGACGCGGTGCTGGAGACGGGCGAGTTCAACTTCATCAACGCCTGGTACAACCTGATCAACCCCTCGGCGGCCATGCCCACGCCGCGCGGCCTGTCGGTGGGCTACGACTTCGCCGACGTCATCACCCACGCCTACGAGCGCGGGGTGGGCGTGGCGTGCATCGGCCCCCACGGGCGCGGCGCGCTGACCGACCACGCCCTGCGGGGTGGGGCGCGTCACCCGGTGGCAGCCGGGGCGCTCTCGCGCAACGAACAGCTGTGGAAGGAGGCGCAGGAGAACGCCAAGGCCTTCGGCTTCCTCTCCAAGGAGGGGCAGACCCTCCAGCAGGCGGCGATCCGGTTCGTGTTGCACACGCCGGGCATCATCACGGTCAACGGCGGCTTCTCGGAACTCTCACACCTGGACGAAATGGTGGCCAACGCCTCCCACGGTCCCCTCACCCGCGAGGAGATGGCGCGCGTGCAGATGGTCTGGCACGGGAACCTGGGCCGCCGCTAGCGCAGGTGGCGATGCTTGCATCGCACCAGAGTGCGGCGGGCAACAGCCCTACCGCGTGAACCCGGCGGGGCCGCTGTCCGCGATGCTCGCGGCCACGCTGGAACGGCTCCCCGCGGAGGGCACCGAGGGGTTCGTGGCTGCCCTGGAGGCCTACGCCGGTGGCCGGGTGCCCCAGGAGCGGCGCGACCGCTGCCTGCGCACCGACCCGCTGGCCCTGGCGGCCATGTGCCGTGCGCTCTTCGCGGAGGGGGACGTGGCCCCCGACATGCCTCACTGGCCCTTCCCCTGCCTGCTGTTCGCGGGGGAACAGGACGGCGACCTCCACGACCAGGCGCAGCGGGCAGCTGAGGCCATCCCGCGTGCGCGGTTCATCTCCCTTCCGGGGCTCGACCACCTGGGCGCGCACGGTCACGTCGAGGGGGTGCTGGAGGCGGTGCTGGCGACGTTGCGGGCCGGTGCCGACTGACCGCGCCGTTGCGCTGGGGGCCCTCGCCGGTGTATCAAGGCAGCGGCCCCGGGCACGGAGCCACCAACAAGACCGGGAGACCCGATGAACTACCAAGGGAACGTGCAACTGGCAGCGCCACCACTGGCCGTGTGGGATTTCGTGCTGGATGTGGACCGCTTCGCCTCCTGCTTCCCCGGCGTTGAGGACCTGCGCCGGGTGGACGAGGAGACCTTCGCGGGGACGATGCAGGCCAAGGTGGGCCCCATCTCCTCCAGTTTCGCCTTCGAGGCGCGCATCGTGGACGCAGAGGCGCCAGTGCGCCTGACGGCACGGGTGGAGGGCACCGACTCGCTGACCAAGTCGGTGATGATCTCCGACATCTCGATGCAGATCGCCTCCGATGGGGGGGCGGGCGCGGCCCTGGCCTACCAGTCAAAGGTGAACGTGAAGGGCCGCCTGGGCATCCTGGGCGACATGGTGCTGCGGGCCACAGGCGCGCAGGTGATCGAGGAGTTCTTCAACCGTCTGCGTGAGCGCGTCGAGGCCGACGCAGCCGCAGGAGCCTAGGGAGGCGCGCATGGCACAGGGCGATGCCTACGACGTGATCATCATCGGCGGCGGCTCCACGGGGGCCGTTGCCGCCGCTCGGCTATCTAAGGACCCGGACCGGCGGGTGCTGCTCCTGGAGGCGGGGCCGGACCCCGACCCCATCCCGGAGATGATCGCCGACGGCTCCCAGGGTGTGCGCGCCGTGCTGGAATCGCCCTACGTGCTCATGTACCCGGCGGAGCGCCGGGCCGACGATTCCACCTTCTACAAGATCACCGGTCGGGTGATGGGCGGCGGGTCGTCCGTCAACGCCATGGCCGTGGTGCGCCCCACCAGGGGCGATCTGGACTCGTGGGCGGCGGCGGGCAACCCCGGGTGGGGCTTCGATGACTGCCTGCCCTACCTCAAGCGGCTGGAGTCGGAGCAGGACTACCCGGAGGCCCCCTACCACGGCACCGAGGGGCCGCTGTACGTCAAGCGCCCCTATCGGCTAGACATGGAGCCCTCCGCCCCGGTGCGGGCGTTCATCGAACGCGCGCAGGCGCTGGGCATGCCGCTGTGCCCCGATCTGAACGTGCCGGAGCCCTTCGGGGTGTGCGGGTCGGCCTACAACATCAAGGACGGCGTGCGCCAGTCGGTGACGGTGGCCTACCTGAACCCGGCGCGCGGACGGGCCAACCTGACGATCCAGGCCGAGGCCACGGTGCTCTCCCTCACGGTGCGCGGGCGCCGGGTGGAGGAGGTGGTGTACGAGCAGGGCGGGCAGCGCCGCACCGCCACGGCCTCCCAGGTGGTGCTGTGCGCCGGCACCTACCACTCGCCCCAGGTGCTCACCCTCTCCGGGATAGGCCCGGAGGCCGAACTGCGACGCCTGGGCATCGCCCCCACCGTGGTGCGTGAGGGTGTGGGCCTCAACTACCAGGACCATGCCACGCTGGACCTGACCTACGAGGGTCGCGCCGAATTCAGCCCCGACTGGGTGGTGCCGCGCTTCCGCCTCTCCTTCAAGTCCGACCCCTCGCGGGTCAGCTCCGACTTCCACCTGTTCATGCGCCCGCCCGTGGAGATCGCAGGCCTGCGGCGCATGATGCCGGTCTCGGCCAACCTGCTGGAGCAGCGCACGCGTGGACGGGTGTACCTGGCCTCGGCTGACCCGGCCGACCTGCCGCTGGTGGAGGACGCGGGTCTGGAGCACACCGATGACCTGAAGGCGATGCTCACCGCACTGGACTTCCTACATGAACTGGTGAGTCACCCCTCCATGGCCCCCTACTACGGGCCGCTCATCTCGCCGGGCCCCGACGAGGACTGGGGTGAGTTCGCCCGCACCGGTTACGGCTCCTACCACCACGGCGCGGGCACCTGCAAGATGGGCCCAGCGTCGGACCCGGAGGCCGTGGTGGACCACCGTCTGCTGGTGCATGGGCTGGACAACCTGCGGGTGGCGGACGCGTCCATCATGCCCACCGTCACCCACGCCAACACCAACGTGACGTGCATCATGATCGGGGAGCGGGTGGCCGACTTCGTCCGTGAGGACGAGGGCTAGGCCAGCAGGTCCGCCGGCGCGCCCACCCGCTCGATGCGCCCCTCGCGCATCAGCGCCACCCTGTCGGCCAGGGCGAGGGCGTCCTCCCGGTCGTGCGTGACCAGCAACACGCTGACGCTCAACCGGCGTTGGAGCGCGCGCAGTTCATCGCGCAGCCCCGCGCGCAGGTCGGTGTCCAGGCTGGCGAAGGGTTCGTCCAGGAGCAGCACGGCGGGCTCTGCCACCAGCGCGCGCGCCAGCGCCACGCGCTGGGCCTGCCCGCCCGAGAGTTCGCTGGCCCCGCGCCCGCCAAGCCCCTCCAGGCCCACCATGTCCAGCATCGCCGCGACGCGCTCGCGCGAGCGGGCAGCGGGGACGCGCCGCACCGAGAGGGGGAAACCCACATTCTGTTCCACGGTCATGTGGGGCCAGAGGGCATAGGACTGGAACACCATACCCAGCCCCCGGCGCTGAGGCGGCGTGAAGGCGCCGGGCCCGTCGACCGCCTGCCCGCCCAGGAGCACCTGCCCCTCGTCGGCCCGCTCCAGCCCTGCCGCGAGGCGCAGCACGGTGGTCTTCCCACACCCCGACGGGCCCACCAGCGCCACCACCTCGCCTGGCGCAACGGCGAGGCTTGCTCCGTCCACGGCCAGCACGGAGCCGAAGCGTCTGCTCACGGCGCGAAGTTCCAGAGCGAGGGCGTCCATGCCCGTATGGTAGCCGAGGCCGGGGCCTAGGTCTCGCGCACCGTGGGGAAGAACAGCTCCTCTGCCGCGAAGCGCTCGGAGATGAGCCCCTGGGCGTGCTCGTAGCCGATGAACCGCTCCAGGTTGGCCCGGTTGGCAGCGAAGCCGTAGGGCCACGGGTCCACGCCCAGCAGGTCGCGCTGCTGCTGGCGGTGGTAGGCGCTCCAGGCCAGCTGGCTCCAGTTGGGGTCGTCCAGGTAGTGCGACCAGGCGGCCTTGGATTGCTCGAACGCCTCCATCAGGTGAGCCGGCAGCCACGGGTGCTGCTCGGCCAGGTCGGAGCGCAGCGCCACCACGTGCATGATGGGGTAGAAGCCGGTGCTCTCGAAGTAGCGCACCTCCTCGGCGCGCGGGTCAGCGAAGAGACGGCGCACCTTGGGCGAGCCCTCCAGGAAGGGGCGCGGCGGACGGGGCGAGAGGTAGGCGGACACCTCCCCGCTGGTGAGCGCCTCGCCCAGGGACTGACCAGCGGCCAGCCGCTCGATGCGCACGCCGGGGGGCGGGTCGAAGGGCACCGGCTCGGCGGCGGTGGTGACCCAGTCCGGCCCCTCCAGCGGCACGCCGTACTCGGTGGCGAGGTCCCCCTTGGCCAGCACCGAGAGGGTGGTCTGGAAGGTGCGCAGCGCCACGCGCTTGCCCACCAGGTCGGCGGGCGTCTCGATGCCCGCCTCAGCGTTGACGTACATCTGCGAGGGGCTGAAGAGGCGCCGGGGGAAGACGGGGATGGCCGTCAGCGCCGCACCGCGCGCCTTGGCCATGACGTAGGAACCCAAAGAGAGCTCGGCGGCGTCGAACTCCAGATGGTGGAGCATCCGCTCGTGCCGCCCACCGTTCTCGCCCGACTGCCCCACGAACATGGTGCGCAGGTCGAAGCCGTTGGGCCGCACGCTCCCGTCCACGAAGGGCATGTGCCGGTCGTAGTGCTCCAGGGCCAGGGAGATGGAGAGCCGGGTCATGGTCGCCTCCGGGCTAGGTGTCCAGGTCTAGGTGTCCAGGGTGTCGGGGGCGAACACGTCCTCCAGCGAGAGGCGCCGGCTGGTCTGCCCGTGCTCATGGTAGAAGTCCAGCATCATGTCGATGCTGGCCCGGTTGGCAGACACCCCGTGTTGGTAGATGTCACCCATGTCGCCCAGCTGGTCGCGCACCTTCTCCCGCGCGTCCATGAGCAGCGAGTAGGAGGTGCCGTCGCCCAGGGCATCGTCGTAGGCCACCTCGCGGGAGCGCTCGAAGGCGTCATAGATGCGCCGGGCCAGGCCTGGGTTCTCCCGCACCAGCTTGCCCCCCATGACGATGATGTGGGAGGGCGTGATGAGGTGGTGCTCACGCCACAGGTCCTGGTGCAGTTCGCGGTAGTTGGGGAAGAGGCGCTTGACCTTGCCGGGGTTGCCCTCCAGCGCTGCCCACGCCTTGGCCGAGGTGATGTCGCCCGTGCAGGCATCGGCCTCCCCATCCAGCAGGCGGTCCCACTGGCGCTTGGACTTATCGTCCGGGTAGGTCACGTCCACCGGCTTGAACAACGGCCACGGGCTGGGATTGGTGACCCAGCGCAGGGTGGACAGGTCCACCCCGTGGAAGCGCTGAAACATGCCCCTGGTGTAGGTGGTGACCACCCCCCAGGAGGAGGCGGCGATGAGCTTGCCCTCCAGGTCCTTGGGCGTCTCGATGCCCCGGTCGGCGCGCACCCACACGTAGTTGTAGACGGGCTTGCGCTTGATCATCACCGGCAGGCACACGAAGTCCCACCCTGCGTCGATGGCGGGGATCACGTCGCCGATGTTGGTGTCCAGCAGCCCGAACTCCCCGTTCTTGAAGCGAGGGTTCTCGAAGATGCCCGCCGTCTCCATGGGCGCGGAGAAGGTCAGGTCCACCCCCTCGACGGGGATGCGCCCCTGCAACAGCGGCTGGATCATGTCGTGCCGGAAGTTGGGCATGGAGCCCTGGGCTTCCATGTGGATGGATAGGTTGCTCATCGTCGTCTCCTCCAGGATTGGTGCGAGGGCTACTTGAAGCGCGCGTCGTACACCGAACGGGCGTTCCCCTCATAGATGGCCGTGCGGTCGGCGTCGGACAGGAAGCCCATGGCGTCGATGTACGGCTTGGTGTTGTCGTACCACTCGTCGGTGCGGGGGTTGTGGGCCGAGCCCGCGCCGGGGCGCTCGGTGCCGAAGAGGCACCGGTCCGTGCCCACCGTGCGGAACAGCAGCTCCAGCGCCTCCGGGGTGTAGAGGCACGTGTCGTAATAGAGCTTGCGCACGTGCTGGTCGAAGGTCTCCTCGCCGTTGGGCCCGCGCATGCGGGCGCGCCAGCGGCCGATCTGGTAAGGGATGGACCCACCGCCGTGGCTCATGATGATCTTCAGGTTCGGGAAGTCCTCGAACACCCGGGAGGAGGCCAGGGAGAGGATGGCGATGGACTCCTCGGTGATGAAGTGGTTGTGGAACGACTCGCGCATGTCTTTGCACGCGGCGGTGTGGATCAGCGCGGGGATGTTCTCCCTCTCCATCTTCTCGTAGAGCGGGTACCAGTACTCATCGCCCATCGTCGGGGTGCGGTGCTGGCCCTCCGAGGAATCGGGGTTGATCATGATGCCCACGAAGCCCAGGTCCTTGATGGCTCGGTCTATCTCCTCGAAGGTATCGCTCACCGGCGCCCCGTCGCACTGGGGCAGGCCTGCCACGCCCCGGAACCGGGTGGGCTCGTTCTGCACCGCCAGGGCGATGGCATCGTTGTTCACCTGGCAGAACCAGTGGACGATCTTGTCCGGCTTCTCCGAGTGCATCAGCGAGAAGGGGCGCGGCGAGAGGAACGCCACGTCTGTCCCCACCTCGTCCAGCAGCTGAGTGTGGGACTTGCCCGCGTGCTTCCACGAGGCCACCATCTCCGCCGAGAGGCCGATGTGCCCCTTGCCGTGGAACCCGCGCCCGTTGAGCAGGAACGCCTGGTACTGGCCGATCTGCGCCCCGGTGACCAGGTGCTGATGCGCATCGATGATCATGCCGCCGCCTCCATCCGCGTGATGGGCGGCATTATGCACCAAGAGCGCCGGAGGGGAAGGACGGGGCTAGCGCGCGCCGAGCGAGCCGCCCTGCGGCATCTCGGATACCGGTGCAGCCTACACCACAAGGCAAATCGACCTCGTATAGTGCGCACGCCGCACCCCCCACACCGCGGCACGGGAGGCAGCCATGGCAGGACGTGTCGACGGCAAGGTGGCGGTGGTGGTGGGCGCCGGGCAGACGCCCGGGGCGACGATCGGCAACGGGCGGGCGACGGCCGTGGTGCTGGCGCGCGAGGGCGCCACGGTGGTGGTGGCCGACCGGGACCTGGCCTCCGCCCAGGAGACCGTGGCGATGATCAGCGCCGAGGGCGGGCGCGCCGAGGCGGCGGCGGTGGACGCCACGGACGAGGGGTCGGTGCGCGAGCTGGTGACGGGGGTCCACGCGCGCCACGGCTCGCTGGACATCCTCCACAACAACGTGGGCGCCTCGCTGGCGCTGGGGGATGCGGTGGCGCTGGACCTGGAGGAGGCGGCCTTCGACCGCTCCTTCGCCGTGAACCTCAAGAGCCACTGGCTCTCCTGCAAGCACGCCATCCCGCTGATGCGCGCGCAGGGCGGCGGGAGCATCGTGAACATCTCCTCGCTGGCCGTGCTGGAGGCCTACCCTTACCTGGGCTATAAGACGATGAAGACGGCGCTCATCGCCATGACGCAGAACCTCGCCTGCGCCCACGCCGACGCGGCCGTGCGGGTGAACGCGGTGCTGCCGGGGCTCATGGACACCCCCATGGCCATCGAGGCACGCGTGGCGGCGGGCACGCCTCGCGAGCAGGTGGTGGCCTCGCGCAACGCCCGCGTGCCGCTGGGCAAGCGCATGGGTACTGCGTGGGACGTGGCCTACGCCTCCCTCTTCCTGCACTCGGACGAGGCGCGGTTCATCAGCGGCATCTGGCTGCCGGTGGATGGTGCTGCCTGGGCGAGCCAGGGCAAGTACTAGACGGGGATTCGTTGGCGCGCGGGGCGCGGCACAGATGGTACCCCCGGGGAGACTCGAACTCCCGCCACCGGCTCCGGAGGCCGGTGCTCTATCCGCTGAGCTACGGGGGCACTACGCCTGGAGTATAGACGAGGGAGGGGCGGGAGCGCACGATGGTGCGGGGCGAGCCTGTCCGCAAGTACGCGTGAAAACGCGCGCTCGCGTACGAAAAGTCCTTGACACGTGCAAAAACGGCTCTCTATCATACCCCGTGGTTTCAACGGAGTCGGTAGTGGCCTGCTTCCGCCTCCCGACCGCACATCACCCAGTTTCGGAAATGTTTGGAAAGGGGGTTCGATGAACCGCTTCCTCAGCGTCAAGAGCATGGCCTTGGTCCTCGTGCTGACGATCCTCACCCTGGTGGCTGCGGCCTGCGCCGGCGCCGAGGGTCCTGCGGGCCCTGCTGGCCCCACCGGTGCGGCTGGTGCCGCGGGTGCCGCGGGTCCTCAGGGTCCTGCGGGTGCCGCCGGTGCCGCTGGCGCCGCTGGTCCCACCCTGGCCGCCAACGTCGACCTGTCCAAGGGTTCCGTGACCTCCGGCACCGCTACCACGGTGACCGTCTACGGCACCGGCTGGACCAACGGCTCCTCCGTGTCTCTGGCCCTGGTGAGCGGCGACGGCTCCTCGGTGAGCCTCGGCTCCGGCACCGCCAACGCCGGTGGCATCTTCTCGGTGGAAGCCTCCATCCCGGCCCTGTCCGCGGGTGTACACTCCATCGTCGCCACCGCTGGCACCGTCAAGGCCTCCGCCTCCCTGGTCGCTGCGGCCAAGTAAGAACCCCCGTTCCTGACCGGAACGAAAGCCCCCGGCACATGCCGGGGGCTTTCTCTTTGGCTGCGATGCACCACCCTCAACCAGTTCCGGCGAGCACCTCCGCGGAGGCTCTCCGCGCGGCGCACCGGACACGGTGCGCGCTGTCGGCACCGTCCCGCCCCCTATCGCCAACGTGCCCCCCGCCCCCACGATGTGCAAGCCACGCTGCGCACCTCGCCTAGCGCCTACATCGCTCCGCCTGAGGGGCCTCCCTCGTTCCGACGCTCTCGTGCTCGCCGCAGGCCCGCGGACACGCGCGCACCCCGCTCCGGTCAGGGGCTCAACCATTCGGTCAGGAGCGCCAGGCGCGCGGATAGGCGCGTGCTGGGTGCGTGCGTGAGGCAGCGTAACGGCGGGGCTCGACGGCCGATGGGGCGGTCTACTTACCGCCGGTGAGGGAAGGCGCGTCGGAGGGGACGGGGTCGGCGGGCCGGGGACTCACCCGCACCTTCTTGATGCGCCGCCCGACGGTGGTGGTCACCTGCATGCGCAGGCCCCCATCCTCCACCACATCGCCCGCCGTGGGGATACGTCCCAGGCGGGTGTAGAGGAAGCCGCCGATGGTGTCGTACCCCTCGGCGTTGATGGCCGAGCCGAACTCGGTGTTGAACTTGTCCACGGGCATGCGGGCGTCCACCACGGCGTTGCCCGCCGCATCGCGCTCCACGTGCGGTTCGTAGATGTCGAACTCATCCTCGATCTCGCCGACGATCTCCTCGATCAAGTCCTCGGTGGTGAGCAGCCCGGCAACGCCGCCGTACTCGTCCACTACCACGGCGATCTGCACATGGCGCTCCTGGAACTCGGTGAGCATCTCGTCGGCGCGCTTGCTCTCCGGCACGAAGAAGCACGGGCGCACCAGCTCGCGCAGGGAGGGGGGCGTGGCTCCCCGCCCACGGGTGGAGGCGGCCAGCAGGTCGCGGATGTAGAGCACCCCCACCACGTTATCCAGGTGCTCCTCGAACACCGGAACGCGGGAGTGACCGCTCTCCAGCACGCGGACCACCGCATCCTCCAGCGGCGTGTCCACCTCAACGCTGGTCATGTCCACACGAGGAACCATGATCTCCCGCACGGGCGTCTCATCCAGGTGGAGGATGGCGTGGATCATCGCCTGCTCCATCCGGCCCAGCGTCTCCTCCTCCAGCTCCTGGCCCAGGTTCATATCGGCGTGCTGTTCCGCGCTCTCCTGGATCGCGCCGGTGGGCCCGTTGGCGCCGCTGGTTCCGGGGGCGGCAGGCTCAGGCTGACGGCTCGCCAGGCGCAGGCCGGAGCGGGTCATGTGGCGCAGGGGCAGCAGAGGCCACAGGGTTGCCTGCACCAGCACCCCCAGGGTGGCGAGAGTGGGCACCGGTAGGTTCACCGTCATGCGCTCCAGGGGCGGCACCACGACGAACAGCACCAGCCACTGACCGGCGATGACCGCGCCGATGGCCGATGCCGGCAGCGTGGTGGCGCGGGCCAGCAGCCCCAGACCGAGCCCGGTGACAAGCGCCACGTTGAGCAGCGTGAGCAGCCAGATCAGGTCCTCGTAGGAGGCGCGGCTCGCGCGCAGCCGGGTCGCGGCGCTGGCGCGCAGGCCCCGCGAGCCCAGCGCCTCGCGCACCGCGGTGCGCCGGAGCACCGGGAGGGCTGCGTCAGCGATGTGGAGGCCGAAGAAGCCCACCACGCCCAACGCCCACAGGACCGCCATGACCGTACTGCCACTATCCAAGCGATCGCTCCTCTGAGCCCCCGGCAGGTGGTTTCGCGCGTCGCGCCAGGGGTCTGGCGGGGACACCGGCCACCCGCGCGCCGTCCGGCACGTCCTCGGTGACCACCGCTCCCGCTCCCGTCAGTGCCCTGGCGCCGACGCGCACCGGAGCGACGAGCAGACTGTCCGAACCGATGAAGGCGCCCTCACCGATGATGGTGCGGTGCTTCTCCCGGCCGTCGTAGTTACAGGTGACCGTCCCGGCGCCGATGTTCGCGCCCGCGCCCACCTCGGCATCACCCACGTAGCAGAAATGACCCACGTGGGCCCCTCGGCCGATGCGGCTCGCCTTCACCTCAGCGTGGGAACCCACGTAGGCGCCCGGCGCCAGCACGGTGCCCTCCCGCAGGTGGGCGTACGGGCCCACGTGGGCGCCCTCCCCCACCTCGGCGCCCTCCACCACCGCGCCGGCGATGCGGGCATCACGGCCCACCAGCGCATCGTGCAGGATGGCGTTGGGGCCGACCTGCGCCCCGGCGCTCACCCGCGAGCGGCCCCGCACCGTGGTGTTGGGGTGGATCAGTGCGTCCGCCTCCAGCACCGCGTCGGCGTCCAGGTAGATGGTGGACGGGTCCAGCAGGCAGGCGCCCGCCTCCAGTGCCCGTGCACGCAAACGTGCCTGCAGAGCGGCCTCGGCCGCCGCCTGCTCCGTCCGGGTGTTCACCGAGAGCGCCTCGGCACCCTCGCTCACCGGAGCAGCGGCCACGAACTGACCGCTGGTGCGGGCGGCTTCGGCCAGCGCGGGCAGGTGGTACTCGCCTGAGGCATGGGCGGGCAGCGCGCCGAGCGCGGCGCGAACCCAGGCCACGTCCAGGCTATAGCAGCCCACGTTCACCTCGGCCTCGGTCCCACCGCCCGCATCGTCCACGGCCTCCACCACCGCCTCCGGCGCGCCCTCGGCGTCCCGGCGTACCCGGCCCAGGCCCACGGCCTGCGCACGGCCAACCTGAGCCGTCAGCAGGCCGAAGACCGCCCCCTCGGCGCGGTGAGCATCCAGCAGCGCCCGGACGCTCCTGGGCAGCACCAGCGGGACGTCGGCGTTCATGGCCACGGCCAGCGCCGCGTCAGCTGGAAGGGCATCCAGTCCGGCGCGCAGGGCGTCAGCCGTTCCCCGGGGCTCGTCCTGCTCCACCACAGATGCATCGCCTGCGACGGCGCGCAGCGCGTCAGCGTCGGCGGGGGAGGCCACCACCACGCACGCGCCAGCACCCGCCTCGCGCAGAGTGCGCAGCACATGAACCAGCAGCGGCGAACCCGCGATGGGCTGGAGGGGTTTGGGCACGCTGGAGCGCATGCGGCTCCCGCGGCCCGCGGCCAGCACGATAGCTGTCCAACCGTCCATGGGTTGAGTTCCCCCTCACCGGGCGAACCCGGAAGGGCGGATGACCCGTGCTCCTCCTGGGGGTGATGCGGCCCACAGCGCGCCAGCGCCAGCGCTCCACCCTCGGCCCCGCGATGGGTACGCGGGGTACAGTGGCGATGGTATGGGGGCCCGGAGAGGGCTGTCAATAAAGGAAGCACCCACCCCACAGGGGCCAGAACCGCACCTACCGCACCGTTGAGCCTGGCGCGGGTTGCGGGTATGATGGCAGGGTTCGGAGAGATGGCTGAGTGGACGAAGGCGACGGTCTCGAAAACCGTTGTAGGGCTTGCCCTACCGTGGGTTCGAATCCCACTCTCTCCGCCAGCACGCTCACCGGGGGCCAACCGCACCGGCGCTGGCCCCGTCCCATGCCATAGGGGTTCCGTTCCCCCGACCCGCGCGGAGAGATGCCGGAGTGGTCGAACGGGCACGACTGGAAATCGTGTAGGGGCGCAAGCTTCTCGCGGGTTCGAATCCCGCTCTCTCCGCCATCCGCCGCTTGCGCGCAGGCAGCGCCGCAGCCACCATGTGGCCGCCATGCCCAGCACCGACGCCGCAGACCTGCCCTACTGGATTGCCCTCTCCCTGGTGGGAGACGTGGGCCCCGCGCGCTTCGGCCTGCTGCTGGAATACTTCGGGTCTGCCCGCGCCGCCTGGGAGGCCACGGCCCCCGACTGGGAGCAGGCAGGGCTCGACCGGCGCGCCGTCGCCTCCCTATCCGAGGCCCGCAGAGCCCTGGACCCCCACGCCGAGGCCGAGCGGGTAGCGCAGGCCGGGCTGGAGGTGCTGCCCTGGGACAGCCCGGACTACCCCACCGGCCTGGGCGGTGTGGAGACGGCCCCGCCTCTGCTGTACACGCGCGGGGTGCCCACCACGGCGGACGCCTACGCCGTGACCATCGTGGGCACCCGCAAACCCACCACCTATGGGCGCGAGGCCGCCCGGTACCTGGCGGGTGAACTGGCGCGCGCCGGGGTTACGGTGGTGAGTGGGCTGGCGCGAGGCATCGACGGTGCGGCCCATCGGGCGGCGCTGGAGGCGGGCGGGCGCACCATCGCGGTGATGGGCTCGGGGCTGGATGTGGTCTATCCACCGGAGCACCGGGGGCTGGCCGCCGAGATAGCCGCCCACGGCGCGGTGCTCTCCGAGTTCCCCCTGGGCACCCGGCCGATGCCCGCCCACTTCCCCCGCCGCAACCGCATCCTCTCCGCACTTGGTCTGGCCACGCTGGTGGTGGAGGCGGCTGAGGGCTCCGGCACCCTCTCCACGGTGCGCTATGCCCTGGAGCAGGGGCGCGACGTGCTGTGCGTGCCGGGATCCATCTTCTCCGAGACCAGCGCCCTGACCAACCGGCTGATCGGCGAGGGCGCCAAGCTGGTCTCCACGCCCGAGGACGTGCTGGAGGAGCTGACCCGCACCGCCGCACTGCGCGGGATGGGCCAGCAGGCAGCCCCACCGGCACCCGCCGCACCCCCAGCCCCCCTGGACGCATCAGAGGAAGAGCGCCGGGTGCTGGAGGTGCTCGGCCCCGAGCCGGTGCACGTGGACGAACTGGCGCGTGCGGTGGGCTCACCCGTGGCGCAGGTGGCCGGCACCCTCGCCCTGCTGGAGATGCGCGGACTGGTTCGGGCGGTGGGGACGATGCACTACGTGGCGGAGCGGCGCTAGCCGCTACGGGCATCCCCAACACGCGTCCCGGCGGCCCCAAGCCTTGACAATCCCCGCCTCCTGGCCCGTATCGTGGAAAAGATGCCCACCTCAACCAAGACCTCCAAGACCGCCAAGAAGACCACGGCCAAGCGGCCCGCCGCCGCCCGGCGCACCACCCGCGCACCCCGCGAGGATGGCGCCACAGGGGGTGGCCGAGGCCGCCACCTGGTGGTGGTGGAGTCGCCCGCCAAGGCGACCACCATCGGCCGCATCCTGGGCCGCGACTACACCGTCAAGGCCTCCATGGGACACGTGCGCGACCTGCCCGAGGGGCAGTTGGGCGTGGACAAGGAGCACTCCTTCACCCCCTCCTACCAGGTGATGAAGGACAAGAAGACGGTCATCGCCGACCTGAAGAAGGCCGCCGAGAACGCGGAGGACGTCTACCTGGCCACCGACCCTGACCGCGAGGGCGAGGCCATCTCCTGGCACCTGTACGAGGCAGCTGGCTGGAAGTCCAAGCCCGTGCACCGGGTGGTCTTCCACGCCATCACGCCGGAGGCCATCAAGGAAGCCTTCGAGAACCACCGGGACATCGACATGCAGCTGGTGAACGCCCAGCAGGCCCGGCGCGTCCTGGACCGGCTGGTGGGGTATGAGCTGAGCCCCCTGCTCTGGCGCAAGGTGCAGCGGGGTCTGTCGGCCGGGCGCGTGCAGTCCGTGGCCCTGCGCCTGGTGGTGGAGCGCGACCGCGAGATCGACGCCTTCACCCCTCGCGAGTTCTGGAGCATCGAGGCTGCCCTGAGCGCGCACAACGGATCGTTCGCCGCGGCGCTGCATGGGCGCGACGGCGAGAAGGGCAAGATCGAGATCGGCGATGAGGCCGCTGCCCAGCGCATCATGGGCGAGCTGGACGGTGGCTCCTACCAGGTGCGCTCGGTCACCCGGCGCGAGGTGAAGCGCCGGCCCGCACCGCCCTTCATCACCTCCACCCTCCAGCAAGAGGCCTCCCGCCAACTGCGCTTCTCGGCCACCCGCACCATGCAGTTGGCCCAGCAGCTCTACGAGGGCATCGACTTGGGCGGGGCAGATGGGCCCGTGGGCCTGATCACCTACATGCGTACCGACTCCCCCCAGGTGGCGCCCGAGGCGCTGGCCCAGACACGGGAATTCATCGAACGCACCTTCGGGAAGGAGTACCTGCCGGCCACGGCGCGGGTGTTCACCTCCAAGTCCAAGGTGGCGCAGGAGGCCCACGAGGCGATCCGCCCCACCTCCACGCCCCGCACGCCGGAGTCGGTGGCCGCGCACCTCTCGCGGGACCAGTTCCGACTGTACGAGCTGGTGTGGAAGCGCATGGTCTCCTCCCAGATGGCCGACGCCGTCTTGGACGCCACCCGTGTGGAGGTCCTCGCCAGCCCCCGCTCCGGTGCGGGCTACCTGTTCCGCACCTCCGGCTCGGTGCTGCGCTTCCCCGGCTTCCGCGCCGTGTACATGGAGGCGCAGGACGAGAAGCAGGAGGCGAGCGAGGACGAGGACGAGGAGAAGGAGGGCACCCTGCCCGCCCTGACCAAGGACGAGGCGCTCACCTGCAGCCGCCTCAGCCCCATCCAGCACTTCACCCAGCCGCCGCCCCGCTACACCGAGGCGTCCATCATCAAGGCGCTGGAGGAGCACGGCATCGGCCGCCCCTCCACTTACGCGCCCATCATCTCCACGCTGGTGAGCCGCCAGTACGTGAACCGCGAGCGCGCCGTCCTCACCTCCACCAAACTAGGACAGGTGGTGTGCGACCAACTGCTGGCGCACTTCCCGGAGATCATGAACCTGGAGTTCACCGCCCAGCTGGAGGAGCGCCTGGACGAGGTAGCCAACGGCAAGGAGGAGTGGGTGCCGCTGCTGCGCGGCTTCTACGATCCCTTCGCCAAGGAGCTGGAGGAGGCCCAGGAGAAGATGCCGCGGGTGCGCATCGAGGAGCCCACCGACGAGGTGTGCGAGGTGTGCGGCCGCCCCATGGTCATCAAGTCCGGCCGGTTCGGCCCGTTCCTCTCCTGCACGGGCTTCCCGGAGTGCAAGACCTCTCGCCCGATCCGCAAGAAGACGGGGGCCACCTGCCCCGTGGACGGGGGCGAACTGCTGGAGCGCAAGGGGAAGGGCCGCACCTTCTACGGCTGCTCCAACTACCCCGCGTGCAACTTCACGGTGAGCTCGCGTCCTCTGCCCGTGGCCTGCCCTGAGTGCGAGGGCCTCCTGGTGAGCGCGGGCCGCAACCGGGCCAAGTGCACCCGGTGCGCCTACGTCGGCCCTGTGCCCGAGGAGGAAGCGGCGGGCGCGGTGTAGCGTGCAGACGCCCTCCCCGCTGCTGCGGGCCTACCGCGAGCACCTGGAGAGCGCGCGCGCCCTCTCCCCCGCCACGGTGCGCAACTACCTGGGGGATGTCGGCCCCTTCGTCGAGTACCTGGCGGCCCAGGGCATCGCCCTGGGGGACGATGCCGGGCCCCTGCGTGCCTTCATCGAGCGCGAGGGGCCGGGGCGCGTGGCAGGGGTGGCGCGTGACCTGGTGCGCGATTACGTGGCCTGGCTGCTGGAGCAGCGCACCCTCTCGGCGGGCAGGCGCGCCGGGCAGGCGGGGCACGCACGCGGGTCGGTGGTGCGCTCACTGGCCGCGCTGCGCTCGTTCGCCCGCTACCTGGTCGGCAGCGGCCAGCTGCCCGACGCCCCCCTCTGGGCCGCGCGCTCACGGTTGATGCGCCGCTACACCCCCCGCACCGCGCGTCGCCTGCCCGACGTGCTCTCCACGGCGGAGGCCGGGCGGCTGGTGGAGGCGCCCGCGCCGCCCGCCGAGGCCGACGCCCACGCCAGCGCGCTGGCGCTGCGGGACGCGGCGCTGCTGGAGCTGCTCTACTCGGCCGGGCTGCGCGTGTCCGAGGCCACGGGGCTGGACCTGGCCTCGCTGCGGCTGGAGGAGGGGGCCGTGCGGGTGCTGGGCAAGGGCGCCAAGGAACGCCAGGCACTGGTGGGAGCGCCCGCCGTCGAACGCCTGCGCGCCTATCTCGCCACCGGACGCCCGGTGCTGGTCACCGCACGCTCCGGGCAGGCCGTGTTCGTGGGTGAGCGGGGTGGACGCCTCGGCCCACGGGCCGTGCAGGCGATGGTGCGCCGGTACGCAGCGGCGGCGGGGCTGCGGGAGGACATCCATCCCCACACGCTGCGCCACTCTTTCGCCACCCACCTGCTGGACGGCGGTGCGGACCTGCGGGTGGTACAGGAGTTGCTGGGCCATTCCTCGCCCACCGCCACGCAGGTGTACACTCATGTGAGTCAGCAGGAGGCGCGCCGCACGTATCTGGCGGCCCATCCGCTGGCGCGCGGGGACGCCCCCGCCGACTCTCCCGAACCCCTGGAGGATGCATGAGGATCCTGGTCGTCAACGGCCCCAACCTGAACCTGCTGGGCCGGCGCGAACCGGACATCTACGGCACCACCACCCTTGCCGACGTGGAGAAGGCCGTGCGCCACCGCGCCGGTGAGTTGGGCGTGGACGTGGCGTTCTTCCAGTCGAACGCCGAGGGGGCACTCATCGACCACCTGCAGGCCGAGGGGTTCGGCGCCGACGGCATCATCCTCAACGCTGGTGGCCTCACCCACACCTCCATCGCCCTGCGCGATTGCCTCGCGGCCCTGCCCGCCCCCGTGGTGGAGGTGCACGTGTCCAACATCCACGCACGCGAGCCCTTCCGGCACACCTCCCTAACCGGCGCGGTGGCCGTAGGCGTCATCACGGGGCTGGGGCTGCGCGGCTACCTGCTGGCGCTGGAGTACCTGGCCACCGAGGCGCGCGGGGCGTGAGTACCACCGCCGTCGCCACCAAGGCCGGACGCATCGCCCGTTTGCGCGCCGCCATGGCTTCGCAGGGGTTGGATGCGGTACTCATCACCTCGCCGGAGAACCGGGCCTACTACTCCGGCTTCCGGGGCTCCGCCGGTGCGCTGCTCATCAGCGCCTCGGACGCGGTGCTGGCGACGGACTTCCGCTACACCGAGCAGGCCGGGGCGCAGGCCCCGGATTACCGGGTGGAGGAGATGCGCTCCGGCCGCGACTGGCTCAAGGACGTGTTGAGTGCGTGGAGCGGCGTGCGGCGAATCGGCTTCGAGGACGGCGACGTCTCGGTGGCGAGCCACACGCGCTTCCTCAAGCGGCTGAAGGACCTTAACCCGGCCCCGGAGCTTGCGCCCATCGGCCAGATGGCCTCCAACCTGCGCGCGGTGAAGGAGCCGGGAGAGCTGGAGGTCATCCAGCGCGCCATCGACCTGGCGGATGGAGCCATGGAGAGCGTGGCCGCCACGCTGCGCCCCGGCATGACCGAGCGCCAGGTGGCCTGGGCCATGGAGGTGACGATGCGCGAGGCGGGGGCAGACGCCCTCTCCTTCGAGACCATCGTCGCCGCGGGCTCCAACGGCGCTCGGGCGCATCACCACCCCACCGACCGACCCCTGGCCGCTGGCGAAGGCGTCATCATCGACATGGGCGCCCTCTACGACGGCTATTGCTCAGACATCACGCGCACCTTCGTGCTGGGCAAGCCCGACGCACGGTTCAAGGCCATCTACGACACGGTGCTGGCCGCCCAGGAGACGGCGGAGGCCACAGCCGTGGCGGGCATGGCGGGCAAGGAGATCGACAACCTGGCGCGCCAGGTCATCGAGCAGGCGGGCTACGGCGAGGCCTTCGGCCATTCCCTGGGTCACGGGATCGGCGTTGCCGTCCATGAGCTGCCGGGTGTGGGCCCCAACTCAGAGGAGCCGGTGACCGACGGCATGGTCTTCTCCGTGGAGCCGGGCATCTACCTGACCGGCTGGGGCGGCGTGCGCATCGAGGACCTGGTGGTAATGGAGAACGGGCGCCCCCGCGTGCTCACCCACGCCCACAAGCGCGGCATCATCGAGATCTGAGGCCCGCGCGCCCCCCGTTTACTGCTAGCATAGGAGGCCCGTCCCCGTGGCGGGCAGTTCGTGGCAAGGAGAACCCGGCGATGGTGATGGAGTTCGGCGACCTGCGGCGCGGCGCCACCGTTGAGCTGGAGGGCGTCCCCTACAAGATTGAGGAGTACTACCAGCAGAAGATGCAGCAGCGCGCGCCGGTGTACCACATCAAGATGCGCAACCTGCTCACCGGCCAGCTCATCGACAAGTCGTACTCCGGCTACGGCCTCAAGCTCACGCGCGCCCCCGTGGTGAACCAGGACTGCACCTTCCTGTACGAGGCGGACGGGGTCTACACCTTCATGGATGCCTCCACCTACGACCAGTACGAACTGGGCCTCGACGTGGTGGGGGATGCGGCCAAGTACCTAGTGGACCAGACCGAGTGCCAGGTGGTCTTCTTCCGCGACAAGGCCATCGCCGTTGAACTGCCCACCTCCGTGGACCTGGAGGTGACCGACACCCCGCCCGGCTACAAGGGCGACACCGCCTCCGGCTCGGGCAAGCCCGCCACCCTCTCCACCGGCATCACGGTGAACGTGCCCATGTTCATCAACATCGGCGATGTGGTGCGCGTGGACACCCGCACCGCCACCTACATCACCCGGGTCAACGAGTAGCGCGGGACGGCGTGGACCTCTTCTCCGTCTCCGCACTGGCGAGCGCCGTCAAGGCGGCACTGGAGCGCGATCCGGCGCTGCGTGACGTGTGGGTGACGGGGGAGGTCTCCTCCCTCTCCACCTCGGCGGCGGGCCACCGCTACTTCACGATCAAGGATGCTGATGCAGGCCTGCGCGCCGTGCTGTTCCGTGGTGGGGCCGGGGCCGAGCACGTGGCGAACGGGGCTCAGGTGAATGTCCACGGGCGAGTGAGTTTCTACACCGTCCGCGGCGATACCCAGCTGTACGTGGACGCGGTGGTGCCCGCGGGTATGGGAGTGCTGGCCGCCGAGTTCGAGCGCCTGCGCGCCAAGTTGGAGGCCGAAGGCCTCTTCGCCCCCTCCCGCAAGCGCCCCCTGCCCTCCTTCCCCCAGCGCATCGGGGTAGTGACCTCGGAGCACGGTGCGGTGATCCACGACATCATCAACGTGCTCACCGCGCGCTACCCGCTGACCGAGGTGGTGCTCTGCCCCGCCTCCGTGCAGGGCGAGGGCGCGGCCGAAGAGATCGCCGATGCCATCGCCACGCTCAACGCACGCGATGACGTGGACGTGCTCATCGTGGGCCGAGGCGGCGGCTCCATGGAGGACCTGTGGTCTTTCAACACCGAGGTGGTGGCCCGGGCGATCCACGGTTCGCGCATCCCGGTGATCAGCGCCGTGGGCCATGAGTCCGATGTGACCATCGCCGATTTCGTGGCGGACCTGCGCGCCCCCACGCCCTCGGCGGCAGCCGCTGCGGCCACGCCCGACGTGCGCGCCCTGGCCGCCGACATCCGCGCCCAGGCCCAGCGCGCCTACGCCGCCAGCGCCAACGCCCTGGCCCAGCGCGCGCGGGCCGTGGAGACGCAGGTGGCCCACCTGGGCCGGTACCTGCCCGACCCCGCCATCGCCCGCCAACGGGTGGACGATGTGCTGGAGCGCGGTCGTGCGGCCCTCTCCGCCATGCTGCGCCTGCGCCGCGAGCAGACCTCGGGCGCGGCGGCCCAGCTCACGGCGCTGAACCCCCGGGCGGTGCTGGAGCGCGGCTTCGCCGCCCTCACCGACCCCGCCACCGGGGCGGCCATCACCTCCGTCCGCGGGGTGGATGCGGGTACACTGGTGCGTGCATCGGTGCGCGACGGACACCTGGACGCCCGCATCGAGCGCACCGTCCCCATCAGCACCGAGCAGGAGGGCACCGATGGCTGAGCGCAAACCCGCACCCAAGGGCGGCGAGGAGCAGCCCTCCTTCGAGGAGGCCTATACCGAGTTGCGCGCCACGGTGGAGCGGCTGGAGGCAGGGAACCTGCCCCTGGAGGAGGCCACACGCCTGTTCGAGGAGGGGATGCGCCTGGCCCGCTCGTGCAACGAACTGCTCTCCGCCGCTGAACTGCGCATCTCCAAGCTCCAGCGCTCCTTCGGCGAGCAAATGTCCATGATGGGCGGCCCGCAGGCCCCTGAGCCCGACGATATCGATGGGGAGGAGGCTTAGGTGGCCGGTCTGCTCCGGGGTGACTTCCACATGCACACCCACCACTCCTTCGACTGCCTGGTGAGCCCCCAGGCGCTGGTGCGGCGCGCCCAGGCGGTGGGCCTCACCTGCATCGCCGTCACCGACCACAACCAGCTGGCCGGGGCGCAGGAGGTGGCAGCCCTCGCCCCCTTCAGGGTGATTCCCGGTGAGGAGGTGATGTCCACCGCGGGCGAGATCACCGGGCTGTTCCTGCATGAGCGGGTGGAGCCGGGCATGGGCCCCGTGGAGACGGCCCGGGCCATCAAGGCGCAGGGCGCGCTGGTGTCCATCCCGCACCCCTTCACCGGCTACGGGCGCTCGGCGCTGGATCGGGCCACGGCGCAGGAGCTGCTTCCCTACGTGGACCTGATGGAGGCGTTCAACGCCCGCACCATGAAGGGGGCGGACAACACCGCCGCCGCCGAGTTCGCGCAAGCCCACCACCTGCCGGTGACCGCCGTCTCCGACGCGCACACCACCGGGGAGCTGGGCCGCACCTACACCGAGTTCCCCGACTTCGACGGCACGCCCGCCGGGTTCCTGGCAGCGCTGGCCGAGGCACGGCTGGTGTGCCGGCCCGCCGGGGCAACGGTGCACCTGTGGAGCACCCTCAACAAGCTGATCCGGCCCTTCAAGCGGCTGCCGTGACGCTGCGCCTCGCCTGGTTCACCGCTGGCCGCGGGGCCGGTTCGCGCGGCATGTTCGAGCGCGCCGTCGCCGCCATCGCCGACGGCTCCCTGGACGCCGAGATAGCGGTGGTGTTCCTGCAGCGTGAGCGCGGCGAGGGTGAGGGGAGCGATGCCTTCATGGACCGCGCCGCCGCCCTGGGCATCCCGGTGGAGACGCTCTCTGCCCGGCGCTTCCGGGCCGAGCACGGCGGGGCGTTCACGACCCAGGTGCGCGCCGCCTACGACGCGCAGGTGTGGGCACAGGTGGCCCCCCACCAACCCCAGGTGGGCGTGCTGGCCGGGTATCTGCTCATCATGAGCCCCGCCCTCACCCGCTCGCTCCCCTTCGTGAACCTGCACCCCGCCCTGCCCGATGGGCCCGTGGGGCTGTGGCAGAAGGTCATCGCCCAGCTCATGGCCGAGGGAGCGCACGAAACGGGGAGCACCGTGTTCCGCGTGACCGAGGAGCTGGACCGGGGCCCGTCCCTCGCCTACACCCGGGTGGGGCTGCGTGGGACCGCGTTCGACGCGCTTTGGGCCGACCAGGCCGCGCACCAGCCCGCCGATGAGGGAGGCGCGCTGTTCGACGCCATCCGCGCTGCGGGCGTGCGCCGCGAGCCGGAGTTGCTGGTGCAGACGCTGCGGGCCCTGGCCGACGGACGCATGGACATCGAGGGGCGCTCCGGCGCGCTGGACCTGACCACGCAGGTGGAGGCCGCGCTGGAGGGACGGAGCTAACGCCCTAGGCGCAGCCCGCCCACCCGCAGCGGGAAGACCCCGCGCAGGCGGCCCACCAGCGTGTTGACCACTACCAGCTCCACGGCGAACAGCGCGCGGCCTGCGACCATCAGCACCAGGGCCTCGGGCAACGTGTCCACCACCCACGGGCCCATGTTCAGCGCATCGAAGCGGTAGAGGACCGGCGCCGCGATGAGCGCCGCAGGCACCACCACCGCCGCCACCGCCATGGTGAACCCTGCCACGCCCAGACCGAAGCCCACCGGCAGCGCCAATGCCGCCACCCCCATTAAGAGCATGTAACGCACGTAGCTCAAGGGGCTCGTCAGCACACCCACCATGCCCGCACCTCCCGTATTCATCCCCGCCTCCAATCGCCACACCACGTCCGCCGGTGCCCCGCGCGCGCACCGCGCCACCAGACCCCACGCGCCACCGGCCTGCGGGTCGCGCAGGTGCTCGTACGCGTCCGAGGCGACCTCGCGCATGCGCTCCGTGGGACCGCGGCGGGCAGTCCCCGCACGTACAGCCACACCCACCCCCGCACCAGCCGGGCTGCCATGCGCACGCTCATGCGGGCCGCTCCTGCAGGCGCGGCTGCCCCGCGACGGTGCGCCCTGCGGCGGTGGTGGCGCGCACGCCGTCCGGGGTCAGCCGATAGAGGCGCCGCATCGGCCGCCCCGCCTGGGCGGCCTCGGCCGGGTCCTCCCACGCACTGACCAGGAGGCCGTCTGCCGTCAGGCGCGCCAGGGCCCGGTAGAGCGTGCCCTGTGCGGTGAGCGTCCGGGCCTGGGCACCCTGCGCCATCTCCTTGGCGATGAGGAACCCGTGGAACTCCCCCTCCCCGCGCGCCCGCAGGTGCAGCGCGGCGGTGAGGATCTGCGCCTCTATCGGCCTGAGCACTCCCTGCTTGCGTCGCATGTGAGTATTATACGCATATATATGCGCTTAACAAGAGGCAGCCCAGCAGGAGGCCGGGGCGGTTGCCCCGGCCTGTGCGTACGTGGGTCGCGGGAACAGCGCCCTAGGCGCTCTTGGCGTCGCCCCGGCGGGGGTGGATCTCCACCACCTGGCCGGAGGAGGAGAGCAGGCGAGGCGTGCCCAGCCGCCCGTGCCCATCGGTGTCGATGAGGCAGCGGGTGACGCCCTCCAGCGTGGGGAGCTCGAACATCACGTCCACCAGCGCCTCCTCGATGATGGAGCGCAGGCCCCGTGCGCCCGTCTTGCGGGCGATGGCCTGCTCCGAGGCGGCCTCCAGGGCGGCGGGGGTGAACACCAGCTCGACCCCGTCCAGGGCGAACAGGTGCTGGAACTGCTTCACCACCGCGTTCTTGGGCTCCGTGAGCACCCGCACCATGGCGGCCCTGTCCAGACCGTGCAGGCTCACGCACACCGGCAGGCGGCCGATGAGCTCCGGGATGAACCCGTAGGAGAGCAGGTCGTCGGAGTCCACGTTGGAGCGGATGTCGTCCTTGGCATCCGAGGCGGACTCACCACCGTGGAAGCCGATGCGGTGGTTGGACATGATGCGGCGGGCGATCACCTGCTCGATGCCCTCGAAGGCGCCGCCGCAGATGAACAGGATGTTGTCGGTGCGCAGCTGGATGAACTCCTGCTGCGGGTGCTTGCGCCCGCCCTGGGGCGGCACGTTGGCCAGGCACCCCTCGATGAGCTTGAGCAGCGCCTGCTGCACCCCCTCGCCCGAAACGTCGCGGGTGATGGACGGGTTGGAGCTCTTGCGCGCCAGCTTGTCGATCTCGTCGATGTAGATGATGCCGTGCTCGGCGCGGGCGGTGTCGTAGTCCGCGGCCTGCACCAGCCGCAGCAGGATATTTTCCACGTCCTCGCCCACGTACCCCGCCTCGGTGAGGGAGGTGGCGTCGGCGATGGCGAAGGGCACATCCAGGATCTTGGCCAGGGTCTGGGCCAGGAGGGTCTTGCCGGAGCCCGTGGGGCCCACCAGCAGGATGTTGGACTTCTGGATCTCCACCTCATTGGAGACGGCGTTGGACCAAACGCGCTTGTAGTGGTTGTAGACCGCCACGGAGAGCACGCGCTTGGCCTGCTCCTGGCCCACCACGTACTCGTCGAGACGCTCGGCTATCTCCCGGGGGGAGAGCCCGCGCGAGGGGAGTGCCGGTGCGGCAGGTGCGGACGAGGAGGAACTCTCCTCGGTGATGATCTGCTGACAGAGGCGCACGCACTCGTCGCAGATGAACACCCGGCCAGGGCCCGCGATGAGCCGCTTGACGGCGGTCTGGTTCTTGCCGCAGAAGGAGCACACGTGCTCCCCCTTGCCATTACCGGCGGGATTGCTAGGCATGTTGGCCGTCCTCCCGAGGTCGCGTTGCGAGCGTGGGCTAGGCGCCCTTCACCGGGGTGCCGAGCACCTCGTCCACCAGCCCGTACTCCTTGGCGTCCAGTGCGGGCAGGTAGTAGTCGCGGTCCGAGTCACGGGCGATCTTCTCGTAGCTCTGCCCCGTGTGCTTGGACATGATCGTCCGGATGACGTCCTGCACGCGCAGGATCTCCCGGGCGGCGATCTCGATGTCCGATGCCTGGCCCTGGGCCCCGCCCAACGCCTGGTGCATGTGAATCGTGGAGTTGGCCAGGGCGAAGCGCTTGCCCGCCGCACCCGCGCACAGCAGCACGGTGCCCATGGAGGCGGCCATGCCCACACAGATGGTGGACACGTCGGGCTTGATCAGCTGCATCGTGTCGTAGATGGCCAGACCCGAGGTGATGACCCCACCCGGGCTGTTGATGTACAGGTGGATGTCCTTGTCAGGGTCCTCGCGCTCCAGGTAGAGCAGCTGGGCCACGATGAGGTTGGCGATCTGGTCGTTGATGCCAGAGCCCAGGTAGATGATGCGCTCCTTGAGCAGCATCGAGAAGATGTCGTACGCGCGCTCGCCGCGGGCGCCGGTCTCGATGACCATGGGAACCATGGCCTCGGGGCGGGTGAGCGAGCTTTCGGCTCCCAGGGGGCCGTGCAGGGGCCAGTTGTTCATCACTTGCTGCCTCCAGCCTTCTTCCCGCCGGCGGCGGGGCTCTTGCGGGCGCGGGGTTTGGCGGAGGTCTCAGCCTCCGCGTCCCCGGAGTCCTTGGGGGCGCTCTTGGCCTTGGCGGCAGCGCGCTTGGGCTTGGCGCCGTCCTCCTGGCCGGAGATGCCCGTCAGGAATTCGATGGCCTTGCGGTTCACCAGGATGCGCCGGATGGAGTCGCGGCGTTCCGGGTCGGCGAAGAGCTTGCGCACCTCATCCACCTCCGCCCCGTTCTCGGTGGCGATGGTGTCGATCTCCGCCTCCACGTCCTCTTCGGTGGCCTCCAAGGCCTGCTTCTCAGCCACCACCCGCAGCAGGTGGGCGCGCTTGACGCGCTCCTCCACCTTGGGGCGGGCGTCCTCGTGGCGCTCCTCGTCCGACATGCCCTGCCAGGCGAGGAACTGCTGGTAGTCCTCCAGGGAGAAGCGCCCAGACTGGATGCGCTCCTCCTGGTCGTGGACGTAGTGCTCGAGCTCATGCTCGATGAGGATGGGCGAGATCTCGAAGCTGGCCACCTCCACCATGGCGGAGAGGGTGGCGTCCTCGTGGGTGGCGGAGGCGTTGCGCGCGGCCTGCCCGCTCATGTCTGAGCGGATGCGCTCCTTCAGCGCCTCCAGGGAGTCGAAGCCGTCGCCCACGCCCTTGGCGAACTCGTCGTCCAGGGCCGGCAGCTCCTTGCGCTTGATGGAATGGGCCGTGGCGACGACGTGGGCCGTCTTGCCCGCCAGCTCGACGTTGTCGAAATCGGCGGGGACCTCGACGGTGGTCTCCCGCTCCACGCCTTCCTCCAGGCCCACCAGGGCCTCGTCGAAGCCGGGGATGGGGTACTGGCCGCCGGTGCGGGGGATGTAGTCGGACTCCTCGGAGCGGACGAACTCCTTGCGCTCGCCGTCTTGCTCCGTCCAGCCCACCACCGTCAGGTTTACCAGGTCGTCCTCGCGGACGGGGCCCTTGGCCGGCTCCCACACGGCCTGCTCGGCGCGCACGCGCTCCAGCAGGCTGTCCACCTGGGACTCGTCGATGGCCGCTTCCTCTCGGGCCACGCGCACCGTCTCATACGAGCCCAGGTCAACGGACGGCACCAGGGGCACCGTGGCGGTGAACTTGGGCGGGTCGAACTCCTCCAAGTTGATCTGGGGGATGCCACCGATGTCGATGGACTGCTCGTCGACGGCCCTGTAGGTGAGCTCCTGCACCAGCGAGTCCATGGACTCGTTCAGCAGGTAGGCCCGTCCGTACAGCTGCTCGACGATGCGTCGCGGGGCCTTCCCCTTGCGGAAGCCGGGGATGTTGACCCGGCGCACCACCTGTTTGTAGGCGCGGTCCAGGTAGGGTTCGACGTCGGCAGGATCGAGTTCGATCGTCAGCACCGCTTCACGCGGCGCTCGCTCCTCGGCGGAAATCTTCACGCGCACACCTTGCTCATTCGTCTCTAACCCTGATGTATAACACGCACCCCCCTACGGCAAAAGACTTGACAAACCATGTTCACCCGTGTGGGTGAGGCGCGGCGCGCCCCCGCGCGCTGGCACCGGCCAGGGCCGATACGGTAGAGTGAGGGGTGCCCGTTCCCCGCTCCGGAGGTGAGACCGTGATCGCCTTGATCCGCCTGCTGCTGCGCTTCCTCTGGCTCGCCATCTTCGTGCTGGGCGTGCGCCGCGCCGTGGAGATCGTCCGCGAGGGACTCGACGGGCTGGTGGACCGGGTCGAGGAGGGCGAGGCGGGGCCGCTGGAGCAGGCTTTGGTGCGCCTGCACGAGGCGCTGCACCGGCGTCAGGCCCACCGTGCCGCCGAGGCGGCCCCTGGCCCTCTGGGCGAGATGTAGCCCCGCTCCCCACACCCTTCCGCGTAAGGACATACCCCCGTGCTCAAGTCCATCGCCTGCGGAGACCTGCGCCCCGAGATCCAGGGCCAGGAGGTCACCCTTGCCGGCTGGGTGAACCGGCGCCGCGACCACGGTGGGCTGATCTTCATCGACCTGCGTGATGCCACCGGGCTGGTGCAGGTGGTCTTCCACCCGAAGGACGCCCCGGAGGCCTTCGCCACCGCAGACCGCTTCCGGGCCGAATGGGTGGTGCAGGTGCGCGGGACGGTGCGCCCCCGACCGGAGGGCACGGTGAACCCCAACCTGCCCACGGGCGCCGTGGAGGTGGTGGGGGCCGAGGCCACGGTGCTGAACCAGGCCAAGACCCCGCCCTTCGACGTGAGCCAGGACAGCCCCGTAGACGAGCTGCTGCGCCTGCGCTACCGCTACCTGGACCTGCGCCGTCCGGCGATGCGCGCTAACCTGCGCCTGCGCCACCGGGTGGTGAAGTTCATCCGCGACTACCTGGATGAGCGCGGCTTCATCGAGGTGGAGACGCCCATCCTCATCAAGTCCACCCCCGAAGGGGCGCGCGACTTCCTGGTGCCCTCCCGCATGCACCCCGGCACCTTCTACGCGCTGCCGCAGTCGCCCCAGCAGCTCAAGCAGCTGCTGATGGTGGCGGGGACCGACCGCTACTTCCAGATTGCCCGCTGCTTCCGGGACGAGGACCTGCGGGCCGACCGCCAGCCGGAGTTCACCCAACTGGACCTGGAGATGGCGTTCGTTGAGCCGCAGGACGTCATCGAACTGATGGTCGACCTGTACGCCAAGCTCACCGCCGAGCTCGCACCCCACAAGCGGATGCTGCCCGTGGCTCGGCTCACCTACGCCGAGGCCATGGCCCGCTTCGGCTCTGACAAGCCCGACATGCGCTTCGGCATGGAGATCGCCGACTGCACCGAGCAGGTGCGCAACACCCCCTTCCAGGTCTTCGCCAACGTGGTGGCGGGCGGCGGGGTGGTGAAGGGCATCAGCGCACCGGGCATGGCGGGGATACCCCGGCGCCAGGCGGACGAACTGATCACTCTGGCCCGTTCCAACGGTGCCTCCGGCCTGGTGACCATCGCCCTGGATGAGTCGGCCGGCTCCCTGGACGCGCTGACCACCGAGCACATCCGCACCCCGGCCAAGGCGCTCACCCTGGACGAGGTGCGCGCCATTGCGCAGGCCACGGGCGCGGGGCCGGGCGATCTGGTGCTGCTGGCCGCCGGGCCCCAGGCCACGGTGGAGCATGTGCTGGGACAACTGCGCCTGCACATGGGCGAGCGGCTGGGCCTGACGGACCCAAACACCCTCGCCTTCTGCGTGGTGACCGACTTCCCCCTGCTGGAGTGGAACGAGGACGCGGGACGCTGGTTCGCCATGCACCACCCCTTCACCTCCCCCACCGACGCCTCGTGGGAGGCGCTGGCCTCCGACCCCGGCAGGGCGACGGCCAAGGCGTACGATCTGGCCTGCAACGGCTCGGAGCTGGCCGGTGGGTCGGTGCGTATCCACCGGCGCGAGCAGCAGGAACAGCTATTCAACGTGCTGGGCTATCGGTCGGAGCAGGTCAACGAGCTCTTCGGCCACCTGCTGGAGGCCTTCGAGTTCGGCGCGCCGCCCCACGGCGGCTTCGCGGGCGGCATCGACCGGTTGGTGGTGACGCTGGCGGACGGCGCTGAGTCCATACGCGATGCCATCGCCTTCCCCAAGACCCAGGCGGGGGTTGACCCGCTGTTCGGCGCGCCCTCCACGGTGGAGACGGCCCAGCTGGACGAATTGCACGTGGCCCTCAAGCCCCCGCCCGAACAGCCGGCCAAGGGGCGCTGAGCGGGTATGGCCGTCGAACTCGCACCCGCCGGTTTCGCCATGACGGTGCTCGCCGCGGGATGCATCGGCGTGGTGGGGGCCCTGGCGGGGGTGGGCGGCGGCTTCCTGCTGGTGCCGGTGCTGCTGTTCCTGTACCCGGATTGGGCGCCCGCCTCCATCACCTCCGTCTCCCTGACGGCGGTGCTGATGAACGCGCTGCTCTCGGCCCGCGTCTACGCCCGGCGCGGCCTGCTGGACAGGCGCACCGCGCTGGTGCTGGCCAGCACGGCGGTGCCCGCGGCCGTGGGCGGGGCGGCGGTGACGGTGAACGCGCCGCGAGGGGCCTTCGAACTCGCCTTCGGCGCGCTGATGCTGGTGGTGGCGGGGCTGTTCGCGTGGCGCGCGGTCAGCGACCTGGCGGACGCCGCCCTCTCCCTCCCCACGGCGAACCGTGAGTTCCACGACCGCGCCGGCCAGCACTACCGCTACCGGGTGAACGAGCGCCTCGCCGCCGTGGTGAGCCCCGTTGCCGGCTTCACCTCGGCCTTCTTCGGCATCGGCGGAGGCGTGCTGCAGATGCCCATCATGGTGCTAGGGCTGCGGGTGCCGGTGCGGGTTGCCGTGGCCACGGCCCACACGGTGCTGGTGGCCACCACGGCCACGGCCATGACGGTGCTGGCGGTGGCGGGGCACCTGCTGGATGCCTGGCCCCTGGCGCTGGCGGCGGGCGCGGCCAGCATGGCCGGGGGGTTCGTGGGCACGCGCCTGGCGCCCCTGGTCTCCCCGCGAACCGTGCTCTGGCTGCTCACCGCCGCGCTGGTGGCGGCGGCGGCCCGCCAACTGTTCGCCGTCTAGACCTGCGAGCCCTGGATGCGGCGCTCGCGCCCGGCCCACTCACGCTCACGCAGGACGAACTTCTGGATCTTCCCGGTGGCGGTCTTGGGCAGCTCGCCGAAGGCCACGTGCTTGGGCGCCTTGAAGTGGGCGATGCGCTCACGGCAGAAGGCGATGAGTTCATACGCCGTGGGCTGCGCGCCCTGGCGGGGCACCACGAAGGCCTTGGGCACCTCGCCCCAGCGCACGTCGGGCACGCCGATCACGCACACCTCCAGCACGCCGGGGTGCTCCATGAGCACCGCCTCCACCTCCTGGGAGGAGATGTTCTCCCCGCCGGAGATGATGATGTCCTTGGCCCGGTCCTTCAGTTCTATCTGTCCATCGGGGTGCCATACGGCCAGATCGCCCGAGTGGAACCACCCGCCCGCGAAGGCCTTCTCGGTCGCCTCCAAATCGTTGTAGTAGCCGGACATCACCCCGTTGCCGCGCATCACCACCTCGCCCATCTGCTGGGCATCGCGCGCCACGTCCTGCATCCCGCCGTCCACCACCCGCAGGCCCAGCCCCACGTGGATATTGGGCACGCCCTGGCGTGACTTGGCGAAGGAGCGCTCCTCCACGCTCATGGCGTCCCACTCCGGCTGGGCCGGGCTGATGGTGTAGGGGCCGAAGGTCTCGGTGAGCCCGTACATGTGCATCACCGTCGCGCCCATCCCCTCCATGGTGCGAAGCACCTGGGGAGCGGGGGGCGCGCCGCCCGTGACGATGGTCACCCGCGAGAGGTCCTGTCCCGCGGCGGCGGGCGAGGCGTACATACCCGTGAGCACCGTGGGCGCGGCGCAGATGTTGGTGATGGCGTGCGAGGCGATTAGCGCGTACACCTCGGCGGGGTCCACCCGCCGCAGGCACACGTGGGTGCCCATGGCCGCGGTGACGGCCCAGGTGTGGCACCAGCCATTGCAGTGGAACATGGGCAGCGTCCACAGGTAGACGCTCCGCCACGAGAGGCCCGTCTCGATGATGACCGAGAGGGCGTTCAGGTAGGCCCCACGCCCGTGGTAGACCACGCCCTTGGGCTGGCCCGTGGTGCCGGAGGTGTAGTCGATGGCGACGGGGTCAAGCTCCGAGCGCAGCGGCTCGCGGTGCGTCCCCGCCGGGGCGGAGGCGAGGAACGCCTCGTAGTCCGGACCCGGTATGTCCGCCGCCAGAGGCACGTCGTCCGTCACCTGCACGCAGGTGGTGATGCCCGTTGCCTGGGGCAGCACCCGGCGCACCAGGGGGGCGTACTCGGCGTCGAACACCAGCACCCTGGCCCCGCAGTGGTTGAGGATGTAGGCCACCTCCCGCTCGCCCAGCCGGGTGTTGATGGCCACCAGCACCGCGCCGATGGCCATGGGGCCGAAGTGCCCCTCCAGCATGGCCGGGACGTTGGGCACCAGGTAGGCCACCCTATCGCCGTAGCCCACGCCTGCGGCGCGCAGCGCCCCCGCCAGCCGGGTGACCCGTTCGCGCAGTTCGGCGTAGGTGATGGTGCGCTCGCCGTACACCACGGCGGGCTTGGCGGGGTGGATGAACGCCGCACGCTCCAGGAACGTGAACGGGTCAAGCGTGGCGAAGGAGGCCAGCTCTCCCTGTCCGGTGATGGGCGTTGCGGGGGTGTCCATGAATCGGCCTCCGGTACCGGGGTGGGCCGATTCTACCCACCACCGCCACCCCCTGCACGCATGCGCGCCGGGCCCGTGTATCATGCGCGCCGCAAACCGGCGGACGGAGGCTCTCCATGGCGACGATAGACGAGCGGCTGGCGGAACTCGGCATCACCCTGCCCACTGTGTCCATGCCCGTTGCCAACTACGTCCCGGCGGTGCTCTCGGGCAACCTGCTGTTCGTGGCGGGCCAGGTACCGCGCGACGGCGAGGGGAAGATGATCACCGGCAAGGTGGGCGCGGACATGGACCCTGAGACGGCCTACAAGGCCGCCCGCGCCTGCGGGGTCTCTGCCCTCGCCGCCGCCCGCGCCGCCCTGGGCAGCCTGGACCGCGTGCGCCGGGTGGTGCGGGTGATGGGCCTGGTGAACGCCACGCCCGATTTCACAGCCCAGCCCGCCGTCATCAACGGCTTCTCCGACCTGATGGTGGAGGTGTTCGGCGAGCAGGGCCGCCACGCCCGCGTGGCCTACGGGGCGGGTTCCCTGCCCGGTGGCGCGGCGGTCGAGGTGGAGTCGCTCTTCGAGGTCGAGTAGCGCGCCCTAGGCGGGCGCGGCCAAATCGGCGCGCCGACCCATGATGGCCAGCAGGCGCGTCTGCGGGTCATCGCCCGCGGGCTCCAGCTCCGTGCCGTAGGCCGCCCAGCCCTTCTCGCGCACGAAGCCCGTAATGCGGATGGCGATGGGCATGCACGCCTCGACCAGCGCGGGGTCCATGCGCGCGTCCTGCCCGGAGCCCTTGGCGATGTCCCACCCGTGGATCAGTAGGTCGAGGAACATCTGGGCCGCGTACTCCGAGCCCGGCGTGGGGCCCATGGAGATATCGCACAACGCCTCCATCGCCCCCGGCGCGGTAGCGGCGCGAGCGGCGGGCTCCACGCTGGCAGCGTGGGCGCCCAGGGGGTCGGCCCCCAGCACGTCGCCCTCGAACCGGCTGCCCACCTCCTTCATGGTCTTCCCTGCGAACAACTCGGCTGCCCACAGGTTCTCGTAGGTCACGTGGTTCACCAGCACCCGCAGGTCCCACTCCGTGGAGGGGGTGGCGTAATGCCACTGGTCCGGCCGGATGCCCGCGACGATCTTGCCGGTTGACCGGGCGGCCGCCGCGTACAGTTCGCCCGTGGTGCGCTGGTCGCTCATGACCCCCTCCGTCTGCGTGGGGTGGCTAGTCGGTGATCTCGCCTGCCGCGTAGCGCGCGGCGCGCAGGGTGTTGGACAGCAGCATGGAGATGGTCATGGGGCCCACGCCACCCGGCACCGGGGTGATGGCTGAGGCCACCTCGGCCACGGGGGCGTAGTCCACGTCGCCCACCAGCCGGAAGCCCGACTTGCGCGTGGCGTCCTCCACCCGGTTGATGCCCACGTCGATGACCACCGCGCCGGGTTTGACCATGTCGGCGGTGATGGTGTTGGGGCGGCCCACAGCGGCCACCACCACGTCGGCCTGGCGGGTGAACGCGCCGATGTCGGCGGTGCCCGTGTGGCAGACCGTCACCGTGGCGTTGGCGCCCGGCGCCTTCTGCACCAGCATGGCCGCCAGGGGCTTGCCCACGATGTTGGAGCGGCCCACCACCACCACGTGCTTGCCGGACGGGTCATTGCCGGAGCGCACCAGCATCACCTGCACCCCGGCGGGGGTGGCAGGCAGGTAGCGAGAACGCCCCTCCAGCAACCGGCCCTGGTTCATGGGGTGCAGGCCGTCCACGTCCTTGTCGGGGTTGATGGAAAGGATGACGGTGCGCTCATCGATGTGCTTGGGCAGCGGCAGCTGCACCAGGATGCCGTGGAAGCGCGCGTCGGCGTTGAGCTCCCCTACCAGCGCCAGCAATTCGTCCTGGCTGGTTGCGGCGGGCAGGTGGAACGTCTTGGAGAACATCCCCGCCTCCTCGCAGGCGATGCCCTTGTTCCGCACGTACACGGCGGAGGCCGGGTCATCACCCACCAGCACCGCCGCCAGGCCCGGCTGCACGCCGTGGGCGGCTCTGAGTGCCGCTACCCCCTCGGCCACCTCGGCGCGCACGTTCGCCGCCATCTGCTTGCCGTCGATGATCTGCGCGCTCACGTCGCCTCCAGGGGGGTGGGGTATGGGGTGCCCGGCCATCTTAGCGGCGCACTCTCATGCGCGCCACGCCCCGCTCCCTTCGGTCGCTCGTTCAAGGGGGACACCCCCTTCAATTGAGCGAGCGCCGAGCGAGCGGGTGCCCAGGCTGGCCCGGTATACTCCCGGCCGGAGGCGCTCGTGCAGGACATCACCGTGGGTGTGGACGTCATCGAGATCAGCCGCATCGCGGCCACCTACGAGCGCTTCGGCCAGCGGTTCGTGGAGCGCATCTACACCCCCGCCGAGGCCGCCTACTGCCGGGGGCGCGCTCCCCAGATGGCCGCCCGATTCGCCGCCAAGGAGGCGGTGATGAAGGCGCTGGGTACGGGCACGCGCGGGGTGGGCTGGCGCGAGGTGGAGGTGACCCGCGAGCGCTCCGGCGCACCGGGCGTGGCCCTGCATGGGCGCGCCGCAGCCCGCGCCGAGCGGCTGGGCATCGACCGACTGGCCATCAGCCTCTCGCATTCGCGCGAGTACGCCGTCGCATCCGTGGTGGGGAGGAAGCCGTGAAGATCGTCACCGTCGCGCAGATGCGGGAGATGGAGCGGCGCGCCATCGCCTCCGGCGTGGAGGAGGACGCGCTGATGGAGGCGGCGGGCCTCGCCGTGGCCCGGCGTGTGGGCCAGGGGCTCGACGGAATCCGTGGCAAGCGCGTGGTGGTGCTGGTGGGCCCCGGCAACAACGGCGGCGACGGTCTGGTGGCCGCCCGCTACCTGGCCGACTGGGGTGCGCTGGTCACCCTGTACATGGCCAGTCCCTCCCGGCGCCAGGACAAGTTCGCCGAGTGCACCGCCCGCCGCATCCGCGTGGTGGAGGCGGGTGAGGACCCGGACCACTGGCAACTGGGCTCCTATGTGCCCCTGGCCGACGCGGTGGTGGACGCCCTGCTGGGTATCGGCTCACGCCTGCCGCTGGAGGGCACGATGCGCTCGCTCCTGCTGGCGCTGCGGGCGATACGCATCGACCACCCTGAACTGCACGTGTACGCCGTGGACATCCCCACGGGCATCGACGCCGATTCCGGCGCGACCGATGAGGCGTGCTGCCAGGCCACGGTGACCCTCGCCCTGGGCGCGCCCAAGACCGGCCTGTTCCGCTTCCCCGCCGCCGCCTGCGTGGGCACGGTGGAGACGCTGACCATCGGCCTGCCCAACGGCACGGAGGACGGCATCAGCCTGGAGCTGGCCGACGAGGACCTGGCCGCGCCCCTGGTGCCCCAGCGCCGGTTGGACGGACACAAGGGCACCTTCGGCGAGGTGCTGGTGGTGGGCGGCTCGCGCGCCTTCGTGGGCGCCCCGGTGCTGACGGCTAGCGCCGCCTACCGCTCCGGCGCGGGGCTGGTGCGCCTGGCCGCCCCGGAGGGGGTGAGCCGCATCGCCGCGGGGCGGCTGCTGGAGCAGGTGCACCTGCCGCTGCCCGAGAGCCCCCTGGGCACGGTGAGCCCGGAGTCCGCCGGGCCGGTGCGCGCGGCCCTGGAGGCCGCCGCCGCCGGGGTGGTGGGGCCGGGGCTGGGCGATGCGGAGCCCACGGGACGGTTCGTGGAGGCGCTGCTCCTCTCAACGCCGCCGCGCACGGTGCCCGTCGTGCTCGACGCCGACGCGCTCAACGTGCTGGCGCGGGTGCCGGGCTGGGCGGAGCGCCTGGCCTTCCCCGCCGTGCTCACGCCCCACCCCGGCGAACTGGCGCGATTGCTCCGTTCCACGGTGACCGAGGTGCAGGACGATCGTGTGGGCGCCGCACTGGAGGCGGCGCGCGCCTTCGGTCAGGTGGTGGTGCTCAAGGGTGCGCACACGGTGGTGGCGCTGCCGTCGGGCAAGGCGGCGGTGAGCCCCTTCGCCAACCCGGCCCTCGCCACCGCGGGCACGGGCGACGTGCTGGCGGGGGTGATCGGGGCCCTGCTGGCCCAGGGCGCAAGCCACTACGGGGCCGCCGTGGCCGGGGTGCTAGCCCACGCTCGCGCCGCCGAGGTCATCAGCGCAGGCTGGGGCGATGGCGGGCTCATGGCCTCCGACCTGCTGGAGGAGCTGCCGCCGGTGCTGCGGGTCCTGCGCGAGCGAGCGTGAACCGGCGGCGCTAGCGCTAGCGCTCCGGGATGCGAACCGGCTCGGCGTGGTGCGCCGTGAGACGGCAGCGCAGGGCGCATGCCGCCGCCAGGAGCAGCGTGCCCCCCACCAGGGCATTGACCGCCAGCATCGCCATCAGCATCCCGCGCCTCCTTCCCCAACCGGCTCACCAGAGGGAACGGCCGGGTGGGCTGGGCGTCAGGAATCTCGGCCTCTTGCGGCAAGCCAGCGTTCTATGCGTGCTGGTCACGCGCCTGCTGCCATGAGCGAGCGCCGAGCGAGCGGAGACAGGGGTTCGGCACCCGCAGGGCGCCCAGGGGGTGTCCCCCTTGAACGAGCGACCGGAGGGAGCGTGGAAGGCAGGGGTGTCCCCCTTGGACGTGCGAGCGCAGCGAGCGGGAAAAACCCGCACGGGCGCGTATACTATGCCCATGCTGCTGGCCGTGGACATCGGGAACACCAACATCACCCTCGGGGTGTTCGACGGTGAGCGCCTGGCCGCCCGCTGGCGGCTGGAGACGGACGCGCGCCGCCAACCCGACGAGTACGCCCTCCAGCTCGAGGGCCTCTTGCCCCTCAAGGGCGTGGCCGTCACCGACGTGGACGCCGTGGCCGTGTGCTCCGTGGTGCCGCCGCTGACCGCCGGGCTGGTGGAGGTGTGCCGGGCGCTGTTCCGCGCCGAGCCGCTGGTGGTGGGCGCGGGCACTAAGACCGGGGTGCGCGTTCTCTACGACCCGCCGCGCGACGTGGGCACCGACCGGGTGGTGGACGCCGCCGCGGCGCTGGCCCACTACGGCGGCCCCGCCATCGTGGTGGACTTCGGCACGGCCACGGTGTTCGACGCCGTCAGCGCCGACGGAGCGTACCTGGGCGGGGCCATCGCGCCGGGGCTGGACGTGGCGGCCGAGTCGCTCTTCCAGCGCACAGCGCAGCTGCGCCGCGTCGAACTGGTCGCGCCCCCCACGGCCATCGGCCGCAACACCGTCCAAGCCATGCAGTCGGGCTTCGTCTACGGCTACGCGGGGCTGGTGGAGGCGATGGTGCGCCGCTTCAGGGCCGAGTTGGGCGCACCGGCGGCACAGGTCATCGCCACCGGCGGCCTGGCCGCGCTGATGAGTGGGCTTGTGGAAGCCATCGAGGTGGTGGACCAGGACCTGACGCTCAAGGGGCTGCGCCACATCTTCACCCTCAACGCCGTGGCGGCGAGCGGGGGCGTGGCGTGAGTGCCCACCCGCCCTTCGGCGGCAAGCGCATCGCCCTGGGCGTGTCCGGCTCCATCGCCGCCTACAAAGCGCTGGAACTGGCGAGTGCGCTCACCAAGGCCGGGGCGCTGGTGGACGTGCTGCTGAGCCCCTCGGCCCAGCGGTTCGTCACGCCGCTTGCCTTCCGGGCGCTGACGCACCGGCCGGTGCTGACCGACGTCTTCGACCCCGACGCGCCGGAGGCCATCGAGCACGTGGCGCTGGCCCAGGCGGCCGACGCGCTGGTGGTGGCCCCCGCCACGGCGCACATGCTGGCCAAGCTGGCCCACGGGCTGGCCGACGACCCGGTGAGCCTGGTGGCCCTGGCCGCGGGGGCCCCGCTGCTGGTGGCCCCCGCCATGGACGCCCACATGTGGGAGCACCCCGCCGTGCAGGCCAACGCCCGCACCCTGGCTGAGCGCGGCGCGCTGGTGGTGGGCCCCGCCGAGGGGCGGCTCGCCTCCGGTCTGGTGGGCCGTGGGCGGCTGGAGGAGCCAGGTGTCATCCTGGGCCACCTGGCCGCGCTGCTGGGCCGCCAGGGTGACCTGGCCGGGCGCACCGTGGTGGTCAGCGCGGGCGGCACCGCCGAGCCGGTGGACCCGGTGCGGGTGCTCACCAACCGCTCCTCCGGCAAGATGGGCTACGCGCTGGCCGAGGCGGCGCGCGATCGGGGCGCGCGCGTGGTGCTGGTCAGCACGCCCACCACCCTGCCCGCCCCCGCAGGCGTGGAGGTGGTGAGCGCCGCCACCGCCGCCGCCATGAAGGACGCGGTGCTCGCCGCCTGTGCGAGCGCCGATGCGCTGGTGATGGCCGCGGCCGTCGCCGACTACCGGCCCGCCTCCCCGGCCGGGCAGAAGGTGAAGAAGGAGCGCTCCGCATCGCTGTCCCTGGCGCTGGAGCGCACCGAGGACATCCTGGCCCAGGTACCCCGCACCCTGGTGCGGGTGGGCTTCGCCGCCGAGTCCGAGGACCTGGCCGCCCACGCCCGCGCCAAGCTGGAGTCCAAGGCGCTGGACCTGGTGGTCGCCAACGACATCACCGAGGCGGGCTCAGGCTTCGGGGCGGACGAGAACCACGTGGTGCTGGTGGGACCCCAGGGCGATGAACCGCTGGCCCGCATGCCCAAGTACCAGGTGGCGTGGGCCATCTGGGACCGCGTCGCGGCGCTGCTCACCGCGCGGGGCTAGTCCGTCGCATCGGCGCCGGTGCGCCGGCCCACCACCCGCGCGGCGATGGCCGTGATCAGCGCGAAGAGCGCCACGTTCAGCAGGAAGGCGTTCCGCAGCCCCGTGGCATCAGCCACCGCCCCGCTCACCAGCGGGCCCACCGCCACGCCCGCCGAGAGGCCCGTCTGCGATGCCCCGAACGCCGCCCCGTGCTGGGCACGGGGGGTGCGCATGGCGATGACGCCGTTGAGCAGCCCCGCGAGCCCTCCGTAGAAGAGCGCCACCAGCCCCACCGACCCCACCAGCTGCCAATAGGTGCCCGCGAAGAAGGGGCCGAAGGACGCGAGCGCCGCCAGCACGGCGCCGGTGAGGAACACACGCCGCAGCCCCACCCATCCGGCCAACATCCCCATGCCCACGGCCGAGAGGGACGAGCCGATGCCCAGCGCCATAAAGGCCAGACCCGCCGTGTAGGCATCACCTGACCCGCCGTCTATCGTCTCCACTACGCCGGGCAGCACCGGCAGCATCACGTTCACCCCCGCCTGCACCATGAAGATCATGACGATGAGCGGCAGGAAGGTGGGCGCGGTGATCATGCCCCAGAGCCCCTTGAACGGGGCGAGGGGGTGGCGAGGCCCGCCCACCGGCGGGGAGAACTCCTCGCGGGTGAACGCCAGCACCAGCACGGCGGCGGTGCCCAGCCCCGCCGCCGTGGCGTAGAAGGGGGCGCGCAGGCCGTAGTGGTCGAAGATGATCCCGCCCAGCAGCGGGCCGATCGCCGTGCCCAGGAACAGCGCGGACTGGATCGACCCCGTGGCGAAGGGCAACCGCTCACGGGGGGTGTGGACGGCCACCAGCGCCATGATGGTGGGCAGCACACCGGAGGTGGCGCCCACGAAGAAGCGGGAGATGAGCAGCTGAGTGGGGTTCTGGGCGAAGGCCGAGAGGAACAGGAACAGCCCCGCCAGAGCCATGGCGCGCACCACGTTGAGCTTGCGTCCGTACCGGTCGGACAGCGCGCCCCACAGCGGGCTGCACAGCCCCATGCCCAACCCCAACATCCACCCCGAGGCACCCGCCCAGAAAGCGGCGCGCTCCACGCTCTCGACGCCCAGCTCGCGGAAGTAGATGGGGAAGAAGGGGAAGGTGAAGGAGAAGCCGAGGGTGGTGACCACCTGGGCCACCCACAGCACCGCCAGGTTACGCTTCCAGGGGAAGGGCGCGGCGGGTGTGGTGGTGGGTGGCTGCATCGCCCGGCCACTATAGCAGGCGCACGCGCTGGCAAATGCGCCCCCGCGCCCGTAGACTGAGCCTCCCCACTCCAACGTCTGGCGGACGCATGACCACCACCCCTTCCTCTCCCCGCGAGCCCCTCTCCAAGGTGTACGAGGCGCCCGCCGTCGAGGAGCGCCTCTACCGCTGGTGGGAGGAGTCCGGCTTCTTCAGGGCGAAGGTCAACCCGGACAGGAAGCCTTTCACCATCATCATGCCCCCGCCCAACGTGACGGGGCAGTTGCACTTGGGCCACGCCATGACCGCGGCCATCGAGGACGCCCTCACCCGCTACCACCGCATGAAGGGCTTCGAGGCGCTCTGGCTGCCCGGCACCGACCACGCGGGCATCGCCACCCAGATGGTGGTGGAGCGTGAACTCGCCAAGGAGGGCTCCTCGCGCCATGACATCGGCCGTGAGGCGTTCATCAAGCGCGTGTGGGAGTGGGTGGGCACCTACGGGGGTATCATCGAGGATCAGCTGCGCCGCCTGGGCGCCTCGTGCGACTGGTCGCGCAAGACCTTCACCCTGGACGAGGGGCCATCCCTGGCGGTGCGCACCACCTTCAAGCGTCTCTACGACAAGGGCCTCATCTACCGGGGCGAGCGCATCACCAACTGGTGCGTCACCTGCCGCACGGCCCTCTCGGACCTGGAGGTGGACCACGCCGAGGAGCCCGGCGCGCTCTACAAGATCTGCTATGCGTTCGAGGACGGCCCGCTGCCCGACGGGCGCACGGGGCTGGTGGTGGCGACCACGCGACCCGAGACGCTCTTCGGCGACACCGCCGTGGCCGTCCACCCGGACGACCCGCGCTACGCGGGGCTGGTGGGCAAGCGCGTTCTGCTGCCGGTGACGGGCCGGAGCATCCCCGTCATCGCCGATGAGGCGGTGGCGCTGGACTTCGGCACCGGCGCGCTGAAGATCACCCCCGGCCACGACCCCAACGACTTCGAGACAGGCGAGCGCCACCACCTGCCCATCGTGAACATACTCAACCCGGACGGCACCCTCAACGAGCAGGCCGGGCCCTTCGCCGGTCAGGAGCGCCTGGCCGCCCGGGTGGCGCTGGTGGCCCGGCTGGAGGCGGACGGTCTGCTGGAGGGGGTGACGGAGCACCCGCACTCGGTGGGCCACTGCCAGCGCTCCGGCGACATCGTCGAGCCCATCGTCTCGGCTCAGTGGTTCGTGGCCGTGAGTCCCCTGGCCGAGCGTGCGCTGGCTGCCGTCCGTGACGGGCGCACCCGCATCGTGCCGGAGCGGTTCGAGAAGGTGTACGCCAACTGGATGGAGAACATCCGCGACTGGTGCATCTCCCGCCAGCTGTGGTGGGGCCACCGCATCCCCGTCTGGTACTGCGCCGACTGCGACCATGTGACCGTGTCCATCGAGGACCCGGCCGGATGCGAAGGGTGCGGTTCGGCCTACATCACCCAGGACGAGGACGTGCTGGACACCTGGTTCTCCTCCGGGCTGTGGCCGCACTCCACCCTGGGTTGGCCTGCCCAGACGGCGGACTTGGACTACTTCTACCCCTCCACGGTGATGGAGACGGGCTACGACATCCTCTTCTTCTGGGTCGCCCGGATGATCCTGATGACGACCTACATGATCGGAGAGGTCCCGTTCCAGACCGTCTACCTGCATGGGCTGGTGCGCACACGCGACGGGCGGAAGATGTCCAAGTCCGACCCCACAACCGCGATCGATCCGCTAGAGAGCATCGCCGACTACGGCGCGGACGCGCTGCGGCTGGCGCTGATTCTGGGGACCGGTCCGGGGCAGGACCTGCGCCTCTATCCGGAGAAGCTTGAGGCCTGCCGCCGCTTTGCCAACAAGATCTGGAACGCCGGGCGCTACATCCTGATGACCATCCCGCCGGGGACGCCGATCACGCCGCCTCAAGAGGTCCGCTCCGAGCTGGCGCAGTGGCTGCTGCATGGGCTGGATCAGACGGTCCGGAACGTTCAGGGCAGCCTCTCGGCCTACCGACTCTCCGAGGTGATTGATGCCCTCCGGGGCTTCTTCTGGGGCGAGTTCTGCGACTGGTACCTGGAGATGGACAAGAAGCCCGAGCGCAGCCCGGAAGACAACCAGGTACTGGCCTATGCCTACACCACGCTGCTCAAGGTGCTGCACCCGTACGTCCCGTTTGTCACAGAGG
>JAYQTA010000006.1:0-153763 GCA_038147155.1 Candidatus Australimonas brisbanensis
GGCCCTTCTTTTCTGACGGCAGGGGGGGCACCCCCTGCGATGCTCCGCATCTACCTCCGGCAACGGGAGTTCCACTCCCCTCTGCACTCCCCTAGGGTCTGATGACAGGGGGTTGGCCGTTACGCCCCGGCGGCGTAGAGGGCTATCTCCTCGTCGGCCGGCCCACCGGGGCCGCCGCTGATGGCGAGGGCCCCCTCGAAGGCCCCGTCGGGGCCGGTGATGGGCACCCCGCCCTGGGCGAACACGAATCCGTTGTGAATCATCTGGTACATGAACACCGGGCGCCCGGAGCGCTCGGCGGTCTGCGAGGTGGGGAGCTGCACACCGGCGCAGGCCAGCGCCTTCCCCCAGGCGATGTCGTGGGTGGTGAAGCGCGCACCGTCCATGGACACCAGGCCCCGGCGGCGCCCATCGGCGTCCACCACGGCGACGGTGATGCGCAGGTCCATCTGCTCGGCCTTCTCGATGGCGCGAGCCATCATGACCTGGATGCGGGCGTGGGTGAGGGGCATGGGGGCCTCCTGGGACGAGATGGCGCAAGGATAGCAACCCGCGCGGGTTGCGGCGCACCGGGAAGCGCCCGTAGGGTGCGGGGCCGCACCACGGACAGGATGACTTGCGATGGCAACCGCCACCACGGGCTGGACAGGAGCGGCGGCACGCTCGGGCGCCATGGCGGGGGGTGTGTCGGCGCTGATGCTCACCGCCGTCCACCAGTGGACCATCTCCAACATCTGGAACACCCTGCCGGTGATGCTCATCGCCGGGGCGGCGTGCGGGGCGTGCATCGGCTGGACCTACGCGCTGACCCACCGGCACGCGGGAGCATGGACGTGGGTTGCCTACAATGCCCTGCTGTGGGGGCTGTTCGCGCTGCTGGGTGCGCTGAGCGAGGCGGTCTTCACCCCGGTGACCACCGCAGCGGCGGTCATCGCCGCCAACGAATCACCCGATGAGCTCATCAGCCAGGCCATGCCCTTCATCCTCACCTGCACCGTGGGTGCGGCGGCGTTGATGACTGTGGCGTTCGGCCGCCGATGGCGCATCGCTGGGCCCATGCTGGCGATGGTGGCCGTGCTGATGGTGAGCCTGGGGATGAACGTGGCCATCATCGGCCTGGTCAGCTTCGATTCCGCATCGCTCGCCCTGGTGGGCAAGATGTTCTGGCTCATCGGCCTGCTGACCGCAGTGCATGCAGCGGGCTTCACCGCCCTGGAGCGGCGGCGGATGCGAGGACGGGGTTAGAGCCCCGGTGCGCCTCCCGGCACCCGACGGCGCCCCTGCACCACACGCAGCGCGAAGCCGAGGCGCACCGCGAGCAGCAAGGTGGCAGCAAGACTGGCAACCCACAGCACCGGGCCGCGATCCGGGATGGCGTAGAGCACGCCAGACGCCGCGAGCCAGCCGATGAGCAGGGCGGCGAAGAGGCCCATCCCCACGAACAGCGCGACGGGGCCCGCTGCCAACGGCCCTGCCACACGGGCGAAGGCCGGTACCACACCCAGCGCCAGGAGCACCAGCCCCACCAGAGCCGCCATCAGCGCCACGACGCGAGCGCCCGCCGGCGCGAGACTGAGCACGGGGAGCCACCCGGACGCATCGTTTGCACCAGGCTGGACAGCGAGGGTGAACAGGGCGGCGGCGGCGAGGGCCGTGGCCCCGGCAGGCACCCACGCGCCGGGGATGACCGGGATGGGCCGCGTCTCCTGGTGCATGTGGGGATAGCCGGTGTGGGAATGGGGCGATGCGCCAGATGCGAGCGCGCGATGCGCACCCCAGCGCCACCACTCCGCCACCAGCCAGACCACCACTCCCAACGCGACGCCACCCACCAGCCAGAAGGCGTCGTCGGTGCCGAAGTACCGCTCTGCCGCCCAGCCCCCGACCCCCAGCAGGAAGCCTGCGCCGATGGCCATGAGTCCCGACTTGATGAACCGCACGCGGCACCTCCCACGGGCCAGGGATGGTGAGACTGGCTGCCCCGCCTGGATTCGAACCAGGGTCAAAGGATCCAAAGTCCTCTGTGCTACCGCTGCACCACGGGGCAACGCGCCCCATTCTAACGGGGTGTGCGGGCGTTGACCGCCTGCTTCCCCTGCCCTAGCCTGCCGCGCGAGGCGCCGGTGGGCGCCGGGAGGGTGTGATGCTGCGCACGCTGGCTCAGAAGGTGGACCCTCAGCACACCGTGCTGGTGGTCATCGACATGCAGAATGATTTCTGCCACGAGGACGGCTCCAAGGCGCACGATGGGGCGGACGTGCGCCCGGTGCAGGCCATCGTCCCGGTGCTGGCCGGGCTGGTAGAGGGTGCGCGCGCGGCGGGGGTGCCGGTGCTGTTCACCCAGGCGATGCACAACCCGTGGACGGACTCCGAGGTGCGGCGCGAACGCCACGTGGACCGCGAGCCCAACTGCGTGGAGGGCACGTGGGGGGCGGACTTCTACGGCGTGCTGCCCACCCCGTCCGACTACATCGTGAAGAAGGCACGCTACTCGGCCTTCGTGGGCACAGACCTGGAGCTGGTGCTGCGCCAGCGCGGGGTGCGGACGGTCATCGTGACGGGCACGGCCACCAACACGTGCGTGGAGTCCACGGCGCGCGATGCCTTCATGCGCGATTTCTACGTGGTGGCGGTGGAGGATGCCTGCGCGCAGTCCAACATGCGCGCCCACGCGGCAGCGCTCGAGGCGCTGGAGGGGACGTTCGGCGTGGTGCACCCCGCCGCCGACCTGCTGGCCGCCTGGGGCGAGCCCGGGAGCCCTAGCCCACGATGACAGCGATGGCCTGGATCTCCACCAGCATCTCCGGCCGGGCGAGCCCCGCCACCGTGATGAGGGCGCTGGCCGGGTAGCCCGCGGTGAAGTAGTCGGCCCGCACGCGGGTGACCGCATCGCCGTAGCGCACGTCGGTGATGAACACGGTCATGGTGGTGATGTCGTCCAGGGTGCCACCCGTCTCGGCCAGGGTGGCGCGCAGGCGCTCGAAGGCGGCGCGGGTCTGCCCCTCGATGTCCGTGATGGCCTCGCCCTTGGGCCCACGCGTGCCGCCCACGCCCGCCAGGTACGCGGTGCGCCCGCCCTCGGTGATGACCGCCCGCGAGTAGGAGCGCGAAGCCTCCCGCTCGCCCGAAAGGTACGTCCGTGCCATCCGCCGCCTCCTCCATCCAGGGTGCGGGGAGTCTAGCGCACGCGGTCAGGGCGCGGTGACACGCAACTGTCCGCCCGGAGCGATGCCCTGGATGGCCGCCTCCCCTGCCCGCACCTCCAGCACGAAGCGCACGGGCTCGCCGGGCCCGTAGAGGGGCAGGTCGGCGTCGGGGGTGCCCGGCGCAGGGGGCGGCACATCGTGGGTGACGGCGACGATGCTCCAGTCGGCGCGCATCCAGACCATGTCCAGAGCGAAGCGCATCTCGCGCATCCAGAAGGACGCCTCACGCTCGGAGCCCAGGTCGAAGAGCATCGCCGTGCTGGGGGGCAGCGACGCACGTCCGGACAGGCCCAGCGCGCGGGAGTACGCGGACGATGCGACCTCGGCGGCGTAGGCGACATTCCCCGCCTCGACGCGGTACACCGCACCGTCGGTGAGGGCTGCCGGGGCCGGAGGAAGTGGGGCGGGCGTGGGGGTGGGTGCCGGGCCGCAGGCGGCCAGGGCTGCAGCCAGCGCCAGCGCGCCCGCTAGGAGGCGGAGGCGTCCCACAGGCTCGCCTGGGCGCGGGGGGCGGCATCGGGCACGGGCAGGCCCAGGTGCTCGTAGGCCGCGCGTGTGACGGTGCGTCCGCGCGGGGTGCGGGCCAGCATGCCCAGCTGCATCAGGAACGGCTCGTACACGTCCATGATGGTGTCGGACTCCTCGCCCACGGAGGCGGCGATGGTCTCCAGCCCCACGGGCCCGCCGCCGAACCGCTCGCAGATCACCCGCAGCACCCGGTGGTCGATATCGTCCAGGCCCAGGGTGTCCACTTTGAGCAGCGCCAAGGCGTCGCCCGCGACGGCCTCGGTGACGACGCCACCGGCCCGCACCTGAGCGAAGTCGCGCACCCGGCGCAGCAGCCGGTTCGCCACGCGCGGGGTGCCCCGCGCGCGCCGGGCCACCTCGTGAACACCGGCGGGCTCTATCTCCACGCCCAGGATGCGGGCCGAGCGCGCCACGATGGACTCCATGGCCGGCACGTCGTAGAAGTCGAGCCGGTGGACGGCGCCGAACCGCTCGCGCAGCGGCGGCGCCACCATGGCATAGCGCGTGGTGGCACCCACCAGGGTGAAGGGCTCCACCTTCAGGTTGATGGACTGGGCGCTCATACCCTTGCCCATGACCCAGGAGAGGGAGAAGTCCTCCATGGCCGGGTAGAGGATCTCCTCCACCACCTTGGAGAGGCGGTGGATCTCGTCGATGAACAGCACGTCACCCGCCTGGAGCTGGGTGAGGAGGGAGGCCATGTCGCCGGGGCGCTCGATGGCCGGGCCCGCGGTGATGCGGATCGACGCGCCCATCTCGGCGGCGATGATGTGGGCCAGGGTGGTCTTGCCGAGGCCCGGCGGGCCGTAGAGGAGGATGTGGTCCAGCGGCTCCCCGCGCCCGCGCGCCGCCGCCATGGCGATGGAGAGGTTCTCCTTCACCTGCTCCTGGCCCACGTAATCGGCCAGGCGGTGCGGGCGCAGCCCGCCCTCCACGGGCAACTCGTCCTCACGGGCATCGCCGGAGATGATGCGCTCGGCCATGTGTCCCATGGTGCCAGCCTGCCGCCAGCCCCGCAACGCCGCAGCGGCGCGGGGCTGGACGGACCGGCGCTAGGCCGCCTTCTTCCCGCCCTTCCCGGACAGGACGATGCCCACCACCATGAGCGCGAAGGCAAGCCCGGCGGCGATGATGCCCTGGAGGCGCAGCGGGTTCACGAAGGCGTCCACCAGCGCATCGCGCAGCGCCAGGAGCTTGGCGTCCACCACCGCGGGGGCATCCATGTTGGCGATGACGTCGTCCAGCAGACCGGAGAGTGGCCCGGAGACGGCGAACATCGCCCCGGCCAGCAGGCCGCCGCCCACCAGCAGGGGGAACGCGGCCCACGCCAGGCGCGAGCCCAAGGTGCGCCCGCCCAGCAGGCCGATGAGCGCCGCCAGCACCAGCGGCACCAGCGCCAGCAGGAACAGAAGCGAGCGGCCCTGGCCGATGTAGCCACGCGCATCGTCCACCTGCTGACGCACCTGGGCGTCGTCCAGGTTATCCCACAGGTCAGCCTGGGTGAGGGTGATGCCGTCCCGCAGGTACTCTCGTCCGCGCTGCACCTGCTCCCACGGCCCCGTGTCGCCAGCGCCGGAGCCCAACTGCTCGTTGACCAGCGTCTCGAGCCGCGCCGTGTCGATGGCGTAGCCGTCCCGCAGGATCGAGCGCACCTCCTCGACCCCGTTCGCGGCGCCGGAGGCCTCGAAGGTGCCCAGCAACTGGGCCTTGGTCACCGTCACCTGGGCGGGCAGCGCGCTGGCCAGCAGCCCGGTGAGCTGGGTGAGCACATTCAGCCCCAGTCCGGCCTTCACGTCCTCGTAGCTCATCCCGGCGGGCAGACACTCGGGCACCGTGCTCAGGTCCAGGTCGAAGGTGAGCAGCTGGGCCAGGGTGCAGTCAGGGAGGGAATCGAAGAGCGCCTGGTACTTGCCGTCGATCACGACGACCAGGTTGGCGGCGATGGCGTTCGCCTCCCCACCCAGGGGCACGGTGAGAGAGAAGTCATCGGTGCGGCCCACCAGGTAGGGGCCCAGCACATCGAATGCATCGTTGAGCCGGTCGGTGAGCCACGCCTCGGTGAGCACCGGCTCCAGCGCGGTGACGACCTCGGGGCCGGTGACGACCACGCCCAACGGCAGCGAGCCCACGCCTGCCAGCCCGGCGCTGACCTGGGGTGCCAGCAGATCGTTGAGCAGGTAGGCGCGCGTGCCCGTGCCCAGGGAGCCCAGCAGCCAGCCGCGCAGCACCTCGAGGCCCGCCTCGGCGCGGTCCTGGAGCGGCAGGGTGAAGGAGAAGGACTCGCTCTGCCCCACGGCGTAGGGCACCAGCTCGTCCAGCAGGCCATTGACCTGTGCCTCCAGCCACTCTTGGGTGAGGATGGTGCGCACCCCGTCCATCACCTGCTCCGGTGTGAGGCTCATGCCCAGGGGCAGTTCGGAGGCCAGCGCCGTGCGCTGCTCCTCCACCGCCGGACGGACGGCCTCATCCAGCAGGTAGTCGTAGAGCGAGGCGTCAGCAACGGCATCACGCAACACGCCGGACACGGCCTCCACCCTATCGTCCAGGCGCACCGTGATGGAGAAGGTGTCGGCGCCACCGTTCAGGTAGGGCACCACGGCGTTGAGCACCGTCTCGGTCTGCTGCTGTAGCCAGGCGGGCGGCAGCGCCGTCTCTAGGTAGCCCACCAGTTTGTCAGAGGTGAGCCCCAGCGCGTTGCCGTCGCCCGCGAGGCCCGTGTCCGAGAGCGCCTCGGGAAGCACCTCGTCGTAGATGAACTCGTAGGCGTCCAGCCGGTCCAGGGTGCTGGTGTAGAACGCTGGCTCCAGGAACGTGGCGTTCACCCGGAAGACCAGCAGGGTCGCCACGAACAGGAGCACGAAGGGCAACACGAGGAGGAGCGCGAGCAGCCGGCGGATGGCGATCATGGAGAACCTCACGGCGAGCACGCCCGGTGCGAGTATAGACCCATGGCCCTGCCGGTTAAGCCATCCTGGCGTGCAGGGTCGCTAGGCGCATCCCGGACGCACCGGTAGACTGGGCGCCCCAACCCAAGCGAGGTGGACATGAGCGAACAGGAGCGCTGGGAGCGCGAGACGTACCAGCCCGCCGTCGAACGCGCCGGCGAGCGGCGTGCTGCCTTCCAGACCGAATCGGACCTGCCGGTGGCCCCCCTGTACGGGCCCGCCGACCCGCCCGCAGCCCTGGGCCTGCCCGGCGAGTACCCCTACACCCGCGGCGTGCAGCCCACCATGTACCGGGGGAGGCTGTGGACCATGCGCCAGTACGCGGGCTTCTCCACCCCGGAGGAGTCCAACGAGCGCTACCGCTACCTGCTCTCCCAGGGCCAGACGGGCTTGTCGGTGGCCTTCGACCTGCCCACCCAGACCGGCTACGACCCCGACCACGAGATGGCCGAGGGCGAGGTGGGCAAGGTGGGGGTGTCGGTGGCGAGCCTGGCGGACATGGAGGTGCTGTTCGCGGGCATCCCGCTGGAACGGGTCACCACGTCCATGACCATCAACGCCACGGCACCCGTGCTGCTGGCGCTCTACCTTGCCGTGGCCCGCAGGCAGGGCGTGGCCCTGAAGGACGTGGGCGGGACGGTGCAGAACGATGTGCTCAAGGAGTACATCGCGCGAGGCACCTACATCTACCCGCCGGAGGCATCGCTTCGCCTCGCCACGGACCTGTTCGCCTACTGCGCGGGGAACGTGCCGCGCTGGAATACCATCTCCATCTCCGGCTACCACATGCGCGAGGCCGGGGCCACGGCCCCGCAGGAGCTGGCCTTCACCCTGGCCAACGGCATCGCCTACGTGCAGGCGGCGGTGGACGCGCGGCTGGACGTGGACGCCTTCGCGGGGCGGCTCTCTTTCTTCTTCGTCTCCCACAACAACCTGTTCGAGGAGGCGGCCAAGTTCCGCGCGGCCCGGCGCATGTGGGCGCGGATCATGCGCGAGCGGTTCGGGGCGAAGGACCCGCGCTCGTGGATGCTGCGCTTCCACACGCAGACCGCCGGGGTGACGCTCCAGGCCACCCAGCCGGAGGTGAACGTGGTGCGCACCACGGTGCAGGCCCTCGCCGCCGTACTGGGCGGGACGCAGTCGCTGCACGTGAACTCGCGCGATGAGGCGCTGGGGTTGCCCACCGAGGAGTCGGCGCGTCTGGCCCTACGCACCCAGCAGGTGCTGGCCAGCGAATCGGGCGTGGCGGAGACCATCGACCCGCTGGCCGGTTCCTACTACGTGGAGCACCTGACCGACACCCTGGAGGCGCAGGCCGAGGCGCTGATGGAGCGCATCGAGGGCATGGGCGGGGCTGCCGCAGCCATCGAGCGGGGCTTCCAGCGCAGCGCCATCCGGGATGCCGCCTACCGGCACCTGAAGGCGGTGGAGGCGGGCGAGCGGGTGATCGTGGGCGTGAACGCCTACACCGTGGAGGGTGAGCCGCCCTTCGAGCTGCTGCGCCTGGACCCGGCCACCGCCGCTCGCCAGGTGGAGCGGGTGCGCCGGGTGCGCGCCGAGCGCGACGGGGGCGCGGCGACGGCGGCGCTGGCCCGGCTGGCCGATGCGGCACGCGAGCCGTCAGCCCCTCTGATGCCCGCGATCCTGGAGGCCGTGGAGGCCTACGCCACCCTGGGCGAGGTGTGCGATGCGCTGCGCGGCGTGTTCGGCGAGTACCGCGGGTAGGGTTACTCGTCCTCGGCCCCGGCGGGAGCCGGGGCCTGGTTCCCCTCGATGCCGATGCGCGGCACCCAGACGAGGGCCTGGGGGAAGTACCAGTTGGCCTTCCCCAGCAGCTTCATGCCCGCGGGCACCAGGATGGAGCGGATGATGGTGGCGTCGATCAGCACCGCCACCGCGAGGCCGAAGCCCATCTGCTGGAAGGTGACCAGGTCACCCGCAGCGAAGCCGCCGAAGACGGCGACCATGATCAGCGCCGCGCCGGTGATGAGCCCCGCCGTGGAGCGCAGGCCGAAGGCCACCGAACCCGCGTTATCGCCCGTCTCGTCGTAATGCTCGCGGATGCGCGAGAGCAGGAAGACGTGGTAGTCCATGGAGAGGCCGAAGAGCACCGAGAAGAGGAACAGCGGTATCCACGCCTCCACCACGTCGGACTGCTGGAAACCGAAGAATCCCGCCCCCACTCCCATCTGGGTGACCAGGACGATGAGCCCGTAGGCCGCTCCCACGGAGAGCAGGTTCATCAGGATGGCCTTTATGGGGATGACGATGGAGCGGAACACCACCAGCAGCAGCAGGAAGGAGAGGGAGAGGACGAAGGTGAAGACGATGGGGGTGTAGTCGGCCGAGAGGTCGAAGAAGTCCACGTTGAAGGCGATGATGCCCGTGACGTACACGGGGACGGGGACACTAGCGAAGGCCGCGGGGATGTACTCGTCCCGCAGACGGCGCAGCGCCGCCACGGCCTCGTCCGAGGAGGGGTCGCCCTTCACGGGCACCACCACCTGCCCCACGGTGCGCACCGCGTCCACCCGGTAGGTGAAGGGGCCAGCGAAGGCCGCATCGGCGGCGAGCGAGTCACGCAGCGCCTCCACGGCGGCGTCCACCCGGTCGTCACTCACGTCGCCCGCGATCACCACGGACTGGTCGGTGGTGGCCCCCCGGTCGAAGGCGCTCTGGAGCAGGACGAACCCCTCCTTGGCCTCCATCCCGTCGGGCAGCGTGGACACGCCCGCAGCACCCGTGTTGATGCTGAGGTAGGGCGAAGCGGCCGCCAGCAGCACCCCAGCAGCGACGATGAAGAAGACCACCGGCCGGGCCATCACCCGCGCGGTGAGCCAGGTCCAGAAGCCTCCCCTCTCACCAGGCAGGCCCTTGGAGATGCGGCGCACCCGGAGCCGGTCCACCCGCGCCCCCAGCAGGGAGAGGATGGCGGGCAGCAGGGTGAGTGCGGCCAGCACCGAGGCCACCACCACCAGGATGGCTCCCGTGCCTAGCGCCGCGAAGATGGAGGTGGGCACCAGCAGCATGCCCACCAACGCCAGCACCACCGTCACGCCGCTGAAGAAGACCGCCCGGGTGGCGGTGGCGCCCGCAAGCTCCACCGCCATGCGCGGGGCGTGCCCACGGTGGAGCTCCTCCCGGTAGCGGGAGACGATGAACAGCGAGTAGTCGATGCCCACCGCCAGCCCCATCATGGTGATCATGTTGGTGACGAAGAAGGAGAGAGCGAAGAACTGGCCCACCAGCGCGGTGAGGCCCGTGGCAACCACGATGGCCACCACCGCGAGGGCGATGGGCACCAGCGCAGCCACCAGCGTGCCGAACACCGCCAGCAGGATCAGCACCGCGACTGCGATGCCGATGGATTCACCCTTGATCAGGTCTGCCTCGGCCACCTCCTGGAAGCCCGCGCCCAGGGTGGCATCGCCCGTGATGAGCACGTCGAACCCGCCCCGCCCGTCGGCGGCGTGCACCAGGTCGGTCAGGGCGTGGATGTTCTCCGCGGCGTCATCGATGGTCCCCGCCATGACCACCGGCATGAAGGTCACCGTCCGGTCGCGGGAGACGAAGGCCTCGACGCCCGTCAGGTAGTAGGAGGCAGCGGGCACCGCCACGTCCGCACCCAGCGCGGCGATCTCGCCGAACAGCTGCTCAACGGCAGCGCGGAATGCGGGATCATCCACCGTGGTCCCGTCGGTGGAGCGCACCAGCACGATCTCCTGCGCCTGTGGCTCGGAAGCCAGGCCCGCCTGCTCCAGCAGCGTCTGCCCCACCACCGATTCCGGGTCGTAGGTGAAGTCCTGCTCCGTGGTGAGCACACCGGGCAGCACCGCGGAGGAGAGGTAGATGGCCAGGAGGAACATCGCCAACCACACCCCCAGCACCGTCTTGGGCCGTTGGGCGCTCAGACGGGCGAGGCGACGGGTGGAGAGGAAGGCGAGGCGATGCATCCGAGGATACCTCCGGGGGATGTCTGTTCAGTCAGTGGACGGAGCCACGTCCTGGTCCCACAGACCGCCGGTGAGCATCTGGCTCACCGCCTCTGCGTAGGCAGGGACGTCCACGTGCGGGTCGAGGGACTGCTGGAGCAGGAGTCCATCGTAAAGCGCAGTCATCACCCGGGCAAAGTACTCCGGGACAACGCTGCGGGAGAATTCGCCCGCATCCTGCGCCGAGCGCGCGAGGCCGGTCAGGAAGGCGATGGCGTTGTCCAGGGCGGCGCGCTGCTCACGCTGGAGCGATGGGTTCACCACCGCCTCACCCCAGGTGTTCACCGCCGCCCGGGAGGCCTCCACGGCGCCCGGACGGGAGAGTTCCCCGGCGAAGAGGGCGACCATCTGCCGGAGCACATCTGCGGTCTGCCCGGTGCCCATGGAGGCATCGAAGACCCACTGCACGCGCTGGCTGGAGCGTGCGCAGGAGGCGGCGATGATCTCCTCCTTGCCGGCGAAGTAGTGGTACACCGCACCGGCGCTCAGCCCGGCCTCGGTGCAGATGTCCTGCATGGTGGTGCGGTGGAAACCCTTGCTGGCGAAGCAGACCAGGGCCGCCTGGAGGATCTGCTCACGACGGTCGGCGAGGTGCTGCTCAGGAACCTTGGGCACGAGACCCACTCCGGAGAGACAAGGGTAGGAAATAATAAAACGAACGTTCATTCATCATAAGGCCCCACATGGGGCCTTCATGCGCCTTTGGTGACGGTTCGGTAACCATCCGCCGTTCGCCAGCACCCATCCACGTGGTCATTGACGATGCCCACCGCCTGCATGAAGGCGTAGACGATGGTGGAGCTCACGAAGGTGAACCCCCGAGCGCGCAGGTCCTTCGACAGGGCGTCGGATCGCGGGGTGGTGGCGGGGATGTCCTCCATGCGCAGCGATACAGGCCGGGGCAGCGGCCCGCCGCCCACGAACCCCCACAGGTAGGCGTCGAAGGAGCCGAACTCACCCGCAACGGCCAGGAAGCGCTGCGCGTTGGCGATGGTCGCGCGCACCTTGAGCCGGTTGCGGATGATGCCGGGGTCGGCCAATAGGCGGACCACGTCGGCCTCATCGAAGGCAGCCACCGCCGCCGGGTCGAACCCGGCAAAGGCGCGCTGATAGCCCGCGCGCCGGGCCAGCACCGTGCGCCAGGAGAGGCCCGCCTGGGCTGCCTCCAGCGCCAGGAACTCGAAGAGGGTGCGCTCGTCGTGACAGGGGACGCCCCACTCGGTGTCGTGGTAGGCCTGCATCAGCGGGTCGTCCCCCGGCCACAGGCAGCGGATCGGCTCAGGCACCGGCGGCATCGCCAGGCTCAGGAGCGCGCCCCTCCAGCCCGTGTTCGCGCTGCCAGTCCGAGAGGGGCTGATAGTTCACCCGCTCATCCCGCACGCCCGGCACGCCCGCCGCCATGCGCACGATCTCCAGCTGCTCCGGGGAGGCGGACTCGAACCAGTACGGCACCCCCGCCGGCACCACGATGCCCTCACGCGGGCCCAGCTCCACGGGGGGCTGCTCGTCCGCGCCGTGGAAGCGGGCGCGACCGGAGATGACCATCCACGCCTCGTCCTCGCCGGTATGGGCGTGCATGTTGGTCTCACCCCCCGCGTTGATGACCTGCACCGCCACCGAGAGCAGGCCCCGCTTGGCCAGTCGCATGGACTTCTTGGGGAACTCGCGCCCGGCGGGGACGTCGTAGCGGAAGGTGGAGAGCCGGTCTGCCGGGGCCTGACCCAGGGAACGGTCCGTGGTCATGGCGAACCTCCTGCGCTGGTGCGCGAAGGGAGCCTACACCCGCGCTGGCAGGCGGGCCCACCAGGGCCTGGCGCATCAGGAGGGCTAGAAACAAGGGGGTGGTGCCGAAGGCCGGGGTCGAACCGGCATGAGGTTGCCCTCAACGGTTTTTGAGACCGTCGCGTCTGCCATTCCGCCACTTCGGCATGAGGGTGCGGTCCCCCCATTCTAGGCGCATGGTGAGCCTTCGCCTAGGGCAGCGGCGGCCTGCGGGGCCCAGCGCCCGCGCGAGTGCGACGGAGGGGAAGAAAGCGCCGCCCGGGGGCGGCTGGGGGGAGAGCCGCCTGGTCCGCCACCAAGGCCCGACGGCAACACCGGTGTCGAGGGCAGAATGACGGATTATGACCATGAAGTCAATTAAGTGCCTATCAGGTTTCAGCGTGTTTTTCACGGCAACGAAAAGGCCCCATCCGTGGGGATGGGGCCTTGGGCTGAAGACTGGAGCGGAAGACGGGATTTGAACCCGCGACCTTCTCCTTGGCAAGGAGACGCTCTACCACTGAGCCACTTCCGCCTGCTTGCGAACCGGGGCTCTGATCGCTGGTGCCGAGGCCCAGGATCGAACTGGGGACACCAGCATTTTCAGTGCTGTGCTCTACCGGCTGAGCTACCTCGGCTCGAAGACTCATGCTAGGGCCGGCGAGCGCGCACTGTCAAGGCGCTGCTTCGCCCTTGCCGGGGGCCACGGCCTGGCTGCCGAGGTCAGGAGAGGGAGGGGCCCATACCGCGTTTGCGCTGCTCAAGGTTCACGAAGGTCTCGGTCTGGCGCACGCCGGGGATGACCCCCACCTTGTGGTGCAGGAAGGCGGCCAGCGCCTCGGCGGAGGGCATGGAAACCGAGATGAAGATGTCGTAGCTGCCCGTGGTGATGGACACCCGCTCGGTCTCGGTCATCTGGGTGAGCTGGTCGGCAACCTCCTCCACCCGCGCGGGGTCCACCTTCAGGCCGATGGACGCGCTGGTGTGGAAGCCCAACTGCTCCGGCTCCGGGATGGCCACCACCCGGATGAACCCCTCGTCCAAGAGGCGAGCCAGGCGCCGGCGCACGGTCCCCTCGCTCACGCCCAACTGGCGCGAGATGGCAGCGTGGCTCGCACGCCCGTCCACACGCAGGATCTCCACGATCTGGCGATCGACCTCGTCCATGATCCCTCCAACGCTCCAGCCTGCGGCTCCGGAAGCGCCGCGCGCGCAGATAGCGTGACGCCGTGCCAGTGGCACGGCGCTGCGCGGAGAGGGACCAGCGTTGGGCGGGAGCCTTCGCCTAACGCTGGCGTCGAGTGTCGTTCCGCGGCTGGAAGATGGAGCCCTTCCCCGGCAGATCCGCGGGGATCGAGCGTCCCTGGCCAAATCCACCGAAGGGTCGGCGGGCCAGGAGTCCAAGGGCCGAGGCAGCAGCGCCCACCAGCGCTACCCGCTTGAGGAATCCTCTGCGGGTGGTGCCCTGGTTCTGGGTGCGGGCGGCGGTGCCTGCCATCTCAGTCTTCTCCGGTCCGGCGCTAGGCCGGTTCCCAGCACTGGTGATGCCCACCCAGGAGGGCCCTGGGGCAGGCGGGCCCATTGTTGTGCAGAAGAGCGGCGAATGCAACCCACGCCGGGGGCTGTACCAGCCCTCTTGCGGCACATGGCGGCCAGGCGCTGAACTGGGCCGCCATGTGCCGGAGCGGGTGTGCGAAATGCGTCACAAGCATATGTTGACAGCCCTTACCCCCTGCGATAGCCTCCCGCTTCGAGTCGCCTTGCGTTCCGCGCCGGGCGATGCATCCTGGACGCCCAGCGGAGCGAACGCATGAGTCCCGACCCCGCGTTCATCACCAACACCGACTGGAGCGACATCAGCAAGCTCCTCTACTCCCTGTGGATGATCCTGGGCGCCGCGCTGGGCTTCGGCTTCTCCCTCCTCGCCGCCCACGGCATGGTTCCCTCCCTGGTGGCCACGCGTGACCTCGACGCGGCCAGGGCGGCCAAGGTGCGCCCCCTTCTGTATGGCATGGCGGGCGCGTTCCTTCTCTTCGGCCTCTACAGCATCTGGCTGTTCATCAACCGCATCGGCATCGCCTCCTCCATCTTCTGGGGCGGCGCGCAGTAACCCCGCCACGCGGCACTTGCCGCGGGCCGAGCACAGCAGAGGAACGGACCTCACCGGATGAGCAACGGCATCACCAAGATCGCGATCCCCGCGGCAGGCCTCCTGGTCGCCGTAGTGGTGGCCCTCATCGTCTACTTCGTCCTCCAGTCGTGGTGGAGCCAGCCCCCGGCGGTGCTGGGCTTCGGCTCCGGCCCGGAGCAGCCCATCGCCTTCCCGCACACCACCCACGTCACGGTGGACGGGCTGGACTGCCAGTTCTGTCACCGCACCGTGGCCACCGACGAGGCGGCATCGGTGCCGGCTGTGGGCCAGTGCCTCTTCTGCCACGGGGAGAGCGACTTCGGCAAGATCGACGGCAGCCTCATCAGCACCGCCGCGCAGGCGGAGTTGGCCAAGCTGCTGGACGGTGACGTGATCAACTGGACGCGTGTGCACCGGCTGCCCGACTCGGTGCAGTTCGTGCACTCGCCCCACATCCAGGCGGGGTTTGCCTGCTCGACCTGTCACGGCGACGTGGGTTCCATGGAAGTGGTGAAGCAGGTGCGCAACCTCAAGATGCGCGACTGCGTGGACTGCCACCGCGACAACAACGCACCCACGGACTGCGCGACCTGTCACTACTAGTCCAACCGCACCATCACGCGTAAGGGGTCTTCCCGGTGGGTCTTACACGACGGCAATTCCTCAAGTGGGCAGGGGTCACCAGCGTCGGCGCCGTGGTCTTCAACGGCTGCCGCGTACCCGACCACGAGATCCAGATCCAGTCTCCGGTGGAACTTCCCGAGGACCTGGTGACGGGCCGCGATAACTTCTACGCGACCGCCGCCCCGTTCGGCGCGGGCTCCGAGGGCCTGCTGGTCCGGGTGATGGAGGGGCGCGCCAAGAAGGTCGAGGGCAACCCCGACTACCCCATGAACACCGGCAAGCACGGCCTGCGCGCTGAGTCGCTGCTCCAGGCCGCCTACCACCCCGACCGCATCACGGGCCCCCTGGCCCGTCGCGGCAAGGGCGGCGCCTTCCAGCGCATCTCCTGGCAGGATGCCATCGGCCGCCTCGCCACGCTGCTGGGCGAGGCCGAGGCAGGCTCGGTGCTGCTGGCGGTGAACCCTGCCCGCGGTGAGCTGGCCTCGGTGGTGGACCGCTTCGCGGCGGGCGCGGGCGTGACGGTGGCGGGCTTCGACCCGGCCGACCAGACCGTGCTGCGCGCGGCAGTGAAGAAGGTGTTCGGCCAGGACACCCTGCCCACCTTCGACCTGGCCCACGCGGGGCACGTGCTCTCCTTCGGCGCCGACATCCTCGGCACCTGGGTGGACCCCACCCACTTCTCTCGTGGGTACGGCGAGTTGCGCCAGGGCAACGGGCACGGGCGCGGCACGCTGACGGTGGTGGACTCTCGCCTCTCGGTGACGGCGGCCGCCGCCGACCGGTGGCACTACGTCAAGCCCGGCACGGAAGGGCTGCTCGCCCTGTCCATCGCCCAGGTCATCATCGACGAGGGGCTGGGCGATGCCGCGGCTGCCTCCCGCCTCACCGGCGGGCGCGGCGCCGGTGCGCTGTCCGCCTACCGGCCCTCGGTGGTCGCCACCGAGATCGGCCTGTCCGCTGAGCAGATCATCGCCCTGGCCCACGAGTTCGCCTCCAAGGAGCACGGGCAGTCCGTCGCCATCGGCGGCGGCGCGGCCGGTGCCCACACCAACGGCCTCTTCAACCTGAGCGCCATCTACGCGCTCAACTACCTGGTGGGCGCGGTGAACAAGCCGGGCGGGGTCATCTTCAACCCAGCCACGCGCGTCTCCCGCATCCCCGCAGCACCGCTGCGCGCATGGAAGGGCCACGTGGCCGACATGCGCTCCGGAAAGGTGAAGGTGCTGCTGGTGCGCGATGCCAACATCGCCTACGGGCTGCCCAAGGGCCTGGGTGCTGCGGGCGCGGTGGCCAATGTGGAGACGGTGGTGAGCTTCTCGTCGTTCCTGGACGAGACCACCGCCCTGGCCGACCTGATCCTCCCCGGCTCCACACCGCTGGAGGAGTGGGGCACCGACACCCCCGACCCCGGCCCCGGCTTCGAAACCGTGGCCTTCCAGCAGCCGGTGATTCGCCCCTACCGCGACACGCTCGCCTTCGGCGATGTGCTGGCGCGCACGGGCGCTCAGATGGGCATCGAAGGGCTGCCGGTGAGCATGCAGGAGGCGGTAAAGGCCACGGCCCAGGCGCTGCACGCCACGGGCACCGGCTCCGTCACTCGCCCGACCTTCGCGGAGTTCTGGAAGCGCTCTCTGGAGCGCGGCGGCTGGTGGAACGACCGTGCGAAGGGCACGGGCTCCGGCTCGGCCCCCGCTTTGCCCACCAGCCCGGAGCGCGCGACCATCGCGGGCGATGCCCACGATTACCCGTTCCACCTGGTGCCCTTCGAGGGGCACGGCATCGGCGCCGGCGACATGGCGCACCTGCCCTGGGCGCAGAACGTGCCCGACCCCATCACCACGGCCACCTGGACCACGTGGGTTGAGCTGAACCCCCAGACGGCCAAGGCGATGGACCTGGCCCAGGACGATGTGGTGGTGGTGGAGGCCCCGAACGGGCGCACCATCGAGGCAGCGGTGTATGTCCACCCAGCGGTTCCCCCGCAGGTGGCGGCGATCCCGCTGGGCCAGGGCCACACGCAGTTCACGCGCTATGCGGCGAACCGCGGAGCCAACGTGCTGGACATCCTGGACCCGGTCGAGGATTCCGAGACCGGCGCGCTGGCCTGGGCGGCCACGCGCGTTCGGCTGGTGAAGACCCGGGTGCGCAACCGCGTCCCCAAGCTGGAAGGGCTGTACACACCCTACCAGCTGCCCCATGAGGAGATCATCCTCGTCCAGCGCGGGAGCGCCGCTCACTAGCGCACCGGACGGACGAGCAGTCATCACCGGCCACGGCCGGAGCAGGAACCGAGGAAGCAAGGCATGGCGACCCAGACTCAGACCCAGGTGCCGGCGGCTGGCGAAGGCCGCCCCACCAACCACAAGTGGGGGATGGTCATCGACCTGGACCGGTGCACCGGCTGCCAGGCGTGCGTCATCGCCTGCCAGTCGGAGAACAACCTGCCCATCAACGACCAGGAGCGCTTCTACCAGCGCCGCGCCAACCAGTGGATCCGCGTGGAGCGCTACTGGGAGGGTGAGTTCCCCAACGTGAAGGCGCGGTTCATCCCGGTGATGTGCCAGCACTGCGACAACGCCCCGTGCGAGTCGGTGTGCCCGGTGTACGCCACCTACCACAACCAGGACGGGCTGAACGTGCAGGTGTACAACCGGTGCGTCGGCACCCGGTACTGCGCCAACAACTGCCCCTACCACGCCCGGCACTTCAACTACGGCGAGCCGGTCTGGCCCGAGGACCTGCGCAACCAGCTGAACCCGGATGTGACGGTGCGCTCGCGCGGTGTCATGGAGAAGTGCTCTATGTGCGTGCAGCGGATCCGCCGCGCCACCATCGGCCGGCGCGACCCAGAGGACGGGGCGTTCGACCCGGCCTGCGTGCAGGCGTGCCCCACGGGCGCCATGACCTTCGGTGATTTGAACAAGTCCGATTCCAACGTGTCCAAGAAGGCCCACGACGAGCGCCGATTCCGCGTGCTGGAGGGTCTGGGCACCAACCCCAGCGTGATCTACCTGAAGCAGGTTGACACCCATGCATAACGGCGAGCACGGCCACTCAGCCGGAGAGTACGCACTGGAGGGCCTGGCCACCCACGCCGACGTGGCGAAGGATGTGTTGAGCCGCTACCAGGAGGTCACCCCACGCTACCGCGCCTGGCTCATGGCGCTGGGGGTGCTCTTCATCCTGGGTATCGTCGGATTCATCCTGCGCCTGATGGACGGTTTCGAGGATGGCTCCAACTGGGGCTACTTCGTCGCCACGCTCTCGTTCATCCTCTCCACCTTCATGGCCATGCCCATCATCTCGGCTGGCCTGCGTCTCACCAAGGCCAACTGGCGCCGCCCCTTCACCCGCGTGGTGGAGAACATGGCCATCACCGGCGTGCTGATGACGCTGATGGTGCCGGTGGCCCTGGCTGCGCTGCCCCCGCTGGAGGGGCGTCTGAACATCTGGTTCGACTTCCCCCTGGGCGCTCCGGGCGTGTGGGACTTCATTGCCTACGGCACGCTGGCCCTCACGGGTCTGGCCCTGCTGTGGACGCTGGCCCTGCCGGATCTGGCAGCCGCCCGTGACCACCTGCCCGCCTCATCCGCCCGCCTCGGTATCGTGCGCTGGCTCGCCGCCGGTTGGGAGGGCAGCCTGCGCCAGTGGCGCGTGCAGCGCCAGGCGGCGCTGGTGCTGGGCGCGGTCTACCTGCTCACCTACCCGCTGGTGCAGACGCTGATGGTGGCCGACTTCCACCTGGGCCTGCTGCCCGGTTCCAAGGACGCCATCTTCCCCGCCACGCAGGTGGTCTACGCGCTCCAGTCCGGCATCGGTCTCACCATGATGACCATGTTCGCGATGCGCCGGATGGGCGGGTACACCCAATACTTCACCGTGGAGCAGTTCTGGGCGCTGGCCAAGCCGATGCTGGCCCTGGCCATGCTCTGGTTCTACTTCTGGTGGGCCAGCTTCATCTCCTTCTGGTACGGGCGCGAGCCGCGTGATGTGGCCACGCTCCAGTACCTGTTCCTCGGCCCGTGGATGATCCCCTTCTTCACCTCTTTCATCCTCAACTTCCTGGGCCCGCTGATCGCCCTGATCTGGAACCCGGTGCGCCGGTCCATTTGGGGACCGACCATCGTGGGGACCAGCATCGTGCTGGGCGCGCTCATCAACCAGACTCGGCTGATGGTCTCCGCCTTCGCAGTGCCCGACCACTCCCAGCACGTGCTGAACCCGATCCCGCCGGCCCAGTGGCCGGGCGTGCCCGACCTGCTCATCGTGGTGGGCGGCATCAGCGGATGCGTGCTGCTCTTCATGCTGGTGAGCAAGATCATCCCGCCGGTCTCCATCTTCGAGGTCGCCGAGGGGCTGCGTCTGGTCAAGGTCCGCCGATTCCTGGGCCGCACGGTCCGGGTCATCGCCAAGTCCCACTAGGAAAGCGCGAGCACACAAGCAGATGTACTACCGCAGGACACTGACCGAAGCACAGATCAACCGCGAGCTGCTGGGCACGGTGCTCAGCACCCCCCTCTGGTGGGTGGTGCTCACCGGCCTCCTCGGCATCGTGGTCGCCGGCATGCTCAGCGCCATCGGCTTCATGTTCAACCAGGGGCTGAAGGTCACCGGGCTGGGCGAGCCGGTATTCTGGGGCTTCTTCATCACCAACTTCATCTTCTGGGTGGGCATCTCCCACGCAGGCGTGATGATTTCTGCGATCCTGCGCCTCTCCCAAGCGGAGTGGCGTCGTCCCATGGTGCGCGCGGCAGAGACGATGACCGTCTTCTCCCTCATGTGCTCCCTGCTGATGCCGTTGATCCACGCCGGGCGCCCCTGGCGCATCTTCTACTGGGTCTTCCCCTACGACTGGGCCCGTGGCATCTGGCCGGACGTGCGCTCCCCGCTGGTGTGGGATCCCACGGCCATCATCACCTACCTCACCTCTTCCTCGCTGTTCGTCTACACGGCGCTCATCCCTGACCTTGCCGTGATCCGTGACCGTTCCACCGGCTGGCGCCGGACGGTGTACGGCATCCTGGCCCTCGGCTGGCACGGCAACCCGCGTCAGTGGAAGCTCCAGGGGCTGGCGGGCATCCTGCTCTCCGCTCTGATTCTTCCGGTGTTCGTCTCGGTGCACTCCATCGTTTCGTGGGACTTCTCCGTCTCCCTGGTGCCGGCCTGGCACGTGACGGTGTTCGCCCCCTACTTCGTCATCGGTGCGGTCCACTCCGGCGTGAGCGCCGTGGTCACGCTGATGATCATCATGCGCAAGCTTTACAAGTTGGAGAACTACATATGGGAGGAGCACATCGATGCGGTGGCGCGCCTCCTGATCGTGGTGGCCAATACCTGGCTCTTCTTCTTCTGGCTCGACCTGGTCTGGGCGCTCTGGCTCAAGGAAGAGCAGGAGATGGCCGTCTGGCAGCTGCGCATGTTCGAAGCGCCATGGAGTTGGCTGTTCTTCCTGTTCTTCACTTTGGGCTACGCCATCCCGGTGCCGCTGTGGATGTTCCGCAAGGTGCGCCGCTCCTTCACCTGGATGCTGTGGACGAGCCTGATCGTGAACTTCGGCATGTTCCTGGAGCGTCTGCTCATCATCGTCCCGTCCCTGGCCAAACGAGGCCCGTGGGTCTTCGACTGGGCCTCCTACCGGCCCAGCCCGGTGGAGATCACCGTGATCGGCGGGTCGGTGGCCCTGGTGTCGTTCCTGCTGCTGCTGTTCAGCAAGTTCTTCCCCCTCATCCCCCTGTGGGAGGAGAAGGAAGGCCAGTTGTTCATCGATGAGATCAAGGTCGGCGCGCGGGTAGTGCCCGCCATCGTCAAGGAGCACTAGTCCTTCGTTCACCGGCCGGTTCAACGAGAAAAAGCGAGGCAAGCGATGGCGACCCGAAAGCTGTTGGGACTGTTCCAGGACCCCGAAAAGGTGGCGGAGGCCATGTCCGCCCTCAAGGACGGTGGCTTCCCCGGTGAGGACCTGGACGTCTACTCCGGTGCCCCTTACCCCGAGGGCTCCTTCGGTGAGCACGACCCCGCCCACCGGCTGTTCATGTTCCCGCTGGTCGGCGCGCTGGTGGGCTTCACCATCGGCCTGCTGTGGACGGCGGGCACACAGATCTCCTACCCGCTGGTCACGGGCGGCAAGCCGCTGCTGTCCATCCCGCCCATGACCATCATCATGTACGAGAACACCATGCTGGGCGCCATCATCTTCACGGTGCTGGGCGTCCTGTTCGAGTCGCGCCTGCCCAAGCGTTCCCTGGGCCTCTACGACGAGCGCATCACCGAGGGTTATCTGGGCCTGGTGGTGGACTGCCCTGCGGAGAAGGCTGCGGACGCCGAGCGCATCCTCACCGCCAATGGCGCCGAGGAAGTGAAGAAGGACGCGGCCTAGGCCGGTTATCATCAACGGGATGGCGGAACCCTTGCGTACCTCCTGGACGAAACTCACATCACTCTTCCTGGCAGCCCTGGTGCTGACCCTGGCGCTTGCCGCCTGCAAGCCGGGCGACCCGGCCCGGTCCACCGGCGCCTACCCCATCGACATCTTCCAGGAGATGCACTACAACCAGACCCACAAGGCGCAGGAGCCCCCGCGCCTGACCGCCCCGTCCGACTCGATTCCCGTCTCCGGTGGCTACATCCCCGCAGGCACCAAGGCCGAGATGAAGGACGTGGCCAACCCCTACGCCTCCGACGCCGACCTGCTGGAGCACGCGGCGCTGGTCTACCGTCAGAACTGCTCCATGTGCCACGGCCTCACCTCTGCGGGCGACGGCCCCGTGGGTGCGAAGATCGTCTCCTACGGCGGCACACAGCCCCCGGCCTTCAGCAGCGGTCGCGTGCAGGCGCTGACGGCGGGCGAGGCGTATGCCTCCATCTCCAACGGCCTGTACATCGGCGCGAGCCTCTTCTACATGCCGCCCTTCCAGGGGCTGCTGTCCGAGCACGACCGCTGGGCCCTGGCCGCCCTGGCCACGGCCGACGAGGCCACGCGCGCCGCTGCGCTGGCTGCGGTGAACGCGCAGGACGAGCCCACCCGCACGCTGCGCCTGCTTCAGCTGCGCGGTCTCATCGACTAGTGGACGGCGGCCGCGCGCGCGGCCAGGTGGTGGTGTGAACCTGTCCCTACGTCCCCTGTCAGCGCCCATGCGGCTCCTCGCCGTGTGGGCGCTCGTTCTGTGCGCGCTGGCGGCACTGACCGTGCCGGGCACGGCACTCGCGCAGGACGCCACCGGCCTGCCACCGGAGTTGGACACCCGCGCCCAGGGGCTCTACGACGCACTGCTGTGCCCCCAGTGCCGGGGGCAGACCATCGGTGCATCATCCGCCCCGGTGGCCGTCTCCATGCGCCAGACGGTGAGGGAGATGCTGGTGGAGGGGGCCAGTGACAAGGAGATCCTGGACTTCATGGTCGATGCTTTCGGGGAGAGCGTGCTGGCCTCCCCGCCCAAGCACGGGATGAGCCTCATCATCTGGCTGATCCCGCCCATCGCATTGGCCCTGGGCGCGCTGGCCGTGACGCTGGCGCTGCGCTCGCTCCGGCGCGCACCCCACGCACCCATCGCGCCCGCTCCAGCGGCATCCAACCCCGCCGATGCGGCGTACCTGTCAGTGGTGGACGCAGAGCTGGGTGAGGAGCCCGGCGCCAACCTCAACGGAGCGAACGAGAGATGAGCCAGCTGGGCACGGCCAGCATCACCATCGCCCTGGCCATCGCGCTCTATGGGATGGCCGCCTCGGCCCTAGGTGCCCGCCTAAGCGCTCCCGCGCTGGCGGTGAGCGGGCGGCGCGCCACCTACGCGGCAACGCTGGCGCTGGGCGTCGCGGTGCTGGCGCTGGTGGTCGCGTTCCTGCGCAACGACTTCTCCATCGCCTACGTGGCGGGGCATTCCTCCCTGTCCATGCCGCGCGTGTACACGTGGGTGGCCTTCTACGCGGGAAACGAGGGCTCGCTGCTGTATGTAGCCTTCGCCATGGCCGGCATGAGCGCACTCACCATGCGCCTCACCCACCGGCGCCTGGGAACCCAGCGCGGGTACGCCAACGCCGTCCTGCTGGGCATCCTGGCCTTCTTCGTCCTGGTGCTGCGCACCCTGGCGAACCCCTTCGCCCAAGGCTCGTTCGTCCCGGCGGACGGCGAGGGCATCAATCCCCTGCTGACCCACCCCGGCATGTTCTTCCACCCCCCGCTGATCATGGTGGGGCTCATCGCCATCGCGGTGCCTTTCGCCTTCGCCATGGGGGGGCTGCTCGCCCGGCGGCTGGACGATGACTGGGTGGACACCGCGCGCATCTGGGGCATCGTCGCCTGGGCGCTGCTGGGCACCGGCAACCTACTGGGGTCGTGGTGGGCCTACACCATCCTGGGCTGGGGCGGCTATTGGGCGTGGGACCCGGTGGAGAACGCGGCGTTCATGCCGTGGCTGGCGCTGACGGCCTTCATCCACTCCATCATGGTGCAGAAGCGCCGAGGCATGTTCCGCCTGTGGAACATCGCGCTCATCAACATCGCCTTCACCCTGGGCGCCTTCGGCATCTTCATCAATCGGGGCGGCCCCGTGCCCTCGGTGCACTCCTTCGGCGCATCCACCCTAGGTTGGGTGTTCCTGCTGTTCCTGGGCGTGAGCGTGGTGGCCTCCTTCGGCCTCTTCTTCCAGCGCTGGGGCTCCCTGCGTTCGGCGGCGAGCCTCGATTCGTACCTCTCCCGCGAGGCGGCCTTCCTGGTCAACAACCTGCTGCTGCTGGCCATCGCCTTCGTCACCCTGTGGGGTGTGGTCTTCCCGCTCATATCGGAATTGTTACTGGGGCGCACCATCACCGTGGGTGAGCCCTTCTATAACCAGGTCAACGGCCCGCTGCTCATCGCCCTGGTGGCGCTCATGGGCGTGGGCCCGGTACTCCCGTGGCGCACGGCCACCTGGGCTGCCGTTTGGCGTCAGCTGCGCTGGGGGGCCGCCGTCACCGGCGTGCTCACCCTGGCCTCCGCCGTTGCGTGGGCCATCACCTCTCCGGTGGTGCTGGTGGCCATCGCCTCGAGCACGCTGGTGGCGGTGCTGGTGGTGAGCGAGCTGGCGCGCGGGACACGCTCGCGCCGGCGCAGCACGGGCGCCCCCTGGCCGCTGGCGCTGTGGGAACTGGTGGCCTCCAATCGCCCCCGCTACGGCGGCTACGTGGTACACGTGGCGGTGGTGATGCTGGCCTTCGGCATCGTCGGCTCCTCATTCTACGGCCTGGAGCGCGATGTGATCCTGCCCGTGGGCGGTACGGCGCAGGTGGGCGCGTACACGGTGCGGTTCGAGGGCACCAGCACCACGGCCTTCGTCGACCGCACCGAGCGCATCGCCACCCTCTCCGTGGCCCGCGATGGGCAGCCCCTGGGCACCCTGGAGGCCTGGCACGGGGTCTACCCCGCCTTCTCCATGCTCACCACCCGCGCGGCGATACGCTCCACGCCGGTGGAGGACCTGTATGTCATCTTCTCGGAGTTGCAGCCGGACGGGGCGAGCGCGGCCTTCCGCCTCCTGGTGAATCCGCTGGTGTGGTGGATGTGGCTGGCCGGGCCGGTGCTCATCGCAGGCACGGTGCTGGCGCTCTGGCCCGCCCGCGCCCGCGCCGCCGCAACGGTGCGCCTGCCCGCTGGCACCAAGCCTGAAGGGGGGGCCGCGTGAGCATCCTGCTGGGCTCCCTGCTCCTGGCGGCGTGCCTGGTCATCGTGGTCTGGCCCCTGGCCCGTCGCACCGCGGCACAGGCCGCCGGTGAGGAGGCTGACGCGCTGGCCGAGGGACTGCGGCGGGCGCGTGAACGCGTATACGAGGAGATACGGGCGCTGCAGCAGGAGCGCTTCCTGGGCAACCTGACGCCGGAGCAGTACCGGGCGCAGCTGGACGCTGCGCGCTCGCGTGCCGCGCACCTGGCCGCGCAGCAGGCGGGGGTACAGGAGGCGATGGCCTCGGTGGAGGAGGAGGCCGAGGCGGCGCTGCGCGCGGCGGCGGGAGAGGCAGAGGCATGAGGCGGGCGCTGGCCCTGCTGACCGTGGCACTGGCGCTGGTGGTACTGGCGGCCCCCACGAGCGCGCAGGAAGGAGCCACGCTCTCCGGCACGGTGGTGCATGGGCGCACCGGCGAGCCCGTGGTGGATGCGGTGGTCTCCCTCGCCGTGCTGGACGGTGTGGCGCTGGTGACCCAGGAGAGCGCCCGGTCGGGGCCCGACGGCGCCTTTGCCTTCAGCGTGGTCCCGGCCACCGGACGCACCTTCTTCGTGAGCGTGGACCACGCAGGCGCACGCTACTCGGACTCGCGCTCCATGGGCACGCTGGCCGAGCCGGTGGAACTGGTGGTCTACGAGGCCACCACGGACTCCGGGGTACTGGAGATGGACTCCCACTCCATCCTGGTGACCGGCGCCGACCCGGACGAGGGCTTCGTGGAGGTGCTGGAGCGCGTGACGGTGTTCAACCGCTCCGGCACCACCCTGGTGGCGGACACGGGCTCCGGCAACATGCCCAACCTGCTGCGCTTCGCCCTGCCCGCGGGGGCGCGCAACCTGGACGTGCGTTCCAACCTGGTGGGCGGGGACATCCTGGAGGTGGACCGGGGCTTCGCCCTCACCACCCCCATCCTGCCCACGCCCGATGAGCCACATCAATTCGAGTTCGTCTACCGGGTGGATTACGAGGGTGATGCGGTGGACCTCTCCCGCACCCTGCGCTTCGGCGCACGCACCCTCACCTTCGTGGTGCCGGTGGACGCGGGCGAGCCGCTGGCACCGGGTCTGGAGTCGCTGGGCTCGGCGGAGCTATCGGGACGCTTCTGGCGGCTCATGGAGGGGGCGGACATCGCTCCCGGCACGGTGGTGAGCCTGGGCATCGGCGCGCTGCCCCACCCCAGTCTGTGGGCCCGCCTGGCCCGCATGGGCGGCGATTGGTACCTGCTTTACGTCCTGCCTGCCCTGGCGGGCGTGGTGGCCGCAGCGGGGCTCTGGTGGGCGCTGCGCCGCCGGACGCCCGCCGTGGCCCTCACCGGCTCGACGCCCGCCGAGCGGCGCGAGAACGTGCTGGCGCAGGCAGCGGCGCTGGAGGAAGCGCGGGCGAGGGGGGCGGTGGACGAAGGGGAGTACCAACGTCGCAGGGCTGCGCTCAAGGCGGCGCTGGTGCGCCTGGGGGTGGAGGAGCGCACGGGCGAGGGACGCTAGGCAGGGTCCGTGAAGTCCCCCTCGACGATGTCCACCACCTGCTCCAGGAACGTGATGGTAAAGTTTCCCGCGAGGCCGCCGATGCCCGCGAAGGGGGTTCCCGCCCCAGCAGCGGCCTGCTGATCGTAGGGCGAATCACCGACCATCAGCGCGTCCCACGGCTCCACGCCCAGCAGCTCGCACGCCCGGAAGATGATGTCCGGAGCGGGCTTGGCCTCCTCCACGTCGGACCCGCCCACGATGACGTCGGGCTCCAGCCCCGCGGCGGAGAGCATCTGGCGCGCCAGCGGCGAGGGGGTGTTGGTGACCACCGCCGTGCGGTAGCCCTTCAGGCGCAGGCGCTCCAGCACGCCCTGGGCGGCGGGGTTCACGCGGGCTGCAGCGGCGTGATCGGCGAAGTGCGCCTCGTAGTACGCCTCCACCCGCTCCACCGTCTGGGAGGGGAAGAAGAGGCGCACGTCCTCGCTGGTGGGCTGGCCGTACACGGCGCGGAACGCCTCCGGGGTCACCGGCGCGTGGCCGAAGTGGCGAGCTGCCGCGTCCATGAGCGCTGCCCAGGCATCGAAACTCTCCAGCAGTACGCCGTCCATGTCGAAGAGCACCGCGTCGAAGTTCACGGGCGCCCTACCCCGCCTTGGCGGCGTTGCGCTGAGAGCGGTAGCGCTCATCGCCGTTGAGGATGCGCTTGCGCATCCGGACGGACTCGGGCGTCACCTCCACCAGCTCATCGGGGTTGATGAACTCCAGCGCCTCCTCCAGGCTGAACTGCACCGGAGGAGCCAGGCGCGTGACAATCTCGGAGGTGGCCGAGCGCATGTTGGTCTGCTTGCGCTCCTTGGTCACGTTCAGGTTCATGTCGCCGTCGCGGTTGTGGCGGCCCACCACCATCCCCTCGTACACCGGCGTCATGGGCTCGACGAATGTCTCGCCGCGCTCCTGGGCGTTCTGCAGGCCGTAGGTGACGGCCACGCCCGTCTCCGAGGAGACGATGGAACCCGCCCGCGTGGGCTTCACCCCCCCCTGCACCGGCTCCATGCCCGCGTACTCAGCGTTCATCACCCCGTTGCCGCGGGTGATGCGCATGAAGTAGGAGCGGAAGCCGATGAGGCCGCGGGTGGGCAGCTTGTAGGTCATGTGGACACCGCCCAACCCGTCGTGGTGCATGTCGGAGAGCACCGCGAGGCGGTTGGACAGCTCCTCGGTGATGCCACCCACGTACTCCTCGCGCGTCTCGATGTGCGCCAGCTCGTAGGGCTCGTGGAGCGTGCCCTCGATGACCTTGGTGACGGCCTCTGGCTTAGAGACCTGGAACTCCAGCCCCTCTCGGCGCAGCTTCTCGATCAGCACCGACAGGTGCAGTTCGCCGCGCCCGGAGACCATGAACTCGTCGGGGGAGTCGGTGGGGGCAACGCGCAGCCCCACGTTGGTGGTCAGCTCGCGCCGCAGCCGGTCACCCAGCATCCGGGAGGTGGCGTACTTGCCCTCCTTGCCGGAGAAGGGAGAGGTGTTCACCCCGAAGGTCATGCGGACCGTGGGCTCCTCGATGGCGATGCGCGGGAGCGCCTCGGGGCTCGCCGGGTCGGCCACGGTGTCACCTATGGATACGTCCTTGACCCCGGCGATGGCGACGATCTCCCCGGCGCTGGCGCTCTCGATCTCGTGACGGGCCAGATCGCGGAAGGCGAAAAGGCGCTCCACCCGGTAGGGGGTGGGGGAACCCTCGGCATCCAGGCGCACCACCGCATCACCCTTAGCGATGCGTCCACGGAACACGCGGCCGATGGCGATGGCGCCCAGGTGGTTGTCGTAGTCCAGCGCGGCCACCAGGTGCTGCAGCGGGCCGTCCGGGTCCGCTGTGGGCGCTGGCACGTGGTTCACGATGGCCTCGAACAGCGGGCCCAAGTCCACGCGCGGGTCGTCCGGCGCCGCCATGGCGTAGCCCTCACGGGCCGAGGCGTACAGCACCGGAAAGTCCAACTGTGCCGGATCCGTCGCCAGCTCCAGGAACAGGTCCTGCACCGCCTCCAGCACGTAGGGGATGCGGGTGTTGGGCCGGTCAACCTTGTTGATCACCAGCACCGGGCGCAGCCCCTTGGCCAGCGCCGTGCGCAGCACGTAGCGCGTCTGGGGCATGGGCCCGTCCACCGCGTCCACCACCAGCAGGCACCCATCGGCCATGTTCACCACCCGCTCCACCTCGCCGGAGAAGTCGGCGTGGCCGGGGGTGTCGATGATGTTGATGGTCACGTCGCCATAGCCGATGGCGGTGTTCTTTGCCAGGATGGTGATACCGCGCTCACGCTCCTGGGGGTCGGAGTCCATGATCAGGTCCCCGATCTGCTGGTTCTCCCGGAACACGTGGGAGTAGCGCAGCATGGCATCGACCAGGCTGGTCTTGCCGTGGTCAACGTGGGCGACGATGGCGACGTTACGCAGGTGGGTCTGGGGCTTTGCAGTCATAGCGATGGGGCGGGCCAGCGCGCTCGCACGGCCCGGTACCGGGAACCTCTCAAGGGGGCTGCCTCTCATTGTAACAGGAAGGCCCCGCGCAACTTCTCTGGGCGCGGGGCCACGCAGGACGAACAGGGAGCGCTGGCTCCCGCGGTAGGATTCGAACCTACGACCAATCGATTAACAGTCGATCGCTCTACCACTGAGCTACGCGGGAACGCTCACTGGCCGCGCGCGGCGGCCGACGCCTGATTCTACCAGTCGCCGAACGTCGCTCGCAAGGCAACGAGCGGGGCCACGGCCTGGCGCGCGTTGACCCGTCGCAACGCCCCTGTGATACCATTGGCCGGAGTTCTGAGGCGTGCATGGCACGCCTGTGTCGGGGGATGGGGATATAGCTCAACTGGAAGAGCGCTGCGTTCGCATCGCAGAGGTTGGGGGTTCGAGTCCCCCTATCTCCACCAACCCCCGTCCCGCCACCTGCACACCGCACCCGTGCCCCTGTAGCTCAGGAGGATAGAGCAGCGGTTTCCTAAACCGCGTGCCTGGGTTCGAGTCCCAGCAGGGGTACCACGGTCCACGGCCCATCCCCTCGTGCGCCCCGCCACCCGCGGGGCGTCAGGGTGTGCGCCGCGCCGTGGCCCGCTTACCAAGTGAGAAAGAGAGCGGGGCCAGCATGTGCTGGCCCCGCTCGTTGGGTCATCCGAACGCCGGTTGACTAGCGGCCCTTGCCGCCCTTGCTGCCCTTGCTGTCCTTACCATCCTTGTCATCGTCATCGTCGTCGTCGTCGTCGCCACCACGACCGCCCTTGTCATCGCCACCCTTGGACGAGGCGTTCTGCTCATTCTTGTGATCGTCGTCCTTGCCGTTGTCCTTCTTGCCCTCGTCAGAGCGCACCCTGCGGAGGTGATGTGCTGACGACCGTGGACGTGTGGGGAGAGCGCCAGGCCGTCTGCATCCAGTGCGGCGGTCAGGCCGGAATGCCCATCGAAGAGGCCGGTAGCCAGCGCAGGGCGGCCTGATGCCTCCCCCTCACTTGCCCGGCCCGCTATAGTGGGCGGGCCCCGCCGCAGGGCGGGAGTCCAGAGCCAGCAGGTGAGCCATGGCGTCTCGGCCCGAAGTGAAGCCCGGTCAGCAGCAGTTGCAGCGGGTGAACGACTACCTGGAGTTCGTGAAGCGGGAGGGCATCCCCAACATCACGGGGTTCGCCATCGACGACCTGCGCACGCTGGAGGTGGCCCCGTGGGCCCGCCTTGACTGCCTGGGCGCCTACATCAACCTGGACGGCAACGGTGGCACCAACGACTCCTACGTCGCCCAGATACCGCCGGGCGGGAAGATGGCCCCGGAGAAGCACCTGTTCGAGAAGGACATCTACGTACTGTCCGGGCGCGGGGCCACGCTGGTGGGCGACGACCCGGCCACCCGCACCTCCTTCGAGTGGAAGGAGGGGAGTATCTTCTCCATCCCCCTGAACGTGTGGCACCAGCACATGAACGGCTCGGGTTCGGAGCCCGCCCGGTTCATGGCGGTGACCACGCTGCCGCTGGTGATGAACCTGTTCCACAACGAGGACTTCATCTTCAACAACGACTTCGCCTTCACCGACCGGCTGCCCTCGGCAGGCCGCTACCAGGGCGAGGGGCAGCTGTTCACGGGCAACTCCGGGCGCACCAACGTGTGGGAGACGAACTTCGTCCCCGACATCGCCACCTTCACCACGTTCACGTGGAAGGAGCGCGGGGCGGGCGGGTCCACCGTCTCCTTCGAGTTCGCCGACAACACCATGGGTTCCCACGTCTCTCAGTTCCCCGTGGGCACCTACAAGAAGGCACACCGGCACGGGCCGGGAGCCCACGTCATCATCATCTCCGGCACCGGCTACTCCCTGCTCTGGCCCGACGGCGGGCGCGTGCCGGAGGACGTAATCCGCGTGGACTGGAAGCGCGGCGGGATGGTGGTGCCGCCCTACAACTGGTTCCACCAGCACTTCAACGGCGGCACCGAGCCCGCCCGCTACCTCGCCTTCCGCTGGGGCAGCCAGAAGCACACCTTCGTCTACGACCCCGGCGAGGCAGACATCAGCGTTAAGGACGGCGGGGCGCAGATCGAGTACGAGGACGAGAGCCCCTGGATCCACGACACCTTCGCCGAGACGCTGGCGCGGGCGGGCGGGACGTCCAAGATGGCGGACTTCATCCCGCGTCTTCGCGCCTAGGGCGCCGCAGGGCAACCAGGCAGACGCAGAGGGCCGCGCCCGGTGGGCGCGGCCCTCTCGTGTGTTCAACGCCCGACGCTAGCCGAGGGGCTGAACCGCGTGGAACTCGATGGCCGGGGGGTTTTTGGCGTACTTGGACGCGGGGTGCTGCCCCACGAACGCCCCCACCTCCGGCGCACGCCCGCCGCCCTGGGCCGCCTCCCGCGAGGCGAAGGCGATGACCATGCAGAAGCGGGTGGGCGTGCCGCCGGAGCGCAGCAGCTGGGCCCAGGCGAAGCCGGGGTTGTGCTGGCGCTGGAGGGCGAACAGCTCACGCCGGGAGGCCTCGTACTCGGCGGCCTTCCCGATGGAGGAGAGTTCCCAGTCGGCCAGCTGGAGGCACCCGACCTGCGATTCGGCCCCCTCCACGATGGGCACCTCGTAGCCCAGGTGCGCGGCTGGCTCGCCCAGCCCGCCGGCGCGCAGCTCACGCGCCAACGCCGTCTCGGCGCCCGAGGCCCCGAAGACCAGGGCGGCGTCGCGCTCGGCCCACCAGGACAGGAGCGTGTAGTGGTCGGGCCGCCCGTAGGAGCGCAGCAGGCTCGCCCCCTGCCCGCCCACCGCCGCGCGCGCCAGCCCCGCCAGACGCCTGAGCGCCGCCTCCACGCCGGGCCCGGAGCCCAACGCCGCATCCACCTCCAGCCGGTCCACGTACATCGCCGCCCTCCCTCGCTTGGTTGCGCGAGGGTAGCAGATGGGGGAGGCCGGCAGGCCGCTAGCGCGCGAGCCCTACGCCTTCAGCATCTGGAGGAAGTGGGCGCGCAGCTTGGCCACCTTGGGCTCGATGATCACCTGGCAGTAGGGCTGGTACGGGTTGTCGTCGAAGTAGTTCTGGTGGTAGTCCTCGGCCGGGTAGAAGGTCGTGAGGGGCGCCACCTGGGTGACGATGCGCCCACCCCACACGCTGGCGAACTCGGCGATGGCCTCCTGTGCCGCGCTCTCCTGCTCGCTGGAGTGGGTGAAGATGGCCGAGCGGTACTGGGTGCCCACGTCGTTCCCCTGCCGGTTGAGCTGGGTGGGGTCGTGGATCGTGAAGAAGACACGCAGCAGGTCCGCGTAGGAGACCACGTCCGGGTCAAAGGTGAGCTGCACCACCTCGGCGTGGCCGGTGGCGCCGGAGCATACGTCCCGGTAGGACGGGTCCGGTGTGTGCCCGCCCGCGTAGCCGGAGACGACGCGCTCCACACCCTTCACCCGCTGGTAGACCGCCTCCAGGCACCAGAAGCAACCTCCCCCCAGCGTCGCCTGTTCCTGGGCCACGGCCCACCTCCTGCGTGTGCTCCCCCCATGCTAGCAGCCTGATTCACGCGCCTGCACGCAGGCCACCGGGGCGTTCATGGCCCCTGCACGGGGGCGGCGCACGATGGTGGTGTTGCGGCATGCAACGGAGGTATCGCCATGGCAGACGTGACCCCCACCCAAGGCTTCGCCGACCGCGCGGCGCTGGAGGGGCTCATCGCGCGGGACGGTTCCAAGGAGACCTTCGTCTCCCTCTATCTGGACACGGAGCGCGAGAGCATCCCCCGCAACCTGCGCGAGCGCGCCATCGCGGCGCTGGATGAGGCGGCCGCGCACGGCGGGGCGGTGGCCGAGGTGCTGCGCACCGAACGCCCGCGCCTCAACCTGCTGCTGGAGGGGCTGCACCCCATGGGGCCGGGGCTGGGCATCTTCACCTCGGAGGCCGCGAGCATGCTGGAGGCGCTGTGGCTGCCGGTGCCGGTGCACGACCACCTGCGGGTGGGCCCCGGCCTGTACGCGCTGCCGCTGGTGGACCAGCTGGATGAGTTGGAGCCGGTGGCCCTGGCCTTCGGGGAGAAGGACAAGGCGCGGCTGATGGTGGCCGACGCGGGCCGTCTGGCCGAGGCCGAGTACCCCCAGTCCGGCGTCTCGCACCAGCACCGGTCGGGCCGCCCCAGTCGGCGCGCCAGTTCCAGGGGCGCCAGGCCCAGCACGCCGAGGACTTCCTGAGTGAGGTGGTCGCCGAGTTGGAGTCGCTGCGCAGGGAGCACCCGTTCCGGCGGCTGTTCCTCTCCGGGCCCAAGGAGCCCGTGACGCTGCTGCGCAAGCACCTATCCGCCGAGCAGGCGGGCCAGGTGGCCGGGTAGCTCGCCCTGGACGCCCACGCCTCCGACGCGGCGATGGTGGAGGCGCTGATACCCCACGCCCGGGAGGCGGAGCGGGCCGCCGAACGCACGTTGGTGGAGGGGCTGGTGACTGCCGCGGCAAAGAAGCAGAACGCGGTGATGGGGCTCACCGACGCGCTGGCCGCCTTCGGCGAGCACAAGGTGAGCAAGGTGGTGCTCACCTCGGACCGCTCGCTGGATGGGCACCGGTGCACCGCCTGCGGACTGCTCACGGGGCGTCTCTCACCCCGGTGCATCCGCTGCGGGGGTGAGACGGAGGAGGTGGACCTGCGCGAGGCCCTCCCGCCGGTCGCTCGTCACAGCGGGGTATCGATAGAGGTGGTGCACGGCGATGCCGCCGACACGCTCCACCAGCACGGCGGGCTGGCCGGGCTGCTCAAGCCCGTGAAGCACTAGCCCCAGGGGGGAGCCGGCGCCCGTGTGGCCCTGGCTCCCCTGCCCCGCCGCCATTAGGCTGGAGGGGTGTACACGCCATCCCCCTTCCTGCTGAGCCTGCCGGTGTTCAGCGAGCCGGAGCACCAGCCCTTGCTCTGGGAGGGCGAACGCCCCGGTGCGGTGCTCCTGGTGCACGGATTCCCCGGCACGCCCGCCGACCTGCGCCCCCTGGGTGAGGCGCTCCACGCGCAGGGCTGGACGGTCAGCGCGCCGCTGCTCCCCGGATTCGGCCCCGGCATCGTCACCCTGCCGGGCCGGCGGTTCGGCGAGTGGGTGGACGCCGTGCGGGCGGAGGTGGCCGCGTTGCGCGCGGGCCACGGACGGGTAATGGTCATGGGCCACTCGCTGGGTGGGGCCGTGACGCTGCTGGCAGCGGCGCAGGAGCAGCCCCAGGGGCAGGCGCTGCTCTCACCCTACTGGCGCTTCGGCCCCCCGTGGGTGCACTTCTCCTGGCCGCTGCTGCGCCTGCTGGCCGGGCGCTGGCGGCCCCTCAAGCGGGCCGACTTCGCCGACCCCAAGGTGCGCGCCTCCATCGAGAGGGTGGTGACGGGGCTCGACCTGGACGATGCGGCGGTGCAGGCGGAACTGCGCGCCTTCATGGTGCCCACGGGGCTGCTGGACGAGATGCGCCGCCTGGGCATTGCGGCTCACCGCGCGGCCACCTCCGCGCGCACCCCCGCGCTGCTGGTGCAGGGCGCCGCCGACACGCTGGTGCGCCCCGCCGACACCCATCGCCTCGCTCGCCGCATGCCCACCGCCTCACGGGTGGAGGTGGTGCCGGGCACCCACAACATCCACCGCCCAGGGGATGCGGGTTGGGAACCGGCGCTGGCCGCGCTGGTGGGGTTCGTGGAGGAGCGGCTCGCCGCCTAGTCCCCGCCCCCGTCAGCCCTTGGTGGGGTCGCCCTTCTCGGCATTGAGGCGCAGCGCCTGCCGCACGAAGGCGGTGAAGGCCTCGGCGCGCACGGCCTCGGGGCCCGTGACCTTCACGTGGCGCATCTTCTCCCCGTCGCCCTCCAGGAGCCGTTCGGGGTCATCCAGGTCAACCCCGCGCCAGAAGCCCAGGTTCACGTGCTTGGCGTGCGCTCTGATGAAGCAGAAGGGCCCGCCGGAGGAGTAGACGGGCTGCGCCCACTTCACCGCCTCCTCGGCCTCAGGGGCTGCCTCACGCACGATGGCGCGCAGGCGCGCAACCACCTCCGCCTGCCAGCCGGACAGGCCCGCCACGTACTCGTCAACGCTCTTGGCCGCCATCACACACCTCCGCGCTAGAGGGTCTTGACCCACGCTTCGATGCGCCGGAGCGCCTCGCGGATGTTCTCCTGGGAGTTGGCGAAGGAGATGCGCACGTACCCCTCTCCATAGCGCCCGAAGGCGGTGCCGGACAGGAGTGAGACACCGGTCTCGTCCAGGAGGCGGCGCTCGAAGGCCTGCGAGCCCAGACCCGTGCCCTTGATAGAGGGGAAGGCGTAGAAGGCGCCCAGGGGCGTGGGGCAGGTGATGCCGGGGATGGCGTTGAGCCCCTCCACCAGCACGGCGCGCCGGCGCGCGAACTCGGCCACCATCTCCCGCACCGGCTCCTGCGAGCCCTCCAGGGCCGCCACCGTGGCCATCTGCACGAAGCCCGCCGTGCAGGAGACGGAGTTGGTCACCAGTCGCGTCACCGGCTCGATCAGCGGCTCCGGGAACACGCCGTACCCCGCGCGCCAGCCCGTCATGGCGTAGGACTTGGACAGACCGTCCAGCACCACGGTGCGCTCGCGCATGCCGGGGTAGCGGGTGATGGAGGTGTGGCCCCCCTCGTAGTAGAAGTCCTTGTAGATCTCGTCGGAAAGCACCACGGCGTCGTGCTCAACGGCCAGTGCCGCGATGCGCTCCAGCGTGGCGTCCGGCATCACCGACCCGCACGGATTGTTGGGCGAGTTCACGATGATGAGCTTGGTGCGGGGGGTGACCAGGCGCTCCAGCTCGTCCGGGTCCGGGTTGTAGCCCAGATGCTCGTGGAGGCGCATGGGCACGGGCGTCGCGCCGGTGAAACGCACCATGGACTCGTAGATGGGGAAGCCGGGGTCGGGGTAGATGACCTCGTCGCCCTCCTCAGCCAGGGCCAGGATGGTGAAGAACATGATGGGCTTGGCGCCGGGGGTCACGATGACCTGGCGCGGGTCGATGTCCCAGTCCAACCGTCCGCCGATGTCCTGGGCGATGGCCGCGCGCACCGGCACCAGCCCCGCCGAGGGGGTGTAGTGGGTGAAGCCATCCGCCAGCGCCTGCTGACCCGCCGTGACGATGTGCTCCGGCGTATCGAAGTCCGGCTCGCCGATGCCCAGGAAGACGATGCTGCGGCCCTGGGCCTCCAGCGTCTTGGCGCGGGCGAGGGCCTCGAAGGCGGTCTCGGTACCCAGGCGGGACATGCGGGCTGCCAGTTTCATCAGCGCGGCTCCAGGGCGGAATGGTGCCGGACAGGATATAGGAAAGCGCACGCGTGGTAGTATCGGCCCGCCTCCGGCGCTGTCCGGGGAGCAGCGGCGGGAGGTGCCCCATGGCGGACGGACCCAAGCGCATCAGCGAGATGAGCGGCTCCGAGCGCGAGGAGCTGGACCTGTTCTACCAGGAGGTGCGCGCCCTCAACGCCTGGCCCCTGTGGGAGCCGGAGGAGGTGCCGCAGCCCAAGACCATGGCCTACATCTGGCCGTACGAGACCTACCGCCCGCTCCTGCACAAGGCCGCACGCATCGTCCCGATGGAATCGGCCCCCCGCCGCGTGCTGGTCTTCTCCAACCCCGGCCTGCTGGGCCGCGCACAGGCCACCAACACGCTGCTGGCCAACCTGCAGATCATCAACCCCGGCGAGATAGCTCCCACCCACCGGCACACCGCGGCGGCGCTGCGGCTCATCGTGGAGGGCTCAGGCGCCTACACCGCCGTGGACGGCGAGAAGTCCTCCATGGAGGAGGGCGACTTCGTAACCACGCCCAACTGGACTTGGCACGACCACGGCCACGAGGGCAAGGGGCCGATGGTGTGGCTGGACGGGCTGGACGTGCCCATGGTGACGGGCTTCGAGGCGTTCTTCATGGAGCAGTACGAACGCCCGCGCCAGGACCTGACCAAGCCCGACGAACTGTCCATCGGCCTCTACGGCAAGGGGGCCATGCGCCCCACCTGGGTGAAGCACCAGGGCTCCTACTCTCCCCTGCTGAACTACAAGTTCGCCCAGGCCGCCGAGCACCTGCGCGCCCTGGCCGCCCAGACCGACGGCGGTGCCCACGACGGCATCAAGCTGGAGTACGTGAACCCGGTGACCGGCGGCCCGGCGCTGCCCACCATGGCCTGCTCCATCCAACTGCTGCGCCGCGGTGAGCACACCCAGGCGCACCGGCACACCGGCGGGACGGTCTACCACGTCATCTCCGGGCGCGGTGAGAGCGTGATCGACGGGGTGCGCTTCGCCTGGGGGCCCAAGGACACCTTCGTGGTGCCGGGATGGTCGTGGCACGAGCACATCGGCGGCGAGGAGGCCTACCTGTTCTCCTACACCGACGAGCCGGTGCTGGCGAACCTGGACCTGGTGCGGGAGGAGGCCTACGCCGAGAACGGCGGCTTCCAGAAGGTGACAGGCGACTTCGCCCCCCTGCCGGGGAGCGTGGGCCTGCCGGGCTACCACCACGGGGCCAACGCCGATGCCGCCTCCACGCCCTTCGGCTACGGGGAGCGCAAGTAGCGGGCGGCTTTTAGCCCCCGGCTATGTGCGGGAGGAAGTGCACCTCAGCGTCGGGGGGTAGCGGGGTGCGCAGGCCCAGGTCAGCCTGTTCGCTGTCCACGAAGGCGACCATGCCCAGACGCACGCGGCCATGGTCGGCCGGGTCCACCAGCGCATCGGCCATGCCGGGGTAGCGCTCCTCCAGCGCGGTGATGAGCGCGCCCAGGGTGGCGCCGGGGGCCTCCACCGCGGAGGCCCCGCCCGCCAGCGCCCGCAACGGCACGGGCAGGAACACCCGCGCCACGGGCCTAGGCCCCCTGCGCGTCCAGCGCCTCCAGCACGCGTCCCGGCTTGATGGGCAGCTCCGGGAAGCGGATGCCCAGCGCGTCCCGCATGGCGTTGGCGATGGCCGGCTGGGGCGGGACGATGCCCGACTCGCCGATGCCGCGCACGCCGAACGGGTGCATGGTGTTGGGCACCTCGACGATGAGCGTCTCGATGGTGGGGGCATCGAGCATGGTGGGCATGCGGTAGTCGAGGAACGAGGCGTTCTGCACCGACCCGTCGGGGCCCAGGTAGTACTCCTCGTTCAGCGCCCAGCCGATGCCCTGCACCGCACCACCGGCCATCTGTCCCTCCACGTAGGAGGGGTGGACAGCCGTGCCCGCGTCCTGGGCGGCGGTGTAGCGAATCACCTCCACCTTGCCCGTCTCGGTGTCCACGTCCACGTCCACCACGTGGGTGGCGAAGGAGCCGCCGCCCGACCCGCGCAGGTTCACCACCCCGGTGGTGGAGACGTGCCCGCCGGTGCGGTCGAGCCGCGCGCACACCTGCTTGAAGCTCAGGTGCTGGTCAGCGGCCTTCCTGTTGGTGAAGACGCCGCCCGCGAAGTCCACGTCGGCGGCCTCCACCTCCCACATGATGGCGGCGCGGCGCTTGAGCTCGGCAACCACCTGCTCCGCCGCCTTCACCGCCGCAGCCCCCGTGGCGTAGGTGGTGCGCGAACCGGCCGTGAGGTCCGTGTAGCCCACGGAGTCGGTGTCCACCACGGTGGGGTGCACGTCCAGGGCGGGGATGCCCAGCACCTCGGCCGCCTGCATGGCGATGGAGGCACGGGTGCCGCCGATGTCGGTGTTGCCCTCGATGAGCGCCACGGTGCCGTCGTTGTTCACCGCCAGGGTGACGGTGGACCGGTTGCCCACCCCCTGCCAGTAGCCCGTGGCCACCCCGCGCCCACGCTTGTGGCCGGGGGCCGCTCCCGCCCTGTCCAGGGGGGTGCGGTAGTGGTCGGAGTCACGGACGGCCTCCAGCACCTCCACGTTGCCGATGCGGGGGAAGACGATGCCGTCGGGGCGCCGGTCGCCCTCCTTGGAGGCGTTCTGCAGGCGCAGGGCCACCGGGTCCATGCCCAGCTGGTGCGCCAGTTCGTCCATGAGCGACTCGGTGGCGAAGGTGGCCTGTGGGGAGCCGGGGGCTCGGTAGGCCGCCGTCTTGGTGAGGTTGGTCAGCACGTCGTAGGCATCGATACGCGCGGAGGGGAAGCGGTAGGAGGCGAACACGCAGGTGCTCGCCGCGCTGATGGACGAGCCCGGGAAGGCGCCCGCGGCGAAGCGGATGTCCACGGTGCCAGCCACCAGGTTGCCGGCCTTATCCGCGCCCAGCTTCATGCGCACCACGCCGCCGGGGCCGGGGCCCGTGGCCTCGAACACCGAGCGCCGGTCCATCACCACCTTCACCGGGCGGCCCGCCTTCTTGGACAGGAGGATGGCGATGGGCTCCAGGTAGATGTTGATCTTGCCGCCGAAGCCGCCGCCGATCTCCAGGGGAACCACCTTGATGGCGCTGACGGGCATACGCAGCACGGAGGAGATGGCGTTGCGCGCCGGGAAGGAGCCCTGGGTGGAGGTCCACACCGTCGCCTTGCCGTCGCGGTACCACATGGCCGTGGCGTTGTGGGGCTCGATGTACCCCTGGTGCACGCGTGCCAGGCGGAACTCGCCCTCCACCGTCACATCGGCCTTGTCCATGGCCGCGTCCGGGTCACCCAGCACGTGCTGGGTGTGCTCGGCCACATTGGTGTGGGGCACCTTCTCACCCACGTGGGTGCCCACCAGGTGCTCGTGGATGATGGGCGCGCCGGGGGCCATCGCCTCCTCTACCGTGAACACGGCGGGCAGGGGCTCGTAGTCCACCTTGATGAGCCGGCACGCCTCCTGCGCGGTGTTCTGGTCCACCGCCGCCACCGCCGCCACGGGCTGTCCCTTAAAGAGCGCCTTATCGTGGGCGATGATGCGCATGGAGGCGAAGCGCGCATTGACGATCTCCTCGGTCATGTCGATGAGCTGGTCATCGGCGATGGGCATGTCTGCACCGGTCACCACGGCGAACACGCCGGGTAGCGCCAGGGCTGCCGAGGCGTCGATGCCCTTGATGCGGGCGTGGGCGTGCGGGCTGCGCAGCACTGCGCCCGTGGCCAGTCCCGCCAGCTTGATGTCCGCCCCGTACACGGCGCGGCCCAGAACCTTGTCCAGGCCATCGTGGCGGATGGGGCGGGTGCCCAGGACCTTGTAGTGCGGCTTGTCTACCGTGGTCATACCGTGTGCCTCCGTGGGGAGCGGGGGATGGAACGCTAGCCCTGGCGCAGGACGCCCTGCGCCTTCTGGACCGCGTCGACGATCTGGACGTAGCCGGTGCACCGGCACAAGTTGCCCGCCAGCCAGTGGCGGATGCGGTGTTCATCGGCGTCGGGCTCACGCTCCAGCAGCGCTTTGGCCGCCACCAGGAAGCCCGGGGTGCAGATGCCGCACTGAAGCGCGGCCTCCTCCAGGAACGCCTGCTGGAGCGGGTGCAGCCCCTCGGGCGGGGCCATCCCCTCCACCGTCTCGATGGTGGCACCGTCTGCCTCGGCGGCCAGCACCAGGCACGAGTCCACGATGCGCCCGTTCAGGTTCACCGTACACGCGCCGCAGTTGCCGTCGTTGCAGCCCTCCTTGGTGCCGGTGAGCTCCGCGGACTCGCGCAGCGCCTCCAGCATGGAGACGTAGGGGGCCGAGAGGAAATCGGCGGGCTGCCCGTTGATAGTGCAGCGGATGCGGACCTTCTCCACGGGTGCCTGGCTCATGCGTTCTCTCCCTTGGCGCGGGCGACGGCCTGCTCCAGTGTGCGGCGGGTGAGCACGCTCACCAGCTTGCGGCGCTGGACCTCGGTGCCGCGCATGTCGGTGATGGGCCGCGCCTCACGCGCGGCTATCTGTCCAGCCTCGGCGAAGGCCGCGGCCGAGGGCTCCTTGCCTGCTAGCGAGGCCGCAGCCTCGGCGGCGACGATGGGCGTGGGGCCCACGGAGGCGAGGGCGATGGAGGCGGTGGCGATACGCCCCGACCCATCCAGGTTCACGGCGGAGGCCACGCCCGCCACGGCGATGTCCATCTCGTTGCGAGGGGTGAAGCGCTGGTAGGCGGCGCCGGACCCCCTGGCCGGGGCGGGCAGCTCGATGGCGACCAGGAACTCCCCCTCGCCCAGCGCGTTGCGGCCGGGGCCCGTGGGCACCTGGCTCACGGGCATCGTGCGCTTGCCCTTGGGCCCAGCCACGTGGGCGATGGCGCCGTGGACGATGAGCGGGCAGATGGCATCGCCCGAGGGGGCGGCGTTGCAAAGGTTCCCGCCCAGGCTGGCGCGCGATTGCACCTGGATGCCCCCGATGATGGAGGCCCCGTCGATGATGCCGGGGAACGCCGCGGCGATGCGCTCGTCCTCATAGACCCGGTAGCACGGGACGGCCGCGCCGATGGTCAGGGCGCCGCCATCCCAGGTGAGGGCCGTGAGTTCAGGGACGTGCTTCACGTCCACCACGGCGTCCAACTCGTAGCGTCCGGCCCGCAGTTGCACCAGCAGGTCGGTGCCACCCGCCATGGCACGGGCACGTGGCCCGGACTGGGCGAGGGCGGCGACCGCCTCGTCGATGCTGTGGGCCGCCAGGTAGCGGAAGGGGTGCACGGGCGCTGCTCCTGCGGTGGGCTGGGACGTGGCGCTCCGGGGCGGCCACGAGCGGGGCCCATTATACGGGCTGGCCCCGCCGGAGCAACGCTCACGTGCGCGCAGGAATGCCGTCCTCCGGTGCAACATGGCGTTCTGCTCACGATTCTCGCCGTTGTTCGCGCCAGCGCTTGCCTGGTTGCACTCGCCTGCCTACAATGCGCGCCCGCAAGCGTCATCGAGTTGCGGCGGCGCGCCGAACTCGGGACCAGCGCATGTCAGCGGCGAGGGAACGCCGCGGCGGGGGAGGACCAGCGTGACAATGGACAGTGGCTACCGGTTGTTCGTGGGCAACATGCCCTTCCGCATGAGCCGAGAGGAGCTCAACGACCTGTTCGCCCAGGCGGGGGAGGTGGCCTCGGTGCACATCCCCACGGACCGCGAGACGGGCCGCCCGCGTGGCTTCGGCTTCGTGGAGATGGGCACAGGTGAGGCCATGGAGCAGGCCATCTCCATGTTCAACGGCTACTCCGTGGAGGGCCGGGCGCTGGTGGTCAACCAGGCGCGCCCCCGCGAGCAGCGCGCCCGCTTCTAGGACGCCGGACGGACGGCGACGAACATCCCGTAGCCGTAGTGCGTGCCGTACCGCTCGTAGAGCGCAGCCTCATCCCGCTCGGCCTGCACCACCGCCTGCGCCGGTGCACTGTGCCCGTGCCGGGCTAGGAACGTGTCCATGCGGGCTGCGAGAGGGCGATAGTACCGCTCCGTCCAGCACGCGGGCGGCAGGACGAAGAACCCCGCCGAGGCATAGCCCGCGCGCTCCAGGTCCGCCATGCGTTCAGAGGCCGAGCCCATCTGCGGATACTCGGCGGCCCAGTGCGCCTGCAGCGCGGCGGGCCGCTCCGGCGCGGGGGTGAACCAGATCAACTCGGACACCACCAGCACCCCACCCGGTCGCAGCAGCCGGTACCAGGCCCCCACCCCCTCGGCGAAGCCGATGTTGTAGATCGCCCCCTCCGACCAGAAAACGTCGAAAGAACCCTCTCCGAACGGGAGGGCGTCGATGGAGGCCTTGATCGGGGTGATGCGCTCGGCCAGCCCCTGGCTGTCCACCCAATCGACCAGCACCGCGAGCAGGTCGGGTGAGAGATCCACGGCGCTGATGCGCGCGTCCAACTCGCGGGCGAGCACGAGAGAGGCCGCCCCCGTCCCGCAGCGGAGGTCCGCGATGGTGAGCGGGCGTGTCCGGTCCAGACCGGCGAGGGCGATGGCCTGGCGCGTGGTGGCCTCGCTCCCCGGCCCCTGCCGCTCACCGTCGCGATGCAGGTCGATCAGCAGCGCCAGCTCGTCCGTCACGCCCGCCGTGCGCTGGCCGGCCCGTCCAGCATGTCGAGGTACTTGAAGCCGGAGCCGGTGTTCATGAGCACCGTCTCGGCCTCGGCGGACAGGAAGCCGGTCTCGCGCAGTTTGCGGTAGCCGGCCAGGGTGGCCGCGCCCTCCGGCGCGGGCCAGATGCCCTCGAGGCGCGCCATCTCGCCCACCGCCGTGCGGATCTCATCCTCGGTGACGGTGATGGCCGTCCCTCCGGACTCGCGCACCGCCTGCAGGATCAGGTAGTCACCCACGGCAGCGGGCACCCGTATCCCAGCGGCCAACGTGGCCGCGTTCTCCCACGGCTCGGCGTGGTCGACGCCCTGCTCGAAGGCGCGCACGATGGGCGCGCACCCTGCGGCCTGCACCGCGATCATCTTCGGCCGCTCCCGGCCTATCCACCCCAGCGCCTCCATCTCCGCGAAAGCCTTCCACATGCCGACGATGCCCGTGCCGCCGCCCGTGGGATAGACGATGGCCTCCGGCATGCGCCAGCCCAGGTCCTGGGCTATCTCGTAGCCCATGGTCTTCTTCCCCTCAACCCGGTACGGCTCCTTGAGGGTAGAGACGTCGAACAGCCCCAGCTCGGCGGCACGCTCGCGGGAGATGCGCCCGGCGTCGGAGATGAGCCCGTCCACCATAGTGACGTGGGCCCCGGCCAGTTCAGCCTCGCGCCGGTTGGCCGCGGGCACGTCCTTGGGCATGAACACGTGCGCCTCCATCCCGGCGCGCGCCGCGTAGGAGGCGAGCGCCCCGCCCGCGTTGCCCGCGGTGGGCACGGTGAGGCGCGTGAGGCCCAGTTCCTTGGCCCGCGAGACCGCGGCGGTCATGCCCCGCGCCTTGAAGGAGCCGGTGGGGTTCACCCCCTCGTCCTTGATGTACACGGTGCGCGCGCCGGTGGCTCGCTCCACGTTGCGCGCACGCAGCATGGGCGTGCCGCCCTCCCCCAGCGTCACGACGTTGGCCTCATCCCGCACCGGGAGCAGCTCGAAGTAGCGCCACAGGCTGGCCGGGCGGGCGGCCAGGGCGTCGCGGTCCACCTCCCGGCGGGCAGCGGCCAGGTCATAGCGGGGGTAGAGCACCTTGCCCGCGGAGGAGAGGCCCTGGGGCTCATCGGCGCTCAGCACCTCGCCGGTGGCGGTGCACTCCAGGTGGGTCAGGAAGCTGCGCATGGGGGCAACTCCAGTGGTGGGCTAGAAGGGCCAGAGGCGGCGCCAACCGGAGCGCCGTCCGGGGGAGGGGAAGTCGATGACCTCTCCCCGCCAGCGCTTCTGGTAGCCACCGGGGCCGGTGCCCGGCCCGCGCCGGCGGCGGAAGGAGAGGAAGTACCCGGTCACCAGCAGCACGATGCCCGCCCAACCCAGCGGCTGGGTGAGCACGGGGATGAACAGGGAGCACACCCCCGCCACCACCAGCAGGCCCAGGCCCAGCGCCAGCATCCAGCCGGGGCTGAGCCGCCACCCTCCGCCCGGCGGACGGGGTGGGCGCTGGCGGCGAGGTGGACGGGAGGGGCCGCCGGGCAGGTCATCACCCCCCCGGCCCAGGATGTCCTCGATCTCCCGCTCGTAGCGCTGTTTCACCACCGCTCTCCTGCGGCGCGGGGCCGCACGCCGAGCATACCAGCGGTGCGGGTTGGCGGGTGGCGTATCATTGCGGTGCGCCCAGATGGGGCGAGGAGCGAGGCAATGCCGACGGCTCGGGTGGTGCTGGACGTACCGGCGCTGTGCTGCGAGGGGTGCGTGTCCTCGGCTGCCATGGTGCTGGAGCAGATCTCCAACGTGCAGGTGGTGGGGGCCGACGTGGACGCCCACCAGCTGACGGTGGACTACGACCTCTCCCTGGTCACGCCCAAGGCGCTGGCCACGCAGTTGGCCGCCGTGGGTTACCCGGTCACCCACTCCCACGCCCCGCGCACCCAGGACTGACCCGCCCTAGGGCAGGTGCGCCTCCTCGGTGCAGTCGGTGCCATCGCCCCGTTCCAGCTGGACCGTCACGTGGCTGATTCCGTGGCGCTCGGCCAGCACCCCGCGCAGGCGCTCCTGCACGGAGCGCACGGCGGGGCCCACGCAGTCGTCGCAGATGGTCACGTGGGCGCTGAGGGCGTGGTAGCCCGAGGTGATGGTCCAGATGTGCAGGTCGTGCACCCCGTCCACCCCCTCCACGGCGGCGATGTCGTCGTAGACCGTCTGCACGTCGATGTGCCCCGGCGTGCCCTCCAGCAGCACCTGCGCAACCTTCCACAGCAGCCGCCCGCCGCTGAAGGCCACCAGCGCGCCGATGGCCACGGCGATCACCGGGTCGGCGATGACCCAACCGAAGGCCATGATGAGGATGCTCGCCACCAGCACGCCCACCGAGCCTGCGGCATCGCCCAGGACGTGCAGGAACGCGCCCTCCACGTTGAGGCTCTCACCCGCGCCCTCGTGCAGCACCCATGCGGCGGCGACGTTCACGCCCAGGCCCACGGCGCCCACCGCCAGCATCAGCGGCCCGTCCACCTCGACAGGGGTGCGGAAGCGACCCGCCGCCTCCCAGAAGATCCATCCCGCGATGGCCCACAGCCCCGCGCCGTTGGCGAGCGCCGCCAGCGCCTCGGCGCGCTGGAGGCCGAAGGTGTAGCGCCGGGAGATGGCCCGGCCACCGGCCCACAGCGCGAACAGCGCCAGGCCCAGGGAGGCCACGTCCGTGAGCATGTGCCCCGCGTCCGAGAGCAGGGCCAGGGAGCCCGACCACAGCCCACCCACCACCTCCACGCCCAGGAAACCGGCGGTGAGGGCGAAGGCGATCCACAACCGGCGCCGAGAGCGCTCGCGGCGCTCCTCGTGGGCGTGATGTCCGTGGTGCTCGTGCATGCAGCGCCAGCCTAGCCAGGCCACCCGCATGCGTCAAAGGCGCCTGGCTGACGGGTGCGGCCCGATGCGCTAGAGGCCGACGAACCGCACCGTGGCGTGGGCCTTGTGGATCTTATTCAGGTTCACCAGCAGCGCGGTCAGCTCCTCCAGGTAGCGGGAGTTGACCAGCGTGCCCGCGTCCACCCCGCGCATGCCGCCCACTTGGTCCGCCAGGGCGATGGTCTCAGCGCGGGTGTCCGCATTGTCGGCGCATACGCCCACGTCGCCCTCCAGCCGCAGGTCCGGCTTGAGCAGGTCGCGCGCGCTCAGGTTGTGGAAGGCAGAGGCCACGCGCGCGGTGGGCAGCAGGTCGCGCACCAGTTCACCCGCCGAACCCTCCGGCACGATGGTGGCGATGGCGGAGCCACCCTCGAAGGTGAAGGGGGCGACCACGCTGATGACCAGCTTGCCCGCAAGGTGCGGGGCCAGATCGCGCACCGTCGAGGCGAGCCCCTCGAAGGGGACGGACAGGATGACGGTGTCCGCGGCGGCGGCGGCGGGCGCGTTGGCATCGCCCGTGATGGGCAGCCCGGCGCGCACCTCCAGGAGGCCGCTCGCGGCCTCCTGGGCGCGGCCCGCGTCGCGCGAGCCGATGATGACGGCGTGCCCCGCGATGGCGAAGCGAAGGGCGAGCCCCCGGCCCTCGGGCCCGGAGCCGCCGATGATGGCGATGGTGGACATGCGAACCTCTCGTGAGGGGATTGGCCGGGCCATGATAGCGGGGGAAGCAGGTCTACAATCAACCCATGCAACCCGGTGAGCGGCTGCGGTATGGGCGGTGGGACGGAAGCCAGGAGCCGTTCGGCCCTGGCGGGCCTGGTGCGCTGCTGGATGCCATCGGCGCGGATGTGCTGGAGCCGGGCGGGCTGGAACGTGCGCTGCGCAACTTGCTGCGGCGGGGACTGCCGCCCGACCAGGGCGGAGTGCCGGGCCTGAGCGAACTGCGCAAGCGCCTGGCGCAGCGCCGCCAGCAGATGCTGGAGCGCCACCGCCTCGACTCGGTGACGGACAGCCTGCGCGCCAAGCTGGCCGAGGTGCTGCGCCTGGAGCGCACGGGCATCGAGCAGCGCCTGCGGGATGCCGCCCAGCCCGGCGCCGACCCCGCGCTGCGCGACCTGCTGCGTCAGCGGGCGGCGCGGGCCGAAGCCTCGCTCAACGCGCTCCCGCCGGGACTGGGCGAGGCGGTGCGCCGCCTCCAGGAGCACGAGTTCATCGACCCGGACGCGCGCCACCGCTTCCAGGAGCTGCTGGACGAGCTGCGCCGTGGGATGCTGGGAACGGTTTCGGAGCGCGTTCGCGAGCAGGTGGCGGGGCTCACCCCCCAGGACATGGACGCCTCCCGGGAACTGCTCCGCGACCTGAACCGGCTGTTGCGAGCGCGCGAGGACGGGCAGGAACCGGACTTCGGCGGGTTCATGGCCCGCTGGGGCGAGGCCTTCGGACACCCGCCGCCCCAGGGCCTGGACGAACTGCTGGAGCGCATCGCCTCCCAGATGGCGCAGCTGCGCTCCCTGCTGGCCAGTATGAGCCCCGAGGAACGCGCCGAACTGTTCGCGGCGCTGGAGGCTGCGCTGGACCCGGCCACCGCCGCAGAGATGGCGGAGTTGGCGGAGCACCTCTCACGCCTGATGCCCGGAGCCGCCGACGGAGCGCGCTTCCCCTTCCAGGGCGAGGGGGAGTTGGGTATGCCCGAGGCGATGGAGGTGATGGGCCAACTCGCCGGCATGGAGGCACTGGACACCCAGCTGCTGGAGGCCATGCGCTCCGGAGACCTGTCCGGGCTGGACGCCGAGGCGCTGGAGGCCGAACTGGGCGAGGAGGCGCGCGAGGCGCTGGAGCGGCTGGGTGAGGTGGAGCGCGAGTTGGAGGAGGCGGGCTTCCTGAAGCGCGATGGGGAGCGGCTGCGCCTCACCCCGGCGGCGGTGCGACGCATCGGCCAGCAGGCGCTGCGCGAGCTGTTCGCGGGCCTCAAACCGGGCCGCCCCGGCGAGCACGAGACGGCGACGCGCGGCGCGGGGGGCGAACTCACCGAGCAGACGCGCGCCTGGGAGTTCGGCGAGCCACTGGAGCTGCACCTGCCCCGCACGCTGATGAACGCGGTGCAGCGCGCGGGGACGGGCACGCCGGTGCGCCTGGAGGTGGAGGACTTCGCCCTGCGTGAACGCGAGCACTCCTCCCGCGCCGCCACGGTGCTGCTGATCGATCAGTCCCGGTCGATGGGGCTGTTCGGCTCCTTCACCGCCGCCAAGAAGGTGGCTCTGGCGCTGGAGTCGCTCGTGCGCTCGCGCTTCCCCCGCGACCGGCTCTTCATCGCCGGTTTCTCCGACTACGCCCAGGAGATACGCCCGGAGGAACTGGCAGAACTGGAGTGGAACTCGTGGCGCTCCGGCACCAATCTGCAGCACGCGCTGCAACTGGCGCGCCGGTGGCTCGCGCCCTACGGCGACTGCACCAAGCAGGTGTTCCTCATCACCGACGGCGAGCCCACCGCCCACCTGGAGTCGGGGCGGGCGCTGTTCAACTACCCGCCCACCCCGCGCACGGTGCGGGAGACGCTGCGGGAGGTGCATCGCGCCACGGCGGCGGGCATCACCATCAACACCTTCATGCTGGAGTCCTCGCCCTACCTGCAGGACTTCGTGGAACGCTTGAGCCGCATCAACCACGGACGCGCCCTCTACACCGACCCCGACCGGCTGGGGCGCTACGTGCTGGTGGACTTCCTGCGCGGGCACGGCCGGCGCGTGGGCGACTAGGCCCTCCGGGGCGGGAAACATGGGCCCCGCTCTGGGCCCCCTTTTGGGGAGTTCCCCCGTTGACCCACCCTCCCACGCACCGTTACTCTTGTACTAGTGAAGCGTTTCACACGTGAGGAGCAGCCTTGACGCACCACCCCTACGGTCACGAGTTCGAGCTGGAGGTCCTACCTCCCGGCTGCGAAGAGACCAAGATGGGCTGGTTCTTCGGAGCGACCCGCCAGTGGCGCGGGCCCAATGGGCTGCACATCCGTGAGAAGCAGGGCCGCCTGGTGGCGCACATCGACCGCGAGGACCCGCGCCACAACCTGCTGGGCCACCTGATCGCCGACACCCCTGCCGAGTTGGCCTACGGCGTCAGCGCCGGTGCCGGGCTCATCGCCTGGCTCATGGGCTCCATGGAGCACTCGCTCATCTGGGGCGCCTCCACCGCCGTTCTGGCCCTGGCCCTCTCCCTCCTGGCCCGCCGCCGGTACGAATAGCTGGCGCGCGAGGGGGCTGCGCCCCATCTCCCCCTTGCTGCATGCATGGGGCGATGCCTATACTTGCCTGAGCCGCAAGAGCGGCTGCCGGACCTTTAAATCCAGTCCCGTGAGGCTGGCAAGGAACGGTGCAGCAGCGGGCGCCGCACACCCCCCCAGCGGGGAGCGAGCCGCCGCACAGCGTACGCACCCGCCCTCGCCAGCTGGCGAGGGTTTTCCATGCCCAACGAACGCCAGCTGATGAGCGCCGACGACATGCGCCGCGTCGTCAGCCGCATCGCGCACCAGATCCTGGAGCGCAACCAGGGCGCCGCCAACCTGGTGTTGCTGGGCCTCCAGCGCCGGGGCGTCCCCCTGGCTGAGCGCGTGGCCGCCGCCATCCGGGAGTTCGAGGGCACCGACGTGCCCGTGGGTGCGCTGGACATCAACCTGTACCGCGACGACCTCACCTCCCGCCCGCAGCCGCTGGTGCGCCCCACGCAGCTGCCGGTGTCCGTGGACGGTCGCGTGGTGGTGCTGGTGGACGATGTGTTCTACACCGGCCGCACGGCCCGCGCGGCACTGAACGCGCTCATGGACCTGGGCCGACCGGAGCAGGTGCAGCTGGCGGTGATGGTGGACCGCGGCCACCGCGAACTGCCCATACGGGCCGACTACGTGGGCAAGAACGTGCCCACCTCCCTCACCCAGGAGATACAGGTGCGTGTGAGCGAATTCGACGGGAAGGAAGAGGTGGGGCTGGTGGAGCACGAACGGACGGTGCTGGCATGATCACGGGAGCCCCCGCACTGCCCACGGATATGCCCGCCGACGCCCTGGGGCACCGGCGGCACATCCTGGACCTGGACGATTTCTCACGCGCCGAACTGGCGGGGGTGCTCACCACCGCCCAGGCGATGCGTCAGGTGCTCAACCGCGACATCAAGAAGGTGCCCTCGCTGCGGGGCAAGGTGGTGGTGACGCTGTTCCTAGAGGCGTCCACCCGCACGCGCGTGTCCTTCGAGCAGGCGGGCAAGATGCTCTCCGCCGACGTCATCAACATCTCCGGGTCGGGGTCGTCCGCCGAGAAGGGCGAGTCGCTGCTCAACACGGCGCTCACCCTCCAGGCCATGCACGCGGACCTGCTCATCATCCGCAGTCCGCACTCCGGCGCGCCCTACTTCCTGGCGCGCAACCTGCCGCACACCGGCGTGGTGAACGCGGGCGACGGCCGCCACGCGCACCCCACCCAGGCGCTGCTGGACCTGCTGACCATGCGCGACCACCTGGGGGACCTGGCGGGCAAGCGGATCGTCATCGTGGGCGACGTGCTGCACTCGCGCGTGGCCCGCTCGGACATCCACGGTCTGGGGCTGGAGGGGGCGCAGGTGGTGCTCTCCGGCCCGCCCACCCTGATGCCGCCCCCCTGGGCCGCGCTGCCCACTCACGTGAGCATCGAGCCAGAGCTGGACGCGGCGGTGGAGGGGACCGACGTGGTGATGGCGCTGCGCATCCAGAAGGAGCGCATGGAGGGTGGCATGCTCCCGTCCATGCGCGAGTACTCGCGCCGCTGGGGCGTGACCGAGGCGCGCATGGCACGCGCCAAGCCCGGCGCGCTGCTGATGCACCCCGGCCCCATGAACGAGGGGCTGGAGATCGCATCGTCCCTGGCCCATGACCCGCGCTCCCAGATAGAGGAGCAGGTGACCAACGGCGTCGCCGTCCGCATGGCGGTGCTCTACCAGCTGCTGACGGGAGCGACCAACGGAGTGAACGCATGAGCGAGCAGCCCATCCTGATCCGGGGCGCACGCCTCATCGACCCTGTTGCCGGCACCGATTCCACCGGCGACCTGCTGCTGGCGGACGGGCGCATCGCCGCCGCAGGGAAGGTGGACGGCGTCCCCGCCGATGCGCGCGTCATCGAGGCGAAGGGCCTGGTGGCCGCGCCCGGCTTCATCGACCTGCACACCCACCTGCGCGAGCCCGGCTTCGAGGACAAGGAGTCCATCGCCACGGGCGCGGCGGCAGGTGCGCGCGGCGGGTTCACCACCCTCTGCTCCATGCCCAACACCAACCCCGCCACCGACACCGGCGCGGTCGCCGCATTCATCCGGGCCCAGGCCGCAACGGCGGGCCCCGTGCGCGTGCTGCCCTTCGGCGCGGTGACGCGCGGTCGGGCGGGCAAGGAACTGACGGACATGGAGGAGCTGGCCCGCGCGGGCGTGGTGGGCTTCACCGACGACGGCGCGCCGGTGGCGACGCCCGGGCTGATGCGCTCGGCGCTGGCGTACGCCGCCCAACTGGGGCTGTTCGTCTCCGACCACTGCGAGGACTACGCCCTCACCCGCGGGCTGGGCATCCACGACGGGTGGGTGGCCGACCGGCTGGGCCTGGCGGGCTACCCCTCCGCCGCCGAGGCGAACATCGTGGCGCGCGACATCGCCGCCGCCGAGGAGACGGGCGCGCACCTGCACATCGCCCACATCTCCACCGCCGCCGCCGTGGCGCTGGTGCGCGCGGCGCAGGAGCGCGGCCTGCGGGTCACGGCAGAGGCCACGCCCCACCACCTCACCCTCACCGAGGAGTGGGTGCTGGGCACCCACGGGCACTCGGCCCCCGGCGATGCGCTGGAGCCCGGCGCGTACGACACGCGCGCCAAGGTCTCCCCGCCCCTGCGTTCCCACGCGGACCGCGCGGCCGTGGCACAGGCCCTGGCCGACGGGGTCATCGCCGCCGTCGCCACCGACCACGCCCCGCACACCTATGGCGATAAGGCGGTACCGTTCGATGAGGCCAGCGTGGGCATCAGCGTGCTGGAGACGGCGCTGGGGTCGGTGCTGGGCCTGGTGAGCGCAGGAGCGCTCACCCTCCCCGCCCTGGTGCACCGGCTCACCGCGGGCCCCGCCTCCGTGCTGGGCCCCGCCTACGAGGCCTACGCCACCCTGGCGGCGGGCACCCCCGCTGACATCGTGCTGTTCAACCCCTCGGAGGAATGGACGGTGGACCCCGCCGCCTTCGCCTCCAAGGGGCGCAACACCCCCCTGGACGGCGATGCGCTCACCGGGCGGGTGCTGCTGACCATCGCCGGGGGGCGCATCGCCCACGACGGCCTCACCCAGACCACCCCCAGGAGCCGCTGACGTGACCGAACGCCCCGCACACCTGGTCCTGGCCGACGGCACGGTGCTCACCGGCGCCGGGTTCGGCGCGCAGACCGACACCACCGGCGAGGTAGTGTTCAACACCTCCATGACCGGCTACCAGGAGATGCTCACCGACCCCTCCTACGCCGGGCAGATTCTGGTGCCCACCTACCCGCTCCAGGGCAACTACGGCACCACGGCGGAGGACGTGGAGTCGCGCCAGGTGCAGGTCTCGGCCTTCATCGTGCGCGGGCACTCCCCCACCCCCTCCCACTACAACTCCGAGGGCACGCTGGACGCCTACCTGAAGGCGGCGGGCATCCCCGGCATCAGCGGGGTGGATACGCGCATGCTCACCCGGCGCATCCGCTCCCACGGTGTGCTCATGGGGGCCGTCACCTGGGGCGACCCGGCGGCCGCCGCCGAACGCCTGCGCGCTCTGCCCGCCTACGACACGGTGAATTTCGTGGAGCGCGTCAGCGTGGCGGAGGGCTACGAATACACGGGAAAGGGCGATCGGCAGATCGTGGTGGTGGACTGCGGCGTGAAGCACGCCATCCTGCGCTACCTTGCCAGGGCGGGCTGCCGCGTCCACGTGCTCCCGTCGAACGCCACCGCCGAGGAGGTGCTGGCGCTGCGCCCCCACGGGGTGCTCTTCTCGCCGGGCCCCGGCGACCCGGTGCACAACGGGCCCACCGTCGCGACGGCCAAGGCCGTCATGGACAAGGTGCCCGTGATGGGCATCTGCCTGGGCCACCAGATCATCGCCCGCGCCCTGGGTGCGGAGACCTACAAGCTCAAGTTCGGCCACCGGGGCGGCAACCACCCGGTGCAGGAGCTGGCGACAGGGCGCGTGTCCATCACCGCTCAGAACCACGGGTACGCCGTGGCCGACGAGGGCCTGCCCGACGCCCTGCGCGTGAGCCACCGCAACCTGAACGACGGCACCATCGAGGGATTGGAGCACCGCGAACTGCCGGTGCTGACGATCCAGTACCACTCGGAGGCCTCCCCCGGCCCCCTGGACAACCAGCACCTGTTCGACCGGTTCCTGGACAAGGTGCGCGCGTAACGAGACCCCCAACGCGCCGCCCGATGGGGCGGCAGCATGCAGGCATGAGGTGGACAGAAGCGTGGAGAAGCCCCGGAAGGTCCTGGTCATCGGCTCCGGCCCCATCGTCATCGGGCAGGCCGCCGAGTTCGACTACGCCGGCACCCAGGCGTGCCGCTCGCTGCGGGAGGAGGGCATCAGCGTGGTGCTGGTGAACTCCAACCCGGCCACCATCATGACCGACGACGACATCGCGGACGTGGTTTACATCGAGCCGCTGACGGTGCCGGTGATCGAGCGCATCATCGCGGCGGAGAAGCCCGACGGCCTGCTACCCACCCTGGGCGGGCAGACGGGGCTGAACCTGGCCGTGGAACTGGCCGAGGCCGGGGTGCTGGAGCGCCACAACGTGCGCCTCCTGGGCACCTCCATCGAGACCATCAAGACAGCGGAGGACCGCGAGCTGTTCCGGGACCTGCTGGACCGGCTGGGTGAGCCGGTGGCCCCCTCCGAGATCGCCGAATCGCTGGAGGAGGCGATGGCCATCGGCGAGCGCATGGGCATGCCGCTGGTGGTGCGCCCCGCGTACACGCTGGGCGGCACGGGCGGCGGCTTCGCGCATTCCATGGCCGAGCTCAAGCGCGTGGCGACCTCGGGCCTTGCGGCCAGCCCCATCCACCAGATCCTGGTGGAGCGCTCGCTGGTGGGCTGGCGCGAGGTGGAGTACGAGGTGATGCGCGACGGCGCGGACACCTGCATCACCATCTGCAACATGGAGAACTTCGACCCGATGGGCGTCCACACGGGCGATTCCATCGTGGTGGCCCCCTCCCAGACGCTCTCGGACAAGGAGTACCAGATGCTCCGGAGCGCCAGCCTGAAGATCATCCGGGCCCTCGGCATCGAGGGCGGGTGCAACATCCAGTTCGGCCTGGCCCCCTGCCCCCTGGTGGGCGAGGCGCTGCCCGGCGAGAACCCGCCGCCCCTCTCCTACGTGGTCATCGAGGTGAACCCGCGCGTGTCGCGCTCGTCGGCCCTTGCCTCCAAGGCCACGGGCTACCCCATCGCCCGGGTGGCGGCCAAGATCGCCGTGGGCCGTCGGCTGGACGAGATACCGAACGCCGTGACCCAGCGCACCAGGGCTGCCTTCGAGCCGGCGCTGGACTACTGCGTGGTGAAGGTGCCGCGCTGGCCCTTCGACAAGTTCGCCACCGGTGACCGGGTCATCGGCACGCAGATGAAGGCGACGGGCGAGGTGATGGCGATAGACCGCTCCTTCGAGTCGGCGCTCCAGAAGGCGGTGCGCTCGCTGGAGGTGGGCGGGCACACGCTGCTGTGGGAGGACTCCGCCTGGAAGGCCATGCCCGACGAGCCGCTCAAGGGCCTCCCGCTCAACCCCACCGACCTGCGGCTGTGGGCGCTGACCGCGGCGCTGCGCCGAGGGGCAACACCGGAGGAGCTCTCGCGCAAGACGTTCGTCGACCCGTGGTTCACCCATGCGCTGGCGCGCATCGTTGCGATGCAGGGGCGCCTACTGGACGAGCCGCTCTCCGGCGAGCTGCTAGCCGAGGCCAAGCGCATGGGCACGCCCGACGTGGACATCGCCGCGCTGACGGCCCAGAGCGCCGACGAGGTGCGCGCGCTGCGCCACGAGCATGGGCTGCGCCCGGTGTACAAGATGGTGGACACGTGCGCGGCGGAGTTCGAGGCGGTGACCACCTACTTCTACTCCACCTACGAGCAGGAGAACGAGGCCCCGCCCCTGCCCGCCCCGCGGGCGCTGGTCATCGGTTCCGGGCCGATCCGCATCGGCCAGGGCATCGAGTTCGACTACTGCTCGGTGCACGCCGCCTGGGCGCTGGACGCGGCCGGGGTCTCGTCCATCCTGGTCAACTCCAACCCGGAGACGGTCTCCACCGATTTCGACACCTCCGACCGGCTCTACTTCGAGCCGCTGGACGAAGAAGCCGTGCGCGACATCATCGAGAACGAGGGGCTCTCCGGCGCTGAGGCCGCGGACGCCTCGCCGTCGGGCCAGTTCCCACCGTCGGTGGTGCAGTTCGGCGGGCAGACGGCCATCAACCTGTCCCAGTCGCTGGGGGCGGCGGGGCTGCCCATCCTGGGCTCATCGGCCGACGCGATCGACATCGCCTCGAACCGCAACCGGTTCGGCACGCTCATGGCCAAGCTGGGCGTGCCGCAGCCCCCCGGCTCCACGGCCACCACGCTGGAGCAGGGCATGGCGATAGCCCAGCGCCTGGGCTTCCCCCTGCTGGTGCGCCCCTCCTACGTGCTGGGCGGACGCGCCATGGAGATCGTGGACAACATGACCGAACTGGTGCGCTACCTGACGCGCGCCGTTGAGGCCGCGCCCGGCCGCCCCATCCTCATCGACTCCTACCTGCAGGGGCGCGAGGTGGAGGTGGACGCGGTGGTGGACGGGGAGCAGGTGCTGATCCCCGGCATCATGGAGCACATCGAGCGCGCCGGGGTGCACTCGGGCGACTCCATGGCGGTCTACCCGCCGCAGCACCTGACCGAGCGCGAGCGCGCCACCATCGTGGACTACACCACCCGCATCGGCCTGGCCCTGGGCGTACGGGGGCTGATGAACGTGCAGTACGTGATCCCCCACGCCTCCCACGGCTTCGGCCTCTCGGTGGCGGCGGACAAGGGCGAGTCCAGCGTGTACGTCATCGAGGTGAACCCCCGCTCCTCCCGCACGGTGCCCTTCATCTCCAAGGTGACGGGGATACCCCTGGTGCGCCTGGCAACCAACGTGATGCTGGGCAGGTCACTGACGGAGCAGGGCTACCGGGGCGGGCTGCAGCCCGAGCCGCCCATGGTGAGCGTGAAGGCCCCGGTCTTCTCGATGTCCAAGCTCACCGGCGTGGACACCTACCTGGGCCCGGAGATGAAGTCCACGGGCGAGGTGATGGGGATCGACGTGGGGCTGCGCCCGGCGGTGGCCAAGGCACTGATGGCGGCGAGCCTGGCGCTGCCGGAGTCGGGCCGCCTGCTCATCACCATCGCCGACCGCGACAAGGCCGAGGCGGTGCCGTGGCTCAAGCTGCTGGGCAACCTGGGCTATGAGCTGTACGCCACCTCCGGCACGGCGGCGCTGATCCGCGGGCTGGGCATGGACGTGCGGCAGGTGAACAAGGTTGGCGAGCCAGAGCCCAACGCCTACTCCGTGGTGGCCGAGCGCACCGTGGACGGGGTGGTGAACACAGTGGCCGAGGTGGCGCAGTCGCTGAAGGACGGGTTCGAGATTCGCCGCGCGGCCACGGAACGGCGCATCCCCTGCTACACCTCCATGGACACGGCCAAGGCGGCCATCGAGGCACGGGCCTACGGCGGCACCGACTACCACGTGGCCCCCACCCTGGCCTACGTTCAGGGCACCGCCGTCCCCCAGGCCTAGGGCATCGGGGGCGGGCTGGCGGTAGAATAGGCGCACCCCACCGGGTGACGAGGAGCGACATTGGCGGAACAGCACACCGACGCAACGGGCGCAGCGCCCCAGCAACTAGCCAAGCCCGCGCGCAGGCGGCGCGCCCCGGCCAAGAAGGCAGCAGCACCCGCGACGGCGGCCAGCACGGCCCCCACGCAGGACGCAGCGCCCGCCGAGGCCCCCTCCGCGCAAGCGGCCGAGACTGAGGCCAAGCCCGCAACCCGCAGGCGGCGCGCCCCGGCCAAGAAGACCGACGCGCCCGCCGATGGCCCCGCACCGGAGGCCCCCACGGGGAAGGCGAAGCCTGCAACCCGCAAACGGCGCTCAACGGCCAAGAAGGCCGAGGTGCCCGCCGCTGAGGCTGTGGCTGAGCCGGTGGCGGAGGCCGAGGCCAAGCCCGCCACCCGCCGCAGGCGCACCGCCGCCAAGAAGGCAGACGCCTCCGCCGCCGAGGTTGTGGCTGAGCCGGTGGCGGAGGCCGAAGCCAAGCCTGCCACCCGCCGCAGGCGCACCGCCGCCAAGAAGGCCGACGCGCCCACCGCCGAGGCTGTGGCGGAGCCTGCGGCGGAGGCCAAGGCCAAGCCCGCCACCCGCCGCAGGCGCACCGCCGCCAAGAAGGCCGACGCGCCCGCCGCCGAGGCCGCTGCCGCGGAGGCACCCGCGCCGGAGGAGGCCCCGGCGGATGCCGTCGCCGAGGGCGAGGGCGAGGTGCGCACGCGCCGCCGCCGTGGTCACCGGGGCGGCGCGCGCCGTCGCAAGGCCAAGGCAGCGCAGGCCGGGCCCGCCGGCCCCGACGCACCGCTGGGGGCCGAGGCGCTCCACACCGAGGAGCACAACATCTTCCTGCCCGCGGGGGAGAACCTGCACGGCGGGCGCACCCTGGGCAAGAAGGAGAACATCCCGGCCCCGGACACCACCATCGACGTGTCCTTCATGCACCCGTCGGAGATCGAGTTCGCGGCGCTGTTGGACTACTACCACATCAACTATCTGTACGAGCCGCGCTCCTTCCCGCTGCGCTGGGACGGAGAGCGGGTGGTGGAGATGTTCACCCCGGACTTCTACCTGCCGGAGTACGACCAGTACTTCGAACTGACCACCATGAAGCAGTCGCTGGTGACGCAGAAGAACCGCAAGCTGCGCCACGTGCGCGAGATGTACCCGGAGATCAACGTCCAGCTCCTCTACCGGCGCGACCTGATGCGCCTCATGGGCAAGTACGGCTTCGGACCCCTCTCCCAGGTGAGCGTGGAGGGCACGGAGCAGAAGCTGTTCAGCGCGGAGCAGGTGCGCGCACGCGTCGCGGAGCTGGGCCGCCAACTGGCCCGCGACTACGCGGGCAGGGACCCGTTGGTGATCGGCGTGCTGCGCGGGGTGGTGGTGTTCATGGCTGACCTGGTCCGCCAGATGGACATCCCCCTCCAGATGGAGTTCATGGAGATCTCCCACTACGGCGAGGAGCGCACGCGCACCATCGACGTGCTGCGCGACGTGGGCACCGACATCAAGGGCCGTCACGTCATCGTGGTGGAGGACATCGTGGACACGGGCCTCACCCTGCGCTACCTGCTGGAGTACCTGCAGAACCGCGGGCCCGCCAGCCTGAAGGTGTGCACGCTGCTGGACAAGCGCGCCCGGCGCGTCGCCAACATCAACGTGGACTACGTGGGCTTCGAGGTGGGCGACGAGTTCGTCATCGGCTACGGGCTGGACTACGGCGGGCGCTACCGCAACCTGCCCTACATCGGCGTGCTCAAGCCCCAGGAGCCCAAGGCCGTGGCCCAGCGTTAAAGACCCGCGATGCGGGTCCTTAATGCTGATTGTCCCGGCTGCCTGCGGCAGCCTCGTTCCAGGGGACTCCCCTGCGCGCCCGCGGCGCTACCCCGTCTCCGCTCGCTCGGCGCTCGCTCATGGCAGCAAGCGCATGGCCAGCACGAATAGAACGGGGCACGCAGTGGGGCGCAGCCCCAAGAACGCCGACAAGCCAGGGTGTGTCCGGGCTAGAGGGGTGCAGTGGGAGAGGGCACCTCTCCCCGCCGGGGGTTCGGCGCGCAGCGCCCAGGGGGTGTCCCCCTTATTCAAGCGAGCGCAGCGAGCGGGAACCCCCCGCTCGTTTGCCCGCGCGCCGGGAAACGGCTACCCTTCCTGGGACGCGCGCGATGCGCCTGGTCAACCCACCCAGGAGACACACCCATGGTCATGCAGGGCACCGACATGAAGGTCGCCGCCACGCCCACCGACGGGCTGACGGACTTCACCGAAGAGGACGGGTACAAGAACTGGCTCAAGGAGGAGGGCGTCAAGGTCATCGAGGACTACGCCTTCCCGCAGATGATGGACATCGAGCTGGGCCCGTGGGAGCGCAAGGGCGGCAAGGGGGCGGTGATCCACATCCCCTACCACCACCTGCCCAACGACTGCCACGTGGTGGAGATCGCCCCCGGCGGCAAGTCGGAGCCTGAGCACCACATGTACGAGCTGGAGATCTACGTGGTCTCGGGCAGGGGCGCCACCACCATCTGGCAAGACGAGAAGCACAAGAAGACCTTCGAGTGGCAGAAGGGCTCGCTCTTCTCCATCCCCCTGAACGCCTGGTACCAGCTGTTCAACGCCACCCAGGAGCCCGCGCGCTACATCGCGGTGACCAACGCGCCGCCGATGATGCGCCTGTTCCGCGACCGCGAGTACATGTTCAACAACCCGCACCAGTTCACCAAGCGCTACAGCGCCGATGACGAGTACTTCTCCGGCAACGGCAAGCTGTACAACCGGCGCGTGTGGCAGTCCAACTTCATCCCCAACGCGCCGGACATGGCGCTCTACGGGTGGAAGGAGCGCGGCGCGGGCGGCATCAACGCCATGCTGGAGATGGCAGGGAACAACCTCAAGTCCCACATCTCCGAGTTCCCCGTGGGCACCTACAAGAAGGCGCACCGGCACGGACCGGGAGCCCACCTGGTGCTCCTGTCGGGTGACGCGGGCTACTCCCTCCTGTGGACCAAGGAGGACCGCTCCGACATGCAGAAGGTGGAGTGGCAGGTGGGCTCGCTGGTGATCATCCCCTCGGACGGCACCTTCCACCAGCACTTCAACTCCGGCACCAAGCGCGCCCGCTACATGGCGCTGCGCTCCGGTGACCAGGGCTTCTACGCCCCGCAGTCCATGGGCTCGCGCATGGCCGACGTGTCCATCAAGGAGGGCGGTTGGCAGATCGAATACGGGGACGAGGAGAAGGAGATCCACCAGATCTTCGAGGCCGAACTGGCCAAGAACGGGGCCCAGTGCAACATGAAGGCGTTCATCCCCTGGTGCACCGGGGTGGCCGGGGTCACCTCCGAGCGCGACACCTAGGCATCAGATCACACCGGAGCGGGCGTGACCCGCTCCGGCCGGTTCACGCAGCACCCAAGGAGCAACACATGACGACCAACGAAGACATCCTCCGCGCATCGGCCCCCACGGGCGAGTTGGAGGAGATGGTGATCGATGACCCGTACCTGGGCTGGATCGCGCGAGAGGGCGTGCCCTTGATCGAGGAGTACGCCTTCGAGTCGCTGGTGGACACCGAACTGGGTCGCTGGGAGCGCAAGGGCGGGCGCGGGGCCATAATCAACATCCCCAACGACGTGCTGCCCAACGACGCGCACGTGGTGGAGATCAAGGCCGGCGGCAAGTCGGAGCCCGAGCACCACATGTATGAGGAGTTCTGCTACATCCTCAAGGGCCGGGGCGCCACCACCATCACCATGGGCAGCGCTAAGACCACCTTCGAGTGGCACGAGGGCTCGCTCTTCGCCATCCCCCTGAACGCCACCTACCAGCACTTCAACGCCTCGGGCGCGGAGCCGGTGCGCTACATCAGCGTGACCAACGCGCCGGTGATGATGCGCCTGTTCATGAACGATGAGTTCATCTTCAACAACGACTTCCTCTTCTCCGACCGCTTCTCCGGCGAGGAGGACTACTTCTCCGGCACGGGCAAGCTGTTCAAGCGCCGGGTGTGGTCGGCCAACTTCGTGCCCAACGCCCCCGACATGCCCCTCTACACCTGGAAGAACCGGGGCGCGGGCGGGGTGAATGCCATGCTGGAGATGGCGGGCAACTCCACCAAAGCGCACATCTCCGAGTTCCCCGTGGGCACCTACAAGAAGGGCCACCGCCACGGGCCGGGCGCACACCTGCTGATTCTCTCCGGCGAGGGCTTCTCCCTGCTGTGGACCAAGCCCGACATGTCCGACCTGCGCAAGGCCGACTGGCGCGTGGGCGGCATGGTGACCGTGCCCAACGAGGGCACCTACCACCAGCACTTCAACACCGGCAAGACCCGCGCGCGCTACATGGCGCTCAAGCCGGGCGACACGGGCCTGAAGGCCCCGCTTGCCGGTTCGCGCGGCTCCGACGTGTCCATGAAGGACGGCGGCATCCAGGTGGAGTACGAGGACGAGGCACGCAAGGTGCACGAGATCTTCGAGGCGGAGCTCGCCAAGCGCGGCGCTCCCTGCCGCATGAAGGCCTTCATCCCCTACTGCACCGGCGAGGTGGGCCCCACCTCCGAGCGCGACGCCTAAGGCTCGCGGTCAAAGATGACGGTTCGGGGCCCGCAGCTGATGGCTGCGGGCGCTGTTATCGGACCGCATCCGCGAAGTGCGGCACCACGCCGAACCGAACCAGATGCTGGCCACGCCCCTGCTGCCATGAGCGCCCGCCCAGGGCGCGGAGACGGGGGTAGGCCCGCGGGCCGAAGGGAGAGCCCCTTCCATCGAGCGACCGGAGGGAGCGGAGAACAGGGCTACCCCCGCACTCCCACGAGCACGCGGGCCACGGCGGCGTAGTCACGCCCGCCCCCGCGCGCCACGGGCGGCAGGAGGAACAGCGCCTCGGCGCCCGCCTTCGCCAGCGCGATGGCCGTCTCGATGGCGATGCGCTCGCCGTCCTCCCCCGCCTCCACGCGCGCGCGCAGCGCCGCTGGCACCCCGCCGTAGTCCACCCCGCCGGAGCGCACCACCTGCACGCCCCAGTACACCGGCACCGCCAGCGCACCGCCCGTGTGCGCGGCGTGGGCCTCCAGGAACCGCTCCCGCGCGTCCGCACCGGACAGCGGCTGGGTGATGAGGAACGCCGCACCCGCCGCCACCTTGGCCGCAGCGCGGATGGCCTCGTCGGCGGGGTCACGGTTCGTGTCCACGGCGGCGCCGGCGCACAGGCCCAGCGGGGCGTCCAGCGCCCTGCCCAGGTAGTCGCGCCCCGCGTTCAGCGCCGCCACGTCCTCCAGCAGTCCCTCCACGCGCACGTCGCGCACGCGGGTGACCCGGGCGGCGCGCTCGCGCTCACCCAGGCCATCGCCCGCCAGCGCAACCACGGAGCCCACGCCTGCAAGGCCCGCGCCCAGCAGGTGGGCCTGGAGCGCGATGCGGTTCATGTCGCGCGTGTTCACCACCGCGCCGGTGGGCACCCCCGTGGCGCGCGCCAGCGCCCCCGCCGCCGTCACCGCATCGGCGCGCGGGTTGCGGCCGGGGTTGGAGGCGGCCAGGTACGCGTCGGCACCCGCAGCCGCAACGGCGTCGGCCCAAGCCTCAGGCGCGCCCCCGCGCGGTGGAGAGGCATCGCACAGCACCGGCGGACGGGTGGCCGAGCGCACCAGGGCAGCCAGATCACGCACGGCGAGCCTCCTTCGGGGCCGCCCTGCACAGGTCGGCCAGCACGCATACCCCGCAGCGGGGGTCGCGTTTGCGGCAGATGTCCTTGGCGTGGGCGTCCAGCAGCGCATGGTACTCGTTGAACAGCGGTGCGTCGGCGGGCAGGTTGCGCTCGAACAGCTCCTGCCAGTCCTCGTAGCGCCCCCGCCCCGCGCGCGTGCCCAAACGCTCCATGAGCCGGATTGTGTAGGTGTCGATGACGAAGCTGGCCAGCCCCGCCACGTACAGGACGATGTCATCCGCCGTTTCCGGGCCGATGCCGTACACGCCCAGCAGCTCGGCACGCAGCTCCTTCGCCTCGCGCCCCGCCCACGCGCCGGTGTCATCACCGTAGCGAGCCAGGTACTCAGCCACGGCCTTGAGCTTGCGCGCCTTGGTGTTGAAGTAGCCGGAGGGGCGTATCGCCTCCGCCAGCACGGGCTCCGGCACGGCGCGCAGCGCGGCGGGGGTCATGAGGCCTGCGGCCCGCAGTTTGGCGAGGGCCTTGTCCACGTTGGTCCACGCCGTGTTCTGGGTGAGCACCGCCCCCACGATGGTCTCGAAGGGCCCTCCCTCGCCCGGCCACCAGCCCTGGGGGCCGTGATGGGCGAAGAGCCGCTCGTACACCTGAGTGAGCAGGCCCGCCGTGCGTGCCGAGCGTCTCACGCCTGCGACCCCACGCGTACGGGTATGGCACGCAGGGGGTGCAGCCCCGCCCCGTCCACGCTGCAGGTCACGGCGTAGGGCTCCACGCCCGCCGCCACGGCCTCAGCAAGCGCTGCGGCGAAGGCTGAGTCGGCTGTGGTGATGGGGGCCAGCGCCGTGTCGTCATCGCGCTGCACCACGAACACCACCGCCGCGCACACGCCGGGGGCCAGCGCCCCGGCCAGCTCGCGCAGGTGACGCGCGCCGCGCGCCGTGGGGGCGTCGGGGAAGAGGGCGAGGCCCTCCTCCACCAGGTTCACCGACTTGCACTCGGCCCAGCACACCCCCTCCGGCCCCTCGAAGCGCAGGTCGATACGCGATGCGCCCAACCCCACCTCCCGGCGCACCGTGGGGTAGCCCTCCAGCCCCGCCAGCAGCCCGCGGCGCTGCGCCTCGATGGCGACGGCGGGCGGGGTGCGCGCGTCCAGCCCCACCCATCGCCCGAAGGCGAACACCTGCACCAGGTCGTAGGGTGTGCGGCGGGCAGGGCCAGGCTCCGGTCGCAGGCGCACCGGCGCGCCGGATACCAGCAGCTCACGCATGCGCCCGGAGTTGGGCAGATGGGCGCGAGCGGGAACCCCCGCCACCGACAAGTCGGCGGCGAAACGGTTGGCCCGGCCGATGAGCAGTCCGTCCACCAGGGTGTCCATGCACTGATGGTAGCAGGGAGCCCCCGGCGCATCACGGTGCGCTAGACTTGGGCGCCATGAGCACCTTCAACGAGAAGCTGGACGCCGCCGCCGCCCGCAACCGCTCCCGCCTGGTGGTGGGGCTGGACCCGCAGCCCTCGATGATGGCCATGCCGGACGTGGCGGCCTTCAACCGGGCCATCATCGAGGCCACGGCGGACCTGGTGTGCGCCTACAAGCCCCAGATGGCCTACTTCGAGGCGCTGGGCATGGACGGGCTGCTCGCCCTGGAGGCGACGCTGGCCGCCATCCCCTCTCACATCCCCGTGATCCTGGACGCCAAGCGCGGGGACATTGGCTCCACCTCCGCCGCCTACGCCACGGCGTTGTTCACGGTGTGGGGGGCCGATGCCACCACCGTCCACCCGTACATGGGCGAGGACTCCGTCGGCCCCTTCCTGGAGTACGGGGAAAAGGGCGTGTTCATCCTGGCGCGCACCTCCAACCCCGGCGCGCGGGACTTCGAGGAGCTCACGCTCCGCACGCCCACGGGTGAGCGCCCGCTGTACGAGCAGGTGGTGACCAAGGCGCTGGAGTGGAACGGCCGGGGCAACGTGGGGCTGGTGGTGGGGGCGACGGCGCCGGAGGAGCTTGCGCGGGTGCGAGCACTGGCGCCGGACCTGCCGCTGCTGATACCCGGCATCGGCGCGCAGGGCGGGGACCTGGAGGCCTCGGTGCGCAACGGGCGCGACGCACACGGCGGCGGGTTCCTCATCAACGCCGCCCGCTCGGTGCTCTACGCCTCGAAGGGGGCGGACTTCGCCGAGGCGGCGCGCGCCGAGGCCGAACGACTGCGCGAGGGTATCAACGCGGAGCTGGCCCGGCTGGAGGGCTGATGGAGCAGGTCTACCACCTGGGTGACGTGCTCACCCTGCGCAAGCCCCACCCGTGCGGAGGAACGGGCTGGCGCGTGGAGCGTCTGGGCGCCGACATCGGCGTCCGCTGCCTCACCTGCGGGCGCTACCAGCTGGTGAGCAGACGCGCGCTGGCGCGTGCCGTGCGCGGACAGGCCCCGCCACCCCCCGCCCCGCCTTCGCACTCCTGATGACCTAGGGCGGTATCTCGACGGACACGTGCACCAGGGGGCTGTCGGTCATGCGCGGCTCCAACTCCCCCGGCTTGCCGAATAGCTCCAGCAGCGGGCGGAAGGTGCGCCGGCGCTCGTCCTCGTCCAGCACGGGGCGGGCGTAGGCGTTCAGGTCCGCGATGACCGTGTTCTTCAGGTGCACCTTGAAGTCCGGGTTGGCCAGCAGGTTGGCATACCAGGAGCGCTTGCCGGGGGCTGCCGTGAGGTAGAGCTGGCCGTCGATCACGTGCAGGCGTATCTCGATGCGGCGGGACTTGCCGGTCCTGCGGCCGGTGGTGGTGATGTCCACCACGCCCCCGCGCAGCAGGCTCGAGCGTATCTCGTCGTTGGTTGGGGCCACGGGGCGCCTCCCTCTCGGACGGGCGTGGCCGGACGCACCGGCGTTGGGCGAGTCTAGGCCCGCCCAGCCCATCTGTGAAGTCCGTCGCAAACTGGGGGCAACCACCCATTGCGTCGAATATCGTCAGTTTGTTATAGTATTCACAGACCCCCAAGCCGGAGCCTGGCGCGGGAGGCGGACGCCCCGGAGCATCGCTCCACTGGATGCGCAGCCACCTGCACGGCCCTGTCCCTGGAAGAATGCTGGTTGGTCACCGGACAGTCACCGAAGCAACGGTGGCGTGCGCAAGCATGCCCAGCGGGTGGCGACTGTACCGGATTCGTCACCGACTCTACGACTTCCGGGCATGGCCACCGGGCGCGGCCGTAACGCAACGTTAAACACTGCGTAACGCCCCGGAAATGTTCGGGTGGTTCAATGGCCACAGCGGCAGATGGCCGCACAGGGATTGCGGAAGGAGGAAGGGCATGCTGGAGAAGATGAGGGAAGCGCTGGAGATCGCGAAGAAGGGCCAGAAGGTGGTGGACGCCTACGTGAGCACGCGGGCGAACGCCATCCGGAACCTGACGGACAATCCCGCCGCCATCACCCACCCCGCCGAGCACGTCCGTCTGGCCGCCTAGCGCGCCGGCGGTTCGGCTCAACGACGAGACCTCTAACGAACATCACCGGCTGGCTCAAACCCGGCCGCACACGAGGAGCAATGATATGGCCACCGGTTTCAACACGCTGATCGAGTCCCTGCGCCTAGGCTTCACCTACCAGGCCATCGCCGATCGCTACGGCATCGAGGCGGTCAAGACCGCCATCGCCGATGCCATCGCCACCCCCGCCACCGAGACGGTGGTGGAGCTGGCCGCCGAGCGCGAGCGCATCGCCCCAACAGCCTGCTTTCCGGTTCCCGTCCCAACGAAGCGGCCCCGCTCGATGGGCGGGGCCGCTGTTCGTCTCTGGGGACAGCCCGGTCAGGACGCGGGCGCGGGCTCGCTCACGGCGTGGAGCGGGTGCCGGGCTGGCGTGTACAGAGGCGGGTGAGCAGCCCCGGCACGCCAGCATCCAGCACCAAAGCCACCAGCAGTGCCGTCTCGATGGAGGTGACGTCAGGCAAGCCAGGGCCGAAGATGGCCGGGCCCCACCAGCTGAGAGCGGCGGCCAGTAGATGCCGGAGACGGCCATGGCGACGCCGCGCTGGTCTGGGCTGGAGACCTCGGCGGTCATGGAGGCGGCTGGAAGCACGCTTCGGCGTTGAAGACGATACCGATGCCGAACATGAGCGCGCCCATGAGCCACACCACTCGGCGGTGACCACCGCCAGCATCAGCAACGCGCCGTTGCCCACCACGATGATGCCGTAGGCCAACTTCTGCCCAGTGCGCGCGATGGCGAAACTGAAGCCGATGCCCACCACCCACCCCGTGCACCGAGCGCAGGATGCACCAGCGACTCGGGTACCTCCGCTGCAGGAACGCAGGGATGATGGAGCTGAGCAGCGCCATGGCCAATGACGTGGCAGAAAGCCAGAAGGCGGGCAGGATGCGTATTGCTGCCAGCCAGACACCCCCGGCACGGGGCCCAATATCTGGCGCAGCTGCGCCCCGCCTTGCGCGGGAGGGTGGAGCATGGCGAAGGTGGCGGCCAGCGGAGCCGACGGCCAGCGCGGCGCAGACGGTGAAGGCGAGCAGGAAGCCGAACACCTCACCCAGCACGCCCACCGCCGAACCTGCCAGTTGGCCCGCCGAGGAGAAGCCGAAGCGGCTCGCCAGTGCGCCGCCTTGCCCTCATGCACACGGGGCCGTAGGTCTGCGCGCGCTGGTCCAGTAGAACTGGAGCGCGAGCCGCCCACACACCAACGGTGGAGCTGCCACCAGCGCCACCAACGCGCCCGTGAGCGCCATGAGCACCGAGCCCACCGCCATGGCGGCGAAGAGCCCCGGCCATGATGACGGCAGCGCTCGCCGATGCGGTCGGACATCACCCCACCGAAGGGCGCAGGCCCACCTGGAAGATGCCCTGAGCCGAGATGATGAAGACCCGAGCCGGCCCACGGAATAGTCAGGAGAGGATGTAGAAGGGGATGAGGATCGTCAGCATGCCCAAGGTGAGGGCTGTAGGAAGCTGACTGGGCGTGGGAGAACGGACGCACGTGCGCGGGCTGCAGGTGATGCTTGCATGGGGCGCACTATACGGCGTACCCGGAGAGAGCAGAGGCCCCCGTGCCCTGAGCCTATCGTTCCTCCTTTCTTTCGAGGGCTAACCGATGGGCATGGCACCCTCACCGGACAGCTCGGCCTCCACATCGGGCTTGCGGGGTTTGAAATCCTTGAAGGGAGCGCCCGTGCCCTCGGTGCCGGGGTAGTGGAAGTGCTCCACCGGCAGGATGATGATGTCCTTGTCCTCGTGGTGGACGTTCATCGGCTCGCCGCCGTCCTCCACCACCTTCATCTGCTCGTCCAGCAGCTTGCGGAAGAGGATGATGCCCACGTCCGAGACGCCCAGGCGCTCGGTGACGCGGTCGCTGACGGGGCCCTGGGCGGCCCAGGCGGTCTGGTCCTGACCCAAGACGTAGTCGTCGCGGAAGCGCTTGCCGTCCGGCCACCAGGCCGACTTGGTCTCGTAGGGGACCTGGAGCAGGTCCTGCTTGGCCTCGCCCTCCTTGCGCTCGCGCCAGTTCATCACCAGGTGGAGGGTGTGGGTGTCGTCGATGGGCACCCGGAACTGCATGTTGCTCACCACGCGCAGCACGTTGGGGAAGAGGATGGGGTGGCCGATGCGCCAGAACTCATCGTCCTCGGTCTCATCGCCCACCAGGCGGCGCTTGATGATGCCGTAGTCCGTCACCTCGAAGGCGATGCGTCGGTGGTCGGCACCACGGGCCTGGGTGTTGCCCAGGAACGAGTCACGCTCGTCCACCGGCTTCTTGCGGTTCATCACCCAACCGCCGTAGTAGCGGTGGAGCCACTGGAAGTGCAGCGGGTCCAGGGAGTTCTCCTGGCACTGGAGCCAGTTGCAGGGCAGCTCCACGCCGAAGGAGTCCCGGATGCCGTCCCACACCAGCAGGTCCCACTTGGGGAGCACCGGCGCGGGCTGCGGGCCCATGTACGCGAAGATGAGCCCCCCTAGCTCCTGGACGGGGTAGGCCAGCATCTTCACCTTGTCCTTGAAGCGCGAGCCCTCGGGCTCCGAAGGCTGATCCACGCACTCACCCTTCTCGTTGAAGAGCCAGCCGTGGTAGCAGCAGCGCAGCCCGTCCTTCTCCGGGATGCCGTAGGCCATGGAGGCCTTGCGGTGCGGGCAGCCGGGCTCGATGAGTCCCAGGGTGCCGGAGGCGTCGCGGTAGAGGATCAGGTCCTCCCCCAGCAGGCGCACCTCCTTGGTGGGTTCCTCCTCGTTCACCATGGAGCTGCCGCCGATGGGGTGCCAGTACCGGCGCATCAACTCGCCCATGGGCGTGCCGGGCCCCACCTGTGTCAGCCGCTCGTTCTGCCGCTTGGTCAGCATGCGCGGATCCTCCGTGACGTTGTTCGGCTCGGCGCACTATACCGACGCCCGCGTGCGTGAGCCGTGAAGACGGCCAGAAGGGGTGTGAAGACTTGGTGAACACCCATCCTTCACTGGCCGTTCACTTGACCTCCCCACCGTATCACGGCACCGTCACAGCCCGCAGATACCCCTATGCGCAGTCGCCGCTGGCTGGCCGTGAGCCGCCCGGCCCCCTGGAGGATGGATATGGCAGAGATCGTGCTTGGCCTGGGTACCTCGCACAGTCCGCTCCTGAGCGTGCCCGACGAACTGTGGGGCGAATACGCGGAGCGCGACCGGCGCAACCCCTTCCTGCACCGCACCTCCGACGGCAAGCACGTCACCTACGAGGAGCTGCTGGAGACAGCCGACCCGCAGATCAAGAAGGAACTCACGGCGGATGTGTACAAGCGCCGCCACCAGGCCAACCAGGCGGGCATCGAGCGCGTGGCCGAGGCCCTCTACAAGGCCGACCCGGATGTGCTCATCATGTTCGGCGACGACCAGAACGAGATGTTCTCCATGGACGCCATGCCCGCCACGGCGGTGTTCTGGTCCGACACGGTGCCCTACGCCACCCGCATCCCCAAGGACGAGGACGAGCCGCTCAAGGCACTCTACGACACCTACGGCGGCCCGCGGCGCGACGACTACCCGGTGGACGCGGAGCTGGGCCTGCACCTGGTGGAGTCGCTCTCCGAGCAGGGGCAGTACGTGATGCACGTGCGCCAGTTCATGGAGGGCAAGGTGATGAGCCACGCCTTCGGGTTCGTCTGGCGCCGGCTCATGAAGGGACGCAAGACCATCCCCGTGGTGCCGGTGCACATCAACACCTACTTCCCGCCCAACCAGCCCACCCCGGCCCACTGCTACGAGTTCGGCCAGAAGGTGCGCAACGCCATCAACGACTGGAAGAAGGGCACCCGCGTGGCGGTGCTGGCCTCCGGCGGCTTCTCCCACTTCACGGTGGACGAGGAGATCGACCGGCAGGTGATCAAGCACCTGGAGGACCACGACGCCGACGGCATCCGCAACCTGCCGCTGGAGCGCCTCCAGGCCGGGACCTCGGAGATCCGCAACTGGCTCATCGTCTCCGGGCTGGTGGAGGACAAGGACTTCAATCTCTACGACTACGTGCCGTGCTACCGCTCCCTGGCGGGCAGCGGGTGCGCCATGACCTTCGGGGAGTGGAGCTAGCGCCCACGCGCGAAGCGCACAGGAACGACGAAGGGGCAGCCTGCAGGCTGCCCCTTCTGTTTCGCCAAGACTGGCGACCCGGACCGGATTTGAACCGGCGCTCTCCTCCTTGACAGGGAGGTGTGTTCGACCAGGCTACACCACCGGGCCGCGGTGTCCTGCGGGCCGACCGGCCCGCGCTAGAACGCTCAACCTATCCCATGATAGCCGACGATGACCATCTCACCCTCGACCATCACCGGTGTCACCCGCTCTCCGCCCGCCAGCCGTTCGACCTCCGCCACCAGCTCAGGGTGCTCGGCGAGGTCTATCTGCCGGTACTCCACCCCATCGCGGTCCAGCTCGTGCAGGAGGGCGTCGGAGTAAGAGCAGTCCGGCCGCGTATAGACGGTGAGGGCCGGGACGGTGGGCATGACCCGCACATGATAGCAGCCTGGGCAAGGCCGGTGCAAAGCCCCCGGCGGCTCAACCCAGGGCCGCCAGGGCCTCCTCCAGCTCCTCGCGTTCGACGGCCTGGGCGTCCGGCACCTTGGCCAGGGCCTTCTCCACGTCCTCCGGCTCCCCGCCAACGAAGATGACGGGTACCGTCCGGCCCGCGCGGTGTCCCCGCAGGCCCGCCGCCGTCTCGCGCCCGTGGGAGGGGCGATGGGTGAGGTAGGCCACCAGTGCATCGGGCGGGTCACCCGTGGCCTTGCGCACGGCACGCGCCCCATCGGCGGTCTCGGTGCGCACCTCGTGGCCCGCGGCGCGCAGGCGAGCGGCCTCGGCCTCGACGGCCACGGCGCGCCAGCCCACCAGCAGCAGGCGCGCCATCGTCAGTCCTCGAAGCGGCGGAACACCAGGCAGGCGTTCTGCCCACCGAACCCGAAGGAGTTGGAGACGGCGATGCGCACGTCCGCCCTGCGGGCGGTGTTGGGCACGTAGTCCAGGTCGCACTCCGGGTCAGGGGTGGTGTAGTTGATGGTGGGGTGGATGAGCCCGGTGCGCACCGTCTGCACGCAGGCCACCGCCTCCATGCCGCCCGCCCCGCCCAGGGCGTGGCCGATCATGGACTTGGTGGAGGAAACGGGGATCTTGTAGGCCAGGTCGCCGAACACCCGCTTGATGGCCTTGGTCTCGGCGGCATCGTTCAGGGGGGTGGAGGTGCCGTGGGCGTTGATGTAGCCCACCTCCTGAGGGCCCGCGCCCGCATCCTCCAGTGCCCAGCGCACCGCGCGCGCGGCACCCGCGCCGTTCTCCTCGGGCTGGAACTGGTGGTAGGCATCGGACGAGGCCCCGTACCCCAGCACCTCGGCCAGGGGCGTGGCACCCCGGCCCAGCGCATGGGCCAGCGATTCCACGATAAGGATGCCCGCGCCCTCGGCGGGGATGAAGCCGTCGCGGTCCGCATCGAACGGGCGCGATGCCTCGGTGGGGGCATCGTTGCGCTTGGTGGAGAGGGCGCGCATCACGGAGAAGCCCGCCAGGCCCAGCTGGCTGATGCCAGCCTCCGCCCCGCCGGTGATGACCACGTCTGCCCCACCACGGCGGATAAGTTCGGCCGCCTCGCCCACGGACTGGGTGGAGGCGGCGCACGCCGTCACCACGGTGGAGGAGGGCCCACGCGCGCCGAACAGACGCGAGATGTTGGCCGCGGCCATGTTGGGCAGGATCATGGGGAAGAAGAAGGGCGAGAGGCGCAGCCCCCCCTTCTCCAGCAGCAGGCGCATGGACTCATCGATGTTGGGGAAGCCCCCGTTGCCGTTGCCGAACACCACCGCGAGCCGCTCCGAGTCCACGGAGCCGGGGGTGATGCCCGCCTGGGCCAGCGCCTGCCCCGTGGCGGCCACGCCCAGTTGGGAGAAGCGTGCCATGCGCCGGGACTCGCGCCGGTCGATGTAGGCGTCCGGGTCGAAGCCGCTGACCTCGCCACTGATGCGGCAGGGGTAGTCCGTCGCGTCAGCCTCGGTCATGGGGCCGATGCCGGAGCGGCCCGCGGTGAGCCCCTCCCAGAATGCCTCCACGGACTCACCCAGGGGCGTCATGGCGCCCATGCCGGTCACCACCACCCGGGGCCGCCCCCGGTGGTCCACCACCTCGCTCATGCGCCACCTCGTTGCAGGGCCGCGGCCTGCGGGTCGAACTCAGGATAACGCTCACCGGGGATGCCGAACCATGCCTCCAGCGTCTCGGCGGCAATGAAAAGCGAGCCGGTGGCCAGCACCGCGCCGCCCTCACCCGCCAGCGCCACGGCCCGACGCAGCGCCTCCTCCACGCTCCCCGCCGTCTCGGCCCCCACGCCCTGCTGACGGAACGCAGCGGCCACACGCTCCGACGAAACGGCGCGCGGGTGGTGAGAGGCACAGGCGATGACTCGCGTGACGGCGCCCGCGAGGGCGGCGGCCATGGCGGGCAGGTCCTTGTCACCGGAGCAACCGAACACGGCCGTCACCGGCACGCCGGGCAGGTAGTCGGCGACGTTGGCGGCCAGCAGGTCCAGGGAGAAAGGGGTGTGCGCCCCGTCCACGATGACGGGCGGACGCTGCGAGAGCACCTGGAAGCGCCCATCCCACCGCACCCCCGCCAGCCCCGCCTCGATGGCCTCGCGCCCCACGCCCAGACCCATGCGCTCCACGGCGGCCACGGCCACGGCAGCGTTCTCCGCCTGGTAGGCACCCAACAGCGGCAGGCGGGCCCGGTAAGTGCCCGTGGGGGTGGTTACCTCCACGTTCTGGCCCGTGAGGTCGTGCGCACCGGAGGAGGCGCGCACATGCTCGCCCACGCGCGTGAGCGCGACGCCCTGTGCCTGCGCGCGCGCCGCGATGACGGAGGCGGCGTCCGGGTGCTGGGGCGCCGAGACCACGGCGCACCCCGGCTTGATGATGCCCGCCTTCTCCCCGGCGATGGCGGTGAGGGTATCGCCCAGGATGGCCTGGTGCTCCATGCCGATGAGGGTGATGGCCGCCACACGCCCGTCGGCCACGTTGGTGGCGTCCAGCCGCCCGCCCAGGCCCACCTCCACCACCTGCACGTCCACCCGCTCCTGGCGGAAGGTGTCGAAGGCCATGGCGGTGAGCACCTCGAAGGTGGTGGGCAGCCCATGCTCGGTGGAGGCCAGGGCCTGCGCGTGGGGCCAGGCGCGCTCCACGGCATCGGCGAAAGCGCCGGGGGGCAGGGGCTCCCCATCCAGGCGGATGCGCTCGGTGAAGGAGTGCAGGTGCGGCGAGGTGTAGAGCCCCACCCGCAGCCCGGCGGCGGACAGGATGGCGGCGGCGATGGCAGCCACGGAGCCCTTGCCCTTGCTGCCCGCCACGTGCAGCACCGGTGCGCACCGTTGGGGCTCGCCCACGCGCGTGGCCAGCGCCGCCATACGTGCCAGATCGTACTTGGGAGCGGGGTCCGCCGCGCCTATCATCCGCTCGTAGTCCGCCAGGCCCAGCAGCCGGTGCAGCGCTGCGGCGTAGCGGGGGTCGTCCTCAGGGACGGACTGGGCGGGATTGGGCATGGGCGTTGAGCGAGCGTAACAGGCGCCCTCAGGAGCGTCAACGAGGCCACGGCCTGCGCCCTAGCACCACAGCATACTGTGTGCAAGTGGGCGGGCAGCGGCAAATCTTGCGGTTTCCCTTTTGCGCCCGCGCGCCCCGCTGGCTATGATGGGCCGACCTTCTCCGGCAGGTGCCTCCCATGGGCTTCGCCCACCTCCACGTGCACACCGAGTACTCGCTCCTGGACGGCATGAGCCGCATCGAGCGGTTGGTTGCGCGTGCCAAGGAGCAGGGCATGAGCGCCCTAGGCATGACCGACCACGGCGCCATGTACGGGGCGGTGGAGTTCTACTCGGCGTGCAAGAGCGCCGGCATCAAGCCGGTGATCGGCTGCGAGCTGTACGTGGCCCCGCACAGCCGGTTCGACAAGAAGGCCGCCGACAAGTCCCCCTTCCACCTGACGGTGCTGGCGCAGAACAACACCGGCTACCAGAACCTGATGAAGCTGGTGAGCAAGGCCAACCTGGAGGGCTTCTACTACAAGCCCCGGGTGGACCACCAACTGCTGGAGGAGCACGCCGAGGGGCTCATCGTCTTCTCTGGGTGCCCGTCCTCGGAGATCTCTCGCCAGCTGATGGAGGGGAACGACGAGAAGGCGGCCGAACTGGTGCGCTGGTACCAGGCCACCTTCCCCCACTTCGCCATGGAGATCCAGCGCCACCAGAACCTGGACTTCCTGGACGGCCTCAACGACGGCATCCTGCGCCTTGCCGAGAAGATGGACCTGCCGCTGGTGGCCACCAACGACCTGCACTACGTGGAGCCGACTGACTCACGCCTGCACGAGGTGCTGCTGTGCATCGGCACCAACGCCACGGTGGACGATCCGAACCGCTTCCGCTTCTCCGACGAGTCCTACTACCTCAAGAGCCCCGAGGAGATGGCCGAGCTGTTCGGTGACCTGCCGGAGGCCCTCTCCCACACCCAGACCATCGCCGACATGACGAACGTGGAGCTCGACTTCTCCACCCTTCACCTGCCCCAGTACGACACCCCGGACGGCGAGGACGCCGATGCCTACCTGCGCAGGCTGTGCTGGCAGGGGTTCAGCGAGCGCTACCCGGAGGGCGGCTCCGAGGAGCAGCAGACCCGGCTGGGGTATGAGCTGGACGTCATCACCCAGACGCGCTACCCCAACTACTTCCTGGTGGTCTGGGACATCGCCGACTTCGCCCGCCGTAACGACATCGTCTTCGGGGTGCGTGGCTCGGCGGCCTCGTCCCTGGCCCTCTACTGCCTGGGGGTGACGGACATCGACCCGTTGGAGTACCGGCTGGTCTTCGAGCGCTTCCTGAACATCGAGCGCAAAGAGATGCCGGACATCGACATGGACTTCCAGGACGACCGGCGCGAGGAGGCGATCCGGTACGTCATCGGCAAGTACGGCGTGGACCACGTGGCGCAGATCATCACCTTCGGCACCCTGGGCGCCAAGGCGGCGATCCGCGATTCGGGCCGGGCGCTGGGCATGCCCTTCGCGGACGTGGACCGGGTGGCCCGCCTGGTGCCCACCAAGGTGGGCGTCACGCTGGACGCGGCCATGGAGCAGACGCCGGAGATGCAGGAGGCGTACGAGTCGGACCCGTCGCTGCGCCGCCTCATCGACACGGCCCGGGGGCTGGAGGGGGTGACCCGTCACGCCTCCACCCACGCGGCGGGCGTGCTCATCTCCCAGGACCCGCTCACCGACGTGGTGCCCCTACAGCGCCCCTCCAAGGGCGACGACGAGTCCATCGCCATGACCCAGTACCCCATGGAGGCCGTGGCCAAGCTGGGGCTGCTGAAGATGGACTTCCTGGGGCTCATCAACTACTCGATCCTGGCCGAGGCACGCACCCTGGTGCACCAGCACCACGGGGTGGACATCCGCCTGCCAGACATCACCTTCGACGATAGGCGCACCTACGACCTGCTCGGCTCCGGTGATACCACGGCGGTGTTCCAGCTGGAATCACCCGGCATGCGCCGCTACATCAAGGAACTGCGCCCTGGCTCGCTGGCCGAACTGGCCGCCATGGTCGCCCTCTACCGGCCAGGGCCCATGGAACACATCCCGGCCTTCATCGACTCCAAGTTCGGCCGCACCCCCATCTCCTACCCGCACCCGGACCTGGCCGAGATATTGGAGGAGACCTACGGGGTCATCGTCTACCAGGACCAGGTGCTCCACATCCTGCGCCGGTTCGCGGGCTACTCGCTGGGTTCGGCGGACATCGTCCGCAAGGCCATGGGCAAGAAGATTGCCTCGCTGATGCAGCAGGAGCGTGAGAAGTTCGTCAAGGGTGCGCTGGAGCGCGGGTACGAGGAGGCGACGGCCAACGCGGTCTTCGACCTGATCGAGCCCTTCGCGGGATACGCCTTCAACAAGGCGCACTCGGTCTCCTACGCGGTGGTGGCCTACTGGACCGGCTACTTCAAGGCCAACTACCCGGTGGAGTACATGACCTGCGTGCTCAACGCCTACGCGGGCAACGCCGAGAAGACCGCAGGCGTGGTGGCCGAGTGCTCTCGCCTCGGCATCCCGGTGCTGGGCCCGGACGTGAACCGGTCCGCGGTGCACTTCGGCATCGACGCCACCGAGGACGGTATCCCCGCCATCCGTTACGGCCTCGCCTCCATCAAGAACGTGGGCGAGGCGGCGGTGACGGAGCTGGTCGCCGAGCGCGAGGAGAACGGGTCCTTCGGCACGCTGGAGGAGTTCGCCAAGCGAGGGGGCAACGAGGCGGCGAACCGGCGGGTGCTGGAGTCCCTCGCCAAGGTTGGCGCGCTGGACGCCTTCGGCCCGCGTGGGTCACTGCTGGCCAGCGTGGAGCGCATCGGGGCCATGATGACGCGGGAGGGGGAGCTGCGCTCCTCCGGCCAATCCACCATGTTTGACCTGTTCGGCGCCTCGGTGCCCACGCCCATGATGGCCATCGAACTGCTGGACGCGCCGGAGCCCACTGCCCGCGAGCGCGCCGCCTGGGAGCGCGAACTGCTGGGGGTGTGCATCGGCGAGCGGCTGCTGGACGCACGCACCGCACCGCCCGACGCGGTGCTCTCCCGCGAGCAGCTGCACGCGGAACCCGAGAACAAGAAGGTGCTGCTGGTGGGCGTGGTGACGGGAATGCGCCAGCAGACGGACAAGCAGGGCCGGCGCATCGGGTTCGTGACCTTGGAGATCTTCGACGGCTCCACCGTGGAGGTGCCCGTCTGGTCGCGCGCCTTCGAGCAGACGGCCTCGCTCTGGGTGGAGGGAGCGCTGGTGCAGGTGCGCGGCCCCGTGCGCCGGCGCAACGACGAGGTGAGCGTCCACTGCGATGAGGCCGCCCCGTACGAGCCCCCCAATCTCGATGGGCAGACCACGCTGGAGGAGACGGGCGCGTCGGGTGACCCGCTGGCCCACGAATGGCACGGCCCGCAGCAGCGAGCCGCCGAGGAGGCCCCCCTGACCACTCCGCCCCCACCCTCCCCACGCCCACAGACCAGCGCAGCGCCGGCACCGGGGAGTGGCTACCGCCACCCCGGTATGGGGGCCAGCCACGCCATGGGGCTGCGACCCAGCGTGCCGGTGCCCCAGCCCGCAGCCCCGCCCAGCGCGGCGCGCGCCCAGGCGGAGCGCCGGCGCGTGCTCATCAACCTCACCGAATCGGACCGACCGGAGGACGACCAGATCCTGCTGCGTCAGGTACTCCAGACGCTGCTGGACTACCCCGGCACCGATGCCGTGGATCTGCTCATCACCAGCGCGGGGCGCCGGTGGCGGCTGGAGATGCCCATCATCACCACCTCCTACTGCGAGGAGATGGCCGAGCGCGTGGGAAGCCTGCTGGGCAGAGGGAACGCGGTGCTGGTGGAGGGCGGCGCGCTGGCGGGCGCGGGCGTCTAGCCCGCAGCACCCTCCAGTTCGAGCAGCCGGGCCTTCAGGCCCAGCCCCGGCCCGCCGAACCCGTGCAGCCCACCGTCCGAGCCGATGACCCGGTGGCAGGGGATCACCAGCGGCACGCGGTTGCGCGCCATGGACTGCCCCGCCCCGCGTGAGGCCAGCGGGTTCCCGGCCTGTTCGGCCAGCCAGCGGTAGGTGCGCGTCTGCCCGGCGGGGATGGTCCGGCAGGCGGCCCAGGCGCGACGGAAGAAGCTCGTGGCATCGTCCAGGTCCAGCGCCACGTCGAAATCGGTGCGCTCCCCCGCCAGATACTCAGCCACCTGCTGCGCGAAGTCGGCGAAGGCGCCGGGGCGGTGCTCCGGCAGCGGTCCCCGGATGGTGCCCTCGGCGTGCTCGATGGCCCGCTCCGGGCTCGGCTCCGGCAGCGAGGCCGCCCGGATGCCCCTGGCCGAGCCCACGGCGCAGATCCAACCCCAGTCCGTCTCGAACACGTCGTACCAGCTCTGGGCCATGGGGCACCTCCGCGCGGGATGAGACGATTCTAGGCACCGGTGCGCCCAACCGGCAACGCAGGGCTGAGTTCACCCCACCGCTGCCACCCACGATGCCCCCCGCCACAAGGGGTGGTGCGAACCGGCGGTTCGCACTGTGCGTTCAGCATAGCTGCGCGGCTTGATAGACTGGAAATTGCCCTGCAAACCAGCGGCGAACCGACTGGACGCGGCTGGGGGAGAGGGGGTTGAATGTGCGCGTCCCCCACGGGGACAGGCGGGCCATCGGGGCCTGGTTGCGGAGAAGCGGAGGGCGGGCCCCCGGCTGAGGCGCAAACGGCTGGTGGGCGAAACAGGATTCGAACCTGTGACTTCCTGCGTGTAAAGCAGGCGCTCTAACCGCTGAGCTATTCGCCCGGACGGGCGCTGCACGGTGCAGCGCCCGTCCGCATGATAGCCCGCTCCGGCACCGCCCGTCCCCTGGCCCGGCGTACCGGCGTGGTACGCTGTGCGTCCGTCACCCTGCCCGTCCGGAGCCCCTGTGCGCATCGGCGACCTGCCGCTGAGGACCGCCGTCCTCAACATCTACTTCCCCTCGCTCCTGATGACCATGGGGCAGGGGCTCATCATCCCCGCGCTGCCGAGCATCGGCGCCTCCTTCGGTGTCTCCGGCGCCCTTGCGGCGCAGGTCATCACCGTCCAGCTCATCGGCCGGGCAGGCTCGCTGATACCGGTGGGCATCATGGTGGACCGGTGGGGCTCACGCCCGCCCATGATCATCGGCGCATCGCTGGCCACGTCCTCCGGGCTGGCCGCGGCGCTGGCGCCCAACTTCGCGGTGATCATCGCCTCCCAGCTCACCTGGGGCATCGGCATGAGCATGTGGATGTTCGGCCGGGAGATCGCCGCCTTCTACATGGTGCGGCCCGACCAGCGTGGGCGGCAGATGATCGCCCTGATGGGCATCGGCTCCACCGGCAACTCCATCGGCCCGTTCCTGGGCGGGTGGCTTACCGACCACGCGGGCATCTCCTCGCTGTTCTACGTGTACGCGGCCACCTCGGCCGTGGTGCTGCTCATCTCGCTGCGCCACCGCGACGCCCACGGCGCGCAGCCGCGCAAGGGCGGCGGGCCGCTGCGGGTGGGCAACGTGCGGGACATCCACCCGTTCTTCCGGGTGACCTACGTGGTGCTGTTCCTCTCCACCTTTGGGCAGATGGCCCGCAGCCAGGTGACCAACTCCATGTTCCCGCTCTACGCGCAGGAGCAGTTGGGCTACTCGGCCACCACCACGGGCGCGCTCTTCGGCATCGTGGGCATCGTCACCTTCGCCATGATCGTCCCCACGGGGCTCATCTCGGACAAGATGGGCCGCAAGTGGTCATCGGGCGGGGCGGCGGTCTTCTCCACCATCGGATTCGTGGCGCTGCCGTTCTTCTCGCAGATCTACGCGCTGGGGGGGTCGCTGCTCATCATCGGCATCGCCAACGGGCTGGCCATGGGCGCCATGACCATCTACACCTACGACATCGTGCCGATTCACGCGCGCGGATCGCTCCAGTCCATGCGCCGGTCCATCGGCGAGGCGGGGGCGATGCTGGCCCCGGTGATCGCCGGAGCGCTGGCGGTGGCCTTCTCCCCGGGCGCGGCCTTCTGGGCCTTCGCGCCGCTGCACGGTCTCTCGGCCTTCCTGCTCATCTTCGTGGCGCGTGAGAGCCTGCGCGCCAAGCGCGCGGCGGGCGCGCCCACCGACGAGGAGATCGCCGCGGGCGCGCCCGGACGGGGATCGGCGGAGGCGACGCGGGATTAGGCGGCCCAGCGGGCCATGATGGTGCGGATCTCCTCGTCCTGGTCGCACAGCGAATCCATGGTCACCTCATCCACCATCCCGACGAGCAGCGCCAACTCTTCGTTGACGGTCTCTGACTCGTCGGTGCACAGGTCCATGAGGTCGCCGAAACCCTCATCCTCCTCTTCCTTCTTCTCCTCGTCCTTCCTACCCTTTTCCTCTTCTGCCATGTCCTTGCCTCCGGCGGCCCGCACCCTAGAGGGTGGAGGCCAAACCCACGTTGAAGATCAGGCCCGCCAGCGCCGGAGCGATGAGCAGCGCGCCCCCCGCGATGGCGGCATTGATACCGAAGAAGTAGAAGAAGGTGTAGGAGTAGCCGCCCTCCGCCACCTTCGGCGCCAGCGCGTTGACCACGCTGAGCATGATGACCACCGGGACCATGGCGGTGTTCAGGAAGTTCAGGTTGGTCAGCAGGCCTTTTCTTGCGCGCGATCCAGGTCAGAGCGGCGAAGCCCCCAACTCATTCAGCAGGTCCAGCACGAAGGACACCGGGCGCAGACGGTAGGCGTGCTGCGCTGCGACGATGGCTTCCTCGTCCCGGCCCAAACCCTGCATGGTGATCGCTCTGGTGTAGTAGTAGAACGCCAATTCCGTGTTATCAGGTTGGCTGCTTACCAGTTCTCTCACGACTTCCAACGGTTGCAGGGCAGCCTCGAACTCCCCCCTGCGCGCATAGGACCACGCGAGTCCCGCATGGCTCTGCCAGAATCCAGGGAGTAGCTGCGAGAGAACCAGGGCCTCCCGCGCGCTCGTGATCGCCGATTCATCACGGAGCGCCCCCAGTTCCCGGTGGAACTCAGACGCCCGCGCCCAGGCACGGTGGTCCAGCGGGTTGCGCTCCAGAGCGCTCAGCGCCCAACTGTACGCTTGGGAGAAGAGGCTCAGCTTCGTGCGCACGTCGTTCTCCAGGAGGCCCCGGTCGAACAGCCCCTGCGCCACGCCCATCCGGCTCAATGCAGAACCACCGTCCAGGCCCACGGAGCGCTCTTTCACGTCGATGATGGCGTCCCTTGCGCTCACCAGGCCCGCGATATCACCGCTCTGCTGCGCCTCAGCCACCTGCTGCTCCAGCGCATCGGCCTGCCCGTTGTTGACCGAAGCGGCCAGAGGGCTCCAAACGATGACGAACCAGAGGACTAGCGTTACCAGTCCGATGACACCCAGGCCCACGAGCCGCGAGAGGGCTGGCCCCTCTGCCGCCGCCGCACGCGGCGAGCGGTACCGGGTCTGGCGTCGCTGCGGGGTGGGGCGTGCTGATTGGAGCTGCTCGGTGGTTGGTGCGCTTGCGAACCGCGCGACGGCGAGTGCCCCGATCAACGCGGCCAACGCCCAGGAGAGCAGCAGGTCGGAGACCTGCGCCTTCCCGGGGATCTGCTCGACGATACGACCCGCCAGAGCGGCGCTCAATCCGATGAGCAACAGGCGGTACCAATCGGGGGTGGCATCAGCCCTGGCGGCGCGCACCAGACGTACCAGCGCGAGCGCCAGGGCGATGATCAGCGCCACGTATGCACCCACGCCCAGCAACCCCAGCTCCAGTGCGGTGTGGATCAGGAAGTTGTGGCCGTGGGTGGCGAGCTCAAAGGTGTAGGTGGACTCGCCAGCCATGGGGTAGGCGTACCCAAACATATCCTGCCCAAACCCCACCAATGGACGCAGGAACCGCGGGGAGATGGGCGGGACCTCGGGGTACTGCTCGGTGTCCACCCAGGGAACGGTGAAGTACACCTTCGTTGCGGTTTTCCAGGTGATGAGCCGGTTCCCCAGTCCACCGGCCGTCTGCGCGAACCCCTCGACCCGGTAGCCGACGGCGTTGAGGCCTGAACGGCCCGTCTCCTGCACCGGAAGCATGATGAATACGCCCACCACCAGCACGGCGATGGCGCCGATGCCCACCAGCTTGCCGACCAGTACCTTGCCGTACTGGCGCCAGAGCAGGCCCACGAAGACGATCGCGGCAACGATGCTAGCCACCCAAGGACCACGGGAGAGACTGAAGACGATGGCCGCCCCTGGCAGCGCCAGAAGCATCCCCCCGATCCACAACTGGGCGGGAAGCGACATGCGATCGCGGTACGAGAGGAAGAGGGCCATCACCAGTGGGACCGTTATCACCAACACGGAGCCCAGGAAGATGGGGTTGCCGAAGGTGCCGGGGGCACGGTCCTCTGGCACCGGGGCGGTGCGGAACGGGTCCACCCCGAAGTGCTGAGCGAAGGCCATGAGGCTGGCGAGCTGCGTCACGATGGTCAGGCCCCACAGCACGCGGACCAGCTGCTCGCGTTTACGCAGGTGGCGCAGCATGACGGTGAAGACGACCAGGTATGAACCCACGTTGACCAGCGCATAGGTGTCCCAGCCCGAGTCGATGCCGAAGGCGCTGATGGACTTGACCGGGGCGAACACGAAGGTGACCAGGTTAGCCCCCGCCACCCCCAACGCAGCCAGGATGATCCAGCGCGCAGCGCTGGCGTTGATAGCCACCCAAGCGGAACGAGGGAACGCCCGCAGGCCCGCCAGGGTGGGTTTCCCCGGCTGGAGCGTCCACTCCAGCGCTAGGAGCACCACCAGCGCGAAGGCCACCGTGCGGAGCACGAACACCTTGGGTACCTGGATGAACCCCTGCATGAACCCCTCGGGCATGATCACCAGGGGCACTAGCACCAGGGCGATGAGCCAGCACGCCTCCATAGCGCGGAGCAGTGGCCGTGGGGTGCGGCTCGCGGCGGGCTGGGTCTGCATGCGTGTACCTAGCCACGGGAAGAATGGAGCCATCGTAGCCGGGCCCTCCCCGCGCCGCCAACCCGGTTGCCCACCCTGCTGCCTCGGTTACGCACGCACCCATAAGCAGGCGGAGAGCCGCCGCAGGCCCTCGATGGGCCCAAGGTCGTCAGCTGCGCCGGTGAAGAGCACCCCACCGGGAGCCAGTCCCGCCACCAGCGATGCACCCAAGCGCCGCTTGCCCTCCGGGGCCAGGTACATGGCCACGTTGCGGCAGACCACCAGGTCGAATCCCGTGGCGTAGGCACCGCTGAGCGCGTCGTGCCGGGCGAATCGCACGTGCATGCCCAGCGCGCCGCGCACGTGGAGCGCGCCGTCGCACCAGACAAGGTGCACATCGCGCAGCCGGGCGGGGAGCGCTCGTGCCTGGGCCGGGGTGTAGGGCCCGCCACGGGCCGCCAGAGCCAGCATGCCCGGATGAACGTCGGTGCCCACGATGGCGTGGGTCGGGCCGGGGCGCTCCTCGTGGGCCAGCATCGCCAGGGTGTAGGGCTCGGCCCCGCTGGAGCAGCCCACGCTCCACGCCCGCAGCACCCCTCGGCGCTCCAGGAGCCCGGGCAGGTGAACGGTGCGGAGCAGTTCGAACTGGTCAGGGTCGCGGTGGAAGGCCGTGGTGCACCCCGTTGGGCCCTCGCCCAACGCCGGTGTGGAGGGCGCGCGCGTGGCAGGGGGCGGAGGGGGAAGGGGTCTGGTGGCAACGACAGGATTCGAACCTGTGACCTAGCGCTTATGAAGCGCCCGCTCTGCCGCTGAGCTACGTTGCCACCGGGGTGCGCCGGGGAGCCAGCCGCTCGACCCGTCCGCAGGAGCGATGATAGCCGAGCGCCGGAGAGAGCGTCAAACCGCTCTAGGAGGCCGGGGCCTGTCCGGGGCGCAGCCGCAGCGGCAGGAAGAGCGCCGCGATCATGGCGCACACGTTGAGCACGGCGGCGTAGGGGAAGATGACCCCGTAGTCATCGCCCATGGCGGCGATGAGCCCACCCAGGATCAGGGGGGAAGCCGCTCCGAACAGGGCGTTGTTGCCCCAGAGCAGCCCGATCATGGAGCCCTCCAGCCGGCGTCCCTCGGCGATGTCCAGCGAGGCGGCCTGGGTGACGTTGGCCACGGCGAAGCGCACCGCGCCCAGTACGGCGATGAGCACGGTGAACAGCGGGGTGACGGTGCCCACCAGGGTGAGGCCCGTCAGCAGCACCACCGAGCCTGCCATGGTGGCGAGCATCACCGGCTTGCGGCCAGCCTTGTCCGAGAGCATGCCGATGAGCGGGGGGATGAACACCGCAGTCAGGGACATGACGGTGATGTGCAGCGCCACCACGGCGGCGATGCGCACCCCGCTCACGTCAGCGTCCACCTCGCGCAGGGCCTGGGCGATGAATAGCGGCAGGAAGAAGACCACGGCCCGGTCGGCCATCCCCCGCAGACCGCTGACCAGCAGCAGCACGGGCAGCGCCCGATCGCGGAACAGCCCGCCGATGCTGCGCAGCTGCACCCCCGCGCCCCGGCGCTGCACCGCCGTCTGCGGGATGCCCAGCCGTGCCAGGACGACGTAGAGCACGACGGCCACGGCGCTGATGAGGAAGAACCCGGCCACCAGCACCTCACGCCAGGTGATGAATGCCAGCAGCGCCGCCACCACCAGGGGGGTGATCACCTCCCCCACCCCACCCGAAGAACGGTGCAGCGACATCATCAGCGCGCGGTTGTTGGGGAACGATGCCGACAGGATGCCCAGCCCCACCGGGTGCCAGAAGGAGCCCCCCGCCGCGCCGAAGGCCAGGGCCGCCAGCAGCAACGGGTAGTTGGGCGCGGCGCCCACCAGCAGGTAGCCCAGCGCCATCAGGAAGAGGGAGGAGGCCAGCAGCAACCCCCGGCGGCCGGCGAACAGGTCGATGAAGAACCCGCCGCCCATGCTCATGAGCCCACCCGCCGACTGGCGTATCACCGCCAGCACGCCCGCCGAGACGGGGTTGAGCCCGAAGGCGTCGTAGATCGGGTTCAGCAGCACCAGAAAGCCGTCGGCGTACATGTGCTGGAAACCGTGGCCGGCGATGACGGTGCCGGCCACGCGCTTCGCCTTGGCCGGGGCGAGTGCCCCAGCCGCCACGGCGTCGGTTGCTGCCATTCTGGTCCTCCGCAGGGGGATGGACGGACTAGGAGATGCCGTAGCAGGCCGCGGCGTTGTCCCACATGAGCTTGCGCATCAGCCCCTCGCCCACGCCCTGCTTGCCCCACTCCAAGACGATGTCGGCGGAGTTGGGGAAGCGCGATTCGGCGTGGGGGTAGTCCGAGCCGAACATCAGCACGTGCTCGCCCATGATCTCGCTGACCAGCCGCACCAGCTCCGGCCCTTCGTGCAGGACGATGGCCGCGTGGAAGCGCCCGCCGGTCATGTACTCGGTCATGGTGTGCTTGAGCCCCTCGGCCACGTAGCCCATGTAGACCACCTGGTCCTCCATGCGCTTCATCCAGAAGGGCAGCCACCCGAAGCCCGACTCCAGCACCGCCAGCTTCAGGTCCGGGTAGCGGTCCATGAGGCCCGCGCCCAGGAACGCCGCCACCATGCGCATCGCCCCCCACGGGTGCGAGGCGGTGCGGGCCACGAAGGGGTTGTCCCACAGGTCGCGGTAGCCGGGGTAACCCGCGGCGAAGGAGTGGTGCACCACCGTCAGGCCCGCCTCGTTGGCGGCGGCCCAGATGGGGTGCAGGTCCGGGTGGTCCACCGGCTTGCCGATGGGCAGGTTCACCATCACCCCGCGCGCCCACTTGCTCCCGGCCCATCGCTTGATCTCCTCGACGGAGCCCTCCACGTCACGCGCCGTGGTGACGATGAGGGAGGTGAGCCGGTCGGGGTGACGCCCGCAGGCATCGTCCAGCACCCGGTGCATCGCGGCCAGCAGGCCCAGGTCCACGGCGGGCTCGGCGTGGCCCTGCGGCACCGACGGCACCATCAGGTGCACGTCCACCCCCTCCTCGTCCATGTCCCGCACGCGGGCGTCCACGTCGAAGTCCGCCCCGCCGGTGGAGGGGGTCTTGAAGCCCATGAAGGTCTGGAAGTGGCGCTTGGCGTTCGGGTCCGGCGCGGCATCGCCCAGGCGCCGGGGCGGGTTCTCACCCCACCCGCCGCCGTCCTCGAAGCGCAGCAGGTGCCGGTAGGGCGCGGGCATCTCCTCCCCCGCCCAGCCGATGCGCTGCTCACGGGTGGCGAACTCGCCCGCCTCCGTGCGCTTGCGCAGCGCCGCGTCCATGAAGGGCAGCAGGCTCTCCACCGTGGGGTGGAAGTGGGTGTCGGCGTCGAAGATCCGGTAACCGTTGCGCACGGAACTACTCCTGGGGCCCGCAGGGCCGCTCATGGGTGATGGTGAGGGCGCGAGCGCCGCTAGACGATGAACCCGGCCAGACGCTCCGGGAGTACTATATCGCCCCGGTCTATCTGCGCGACGCGCTCGTCGGAGAGGGGGAAGCCGAACTGCTCGTTGCGCATGCGCAGGCGCTGGGCGGAGATGGCCGCGACCATCTCGTGGGCCAGCGCCCAGTCGGCCTCGGAGTTGGAGGCCCCGGCCAGTTCATCCGCCCCGTGGGCGGCGTGGTCCACCTCATCGTCGTAGACGCCCTTGCAGGCGCGGGCCACCGCGTCCGAGACCGGGTCACCGCCGATGCGGCTCCCCTCGTAGTAGATGGACGCCCCGCCCCCCTCACAGAAGGAGGAGGCGAAGCGCGCCAGGCCGCCGTGCTTCTCGGCGTAGCCCCTGCGCAGCATGCGCAGCTTGTTCTCCTGCTCGTACTCGTACTTGGCCACCTCGGGGATGGTGATGGGGCGGCCCAGCAGGTGCTGGATGATGTCGGCGAAGAGGACGTAGTGCCGGAACTCCTCCTCCAGGAACTGGATCGTCCCCAGGAAGTCCGTCCGGTCTACGCCCGCCTCCAGCTTGGGGTACTCAGCGTGGAGCTTCTCGATGAGCCGGATGATGATGCCGTCGGTGCGGGGCTGGAGCTCCTTGTAGGCCTGCAGCCATAGCCACCGCAGGTGCTCCTCCCTGGAGCGTGGGGCGGCGAAGAAGGTGCGCGCCACCTCCGACTCGCCCGCCCACCAGCGAGAGGCGAACTTGGTGAGTTCGTTCCGCCGCCTGCGAACCTCTGCTGCGTCCATGACTGCCTCCCGCCTTCCGGATGCGGGCGATTATAGGTTATAGGGGGGGCTCGCGCGCGTAAGCGAGCGTGGGCAGGTATGATGCCGCCCAGCCCGCCCCCGGAGGCCGCTCATGGCGCAGCACGTCCGCCTCATCACCTTCGCCACCTCACCCGCCATCACCATCGCGCAGGTGCGGGGCCACTTCGCGGGGCAGGGGCTGGAGGTGGAGGTCATCGTCACGCCATCCTCCACCGAGCAGATGGCCGGGCTGGGGGAGGGGCGCTACGACATCGCCTCCACGGCCTTCGACAACGTGCTCGCGTGGAGCGGACGCGACGGCCGCCCGCAGGTCGTCGCCGTGGCCCAGGCGGCGGGCGGCGTGGCCCTGCCCATCATGGTGCGTCCTGAGATCGCCGACTGGGACGACCTGCGCGGCAAGCCCCTGGCAGTGGACGCCGTGGACACGGCCTACGCCCTGGTGCTGCGCCGGGTGCTCCAGGCCCACGGGCTGGAGCTGGACCGCGACTACACCTTCGTGGCCGAGGGGGCGACCAAGGAGCGGTTCGAGTCGCTGGCCTCCCGCGCCACCTACGCCGCGGTGCTGAACCCGCCCTGGGACCAGCGCGCCGAGGACGCCGGCATGAAGCGCATGGGTGACCACCGGCAGGTGCTCTCGGACTACCCCGGCGGGGTGTACGCGGTGAGCCGTCCGTGGATGGAGGCCAACCGGCCCGCGCTCACCGGCTTCCTGCGCTCACTGCGCGATGCCACCGCCTGGGCGGCTGACCCCGCCAACGCAACCGCCGCGGCCCAGGCGCTGGTGGAGAACGGCTCCACGCCCCAGGAGGCCGGGCGCCTGCTGGCGCGCATGCCCCGCGCATTGCCCGTGCGGGTGGAGGCGATGCAGGTGCCGCTGGACCTGCGGGTGCGCTTCAGCCTCACCCCCTCGTTGGGCCCGGACCTGGAGCGGTACGTGGACCGGTCGGTGGCCGCGGAGCTGGGATAGGGTGGCAGGCCCCCTCACCCTGCTGACGCGCCGCTTCCCGGCGCTGGAGTCCGCCCTCTTCCGGCGCTGGTGGGGCGGATACCTGGTGTCCATCTCCGGCCAGCAGATGCTCTGGATGACCGAGGGGTGGCTCATCTACGAGCTGTCCGGCTCCAAGGTGCTGCTGGGCGTCAACGGGCTGCTGCAAGCCGTGCCCGCCACTGCCGCCTCGCTGGTGGGTGGGGCCATCGCCGACCGGTTCGACCAGCGCCGCCTGCTCCTGGGCATCCAGGCCGCCGCCATGTCGGTGCTGGCGGCCATCGCCTTCCTGTGCTTCAGCGGGCTGGTGGAGGTCTGGCACGTCATGGCCGCCTCGTTCCTGCTCTCGGCCATCAACGCCTTCGAGCAGCCCGCGCGCCAGTCCATGTTCCCCGCGCTGGTGGACCGGAGCCGCCTACCGTCGGCGGTGGGGCTCAACGGCACCGTCCACCCCGGCACCCGCATGGTGGCCCCGGTGATCGGCGGGTTCGTGCTGGACGCGGTGCTGGGCGGCACGGGCTCGGCGGCGTACGCGGGCGGTGCGGTCTTCTGCCTCACGGCCTCCGGCATGGCGGCCTATGCCGTGACGCTGTGGGGACTGCGCATGCCCAAGGTGGAGCGGGCGCGCCGTGGCGGGGGCATCGGCTCCGTGTTCAGCGGCGTGGGGTTCGTGGCGCGCAACCGCATCTTCGCCGCGCTGATCGGCGCCATGTACTTCAACACCTTCTTCGGCCTTTCCATGAACGTGCTCTACCCCGTCATGGCCAAGGACGTGCTGGGCATGGGGCCCTCGGGCCTGGGCGTGATGTACATGGCGCAGGGCATCGGCAGCCTCATGGGCGCGCTGGGCGCCGCAGGCTGGGCCACCGAGCGCGGGCAGGGTCGCCTGCTGGTGGCCGGGGCCGTGGGCCTGGGGCTGGGTGTGAGCGTCTTCGCCCTCTCGCGCTGGGTCGCGCTCTCCCTGCCTGCCCTCTGGCTGGCGGGGGTGGGCGGCTCCACCTTCAGCGTGTCGGTGCAGAGTTCCATCCAGCTCCTGGTGCCTGACGAGTTCGGGGGCGCGTCATGGCTGTCTGTCCGCGACGCACTCCTCCGTGCGCTCTGGGGAGCTAGAGCTCGGCATGGCTGCCGCCCTGCTCTCGGCCCCGGCGGCTCCCTCTCCTCAGCGGAGCGGCGGTGCTGGGCTTCGCCCTGCTAATCGCCCTCCCGCGCCGGGGCCTGCGCACCCTGCGCGTGGGCGTCGAGCTGCCAGGGGCTCACGCCTGTGAGCCCTAGCGCGTTCTGTGCCAGAGAGGTGCAGTGGGCCGGGGGGTACGGGGTCCGCAGGACGCCCAGCGGGGCTCCCCCTTGCATCGAGCGAGCGCAGCGAGCGGGCAGGACTACTGCCCGTACACGGCCCCCGGCAGCAGGCCGGGGCCTTCGTCGGGCGCGGGCATCACCTCGAAGGCGTTCAGGTTGCACGCCAGCAGGGAGTAGTACCCCACGGTGGCGGTCAGGTCCACGATGCCCTGGCGGCCCAGCCACGCGGCAACCGGCTCGTACACGGCCTTGGGCACGCGGTGCCCGGTGAGCAGGTGCTTGGCGTAGTTGTGGATCAGCGCCTCCTGCTCCGTAAGCCTGGCGGGTGCGGTGTTCTCGCGGATCGCGGCGATCGCCTCGGGCCGGGTGCCCGTTGCCTCGGCGATGCGCTGGTGGGCCGTCCACTCGTACTGGCAGTCCCAGAAGCGCGCCACGGTGAGGATGGCCACCTCACGCAGCGTGGGCTCCAGGGTGGCGTCGTTGAAGCGCAGGTAGGTGCCCACGTGGGCGATGCGCTCGGCCACGTCCGGGCTGTTGAGCAGGATGGGGAAGGGGCCGGAGACGGTGGGCCGGGAGCCGGCCACGTAGTCGTAGTGGTGGCGCTGGTCCTCCGGCAGGTCCTCACGCTTGATGGCAGGGATGCGAGCCATGGTTTCCTCCTGAGTGGGAGCGGTTCTAGTAGGCGGCGGACATGACGGCGACGATGCGGTCGAAGAGGGCGTCGGGGTCCTTGCCCCCGGCCTCCAGGTGGCGCCGGGTCATGCGCCGGGTGAAGGAGAAGGCAGCCTGCATGATGAGCATGCCGCGCCCGTTGAGCGTGCGGTGCCCGGCCAGGCGCGTCTGGCGCAGCAGCGTGGTCTCGGCGGGGGAGTAGACGGCGTCCACGAACGCCGTGTGCGCGGGGCACGCGGCCAGCGCCGCGCCAGACGCGGCGTTGTTGACGCCGATGGACGCCTGCGCCGCGGCCCACCAGGCGCGCCGCCAGGCACCCTCATCGTCCGTCCACGCCAGCGCGGGCGGGTCGGCGGGAGCCAGGGACGAATACGGCTCCAGGTTGGTGGCCTGCCCGCCTCCCAGGTGCCGCACGCCGGACTGGCCCACGGTGGACGCGTTGACCACCACGTCCACGTCCCCCAGCAGGCCCAGGGCCTCGGCCTGGCTCACCGCCTCGACGCGGGGGAACACGGCGCGCACGTCAGCCGCAAGCTCCTGCGCCTTCTCTTGCGAGCGGTTGGTGAGGGTGAGCCGCCCGCCTCCCAGGTTGGCGGCCAGGGCGAAGGCCCCGGCGCGGCCCGCGCCGCCAGCGCCCAGCAGCAGGGCGTGCTTGCCCTCCAGCGTGGGCAGGAAGGGCGCGGCCTCGCCGGGCAGCGGGCGGGTGATGGAGGCGATAAGGCCGTCGGCGTCGGAGTTGTAGCCCACCAAGCGGCCGTCGGCGGTGCGCTCGAAGGTGTTCACCGCGCCGATGCGCGCCGCCGTGGGGTCCACCTCGTCCAGCAGCGGCATAACCGCCAGCTTGTGGGGCACCGTGACGTTCCCGCCCATGAAGCCGGGGTAGGCGCGCAGGGCGGCGACCAGTGCGCCCAGGCGCTCCGGCGGCACGTCGAAGGGCGCGTAGCACGCATCCAGCCCCGTCTCCCGGAAGGCGGCGTTCCACATGCCGGGGCTGCGCGAGTACTTCGACGGGGACTCGCCCAGCGAGCCCGCCAGCAACCCGGCCGTGCGCGCCTCGGCGGGCAGGGGATTGCCCACCAGGGACTGAATGTCGTCGAACGTGGACATGCGGCGCGCACCTCGGATGGAATGAAGCGGGAAGAGCGCGGCCCAGTGTAGCAGCGCGGCTAGGCGCTGGCCTGCCCCGCCTCGGTCTGCGGGTACAGCTCCGCCAGCAGCGCCAGGAACGCCGTGACGATGGCTCCATAGGTGGCGGCGCGGCGCACCATCACCGCCGTGGGCAGGGTGATGCGGTGCCCCTCCTCCACCTCCACCTGGGCCAGGGTGCCCAGGGCGAGCTCGCGCTCGACGGCGTGGAAGGGGAGGAAGCTCACCCCCAGCCCCCGATCAATCATGCGCTTGGTGGCCTCGATGGAGTCCAGGTCCATGGTGATGTTGGGGACGATGCCCGCCTCGCGGCACACCTTGTCCATGAGCACGAAGTAGGTGGACTGCTTGTCGTAGACGATGAGCGGCTCGGCGCCCACGGCGTAGATGGACGCGTGCCCGGCACGCGCGAAGGGGTGCTCCGGGTGGGTGATTAGGATGATCTCCTCGTCGTAGAGCGGCGTGGTCACCACCTCCGGGTGGTGGAGCTCCCGGGAGATGCCCACCTGGATTTCCTCGGTGCGCACCATCTCTAGCACCTCGTTGGAGCGGCCCGTCTTGATGGCCACGTCAACGCCGGGGTGGCGCCGGTGGAACGTCTCCAGGATGCCCGGCAGCACCGCCGAGGAGATGCCCCGCGCCGCGCCGATGTGCAGCTTGCCGGCCGATGCCGTGCGGGACGATTCCACCGAATCGAGCCCCGCGTGCACCGCGTCCACGGCGCGCTGGGCGTAGGGCAGCAGCGTGCGCCCCGTGTCCGTGAGGCGCACCCCCCGGCCGATGCGGTGGAAGAGCGGCTCGCCCAGCTCCGCCTCCAGCGCCAGGATGCGGGCAGAGAGCGAGGGCTGCGTCAGGCCGATGGCCTCCGCCGCGCGAGAGAAGGAGTGCAGCTGCACCGCCTTCAGGAACGCTTCCAACTGCGCCAGCTCCATGCGGGTATGATACGCCCGCCCTTCCCCGCTCGCTGCGCTCGCTCGATGCAAGGGGGGCACCCCCTGGGCGTCCTTCGGGCGCCGAACCCGTACTCCGCTCGCTGCGCTCGCTCGATTGAAGGGGGACACCCCCTGGGCGCCCTGCGGGCGCCGAACCCCCGGCGGGGAGAGGTGCCCTCTCCCACTGCACCCCTCTAGCCCGGACAGGCCCTGGCTAGACGCGCTCTGGGGGCTGCGCCCCAGGCCCAGCCGGGCCGGAGTACAATCCCCTGAAATCCGGACAGGCGCGCGTGGGCGCGCGGGAGGCGCGGCATGGCAACGGCGACCCGCCAACTCAAGATCGACGGTGACTCCCACTTCTTCCCGGAGCCGGACTTCACCGGCGTGGCTGAGGCCACCGGCCTCTCGCGCCAGGCCATCGACGCGCTCCTGCATGACGCGGCGCTGTTCACCGACCGCGAGGCGCGCCGGGGCGGCTTCCGCGCCAGCGCCGGAGGCAAGGCCGTGGGCGCGGTGAACCCCACCGCGGCGCAGACCTCCCAGCAGCGCGGGCCCATCGGCCACGGGCAGGCGGAGCAGCGGGTGAAGCTGCTGCCCCAGACCGGGTTCGACATGCAGGTGCTCATCCCCGACGGCATCTACGCCAACCCCTTCGGCTCCCCCATCGAGCGCGACTGGGGGCCGGGTCTGCGATTGGCCCTCTCCATGGCCTACAACAACGCGGCTGCCAGCGCCCAGAAGGCCTACCCCGACCAGCTGATCGGCTGCGGCGTGCTGCCCTTCGGAACCGAGACGGTGGAGGCGTGCGTGCGCGAGGCCGAGCGCGCAGTGAAGGGGCTGGGCCTGCGGGCCATCGCCGTCAACTCCAACTGGCGGGGGAAGAACTGGGACAGCGTGGAACTGTTCCCCCTGTGGGAGAAGCTCAACGAGCTGGGCGCGCCCGTGTACGTCCACGGCATCCCCTTCCAGTGCCTGGTGAACGACCACGTCCCCTCGGTGGAGACCATCGGTTGGGAGCGGATGCGCCGCCTGCACATCTCCAACTACCTGGGGTTCGGCTTCGAGTACATGGTCGCCATGGCCTCCCTCACCCTGGGCGGGCTGGCGACGCGCTTCCCCAACCTGCGCTTCGCTCTCTTCGAGGCGGGCGCCTCCTGGCTGCCGTGGGTGATGTACTCGCTGGATAGGGTCTACGGCATCGAGCCCCAGTGCGCCCGGTGCGATGAACTGCCGTCCGAGATCATCAAGCGCACGTGCCTCGTGGCCGCCGAACCCGACGAGACGCCCCTGGCCGCCGTGGTCTCGGCCATCGGCTCCAAGAACATCATCCTGGGCTCCGACTACCCCCACCCGCCCTCCACCTACCCCAACACGGCGGCGGGCATCGAGGACATGCCGGGGCTGACCGACGAAGCGCGCGCCGACATCCTGGGCGGGAACCTGCAACGGCTGTTCGGGCTTTAGGCCCTACCCTGACACTCCCACCGCCCGTGCGTTCCCCCTACTGACACCCGCTCAGCGGGGACATCTGGAGGGATGCAGCCATGAAGAAGCGGATCCTGGTGGTGGCGGTGGCGGCGAGCATGCTGACGGTGGCGCTGCTGGGCAGCGCGGCCTTCGCCCACTTCGGCGGGCTGGGCGGCGGGCAGGGTGCGCAGGACGAGACGTACGCGGTCAAGGTGGCGGAGATATTGGGCCTGGACGCCGAGACGGTGCAGGCGGCCATGCAGCAGGCGGCCGAGGAGCTGCGCGAAGAGGCGCAGACCAACCGGCTCCAGGGCCTGGTGGAGCAGGGCGTCATCACCCAGGAGGAGGCCGACCAGTGGCGCGAGTGGCTGAGCTCCCGCCCACAGGTCCAGGGCCTGGGTGAGCAGGAGGGGCGCGGCGGGCTAGGCATCGGGCACCGCGGCCAGGGTGCGCAGGACGGGACGTACGCGGCCAAGCTGGCGGAGATATTGGGCCTGGACGCCGAGACGGTGCAGGCGGCCATGCAGCAGGCGGCCGAGGAGCTGCGCGACGAGGCGCAGACCAACCGGCTCCAGGGCCTGGTGGAGCAGGGCGTCATCACCCAGGAGGAGGCCGACCAGTGGCGCGAGTGGCTGAGCTCCCGCCCACAGGTCCAGGGCCTGGGTGATCAGGAGGGGCGCGGCGGGCACGGCTTCGGGCACCGCGGCGGACGCGGCTTCGGCCCCCGCCACCTGCCCACGCAGGAGAGCGCTCCCGCCCCTGACGGCGCGTCCTTCGTCTACTAGGCCACCTCCGGAAACTGACACCCCAGAGGCCCCCGGCGCACGCCGGGGGCCTCTGTCGCGTGACAACACCGTCAGGCTTGCTCCGTAGGGTACGGTGGCACCACCCATACCTCGGCCCACGGCCCTGGCAGGAGGCTTCCGATGCCCCAGTCCGACGGAACGCTCCGGTTCGACGGCTCCGTGCCCCTGGCCTACGAGCGGAACCTGGTCCCCGCCATCTTTGCGGAGATCACGGCAGGCCTGCTGGCAGAGGCGGGGGTGCGCCCCGGTGAACGCGTGCTGGACCTTGCCTGCGGGACGGGGGTGGTCTCGCGCGTGGCGGCGGGGATGGTGGGGATGGTGGGGTACGCCGGCAGCGTGACCGGCGCGGACGTCTCTGCCGACATGTTGGAGGTGGCAGCCTCCCTCCCGCTGCCGCCGGGCGCGCGCGTCCCGGTGACGTGGCAGCAGGCAGACGCTGGCGCTCTCCCCTTCGCCGGTGAGGCCTTCCGTGCTGGTGTGTCAGCAGGGCTTCCAGTTCTTCCCCGACAAGGCAGCGGCGGCGCGGGAGGCGCGGCGGGTGCTGGCCCCCGGCGGGAGGGCGCTGCTGAGCTGCTGGCGCGCGCTGGAGGTGCAGGGACTCTTCCCGGTGCTCATGAACGCGGCGCAGTAGCATGTCGGCGGGGATGCGGTGGCGATGTTCCTTGGGGCCTTCAACTTCGACGTGGAGGACGCGCGCACGGTTCTGCGGGACGCGGGCTTCCGGTCGGTGCGGGTGGGCACCCGCGTGTCCAGCGCTCGCTTCGCACGCGTAGACTCGCCCGCGCAGATGATCGCACTGCTGCTCACGGCGGCGCCGCCGGTGCTCGCGGCCATCAACGGTGCGCCGGGGGCGGCCCGCGGAGCAGTGGAGGCGGCGGTGGGCGCGGCCATGGAGGCGATGCGGGATGACGACGGGGTGGTCTTCCCCGTCCAGACCCACCTGCTCACCGCGCAGGCCTAGCCCCCGAAGGACGACTCCTGCCCGTTGTGCACCAGCACCCCCTCCACGGGCGTGGGGTTGCGGATGGTGTGCATCACATGGCAGGCGCGCTCGGCCAGGGAGACCAGTTCCCGCACCCGCTCGGTGGGCGCGGGGCTGGTGACGTTGAGCGCGACGGTCATCTTGGAGGCGCCCGCGTCCACCTCGTCCATGAGCAGCCGCCCGCGGATGTCGAAGTGGGTGCGCACCTCCACCTCGGCGTCCTCCACCGGGATGTCCATCTCTGACGCGAACCGCGTCAGCTGGGTGAGCAGTCAGAAACCGGCGGCGGCGGCGAAATAGCCGAGGGGCGGCGGAGCCTGCCCCCCACCCCGGCGAGGCACGCCCTCGTCGGACTGGAAGGTGAACTCGCCGACCCGCGCCTCCTTGAGCTGGTCCTGGATGAGCCGAACCCTGGCACGGTTCACCATGGTGTAGCCCTCGGGCCCCTTGGCAGCGGCCTCGCGAGCCTCGGCCATGTAGGTGCGGTGGTCGGCGGCGCGCCTGATGCGGTTCTCGCTCACGGCTCCTCCTGTGCCCCTAGTAGGAGCGGGGCATGCCCAGCACGTTCTGGCCCAGGAAGGCCAGCACCAGGTTGTTGTTCACGGGCGCGGTGGTGTAGAGGCGCGTCTCGCGGAACTTGCGCTCCACGTCGTACTCGGTGGCGAAGCCGTAGCCGCCGTGGGTGTTGAGGCACGCGTTGGCCGCCTCCCACGAGGCCTCGGACGCCAGGAGCTTGGCCATGTTGGCCTCGGCGCCGCACTTCTCGCCCCGGTCGTAGCGGGCGGCGGCCTCGAAGCGCATCAGATCGGCGGCGCGGGTGCGCGCGTAGGCCCCGGCGATGGGGAACTGCACGCCCTGGTTGGCCCCGATGGGCTTGCCGAACAGGACGCGTTGGCCCGCGTAGGCGGCGGCCTTCTCGATGAACCAGTCGGCATCGCCGATGCACTCGGAGGCGATGAGGATGCGCTCCACGTTCCACGAGTCGATGACGTAGCGGAAGCCCTTGCCCTCCTCGCCGATGAGGTTCTCCACGGGAACCTCCAGGTTGTCGATGAAGATGGCGTTGGAGTGGTGGTTCACCATCAGGTCCAGGGGCTGGATCTTCACCGCATCGCCCGCCTCGCTCAGGTCGACGATGAAGGCCGAGAGGCCCATGGTCTTGTTGTCCACCTGGTCATAGGGCGTGGTGCGGGCCAGCAGGAGCATCAGGTCCGAATGGAGCGCACGGGAGATGAACATCTTCTGCCCGTTGATGACGTACCGGTCGCCCTTGCGGACGGCGCTGGTCTCGATGCGGGTGGTCTCGCTGCCGGCGTTGGGCTCGGTGACCCCAAAGGCCTGCAGGCGCACGCGCCCCGCGGCGATGTCCGGCAGGTAGCGGGCCTTCTGCTCCTCGGAGCCGGAGCGGAGCATGACGCCCATGGTGTACATCTGCGCGTGGCACGCCCCGGCATTGCCGCCGGAGCGGTTGATCTCCTCCAGGATGACCGATGCCTCGGTGACGGACATGCCACCGCCCCCGTACTCCTCCGGTATCAGCGCTGAGAGCCAGCCTAGGTCAGTCATCTCCCTGACGAAGGCCTCGGGGTAGGCCCGGTCACGGTCGAGGGCGCGCCAGTACTCGGGGCCGTAGGTGCGGCACACCTCCCGGACGGCGGCTCGGATGTCGTTGAGGGAATCGGGTGTGGCGCTCACTCACTGCTCCTGGGCCGCACGCCGGGGGTATGATGCGCGCGCGGCCCACCCACTGTAGCGGCGGCGCGCTGGCCGCGGCAACACGGGCACGGCCCCACGGAGGCGCACATGGGACGCACGATCCCCGTCCAGGACGGCGCGGAGGCGCTGGTGGAGCTGCTGGTCTCCAACGGCGTGAAGCACGTGTTCATCAACTCCGGCACGGACACCTTCCCGGTGCTGGAGGCCATCGCCCGCATGGTGGAGCAGGAGCGCGTGGTGCCCCAGGTGGTCCAATGCCTGGACGAGCGCACCGCCATGGCCGCGGCCCACGGCTACTACCAGGCCACGGGCGTGCCCCAAGTGGCCATGGTGCACGTGGACGCAGGGACGATGAACATCGGCGGTGCCTACCACAACGCCCAGCGTGACCACGCGGGGGTGGTGGTGATGGCGGGCCGCGCCCCGGCCACCATCGCCTCCGGGGTGCACGGGGAGCGCGACAACCTGATCCACTGGGGCCAGGAGCAGCGCGACCAGGCGGGGCCGGTGCGCACCTTCACCAAGTGGGACTACGAGCTGCGCCGACCCGAGTCGATGCACCTGGTGATCCGCAAGGCGTTCCAGACGGCCTCGTCCGCCCCCGCCGGGCCCGTGTACCTGATGCTCCCGCGCGAGCTGCTGCTGGGGCACATGGAAACCGTGCCCCTGCCCGACCCCGCGCGCCACGCAGCCCCGGTGACCCCGGCGGCTGACCCCGCCGCGCTGGCCCAGGCGGCGGGCTGGCTGCTGGAGGCCCAGCGCCCGGTCATCTTCCCCGGCGCGGCGGGGCGCAACCCTGCCACCGTTCCCGCGCTGGTCTCCCTGGCCGAAGCGCTGGGTGCAGCCGTCGCCACCGACCGGGCGCGCCCGCGCATGAGCTTCCCGTCCGACCACCCGCTGTTCATGGGGAGCGACGCCCGCACCCTGGCGGAGGCGGATGTCGTTCTGGTGCTGGACGCCGACGTGCCGTGGATACCTGGCAAGGGCGGGCCGGAGGAGGACGCGCGCATCATCTGGGTGGACGAGGACCCGGCCAAGGACACCATCCCCCTGTGGACCTTCGCCGCGGACCTGCTGGTTCATGCGGACACTGGCAAGGCGGTGCCCGCGCTGCGCGATGCGGTGCTGGCCCAGCGCACGCCGGAGCAGGAGGCGCGGGGGCGCACGCGCGCGGCGGCCATCACGGCGGCGGCCGAGACTCTGCGGGAGGCGGCGGCCAAGCGTGCCCGCGAGATGGCGAGCCTCACGCCCATCACCCCCGACCACCTGGCGGCGTGCCTCAACGAGGCACTCTCTCCCGAGACGGTGCTGCTGATGGAGGCGGTCAGTTCCAGCGGAGAGGTCTCGGCGCTGGTGGAGCGCACCGTGCCCGGCACCCTCTATCAGTCCGGCGGCTCCTCCCTGGGCTGGGCCATGGGCGCGGCCATCGGCCACAAGCTGGCCGACCCCTCCCGTGAGGTGGTAGCGCTGGTGGGCGATGGCACCTTCGTCTTCAGCGCGCCCACGGCCTGCCTGTGGGGAGCGGAGCGCCACGGCACGCCGTTCCTGACCGTCATCTTCAACAACGCCATGCACTACGCCACCAAGCGCGCGCTGCGCGGGGGCGTGGCGGACTCGGCCTCGGAACGCACCGGGCGCTGGGAGGGTATCGACATCACCCCCTCCCCCGACTACGCCGTGCTCGCCCAGGCATCGCGTGCCTACGGCGAGAAGGTGGAGGACCCGGAGCAGGTGCTCCCCGCCCTGCACCGGGCGCTGGAGCAGGTGCGCGCCGGGCGATGCGCGGTGCTGGACGTGCGCATCAAGCGCTTCTAGCTTCCCGCCAGGATGGGCGAGCAGGGGAATGAAGGAGGGCCCCGTCGGTGCCGGGGCCCTCTCGTGTGCCGGTTCGGTCGGCGCGCTTATTGGTGGTCGTGCTCGGCGGCGTCGGCCTCCGCCTTGGTGCGATGGACCGTGCCAGCGGGGTGCTCTGCGGGCGAGTAAATGGAGTACAGCTTCAGCTTGCCCCGGCCCGTGTTGCTGACGTTGTGCCAGGTGCCGGCGGGGATGACGATAGCCCAGTCGGCGCTGACGGTGGACGTGGAGAGCCGCATGGCCACGGTGCACGGGGCCCCCGCCCACCTCACGCCCACGGAGTGGAACCTGCTGACCTTCTTCCTGCGCAACCGGGGCCGCGTGGTGACCCACGAGGTGTTGGCAGAGCGCGTTTGGTGCTCGGCCCTCGTGGACCGCACGGTGATCAAGGCAGCGGTGCGCCGGCTGCGCGCCAAGCTGGGCGATGAGTCCGCGACCCCCACGCTGATCCACACCCATCGGGGGACGGGGTACCGATTCACCGACGACGGCGGGGCTGACTACACGGGGACGCCGCTGGTGCTGGCCACCGGCACGTCAGCGACGGCCGTGTAGCGGCGCGCGAGCCACACCCGCGGGTGCACCTGGCCGTCGTCCTTGAGCAGCTTGCGGTAGATGTTGTTGACGTGGCGCTCCACGGTGCATGGCTCCAGCACCAGCATGCGCGCGATCACCGGATTCCGGTAACCCGTCGCCAGCAGGTGAACGATCTCGCGCTCGCGGGCGGTCAGGCGGGCGAGGGCCAGCCCCTCGTCCTCCGGCTCAGCGAGGAGTGCGCCCGCCACGTCGTTGTCCACGATCATCCGGCCCTCGTACACCTGGGTGCACACCTGCACCAGGTCATCAAAGGTCCCCACCGCGTGCCGCGGCAGCAGCGCCATGCCCCTGCCCGCGTGCTCCACCAGGCGGCGCACCTGCTCCGGAGCGGAGAGGGCGCTGGTGCCATACATCTGCACCAGGGCCAGACCCTGATGGGCGTGGAGCAGGCCGGTCAGGGCATCGACCGACTCATCGTCGAAGCGGTTGGTGCCCACCACCAGCACGTCGGCAACGGCGGCGTTCACCGCGGCATCCAGGGTTCCGAATCCTTCGAAGGCACCCACAATGAAGGCGACCCCCTCCACCGCGTGGTCATCGCAACCAGCCCGCAGGGCATGGCGCATGAGCGCGTGCTCCTCCAGGACGAGGGCGGTGATAGTGTCTTTCGGCTTGCCGGGAGTCATCAATGCGGCACCTTTGCAGGGGGGCTTGGGGCCATATTCGATTGTATCTGCAATCATTCCGCGGGGAACGAGGTCCAGGCTACATTTTCGTTACAAAACCCGCTCATCTTGGCCTTATCGCAGCAAGACCTGCCCTGTTATCGCTTACCGAACACCTCTGCAGCACGATATCCGCCGATGGTCTTGTCACCGTTCCCCACACAGGGCCGGCGTGATGCGGCCGCGGCGCTGAGGCCGTACACTCCCACCCACCCTGCATCAGGAGACGCAGCATGCGGATCGGCGCCGTCTACCCCCAGACCGAGCTGGGCTCCGACCCGGCGAACCTGAAGGCCTTCGCCCTGGCCGTGGAGGAGTTGGGCTTCAGCCACCTGGCCATCTTCGACCACGTGCTGGGTGCGGACACCGCCGGGCGCGAGCCCTGGAAGGGCCCCTACACCCACCAGAGCCTCTTCCACGAGGTGTTCGTGGCCTTTGGCTACCTGGCGGGGCTCACCTCCCGCATCGGCCTCGCGACCTCGGTGCTGGTGCTTCCCCAGCGCCAGACGCCGTTGGTGGCCAAGCAGGCCGCCGAGGTGGATGTGCTCTCCGGCGGGCGCATGCGCCTGGGCGTGGGTCTGGGTTGGAACGACGTGGAGTACGCTGGCATGGGCGAGGACTTCACCACCCGTGGGGCGCGCGTGGAGGAGCAGGCCGCCCTGCTGCGCGCGCTCTGGACCCAGGAGGTGGTGGACTTCCAGGGCCGGTGGCACACCCTGAACCGGGTGGGCATCAACCCCCTACCCGTCCAGCGGCCGATCCCCGTCTGGTTCGGCGGCGGGGAGCACCCGCGTGCGGTGGAGCGCATCGCCCGCATTGCCGACGGCTGGTTCCCACCCATGGGCTTCTACAAGCCCGATGCCTCGGGCCGCGAGTCGCTGGACCGCTTCCGTGGCCTGGTGGCGGAGAACGGGCGCGACCCGGCCAGCGTGGGCATCGAAGTGCGCTCCAAGTTGGCGGAAGGGGTGGACGCATCGCTGCGCGCCACGGCCTTCTGGGCCGAAGCCGGTGCATCCGCGAGCGCCATCGGCACCATGGGCATGGGGCTGCGCACGGTGGAGGAGCACATCGAGCAGATGGTGCGCTTCCGCGATGCAGCGAAGGGCGTGTTGGACGTGGAGCCCTAGCCGCTAGTCCTCCGGCGCCAGCGCCACGGTGCGGCCTGTCGCCGCCGACTCACGCGCGGCCACCAGCACCCGCTGGAGCGCGTAGGCGTCCTCCAGGTTGGGCGCGGGCGAGGTGCCCGTGGCGACCCCACGCGCGAACTCGCGCAGAAGCAGCCGGGTGGGCAGCATGCGCATGTCGCGCTCGTCGGTGAAGGGCGCGAAGCGTTCGGGCACCGGCATCTCGGCCAGCGCCTGCTCCCCCACCCTGGCACCCAGCACCCGCCCCTTGGCCGGGGGATTGGGGGTGTTTGCGTCCTGCGGGGTGATGAGCGTCCCCGCGCTCCCGTACAGCTCGATGCGCCCGCCGTCCCCCAGGGCGGCGGCCTGGCTCATCACCACCGAGGCCCAACCGCCCGAGGCGAAGGTGACGGTGCAGGCGAAGGCATCGTCCGCGGTGGCCTGCACCAGCGCACCGTCGGGCCCGGTGCGCTTGCCCAGGTGGACGGCGGTGTGGGCGCTGACGGAGGCGATGGGGCCGAACCAGGCCATGAGCGCGTCCAGGTAGTGCGAGCCCTGGCTCCACAGCAGCCCGCCGCCCTCATCGGCGCTGTCGGCATCGCCGTTATATGAACGGCCCACCCAGGCGAAGCGCCCGCCGTTGACCAGCCGCACCAGCCCGGCGTGCAACTTGCCCAGGTAGCCCTGGCGCACCAGCTCGCCCACGTAGGCGCGGCCGGGCGCGAAGCGAAACTCGTGGCCCACCATGGCCGTCAGGTGCGGGCGCGCGCGGGCCGCATCACGCAGCGCTCGCGCCTCCTGGAGGGTGACGGTGAAGGGCTTCTCGCACAGCAGGTGCTTGTCCGCCTTTAGCACCGCGAGGGCCATCTCGGCGTGCAGCGCCGGGGGCGAGGCCACCAGCACCGCGTCCACGTCCTCGCGCGCGGCCAGCGCCCGGTGGTCCGTGAGGGCGTGGGGGATGCCGAAGCGCTGGGCCGTCTCCCAGGCGCTCTGCGGGGTATGGGTGCAGACGGCCTGCACGGTGAACCCCTCGGACTGGAGCGCGGGGATATGCACCTGCGCTGCGTAGCGCGCGCCGATGACGCCGACACGGATGGACATGGGGCCTCCAGGCGAAGCGGGTTGGCAGGCGTAAGCCTACCTCACTGGCGCACCGGCGCGCCGGGCGTAACATCCACCCCCATCGAACCCACGCAGCAGGCAGGAGCAGGAGCATGGCAGCGCCCCTCGGGTGGTTGAGTCGCGATGGACACGTGCTCATTACGGCGGGCGCGCTGCGAGCGGTGTGCCAGGGCTTCATGGCGGTGACACTGGCCGTGTACCTGGCGGACGAGGGACTCAGCCTCACCCACATCGGCGTCTACTTCTCGGCGGGGGCGGCGGGCGCAACGGCGGCAGCGGTGGTGGTGGGCACCTCCTCCGAGCGGCTGGGGCGCAGGCGGCTGCTGGTGGGCTTCAGCCTGCTCACCGCCGTGGGGGCCCTCGCCCTGCTGTTCACGGCGAACCCCGTGCTGCTGGCCGTCTTCGCCTTCGCGGGCTCCATCACCGGCACGCCGGGCGGGGCCGTGGGCTCCACGCAGCCGCTGGTGCAGGCGGCGCTGGCCGAGGCGTCCACGCCGCGCAAACGCACCGCCACCTTCGCCCTCTACCGCATGAGCGATAACCTGGGCCGCGCCGTGGGGGCGCTGGCGGCGGGGCTACCGGTGGTGCTGACCCGCGTGAGCGGACTGGACGAGCACGGCGCGCTGCGGGTGCTGCTGGGCCTGACGGCGGCGGCGCTGCTGGCGGTGGCGCTGGCCTACCTGCTCCTGGCCCCCGACGTGGGCCGCACCCAGGTGCGCTGGACCAACCCGCTCACCCTCCCCTCACGCGGGACCATCTTCGGCCTCACGGGGCTCTTCAGCGTGGACACCCTGGGCTCGGCACTGCTGGTGCAGAGCCTGGTGGCCTACTGGTTCAGCACCCGCTTCGACATGGCGCTGGGGGAGCTTTCGGTGGTGTTCTTCGTCTCGGAGTTGCTGACGGCGCTCTCGCTGTGGCTGTCCGTGCGCCTCTCGGCCCGCATCGGCCTGGTGAACACCATGGTGTTCACCCACATCCCGGCCTCCCTCCTGCTGGTGGGCGCCGCCTTCGCACCCACGGCGGCCCTCGCTATCGCGTGCTGGCAGGCCCGCGCCTTCTTCTCCCAGATGGACGTGCCCGCGCGCGATGCCTACACCATGTCCGTTGTGCAACCTCACGAACGCGTCGCCATGGCCAGCGTGCACGCCCTAGGGCGCAGCGCAGCCAGCACCGTGGGGCCCACGCTGGGCACCACGCTGTGGACGGGCCTCTCGGCCAGCGCGCCCTTCGTGGGGTGCGCCGGGCTCAAGATCGGGTACGACCTGGCGCTGTGGGCGCCCGGCCCCCCCCGACCCCCGCGCCCCCCGGGGCGCCCCCCCCCCCCTCTGGGTCCCTCAGGGTCTGCGAACGCGGCCTAGGTGTCGCGCTCGTTGGTGGGGCCCACCTCACCCGTGCACCAGGGGATGAAGGCCTTCATGCGGCAGGGCGCGCCGTGAGCGGCCAGGTCCGCCTCGAACATCTTGTGGATCTCGGGATCCTCGTCCTCGTACTCGATCTGCATCCCGCCTTCCTTCATGGAGACGTTGGACTCGCCGTACTTGTCCGGCGTGCCGTTGGGGGCGCGCAGCGCGAGGTAGCGGGCCGGCTCCTTGCCGGTGTTGAAGTGCTGGTGGAAGGTACCCTCCTCCGGCACGATGACCAGGGAGCCCTTCTTCCAGTCCACCTTCTTGTAGGGCTTGCCCTCCCACCACAGGACGGAGAAGCCCACGCCGCCGCAGATGACCAGGTGAGCGCCCGGCCCGTGGCGGTGGCCCTTCTTGTAGGTGCCCACGGGGAACTCCGAGACGTGGGACTTGGTGATGTTGCCCGCCATGTCGAAGTGGGTGTTCACCCCGCCGGCGCCGCGGTCCTTGTAGTCCCACAGGGGCATGGTGTCCACGTTGGGGATGAAGTTCGACTTCCACATGGTGCCGAACTTGGAGCCCTTGCGCCGGTACACCTGGCCCTGGCCGGAGAAGTAGGACTCGTCGCCCTCGCCCCCGAACCGGTCGGTGAAGTGGAAGGGGTTGTTGAAGATGAAGTCGGTGGACTTGAACATGCGCATCACGGGAGGCGCGTTGGTCATGGAGACGTAGCGCGCGGGCTGCGAGCCCGACCCGTTGAAGTGCTGATAGGTGGCGTTCATGGGGATGGACACCATGGAACCCGGCGCCCACTCGAAGGTCACCTTGTTCTTCTCGTCCGTCCACACAGAGGTGGCACCGCGTCCGGACACGACGTACATCACCTCCTCGTACATGTGGTGCTCGGGCTCCGACTTGCCGCCGGGGGCGATCTCCACCACGTGGCAGTCGTTGGGCAGCGCCGGGTTCGGGATGTTGATGATGGCGCCGCGGCCACCCTTGCGCTCCCAGTTCCCCAGCGGGATCTCGTTCATGTCCTCGAAGGCGTAGTCCACGATGACGGGCACGCCCTCAGCCTTCTGCCACGCGTAGTAGGCATCGGGCTCTTCCCACAGCTCCATGGTCTCGGGCGTTTCAGCCCGGCGCACTTCCTCAGGCACCAGTGCACCTCCTCCAACGATTTCGGGCAGGAGAACCATACCGCAAACGGGCCCTTGGTTGCAGGTGCTAGGCGGCGTAGCGCAGCGCACGGCCCCGGAGCGCCCACACCCCGGCCGCCAGCGCAACGTCCAGAGCGGCCAGCACCACCAGGTCCACCCACACGGCGCCCAGGCCCGCCCCCTCCATGCCCACGGCCACGACGGGGCGGATGAAGTAGTCGGTAAGGAACAGGCGCGCCACCCACGAGGGGATGGCCGGGAACAGGTAGACGATGGCCGGTGCGAACAGGACGATGCCGCCCGACTTCCACACGGCGAACAGGCTGGTGACATCCCTGAGCACGATGCCCAACGCCAGCCCCAGCCCCGCTGCCATCACCGCGCCCAGCGCCAGCACCCCCACCAGCAGCGCGGGGCCCGCCCCCAACAGGCCGTTGAGCAGCAGGATGGCCACCCCCATGAACAGGGAGAGCGCCCAGCCGAACAGCCCCTTGGCCGCCAGCAACTCGCCCAGGGTGAGCGGGGTGACGAAGAGCGCACGCAGAGTGTCGTGCTCCTTCTCGCGCACCAGCGAGGTGGCGGGTAGGAACAGCCCGCCCAGGAACACCGCCATGAGCACCAGCATGGGCAGCAGGCGCTGGCGCAGCGAGAGGGCAGAGGCCTCGCCCACCACCTCCAGCGTCAGCACCGCGCCCGGCTGGCGCCCGGCCACATGGGCGGCCAGCGCCGAGACGGCGGCGGTGAGCACCGCCCGGTCCGAGGCATGGCTCTGGCCCCACACGTAGGTCTGCACCGGGATGGGCAGGCCGGTGGCCAGGGCCTCGTCGAACCCGGCGGGCAGCACGATGCCCACGTCCACCGAGCCCGCCTCCGCCGCGGCGCGCAGCGCGTCCGCATCGGCGTAGAGCCGGGTGCGCAGCGAGGCGTCCGCCTGGGCGGCTGCGACGAGCGCGGAGCCGCCCGCATCAGCGATGCCCAACCTCGGCTGGGGGGCCAGCAACGAACCAAACACCAGGTTGATGACCAGGGTGATGGCCAGCGGTGCGGCCAACGCCCACACCAGCAGCACCGAGCGCGACCCGTGCCACGCCTCCTGCCGCACCAGCGCAACGATGCGCCCCGCCCTCACAGCGCCCTCCTCTGGAGGGCCAGCATGCCCAGGGCTAAGGCGGCCACGTCCACCGCGGCCAGGACCGCCAGCTCATCCCACAGCGCGCCGAATCCCAGGCCGAAGTTGGAGGCCAGGTCCACGGCGCTCACCAGGTAGTAGGAGGGGACCAGCTGCACCCACCCCGACACGCTGCCGGGGAAGAGCACCCCGTAGGCCGGTATGGTCAGCACCACCAGCACCACCACGCTCCAGGCCATCACCGAGAGCATGTCGCGCCCCAGGGTGGCCAGGACGAAGGCGATGCCCGTGACCATCAACGCGCCCAGGGCGAGCGCGACCAGCACCGGGAGCGGCTGGGAGGCCAGGCCCCCCACCAACGCCATGAACAGCGCGGCCTGCCCCAGGGCCAGCGCCGTGCCCGCCAGCGCCTTGGCGGTGAACAGCTCGCGTCGGCGCACCGGCGTCACCAACAGCGCGCGCAGGGTGCCCGCCTCGCGCTCCTGGCTGATGAGCGTGGCCAGGCCCATGGTCTCCACCATGACGATGAGCAGCGCCAGCATGGGCCGCAGCCGGTCGCGCGGGGGCACCTGCCGTCCCGCAAGGTCCGGCCCCAGCACCTCGGCAGCCAGCACCACGGCGGGGGGCGTACCGGACAGCGCCCCCAGGAGGGTGGTGAGTAACGTGCTGACCGCCTGCCGCGATTCTTCCGGGGTCGATGCGGCGAAGACCGCCGCCACCGGAGCACCGGGGGTATCGTGCAGCAGCACCCCCGCCAGGAACGCACCGTCCTCCACCCCCGCCCGCAGCGCCTGCGGAGAGGACGCAGCCTCGAAGCGCAGGCCGTCACTCCCCTGCCCCACCAGCTCGGCGACGGCCGCATCGGGCCCGGACAGGCCGATGATGAGCGTCTCCTCCACCACCGAGGGCATCACCCAGAAGACCGCCACGTAGAAAACCAGGCCCATGGCGGTGACCAGAGCGAAGAAGCGGTTGCGGAAGTAGAGGCGCGCGTCCTTGGCGGCCAGCGTGCCGATGACGCGCAGGTTCACTGCTCCAGCCTCCGGCCCGTGACGGAGATGAACACCTCGGCCAGGCTCGCCTCCTCGGAGTGCACCGTCACCACCTGCTCGTCCGCGAAGAGCGCACGGACCGCCTCGGCGGTGCCCGCCTCATCCAGCGCGATCTCTCGCTCCTCCAGCCGCTCACCCACCGCCACGCGTGCCTTGAGCGCGCGGCGTCCGTGCTGACGCTTGAGCGCCAGCGGCGTGTCCAGGGCTGCGATGCGCCCCTGGTTCATGAAGGCGACCCTATCGCACAGTTCGTCGGCCTCGGCCATGTCGTGGGTGGTGAGGAAGACGGTGGCGCCGCGCTCGCGCTCCGCGCGGATCAGGTCGCGGATGGAGGCCGCCGAGGTGGGGTCCAGACCCGCGGTGGGCTCATCCAGGAAGAGCATCTGGGGGGTGTTTACCAGGGAGCGGGCCACCATGAGTCGCTGCTTCATGCCCTTGGAGTAGTTGGCGGCGCGCTCGCGCTCGCGCCCTGCCAGCCCAACGCGCGCCAGCAGCGCCCTGGCGTCGAACCCGCGCACGTCGAACAGGCGGGCGAACAGTTCCAGGTTCTCCTGGGCGCTCATCTGCTCATACAGGTTGGTGGACTCGAAGGAGACGCCGATGCGCCGGTGAATCTGCTCCGTCTCACGCACCGTGTCGAATCCCAGCACGCTCGCACGCCCGCTCGCGGGCCGCAACTGGCCGGTGAGCATCTTCACCGTGGTGGTCTTGCCCGCCCCGTTGGGCCCCAGGAGGCCGACGATCTCACCACGGCCCACGGTAAAGGAGACCCCATCCACCGCGCGCAGTGCGCCATAGGTGTAGGTCAGGTCCGCGACGACGATGGCGGGATCGGCCACGGCGCACCTCCGATTCACCCGCCACTCTAGCGCGCATGCGCACATGGGGGAACGTTTGGCGGATGCAGCACAAACGCGACGAGGCCAGCAACCCGATGGGCCGCTGGCCTCGCTTCGCCGCTGACGCGATGTGCTAGCCCTAGAGGGCGCTGACGCGCGCCCGCGTGGCGTCCTTGTCCTTGAAATAGTTGATGTTCAGGTCGATGAACTCCTTCTGCTCCGCAGGCACCCGGTCATCCGCGAAGATGGACGAGACCGGGCAGGAGGGCTCGCAGGCGCCGCACTCGATGCAGTCATCGGGGTTGATGAAGAGCATCCGGTCGGTGCCCTCCTCGTGGATGATGCAGTCCACGGGGCACACCTCGAGGCAGCTCTTGTCCATCACATCGATACAGGCCGCAGTGATCACGAACGCCAAGCTTCACCTCCACAGGCCCTGTTGGTCAGGGCGCACTCGACGGTTGATATCCGAACCGGAGTACCCCGGTATTCATTCTTGGACAGGCGCCCGCAACAGGCGCTACGGCGGGGGATTCTAGCACGCCTGTGACGCCGCGCACAGACCGGATTCAGGGGGCCGCCAGCACCGCTATCAGCCCATCCAGCGATGGCGCAGCCTCCAGGGCCCACACCCCTTCCAGCGTTGCGCTGGCCCTGAGGGCTCCCAGCGGCCCGTCGGCCAGCGCATGGAACTTGGCCTCCACCTCGGCGCGGGTGGGCGCAAGCCGCGGCCCGCCGCGGGCGTTGGGCACATCCACCATCAGGGTGCGGCCATCGGCCAGCACCGCCTCCAGACGTGCCGGCAGGGCGTCTGGGAAGCGGGCAGTCATGGCCTTCTCCTCCACCACGCGGATGCGCAGCAGGAGCGTGCGCACGTCGCGTGCCTCCATGCGCTGGGGGGTGAACTGGCGCTCCGTCACCTCTCCATCCGCCAGGGCCACGGCCACCAGGTAGGGGATGGAGTGGTCGGCGGTCTCCCGCTCATGCACGTCCCACTTCTCCGCGCCCGTGGCGCAGGAGCGCACGGCGTGGCCGTAGGTGGCGACGATGAGCGCGATGGGCTCCGCACCCCGCATGCGCTCGCGCGCCGTCAGCGCCGCCTCGATGGCCGCCTGGGCGTTGTACTGGGCAGGGAAGCGCTTGATGGAGGTGCGCCCGGCGTGGAACGGGGCCGCCCCGCCACCGGGGAGCGGTTGCCCCCCCAGGGCAGGGAGCACCGGCTCCTCGCTCAGAAGCGCCGCGAGGCCCCCCTCGCCGGTGAAGGGGGCCTCGGGGCCCGTCATTCCCGCCTGGGCGAGGCGCGCCGCCTGCACCCCGGCCTGGGCGGCCTGGGCGGGCGCACCCGCCTTCCACATGGACAACCGGCCCGCGCGCGCCACCCGCAGCGAGGGGTTGGCCACGGCGGCCATGGCGATGGCGTGGGCCGTGCGCTCCGTGTCCAGCCCCAGGGCCCGCGATGCCCCGGCGGCGACGGCGATGGCAACGTGCAGTGAGTGGTCGATGCCCGCCGGGGCGAGGCGCTCGGCCTCACCCAGCCCGCAGAACACCTCGTAGGCCGCGGTCATGGCCACCAGCGCCTCGCGCCCGGTGCAGCCCGCCGCCTCAGCGGCCGCAAGCACCCCGGCCAGCGCGTCGGAGGGGTGGCCGCCCTCGCGGGCGAAGTAGGTGTCGTTGAAGTCGAGGTAGCGCACGGCGAGCGTGTTGGCGAAGGCCGCCCACTCCGGGGTGGACGATGCGCCGGTGCCCCACAAAGTGGCAGTGGCCCCCCCGCCAGCCGCAGGAGCGAGGCCCCGCGCGATGACGGAGGGCTCGCCCGTCAGCCCCCCCACGGCGCAGCCCAGGGTGTCCACCAGGCGGGTCTTGAGCCCGTCCAGCGCATCGGTGTCGAGGTGCTCCCACCGCAGGTCCGCGACGTAGCCCGCCAGGTGGGCCAGCAGCCGGTCGGGGGGGGGCGGGCGGCTCATGCGCTAGCCCAGCACCACGGAGACCATGCGCCGCTCCAGCCGCTGGGCCAGGTCCGTCGCCAGCTCCCGCAGCACCACGTCACGCTTGGCCACCACGTAGGCCACCCCCAGCAGGCAGCCGAGCTGGAAGTCGATGATGGTGGAGGCGATATCCATCCCCTGCATCTGGTGCAGGAGCATCAGACCCGCGGCGTGCTCGTGGAATCCCTTCGCCTCCACCAGTTCGGCCCCGGCCAGGTGCTCGCCCTCGGGCTCCTCCTGACCGACGCGCTCGCGCATCTCCCTGATGAACACCTGGTCTATCCAGTGCTCCACGTCCAACGGCCCCCGGAACAGGTGCACCACGGTCGCCGCCTGGAGTATCTCGGCGGGTTCCTCGGCCAGGGTGGCGGCGCCGCGCGGAGCGGCGAACTCGCGCGCCACCCCGCCGATGCGCCCCAGGTCCGCGATGCCGGAGGCGGTTCGCCCGCCCAGGCCCGTCTCGGCCATCACCTCGTTGTCCAGGCTGCGGTCCGCGAGCGTCTCGTAGCCGCGCAGCTCAGCGGGCAGGTCCGCCGCGTCCAGCAGCATTAGCGGCAGGTCGCCCAGCCCCACCCCGCAGGCGGCGACGTCCAGCCGTCCGCCGGTGCGCACCCCGGTCACGACGATGCCCCGCCGGCGCGGGCGGCGATGGCCTGGTGGCGGGCCAGCAGGCGGCGGGCCCGCTCCACCACGGGGATGTCCACCATCTTCCCGTCCAGGGCGAAGGAGGCGCGGCCCTCGGCTGCGGCGGCCTCGTCGGCCTCGATGATGCGCCGCGCCTGGGCGGCGTCGGCGTCGGAGACGCCGAACGCCTCGTTGAGCACCGGCACCACCGCCGGGTGGATGCAGGAGGCGCCCTCGAACCCGAACTTGCGCGAGCGGAAGGCCGTCGCGCGCACAGCGTCCAGGTCCGTGTAGTCGGCCACGGTGCCGATGATGCCCAGCGGCGCGATGCCCGCCGCGCGCGCCGCATAGATGGACTGCTGCTTGGGATAGAGGAGCGTGTCGGCGTCGGGGTGCGCGCCCACGTCGGTGGACAGGTCCTCCGCGCCGATGGTCAGGGCGTCCAACCGCCCCGTTGCCGTGGCCACATCGCGTATCTGGAAGAAGGCGTGGGCCGTCTCGATCATGGCCACGAACCCCGTGGAGCCGATGGGCATGCCCCGTTCGGCCTCGAGCTCCGAGACCACCTCGTCCAGTAGCCGAAGGTGCCCCGGCCCCTCCACCTTGGTGACGAAGATGCCACGCACGGCGGGGCCCACGGCGGCCTCCAGATCCGGGATGGCCAGGCGCAGGGGGCGGTTGATGCGCACCAGCACGTCGGCGCCCCCCTGCCCCACCCGCGCAGCCGTCTCCTGGAGCCCCACACGGGCGTTGGCCTTCTCCGCCGGGGGGACCGAGTCCTCCAGGTCCAGGATGATGCCGTCGGCGCCGCGCTGGTGGGCCTTGGCGAGGTAGCGCTCCACGTTGGCCGGGACGTACAGCAGCGAGCGCCACACCGGCAGCGCGCGCGGATTCGGCTGGTTCATCCAATCACTCCCCTGGCCCGCAGCGCGGCGAGCCCCTCAGCGTTGATGCCCAACTCACTCAGCAGCTCATCGTTGTGCTGGCCCAGGGCGGGGGCAGGATAGCGGAAGCCGCCCGGCGTGCGGGAGAGGCGCGGGGTCACGTTCTGCATAGGCAGGGAGCCCACATCGGCGTCGGGCACCTCGACCACCACCTCCCGCTCGATGACGTGCTCGTCCTGGAGGAACTGGGCGATGTCGTACACGGGCCCCGCCGTCACCCCCGCCTCCCCGAAGGCCCCCAGCGCCTCCTCCAGGGTGCGCTCGGCCACCCAGCCGCCCACGATGGCGTCCACCTCCTCACGGTGGGCGACGCGATCGGCATTGGTGGCGAAGCGCGGGTCGGTCACCAGCTCCGGGCGGCCCACCACGGCGAACACCCGCTCGGCCATGGACTGGATCGAGGCCGAGAGCGCCACCCACTTGCCGTCGCGGGTGGGGTAGACGTTGCGCGGGGCCGAGGTGTTGGAGCCATTGCCCACCCGGGGCTTCACCTGCCCGCTCACGGCGTAGTCGGCGCTCTCCGCCCCCAGCGCCGTCACCAGCGGCTCCAGTAGCGAGAGGTCCAGCACCTGTCCGCGTCCCGAGGCGTCGCGCTCGCGCAGCGCCGCCAGGGTGGCGAAGGCACCGGAGAGGCCCGCCATCATGTCGGCCAGGGCCATGGGCGGCACCAGGGGCTCGCGGTCCGGGAAGCCGTTGCGGGCGGCGAACCCGCTCATGGCCTCGATGAGCGTGCCGAAGCCCGGCTTCTCCCGGTAGGGCCCCGTCTGCCCGAAGCCGGAGATGCGCACGATGACCAGGCGCGGGTTCTCGGCCAACAGCGCGTCCGGGTCGAGCCCCATCTGCTCCAGGCGGCCGGGGATCATGTTCTCGATGAGCACGTCGGCGCCGGCGCACAGGCGGCGCAGCAGGCCCACCCCGTCGGGCTCGCGCAGGTTCACCGAGAGCGACTTCTTGTTGCGGCAGTAGGTCTTCCAGTAGGTGGGGATGCCCCGAGTGCCCCAGGCGCGCAGCGGGTCGCCGTGGGGCAGCGCCTCCACCTTCACCACCTCAGCGCCGAAGTCGGCCAGCTGGAGGGAGAGCATGTTCCCTGCGATGAGCCGCGTCATGTCCAGCACGCGCAGCCCGGCCAGGGGACCGCGCAGGGTGGGGTCGAAGGCGATGGGGTGCATGGCGGGCTCCGGCATTGGGCTGCCGGCATTTAGCGCGCTCGCTGCGCCGCATCGCCCAGGCCTCTGCGGCAGGGCTCGACAGAGAGGGCTCCTTCTGGCCGAGGGCCTACCCCGGTCTCCGTTCGCTCGACGCTCGCTCGACGCTCGCTCATGGCATCAAGCAACCGCCAGCACTTCCACAAGGCACATCCGCACGCGAGAGCCCGTTACAGTAACATCCCTCCATCGACACCTCCCCTGGTACAGCTGCGCGACCTTCGGCCTCTAACACCCCCGACGCCCGTCCTGGACGTGCGCGAGGGGAGTGCAACACCGCCCGCATCCCCTCCATCCCTGCCCCGGCGCTGGATGGGGTGGCGGGCGCAGCGCTGCTGCCCTTCACCGGGGTGAGCGGCGCGTGACGGAACGACCGAGCGGCGCGCCGCGCTGGCGCCACGCCGTCACGCTGGAAGCCATGGGCTACACGGACGTAGCGGTGCTGGAGGGCGGGCTGTTCGCTGGGTGACGGACGGGCTGCCCACCGAGTGGGGCGTGAACGTACCGAGCAAAGGACTTCGGCGAGCGGGCTACGAGCAGGCGGTGGCGGAGATATGCCCCGAGAGGCTGCAGGCGTGGATGGACGGGCAAGGAGTTCGTGCTGCTGGACTCCGCACGCCGGAGGAGCCGCCGGTCACGCTGCCCGGCTCGCGCTCGCTCCCGGCGGGGAGCTGGCGCTGCAGTTCGCCGCCGTGGCCCCGCCCCCGGCGTGCCGGTGGTGGTGCACTGCAGGCCGCACCGCCCGATCATGGGCGCACGCACCCTGGCGCGTTGGGCGTTGAGGACGTGCTGGCGCTGCGCAATGGGACCATGACGGGCCATGGCGGCAAAGCGCGAGCCTGGAGCACGGGAGTACGCGCGTGGAGCCGCCCAGTGGACGCGGCGCAGCGCATGGCAGCCGACGCACGGGTGGTGCCCGCTGGCTGAGGCCGACGGGAATGCGCCAGTGGACGCAGCGGGGGTCCGCGCGCTGCTGGCGGAGGGTGCGGAGCGCACGGTCTACTGCGTGGACGTGCGCACGTGCGCCGAGTACGAGGCCGGGCACATCCCCGGCTTCGCCTGGTTCCCCGGCGGTCAGCTGGTGCAGGCCACCGATGAGGACGATCGCGGTGGGGAGCGCATGTGGTGCTGGCATGCGACGGGTGGGCCGCGCGGGCAGCGCCTCCCTGGCTGCGGCAGATGGGTCACCCGACGTGCGGGTGCTGGACGGCGGCACCAGCGTGGACAGCGCGGGCGGTGCGCTGGAGAGCGGCGATGGGCTGGCGGAACCCTTCGGTTGGCCGAGGGCACGCGCTGCGGGTGCCCACGCTGGACGCGCCGAAGCGCTGGGCGCCATCGCCATCCACGGCGCCGAGATCCTGACCGGCCGGTGATTCTGTACGTGCGGCACCAGCCGCGAGTTCAGCGCGGGGCACGTGCCGGGCGCCCACTGGGTGCCGCGCGGATGGCTGGAGGAGCAGGCCCGGCGCTGCTGGAGGATGCAGGCGTCGCGGTGGTGACGGTGTGCGCCGATGGGTCGCGGACGCTGCTGGCAGCGCGCACCTCCAGCGGCGGGGCCACGCCAGCGTGAGGCGCTTGAGGGCGGGATGCGCGCCTGGCGGCCGCGGAACAGCCGCAGAAGCAAGGCCCTCACCGGCGTGCGCGTGCCCCCCAGGACATGGGTGCTCTCCGGCACAGAGCGCTCCAGCGCCGACATGATGCGCTACCTCCGGTGGGAGGTGGAGTTGGGAGCGGCGGGCTCCACGGGCGGCTGGGCGCCGTGAGCCTTTCCGGGCGCTCGATGGAAGGGGGCTCCACTCCGCTCGCTCATAGCAGCAGACCACACCAAAGCAGAGGGCCCCGGCGGCTGGGCCTCTTTGGTGCCCAGGTAAGCAGTTACTTGACGCGCGGGCCCTGGAGGCGCAATCGGATCGCGCCCGATGTGCTCGGTGGTGGCGAGCAGCGCGACCAGGAGCGGATGTTGAACAGTTGGGCGTCGGAGGCCGCGGGCGCTCGATGCCCTCCTGAAATCGCGCACGGTACCCCTGGGAACAGGCGCCGCAGCGACGTGACCGCCGGCGTCCGAGGTGCCCCAGGTGCTCGGTGGTGCGGCCACGATGGCGCCCATGCCCTCCACCATGGCCATGTCCTGGTTGCGGATGCCGGCGATGCCGGTGTACGACCAGGTGCGCCGGGCGATCGATACCGTAGCGCTTGGAGCGATCCCGCGATGCGCGTCGCTCCGACAGGCTGGCGATGTGCGGGTGTCCCCGCCCAGCCACCAGTCACGCTCCGGCTGCTCGATGGACCCGTCGGTGGCGTAGAGGATGTCCCACACCTCGGAGTGTAGTCGTCGATGGGCACCCAGATGTGCACCCAGGAGGCGCTGAGAGACCAGCGCCGGCACTCATGGTGTGGAAGGGCTGCAGGAAGTGGTTGATGCGCCAGTTAGCGCCCCTCCTCCGGGGTGTTGCGCCGGGCAGCCAACATCGGCCGTAGTCGGGCTGGAGCGTCCAGCGAGGCGCGGTCAGACCCACGGGTCCGACGTCCTTGTTCGCCTTCTGGTAGCGGGAGTCCCAGTGCAGGTAAGAGATGTGCGAGGAGTCCCGTCTCCTCCAGTGACTGGAACGGAGGGCCTCGTGCCGGCTACTGGAGGTGATGGCTGGTCCTCACGCACCCGCGTCCACTGAGACTCGGGAAGGGGGGCTGCAGGTGCCGGGACCCATGGTGACCCACAGCCGCCGCGCGCTCCTCCACCGGGTAGGCCAGGGCCTTGAGCCTGTCCTGAAGGTGGATCCAGCGGGCTCGGCCACTCCAAGGCAGTTGCCCAGGTGGTCGAACTGCCAGCCGTGGTAGACGCACCGGATCCCCTCGGGGTCGGTGCGCCCCGGGTAGAAGAGGGGCGCACGCCGGTGCGGACAGAGCGCCTCGATGAGCCCCACCTTGCCGGAGGGGTCACGCCAGGCCACCAGGTCCTCACCCAGCAGACGGACCTCCTCCGGGGAGCCGCCAGCCTCCAACCGCCACGCCTCCAGGAACGGGGTCCAGAAGCGGCGCAGGTAGCCGCCCATGGGGGTGCCGGGGCCCACCCGGCACAGCAATTCGTTGTCAGCAGCGCTCAGCATGACGCATCCCTCCCCCGGTGATGCAACGCGGACCAGATAACGCGAGTGTCCGCCCGCCGGGGTGCCGAGTCAATCACCCAGCGCCCCGGCGGTGCGGCCCGCTCAGGAGAGGCGCGTCAGCGGGAGGCACGCTGGTCCATGGCGTGGACGAAGGTGTTGAAGATGGACTCCTGCTGCGTGCGGTGGTTGGGGTTCTGCTGCAGGGGGCCCTTCAGGTGGTCCAGATGGCCCATCTTGGACGAGGCGGCAAGGAACTCCTCCACATCCTCGTAGGGCACGTGGGCGTAGTCAGGCCCACCCGCCACGCGCGCGTACCAGTTCATCTTGGCCTGCTCCTCCAGGTAGAGCATGGTGATGACCGAGTCCTCCACGGAGTTGCCCACGGTGGCCGCGCCGTGGCCCCGCAGCAGCACGGCCTTGGACTTGCCCAGGGTGTTGGCGACCTCGATGCCGTCCTCCTCCGAGAGGATCAGCCGCTGGTGGGGGAACATGGGGATGGCGTCCTTGACCAGCCCGTTGCCCTCGTTGCACATGGGGTGGATGTCGCCCTGGAGCAGCCCCATGACGATGGCGAAGCGCGGGTGCACGTGCACCACGGACTGCACCTCGGGATGCGTCTTGTAGATGCACGAGTGCATCTTAACCTCGTAGCACTGGCCGGAGCCGATGGGCCCGTCCACCTTGTACCCTTCCAGGTCACACACCACCATGTCCTGCCCGCGCATGGCGGAAAGGGCGTCCAACTGGTAGCCGCGCCCCTTCACCACGAACCTGCCGGGGTCCGACGGCAGGCGCATGGAGGCGTGCCCCAGGCTCGCCAGCACCCCCGTGGCCAGCCCACTCTCGGCCAGCACCCGGTTGGCCAGCGCAACGTGCTCCTTCACCTCATCCAGTTCCCTCGCCATAGCCCGCCTCCTGTGTGTCGGTTGGTCGCGCCGAGCGCGTTGGCGCGCATCATAAGGCCCTGGCGGGCGCGCGCGCGCTGCTCTAGGCTTGCCCGGTGCCTGCCGCGACCGCCGCCGCGCCCACCTCCCCAGCGCCCGTCCCCGGGCGCTGGCGCATGATGGCGCTGGTGTGGGTGGTGTATGTGAGCTTCGGCTTCTCCACCGGCTCCCTGGCCCCGCTGGTGGGGGTGGTGGTGGGTGACCTGGGCATCAGCTATGCCCAGATGGGGCTGGTGCTGGGAGCCTGGCAGCTGGTGTACATAGCCTCCTCCGGCCCCCTCGGGGCGCTGGTGGACCGGCTGGGGCCCAAGCGGGCCATCCTCATCGGCATGAGCATCGGGCTGGTCTCCATGCTCACCCGTGGGCTCTCACCCAACTTCGCCGTGCTGTTCGCCACCGTGGCGCTGTTCGGCGTGGGCGGGCCGGTGATCTCCATCGGCGCGCCCAAGGTGGTGAGCGTCTGGCTCACCGGCCCGAAGCGAGGCATGGCGGCGGGACTGTACGCCACGGCCCCCGTGGTGGGCAACGCCTTCGCCTTCTTCACCGCGGCCAACGTGGTGGAACCGCTGTTCGGCAGCTGGCGCGGTATCAGCGTCTTCTACGGCGGGCTGATGGCGCTGATCCTGGCGGCGTGGTGGGCGCTGGCGCTGGAGGCCCCGGCGGGTGCAGGTGCACCGGCCCGCAGGCCCGGCGAGCCGGGGGCGGCGCGCGCGCTGCTGCGCATCCGCAACGTGCAGATCATCCTGCTGCTGGCCTTCGGGGCGTTCCTGCTGAACCACGGCCTGAACAACTGGCTGCCCACGCTGCTGCGCGAGCGCGACCTCAGCGCCGGCGCAGCCGGGACGTGGATGGCCTTCGCCACCCTCTTCTCCGGCGTGGGCATGTTCCTCATGCCGACCCTCTCCCGGCGCGGGCGTCGCGTCCTAGTGCTCACGGTGATGCTCTCCGGCACCATCGCGGCCACGGCAGGGTTGGCGCTGCTGGCGGGGCCGGGGTTGCTGGCGGTGCTGTTCGCCTCCGGCGCGCTGCGCGCCCCGCTGATGCCGGTGCTGACGCTGGTGCTCATGGAGACGCCGGGTGTGGGGGCACGGCGCATGGGCACGGCGGCGGGCCTCTTCTTCGCGGCGGCCGAGGTGGGCGGATTCTCCGGCCCCTTCTTCCTGGGGGCGGTGCGCGATGCCACCGGCTCCCTCACCGCCGGGTTGCTCGCCTTCGCCGCGGTGCTGGTGCCGATGCTGGTGCTCACGCGCGCACTGCGCGAGCCGGAGCCCGACGACTAGACGGGGCCCCGCCCGCGTTCGCGCACCGGCAGCAGGAAGCCCATGCCCAGGGCGATGGCTCCGGCCAGGGCCAGCCAGGCCGCCTGATAGCCCACCCCATCGGCGATGAGGCCGAAGAGTGGCGGGGCGATGACGATGGCCGAGCGTCCCACCATGGAGGCGTAGCCGATGGTGGTGCCCACCTGCCCCGGCTCGCACAGCTCGGCCAGCAGCACGTTCTGCACGCTGACCCAGGAGGTGGCGGTGGCCCCCAGCGCCACGGCCACGAGGCCAAGCGCCCACACCGGGGTGCCCGCGGGCAGCAGCGCCACCAGCACCAGCACCGCGACGGCGCCCGTGGCCGCGACGAACAGCACCGGCTTGCGACGCCCGCCGCCCACGGTGTCGGACAGGACGCCCCAGGCGATGCGCATGACGAAGGAGGAGGCCTGCAGGCCCGCCAGCAGTCCGCCGCCCACCACCACCGCCACGCCCAGCGAGTCGCGCAGGTAGAGCAGAAAGTAGGTGAGGGTGGCCACCTGCGCGCCCACCAGCGGGAAACCGAAGCCCACCACCAGGGCGATGTCGCGGTTGCCCATGACCCGGCGCATCCCCTCCTTGAAGGAGAGGCTGGAGCCCTTGCGCGCGGCGGCGGCGCCCGGCCTATCCCGGTAGAGCGCCACGATGAGACACCCGCCCGCCGCGATGAAGCAGCCCAGCGCCACGGCCGCGGTGCGCCATCCGAAGGCCACGGCCAGGGGCGGCACCACGGCGGCGGCGGTGGCCGCCAGCACGGGGTTGCCCGCCTGCTTGATGGACATGGCCGTGCCGCGGCGCTTGGCACCCACCCAGTCCATGATGGCGCGCGTGCCCGCAGGGTGCCCCACAGGGCGCAGCGAGCCCATGAGGGCGGCCACCAACAGCACGGTGACGAAACTGCTGGTCAGCGCCAGGAGGGAGACGAACGCCCCTGAGAGCATCATGAACCCGCCGGAGACGAAGCGCACGCCGAACCGGTCTATCGCCCACCCGAAGCCCGCCGACGTGACGGTGGCCGCACCGAAGATGGTGCCGGTGATGAGCCCCACCTGGGTGCGGGAGAGGCCCAGGTCGTCCTGGATGAACGGATAGAAGGGCGTGAAGCCCTGCCCGGACAGCGAGAAGCCGCCGTGGCTCAGGACGGCGAGGCCGATGACGGCGATGGGGTACCAGCGCGCCCCCACCAGCCCGCGCGCGCGCTCCTGCGCCCCCTCCTGCGCCCCGGAGGCCTGCGGTGCCTCAGGCACCGGGGGTAGGCTCGAAGGGCGGGTAGGCGCGCGGGTTCAGCACGTGCCGGTCCAGGAACAGGTGGGCCTGCGCAGCGCACCCCTCGGCCAGCTCCGGGTGGCGGTCGAAGGCGTGGGGAACCCCGTCCAGCAGGTGCAGCTCAGCGGGCACGTCCGCAGCGCGCAGCGCCTCGTACACGCGCACGCTGGCCTCCGGGGCCACGGTCACGTCACGGTTGCCGTGGAAGAGGACCGCGGGGGGGTAGCCCGCGCGCACGTGGGTGAGGGCGTCCGTGGCCGTGAGCGCCGCTTCGCGGCCCGCGCCCTCCGGCACGATGCCGCCCGCATCGGCGCTCGCCTTGGACGGCGGGTAGTAGGCCAAACACGCCGCGGGTGCGCCGCCCTCCCCCGGCGCTCCCGCCACCAGCAGAGCCAGCAGCCCGCCCGCCGAGAAGCCGCCCACCGCCACCTTCGCGGGGTCAGCACCCCAACGTGCGGCGTGCTCGCGCGCGAAGCGCAGCGCCGCCTGGGCATCGTCGAGCTGGGCGGGCCAGGCGCCCTGGTGGGCCAGCCGGTACTGGGCGGCCACGGCCGCGTAGCCGAGGCGCACGAAGGGGCTGATGCGCGCGGCGATGGCGGAGTAGGTGCCGGCGCGGAAGCCGCCGCCGTGGAAGAACACCACCACCGCCCCGTTCCCCGTGCCCGTCGCGGGCAGGTGCACGTCGGCGCGCAGCGTCAGCGCACCGGCCTGCCCCACCACCACGTCTCGCTCGATGCCGGGCTCAGCCGCCATGACCACCTCCGCCCGCGATGGCAGGCGGGGCGAGTCTACCCCCGCGGGGACGGGAGGGACAGCCGCCGCACCTCAGTACCGTGGCGTGCGCACCGGCCAGTCCTGGATCGTCTGGATGTAGCGCTCCCACGCTTCCACCACCAGCGCGTGGGTCGCGTCGAGCTCGGCCTGCCGCACGCGGCGCAGACGCGCCTGGTCCTCCAACAACGAGAGGTCGTACCAGACCATGTAGCGCCGTTCGCGCTCGGACTCAGGCACCATGGCGGCCACGGTTGCACCTCCCTGGGGGGACGGGCTAGAACTGGCGCAGGAAGCGGGGCTCCGAGGCCAGGAAGTGGCGGATGTCGTTGATGCCGTAGCGGAGCATGGCGATGCGCTCCGGCCCCATGCCGAAGGCGAAGCCAGTGACCTCGTCCGGGTCGTAGCCCACCCCGCGCAGCACGTTGGGGTGCACCATGCCCGCGCCCAGTATCTCCAGCCAGCGTCCGCGCCACTCGATGGACATGTCCACGCCGGGTTCCACGAAGGGGAAGTAGTCGCACCGGAAGCGCACGCGGGTGCCGGGGCCGAACATGCGGCGGGCGAACTCGTAGAGGGTGTGCTTGAGGTTGGCGAAGGTGATGCCCCTGTCCACCACCAGCCCCTCCACCTGGTGGAACTGCGACTCGTGAGTGGCGTCGGTGGCCTCATACCGGTAGCACTTGCCCGGCACCACCACACGTATCGGCGGCTGGTGGGCCTCCATGATGCGCGCCTGCATGGGCGAGGTGTGCGTGCGCAGCAGCAGCGACTGGCCCGGCTGCGGGCCCGGTGGGGTGTCCAGCCAGAAGGTGTCGAACATGTCGCGCGCCGGGTGGTCGGCCGGGATGTTCAGCAGCTCGAAGTTGTACCTGTCCCACTCCACCTCGGGGCCCTCCACCGTCTGGAAGCCCATGTCGCGGAAGATGCCCGTGATCTCCCGCAGGATGCGCGTGGAGGGGTGGTAGCGGCCCAGCGCGGCGCGCCGCCCCGGCAGGCTCACGTCCAGCGTGTCGGCGGTCAGGCCCGCGAAACGGGCGCTGGTCAGCTCCTGCTCGCGCGCCTCCAGCGCCGCTTCCAACGCGCCCTTGGTCTGGTTGGCGGCGGCGCCCACGGCGCGGCGCTCCTCCGCAGCGAGGGCCCCCAGCCCGCGCAGCACGCCGGTGAGGCGCCCGGACCGGCCCAGCCAGCCCACGCGCCACGCCTCCAGCGCCGCAGCGTCGGCGGCGCCGGCCAATGCGGTCAGCGCCTCGTGCTGGAGCGCCTTGAGGCTATCGAGGGAGGGGGCGTCGGGCATGGTCATGGCCTCGCGGGAAGGGTGCCGGGAGTATACCAGCGGCCCACGCGCATGCGCGTGGTCCGCTGTTTGGGTCTGAACGGGACCGGCCCCCTAGGCCGCGTCTTCCTTGACCTCGACGCTGATGCGCCGGGCCTTCTTCTCCTCGGCCTTGGGCAGGGTGATGGTGAGCACGCCGTTAGCGTAGGACGAGCCCGTCCTCGCGGTGTCCACCGAATCCGGCAGGCGCAGCGCCCGGTAGAAGGTGCCGGTGCGCCGCTCGCGCAGCAGGTAGTCGCCCTCGGCGCGCTCGGACTCGGCGGCCGACTCGGCGCGGATGGTCAGCGTGCCGTCCTCGATGCTCACGGCGATGTCGGATGGCTTCACGCCGGGGATGGCGGCGTGGACCTCGATGTCATCGCCCGAGCGCACCACGTCCACGGGGATGGCCCACGACTCCGGCTCGCTCGTCACGGGGGCCGCCCCGCTCCACAGCCGGTCCATCAGCCGCTCCATGTGCCGCATCTCACGGTAGGGGTCGAAACGTACTAGTGCCATGTCTGCCTCCTCTGGTTGCCCCGGCGCGATGGCGATACCGCGTCGCCGGTAAGTTGAGTTAGTTTGTATCAAGTGCAAGTCTTCATGTCAATAGGTCTTAGTCAATACGGCGCAAGTTGCTCGTGCTAGGATGGGCGCATGGGTCGCTTGCTCATCGCCACCAACAACGCCCACAAGGTGACCGAGTTCCGGCGCCTGCTGGACGGGTGCGGCTGGACGCTGGTGACCCCCCGCGAGGTGGGCCTTGCGCTGGAGGTGGCGGAGGACGGAACGACCTTCGCCCAGAACGCCGCGCTCAAGGCGCGCGCCTTCGCGCAGGCCAGCGGCCTGCCCGCCCTGGCGGACGACTCCGGCATCGAGGTGGACGCCCTGGGCGCCCGCCCCGGCGTCTACTCGGCGCGCTACGGCGGGCCGGGCCTGACCGACGCCGGGCGCGTGGGCCTGCTGCTCGCTGAACTGGCCGGTGTACCCGATGCCCAACGCACCGCCCGCTACCGGGTGGTGCTGGCCCTGGCGCTGCCCGACGGGTCGCTGCGCACCAGCGAGGGGGCCTGCGAGGGGCGCATCGCGCACCGCCCGCAGGGGGCAGGTGGGTTCGGCTACGACCCCGTCTTCTTCATCCCCGCGTACGGATGCACCGTGGGCGACCTCACCCCCGCCCAGAAGGACGCCGTCTCCCACCGGGGCCAGGCCGCGCGGGCCATTGCCGCCGTGCTGCGGGAGCTGGCGGCCCAGGGGGCCACGGCGTGAGCGCCCCGCTGGTGGACACCCTGGGGCGTCCGGTGCGCGACCTGCGCATCAGCGTCACCGACCGGTGCAACCTGCGCTGCACCTACTGCATGCCCGCCGAGGTGTACGGCGAGCGCTTCCACTTCCTGCCCCGGGCCGAGGTGCTCTCCTTCGAGGAGACGGCGCGCCTCGCTCGCCTGTTCGTGGCGGCGGGCGCAGTGAAGCTGCGCATCACCGGCGGCGAGCCGCTGGTGCGCGCGGACGTGGACCGGCTGGTGGGGATGCTGGCGGCCCTGCCCGGCGTGGAAGACCTGACGCTCACCACTAACGGCCTGCTGCTGGCCCAGCACGCCCAGCGCCTTGCGGCGGCGGGGCTGCGGCGGCTGACGGTGAGCCTGGACAGCCTGGACCCGGCGGTGTTCGGCCGCATGAACGGGCGCGGCGCATCGCCCCAGCAGGTGCTGGACGGCATCGCCGCCGCGCAGGCCGCGGGCCTGGGCCCGGTGAAGGTGAACGCCGTGGTGGAGCGCGGGGTGAACGAGCACACCGTGCTGGACATGGTGGAGCACTTCCGGGGCACGGGCGTGAGCGTGCGGTTCATCGAGTACATGGACGTGGGCACCCTGAACGCGTGGGACCGCTCCCGCGTGGTGCCCTCCCGCGAACTGCTGGCCCGCATCGGCGAGCGCTGGCCCGTGGAGCCCGTGGAGCCCGCCTACCGGGGCGAGGTGGCCGAGCGCTACCGCTTCCTGGACGGTGCGGGTGAGGTGGGGTTCATCTCCTCGGTCACGCAGCCCTTCTGCGCCGACTGCACCCGCGTGCGCCTCTCCCCCGACGGCAAGGTGTTCACCTGCCTGTTCGCCTCGGACGGCACCGACCTGCGCGCCCCGCTGCGGGCGGGTGAGGACGACGCCGCGCTGGCCGCGCGCATCGCGGGCCTGTGGCGCGCGCGGGCCGACCGCTACTCCGAGCAGCGTGCGGGCCTGGCGGGCGCGGGCAGGGAGCGGCGCGTCGAGATGTACCGGATCGGCGGGTAGGAGCGCCATGCCTGAATCGCTGAAAGAGGTGGTGCTCTACACCGACGGCGCCTGCTCCGGGAACCCCGGCCCCGGCGGTTACGGCACCGTGCTGCGCTACAACGGCACCCAGAAGGAGCTCTCCGGCGGGTTCCGGCGCACCACCAACAACCGCATGGAACTGCTGGCGGCCATCGTGGGGCTGGACGCGCTCAAGGAGCCATGCGCGGTGCACCTGCACTCCGACTCCCAGTACGTCATCAACGCCATGACCCAGGGCTGGGCGGAGCGCTGGCGGGCCAACGGCTGGCGGCGCAACAAGAAGGAGCGCGCCGTGAACCCCGACCTGTGGGAACGCCTGCTCGCGGCGGCCAAGCGCCACCGGGTGTCCTGGGTGTGGGTGCGCGGGCACAACGGCGACCCGCTGAACGAGCGCGCCGACCGGCTGGCCGTGGCCGCCGCCGCCGCGCCGGGGCTGCCCACCGACGAAGCCTACGAACAGACCGAACGGATGGAGGGGGCCCGTGCCTGAGGAGCGCGACTCGCTGACGCACCTGGACGCCCAGGGACGCGCGCACATGGTGGACGTGAGCGCCAAACCCGTCACCGCGCGCACCGCCACGGCGGAGGCCACCATCACCATGCGCCCGGACACCCTGGCGCGCATCCTGGACGGGTCCATGCCCAAGGGCGACGTGTTCACCGTGGCGCGCCTGGCCGGCATCAACGCCGCCAAGCACACCTGGGAGCTGATACCCCTCGCCCACCAGCTGCCCCTGGCGCAGGTGAGCGTGGACTTCACGCCCATCCCCGCCGCGGGCACGGTGCGCATCGAGGCCTCTGCCCGCACCAGCGCCCAGACGGGCGTGGAGATGGAGGCGCTCACGGCGGCCAGCATCGCAGCGCTCACGGTCTACGACATGTGCAAGGCCGTTGACCGCGCCATGCGCGTGGACGGCGTGCGTCTGCTGGAAAAGCACGGCGGCACGCACGGGGATTACGTCGCCGGGTAGCCCCCACCAACCCAGACAACGGAGTAGAGCAGATGACCACCCCGCAGAACCTGTCAGCGGCCTTCGAGGCCGTGTCCAACGAACTGGTGCCCGTGTGGAAGGGCTTCAGCGACCTGTCCCCGGAGCAGGCCGCCTCCCACGTTGAGGCATCGCGCGATGCGTATCGGGCGCTGCTCCAGCCCTACGTCGCCCCGGTGAGCCCGGCGGCGGACGGTGCGCTTGAGGAGGCCTTCACCGCAGCGGCGCAGGCGTGCGGTGACGGCGACTTCCAGGAGTTCCGCCGCCAGCGCCAGGTGGTGCTCAAGAGCTTCCTGCACGCGTGCTACGACGGCGCCGTGGCGGGCCTGGACGCGCGCACCCCGGCGGCGGCCGCGCCGTGGCTGGCGCACATCCGCCTCATGGGCAAGTGGGACGAGCGCCGCAACGCCGCCCTGCCCGCCGTGGAGGCGTTCCTGGCCAGCGGTGCCGAGGCGGACACGGTGCGCCAGGCGGTGCTGGCCTGGTTCGCCGGGCAGGTGAAGCACATGGCCGTTGAGGCCGCTGCCTACGCCCGCAAGGCCGACCACAACCAGGTGGTGCTGGAGGCGGTGGAGGCGCGGGTGTACCTGCGGCCCATCCGCCAGGCCCTCGCCGCCCACCTGGGTGAGGCGCAGACGGTGAGCATCCACGAGGCCATCGAAGCGCTGGCCGCCGTGCCGGCGGATGCGGAGGCCGAGGCGATGGGGGCGGCGGCCCAGCGGGTCATCGACCTGATCCCCTTTGACCGGGGCGCGGCTTCATCGCGCTAGCCGGACGGGCGCGCGCAGCGGGTGGGCGCGCCGGTGCGCGTCTGTATAATCGGCGCGTATGACCCAAGCCCACGACCCGCTCCTGGACGGCCTGAACCCCCAACAGTGCGAGGCTGTCCTGCACGTGGACGGCCCGCTGCTCATCGTGGCCGGGCCCGGCTCGGGCAAGACGCGGGTCATCACGCACCGCATCGCCTATCTGGTGCAGCGGGTGGGGGTGGGGCCGGGGCGCATCGGGGCGGTGACGTTCACCAACCGGGCGGCGCGGGAGATGCGCACGCGCCTGGAGGCGCTCTTAGGCTCTCGCGCGGGCGCGCTGACGGCGGGGACGTTCCACTCGCTGTGCGTGCGCATCCTGCGGGCGGATGGGGAGCACATCAACCTCCAGAGCGACTTCGTCATCATGGACGACGACGACCAGCAGGGGCTGGTCAAGCGCGCCATGGAACTGGCGGAGGTGGACCCCAAGCGCTTCCCGCACCGGCAGATCCTCAACGCGATATCGGCGGCCAAGTCGCAGCTGCTGGGGCCAGAGGCGCTCGGCGGGAGCAACGCGTACTACGAGGAGGTGGTGCGCCGGGTGTTCGTGCAGTACCAGGCCCTCTTGGCGCGCTCCCACGCGGTGGACTTCGACGACCTGCTCACCAAGGTGGCCGAGCTGTTCCGCGAGGCCCCGGAGGTGCTGCGGCGCTACCAGGAGCGGTTCATCCACCTGATGGTGGACGAGTTCCAGGACACCAACGTGGTGCAGTACCACCTGGCGCGCGAGTTGGCAGGCAAGTACCGCAACCTGGCGGTGGTGGGCGACCCGGACCAGTCGATCTACTCCTGGCGCAACGCGGACATCCGCAACATCCTCTCCTTCCAGAAGGACTACCCGGACGCGAAGACCATCAACCTGGGTCAGAACTACCGCTCCTCGGCCAACATCCTGGAGGCGGCGCGCGGGGTGATCTCCTCCAACAAGAAGCGCCTCGACCAGAATCTGTTCACGGAGAACGCGCGCGGCGAGCCCATCGCCGTTGCCGAGGCCTACACGGAGGAAGAGGAGGCCCAGGCGGTGCTGGAGGAGGTGGAGCGCCTCACCCGGGAGGAGGGGTACGGCCTGGCCGACTGCGTGGTGACGTTCCGCGTCAACGCCCAATCGCGTGCGCTGGAGGAGGCGTGCCTGCGACACGGGGTGCCCTACCGGCTCATCGGCGGGGTGCGCTTCTACCAGCGGCGCGAGGTGAAGGACGCCCTCGCCTACCTGCGGCTGGTGCAGGACCCGTACGACGAGGCCTCGCTGGTGCGGGTGATCAACACGCCCACGCGCGGCATCGGCAAGCGCACGGTGGATGACCTGCTGGCCTGGGCGCACCGCCAGAGCCTCCCCGCCTACGCGGCGCTCCAACTGCTAGCGGGCGACGAGGAGACGGGTACGCCCCCCGCCGATAGCCCCTTCGACGCGCGCCAGCGCCGGGGGCTGGTGGAGTTCTTGGGGCTGCTCAACGGGCTGCAGGAGGCGGCGGGCCAGGTCGAGCTGGCCGAGCTGGTGGACGAGGTGCTGGAGCGCACCGGCTACCGGGCGATGCTGCTGAATTCCGAGGAGCCCGACGCGGAGGACCGCCTCGACAACCTGCGCGAGCTGCGCGGGGTGGCGGCGGACCAGGCGGGGGCGCCGGCTGTCGAGACGCTGCCCCTGTTCCTGGAGCACACGGCGCTGGTGCAGGAGCAGGACAACCTGGACGCCGAGGGCCCCCAGTACCTCACGCTCATCACCCTGCACCAGATCAAGGGGCTGGAGTACCCGGTGGTGTTCATGACGGGCGTGGAGGAGGGGGTGCTGCCCCACATGCGCTCGCTGGACGATCCCGACCAGCTGGAAGAGGAGCGGCGCATCGCCTACGTGGGGATGACGCGCGCCAAGGAGCGGCTCTACCTGTTCCGCTCGTTTCGCCGCCGCCTGGCGGGCCAGACCGGCGCGACGGTGCCCTCCCGCTTCCTGCGCGACGTGCCCCCCACCCTGCTGCGGCCCATGGGCCGCCTGGGCGCGGGCGCGCCGCCTCCGTGCCCACGGGCCGCAGCATGACGGGGGTGGTGGGCCGCCCTGCCCCGGCGGGCAAGCCCTCGGACGGGCCGAGCCCCTTCGGCACGGGGGAGAAGGTGCGCCACGCCTCCTTCGGCGAGGGCATCGTGGTGAGCTGCACCCCCAAGGGGGGCGACTTCGAGGTGACGGTGGCCTTCAAGGGGGCATCGGGCGTCAAGCGCCTGCTGGCCTCCTTCGCCAAGCTGGAGCGCACCGGATGACCACCCCCCCGAGCGCCGAGCGCAGCCTGGGCCTCTCCATCGTGCTCCCCGCCTTCAACGAGGAAGCGCGCATCCGCCCCACGCTGGAGGGGTACGCGGGCCACTTCGCGCACCTGTACCGCGACGGGTTCGAGGTGCTGGTGGTGCTCAACGGCTGCACCGACGACACCCGCGCCGTGGTGGACGCGGTGGCGCGGGCCCACCCGCAGGTGCGCGCCGTGGAGTTCCCCCAGCCGCTGGGCAAGGGCGGGGCCATCTGGGAGGGGTTGGCGCTGGCGCGGGGCGCACGGCTGCTCTACGCCGACGCTGACAACATGGTGGAGGCGCCGGAGGCAGCGCTGCTGGTGCGCGCGCTGGACACCCACGACGTGGCCATCGCCAACCGGTTCGCGCGCCGGGGCGGGGGCGGCGGGCAGCCCCTGGTACGCCGGATGGTGAGCGTACTCTCCCGCCTGTGGGTGCGCGCCTTCCTGGGCCTCCCCTACGCCGACACCCAGTGCGGGGCCAAGGCCTTCCGGGCCCCCGCCTGGCGTGCGCTGTCCCCTCGCGTCCACGAGCACGGCTGGGCCTTCGACCTGGAGGTGCTGGCGCAGGCGCGCCGGGCCGGGCTGCGGGTGGCGGAGGTGCCGGTGCGCTGGCACCACATCGCCGCCGGGTCCAAGGTGCGCCCCTGGCGAGATGTGCCCGCGACGCTCTGGGCCACGCTGCGCATCAAGCGCCGCGCCCGCTAGGTGCGCGTCAGCGTCTCCTTGGCCACGACCCACAGGGCCAGCCCGCCCAGGGCGATGAACGGCCCGTAGACCAGGAAGGGCACCCCCGGCCCGGAGGCATCGGTGAGCACGCCGCCCAGCAGGGGGGCGCTCACCCCGCCTATCTCGGCGGTGGTGCGCCGGAACGCCTGCAACCGCCCGCGCACCGCCTGCGGGAGGATGTCGTAGGTGGAGGCGGCCAGGGAGCCGAGGGAGAGGCCGTTGGCGATGCCCATGAACCCCACCAGCACCGCTAGCTGCGCGTAGGTGGTGGTGAAGGGCACCAGCAGGAAGGCGAGCCCCGGCAGCAGGGTGGACGGCACCGTGGCCCACTTGCGCCCCGCCTTGTCCAGCACGAACCCAGCGGGCAGGATCATGGCGAACACCAACACGCCGGAGATGGAGAAGAGGCCGCCCACCTGGGTGGCCGTCAGGTCCAGCCGCTCCCCCGCGAACAGCGGCAGGATGGACTGGAGGGTGATGCGGAACACGAAGCCCGCCACGGTGGCGTACACCAGCACCCAGTAGGTGAGGCGCAGCCCCGGCGGCACCTGGGCGAAGAGCGCCCGCAGCGCCGCCATCCGGCCGCCGATGCCACGGCGCGTGGGCGGAGCATCCAGAGCAGGCGGGGCATGGCGCGCGCGGGCGTCGTGGGCGACCAGCCCCAGCGCCACGGCGGCACCGGTGACGATGGCGAAGGCGATGAACACGGCGCGCAGCCCCAGGGTGTCGGCGAGCAGACCTCCGGCAAGCGGGCCCAGCGCCAGGCCCCCGGAGTGGGTGCCGTGGAAGGCGGCGAGGGCGCGGCCGCGCTGGCCCGTGTGCACCAGGTCTATCCCCGCCACCTCACGGCCCAGTGCCCAGAGCGAGTCACCCACGCCCACCACCAGCATCGCCCCCAGCACGGGCGCGAACCAGGGGGTGGCCGCCGCACCCAGCGCACCCAACGCCATGAGCGCAGGGCCGCCCACCAGCAGATTGCGGGTGCCGAAGCGGTCGATGAAGAAACCCGCACCGGGGATGCCCAGGAACTTGCCCAGGGCGTAGGCGGTGACGATCTGTGCCGCGGTGCCCTCCGAGACCCCGTACACCTCGGACACCAGCACCAGGGTGGGCACCACCATGGCCCAGCCCACCCCGGAGGCGAGGGTGCCCGCGTACAGGTTGGCGAGCCCCCGCGCGGTGGGGGTGGTGAGGCGGCGCAGCATAGCCGGCATACTACACCCGCCGGGGCCGGGTGGTCAGCGGGCGCGCCGCGGGCGCAGGCGCCATGCCACAAGGCGCAGGCAGAGGACGGCGAAGGTGAGCGCCTCGCGCGCCGTGGCCTTGGAGAGGCCCGTCTGGCGCTCCCGGAAGACGATGGGCCACTCGGCGACGCGCAGTTCCCGCCGGGTGGCGAGCAACTCCACCAGCCACTTGAACCCACCCGCCGAGTAGCGAGTGGGCATGCCCGTGAGCGCATCACGGGTGCAGAGGGCGTACCCGGTGAGAACGTCGTGCGTGCGCAGGCCCAGCGCCACCCGGGCGCCCAGGTTCATGACGCGGCTGATGACGCGCCGGGTGAGGGGCTGGTGGAGGAACGCCGAGCCGGAAACGTAGCGCGATCCCACCACCACGTCGAACCCCTCCTGAGCGCGGGCGAGCATCGCGGGCAGCTCCTCCGGGTCGTGGGAGAGGTCGGCGTCCATGACGGCAACGTACCGTCCGCGCGCCTGGGCTGCGCCCGCCAGCACCGCGCCGGCGAGGCCCGCCTTGCGCTGGCGGCGCACCAGCCGCACGCGTGGGTCCACGGCTGCCAGCGCGTCCACGGCCTCGGCGGTGCCATCAGGCGAGCCATCGTCCACCACCAGCACCTCAACGGGGGTTCCCGCCAGCGCCGCGAGGACGCGCGGGGCCAGCACGACGATGTTCTCCGCCTCGTTGTAGGTGGGGATGACCACCGAGACCAGCGGGGTGGGAGGGTGAGGGGTAGCGGGTGCAGCGGTGGTCATCGCGCCTAGGTGGCCGTGGGCTGCTCCGCCGCGGCATGGCGCTGGAGGCGGCGCAGCACGCGGGTGAGGGGGCCGGAATGCCAATCGAAGGACGGGGCGATGAGCAGGCGCTGCACACCGGGCACCCGCAGCAGCCGGTGCAGGTGCTCCACCACCCCCTCGGGGATCGCCTCGAGCGCCCGGCGCAGCAGCACGCCCTGGCTGATCTCCGACCCCAGCAGCGAACGCCAGCGCTCCTCGTAGGGCGCCAGCGCCTCGGCGGTGGCCTCGCCCCCCTCCAGAGCCGTGGCCAGCACGTCAGCCGCGGCGTCAGCAGCCAGCAGGCCGTAGTAGATGCCGCCGCCGGAGGTGGGCTTCACCTGGCCCACCACATCGCCCACGGCCACCAGGCCCTCAGCGACGGCATGGTGCGGGATGCCCACAGGGATGGCCCGGCAGTGGAAGATCTCCTCCACGGGGCCCACGCGGCCCTCGTCCTGCAGGCGCGCAATCAGCGCACGCATGTGGTCCACCGTCCTGGTGCGGGAGAGGAGCCCCACCAGCGCGGTGCCCGGCTTCCAGGGCACCAGCCAGCCGAACCCACCCTTGCCCAGCGCATCGCCGGTGAACACCTCCAGCTCGTGCACGTCCGGCGCGGCCACCACCGCCTGGCAGCCGCTGACCACGTCCTGCCCCTGGCTGAAACCCAGGCGGCGTGAGAGCGCCGAGCCGTAGCCGGTGGCCAGCACCGCCGCTCGCGCACTCAGGCGCACGGGCGCACCGTCCACCAGCGCCAGCAGGTCCGTGCGCCCCTCGCGCCGGTCGATGGACACGACGCGGGCCGAGGTGACCAGTTCAGCCCCGGCGGCAACGGCGCGGCGGGCCAGTTCGCGGTCGAGGCCCACCCGGTCGAGGACCCGCGCCTGCACGGCGCGCCGGCGCACGGGCGCACCCCGGCCGGAGGGGGAACGCAGGACGAAGGAGGAGATGTCGCGCAGCACCAGCGCCTCAGGGAGGGCGTAGCGCTCGAAGCACTCGGTGGAGACGATGCCGGTGCAGTGGACCGGCATCCCCGGTGAGGCATCACGCTCCAAGAGCGCCACGCGCAGGCCGCGCGCGGCCAACTGCTGGGCGGTGCGTGAGCCCGCGGGCCCCGCGCCCACCACCGCGACGTCGTAGGCTGCCGGGCCCGGCATCGCGTCCTCCCTGCGCGGGATTCCCACAAGGGAAGCCCGTGCGGCGCATCACCACCCCAAGGGAGTGGGTGAACGGAGTATACCACGCGCGCGATGCGCTCCAGCGGCTTTACGGCGCAGTCCGCGCCCACCTAGACTTGCGGCCATGACGCAGGATGCAGGCATCCGCACCGCGCTGGTGCTGGCGGGAGGCAAGGGCGAACGCCTGCGCCCCCTCACGGACGATCGCCCCAAGCCCATGGTGGCCGTGGCGGGCGCGCCCATCATCGAGCACCACCTGCGCTGGCTGCGCGCGGGCGGCGTGGAGCGGGCGATCCTGCTCACGGGCTACCTGCACCAGGTGGTGGCCGACTACTTCGCCACCCCCCGGGTGGAGGGCCTGCGCGTGGAGTGCGTGGCCGAGGCCCAACCCCTGGGCCGGGGCGGGGCCTTCCGCAACGGCTTCGAGCAGGCGGGCATCACCGACGAACTGGTGATCGGCACCAACGGCGACGTGCTGGCCGCCCAGCCGCTGGCCGAGATGGCCGCGCTGCACCGCGAGAAGGGGGCGCTCGCCACGTTGCTGCTGACGCAGATGGTGAGCCCCTTCGGTATCGTGGACGTGGACGAGACGGGGATGGTGCGGGCGTTCACCGAGAAGCCCCCCCTGCCCTACTGGATCAACGGCGGGGCCTACGTCCTCTCCCGCGAGCTGTTCGCGCGCTTCCCCCGCCAGGGCGACCACGAGACGGCGCTCTTCCCCCAGCTGGCCCAGGAGAGGCGCATCGCCGCCGTGCGCTCCACGGCCTTCTGGAAGTCGGTGGAATCGGCCAAGGACTTGCGCGAGGCCGCCGAGTACCTGGCCGCCCACGGCGGGCGCCTGGCCGTCTAGGCCGCCAGGGCCACGCCTGTGCTACAATCGCCGGGCGACCCCACCAGGGGTCGCTGTGTGTGACGGGGTGTAGCGCAGACCGGCAGCGCGCTTCGTTCGGGACGAAGAGGGCCCGGGTTCAAATCCCGGCACCCCGACCAACCGTCGGCAACCCAACGGGCCGCTCATGAGAGCGGCCCGTTGCTGTTGGCCCGTGCGAACGCGGACCGGGGCCCCTTGCGGGACCCCGGCCGAGCGAGAACCGAGCGGGCGGCTGGACGCGGGAGGGTATGTCCTTACCCGCCCGCGGGGGTCTGTACCGTTACAGGCCTGCGTTCTGGAGGTTGCCGGCGTAGATGGAAGCGTCGGAGGCCACGTAGCCCACCGCTTCCGTCAGCTCCGCGCCGTGCTCCATGTAGAAGCGGATGAACGCCGCAACCTCCGGCTTGGCCGGGAGGCCTTGTTCACGTAGATGAACAGCGGGCGGGAGAGGGGGTGTACTCGCCCGCCTCGATGTTGCCACCGTGCAATCAACGCACCCGTTGCCGCTGTCGATGGCGACTGCCTTCACCCGGGAGGCGTTCTCCACGTAGTAGGCGAAGCCGAAGTAGCCCAAGGCGCCACCGTCGCCGCCCACACCCTGCACCAGGACGTTGTCGTCCTCGGACGCCGTGTAGTCGGCCCGGCTCGCCTGCACCTCACCCACGATCTCCTCGGTGAAGTAGTCGAAGGTGCCGGAGTCGGTGCCGGGACCGTAGAGGCGCAGACGCTGGTCGGGGAAGCCCGCGCGCACCTGCGACCAGTTGTCGATGGTCGAGCCCGGCTCCCAGATCTTCTTCAGCTCAGCGACGGTCAGGCAATCCACGAAGGTGTTGGCCGGGTTGACCACTACCGAGAGGCCGTCGGTGCCCACACGCATCTCGATGTACTCGACGCCGTTCTTGGCGGCCGCCTCGGCCTCGGAGGACTTGATGGGCCGGGAGGCGTCGGAGATGTCGGTCTCACCCACGGTGAAGCGCTTGAAGCCGCCACCCGTGCCCGACACGCCCACGTTCACCTGCACGCCCGGCTGGCCCCTGCGGAACTCCTCAGCCACGGCCTCGGTGATGGGGAAGACGGTGGACGAGCCGTCCACCTCGATAGACCCGCTCAAACGCGGGGTCGGCGTGGGCCCGCTGTTGGTGCTGCCACCGCTGTTGGGGGTGGCGGTCGGGTCGCTGTTGCCACAGGCAGCGGCGACCAGGGCCACGATGGCCAGGGTCAGCACCGCCAGTGCCCCCTTGATGTTGCTCAGTCTCTTCATGAACGTCCCTCCTAGATGTTGTGCTGCGGGTTCACCCCCAACGCTAGAAGGGGCAGCGCTCCGTGTTGTTAACAGGGAGCGGCGGGAGCATTAAGGCCGGGTTAAGGCATGACGAACAGACCTCGTCCACAGCCCGGCAGGCCGTCGCGTACCCACGAACGCTCACGCGCCGTTAATCCCCTGTTCACCCCAACGCGTCACAGCCAGCGTCCAATGGAGGTGGAGAGGCCTCAGATAGGGCCCTTCATCGGTAGGGAAGGAGGCGGCCACATGACCGCAGGGACGCAGGAAGCGCGTGAGATGACGCTGACCCAGAAGCTGTTCAAGTGGATCGGGGAGCGGGTGTTGGCGCCGGAGCCCGGCAAGGGCTGCGTGGCGTGCGGAGCACTGATGGAGTTGTACGGCGAGCGGCTGGAGGATATCGGCCCGGAGGTGGCGATCAGCCGTCAGGTGTGGGAGTGTCCGGCCTGCGGCAACCGCGCCGAGGACGTGGCCGCCATCACCTGGCCCACCGAGTCTTAACCCCCCGCACCTCTGGGGTGCTGGCCCTTCCGCCAACCCCAGGCCAGGAGGCAGATGAGCACTGCCGCCCAGGCGCTGGTGAGGAGCGCTGTCTCCCACCCCCACGCCCGGTAGTCGGGGAAGAGGAACGCGAGGGCCCGGAAGGGGGCGAAGCGCAAGGTGAAGGGGTCAACGGCGATGACCACCTCCCGCGCGTGCCCCGCCCACGCCAACGCTCCGGTGACGGCCAGCGTGTAGGCGGCCAGCGCACCGGTGAGCGCATGCACGGTGTGCCCGCCGCGCGCCAGCACCAGGGCGAGCGGAACGACCAGGAGGGGCACCACGGTAATGAGGGTGCGGCCGGGGAACCACCAGCCCATCATGGTGATGGCGACGAAGGCCGCCACGCCCACCTGCGCCCCCACCAGCGCGACCAGCAGCCGGGCAAGCCCGCCCCGGCGGGCCAGCGCCCCCAGCCCCGCCACAGACACCAGCAGCACCGGTGACCAGCGCGCCAGGCCGAAACGCTCGTCGGCCAGGAGGCCCACCAACCGGTAGGCGCGTTCGAGGAAGGCGAGGTGGCGGCCCAGGACGGTGGCCGTGTCCTCGCCCGCGTAGACGACCCCCACGCTGTAGGGAGTGAGCGCGCCGAAGGTGTGCAGGTGCCACCAGACGTACGCCGCACCGCTCAGCGCCCCGGCCCCAGACAGGGCGAGGCGCCCCGGCTGGTCGGCGCGCCAGAGCACCCACAGCCCCACCAGCCCGGCCAGTGGGGCGTACTTGACGCCCAGCCACATCAGCACCGTGAGCGCGGCGGCCACCCCCAGCGCGCGCAGGGGGCCGGGGCGCGCCCCCAGGCCCAGGTGAAGCGCAGCCAGCAGCGCCAGGGCGGCGGGGAGTTCCGGGTAGACCTCGGTGGCATAGATGAACGGACTCGCGCTCAGGCCTACTGCCAGCGCCGCCGCCGCGCTCCATCCGGCGCTGCCCGTGACCCGCACCGCCAGCGCCCACGCCAGGACGAAGGTGAGCGCCGCCAGCACCGCCAGCTGGGCCTGCGCACCGGCGAGGCCCCCCAGCGCGAAGCCGGGCAGGAGCAGGATGGACAGGCCGGGGTTGTGGGGGCTCAGCAGCGTGCCGTCCGGGCGGGGGACGCTCTGGCGCCACAGGCCCTCTGGGTGGTCGAAGAACGCCTCGTAGGAGCGCGCGGCCTCCTGGTTGCGCAGGTCCAGGTCGCCGTCCTGGAGGAGGCTCTGGGTGGTGAGCAGGTAGAAGGGCTCATCGCCCGTGATGGCCGCGCCCCGGCTGGCGCGGATGTCCACGGAGGCGGCGTAGGCGCCGCAGAGGATGAGGAAGACGAAGGCCCCCGTGAGCGCCAGGCGGCGCGCACGAGGGCCGATGCGCCAGGGTGAGCGCATGGGCTAAAGGATGACCCCGGCCTCACGCAGCAGGCGCAGGGTGCCCTCCAGGTCGCCCAGGCCGTCCAGGTCGATGTCGGGCGGAGCCAGTTCATCCAGGGGCGGCAGCTCGTCCGCGGGCTCCACGCCCGCAGCCAGCGGGTACTCGCGCGTCTCGGTGGCGAAGTAGCCCTGCGACTCGGCGGAGAGCATGTAGCGGATGAAGCGCTGGGCCGCGTCCGGAACGTCCGTATTGGCCACGATGCCCGCCGCCGCCACGTCCACCACCGCGCCGGCATCCCCCGCGCCCAGGAAGGCATTGCGCGCCCCGAAGTCCTCGCCCGTCTCCGCGATGAGGCGCGGGACGTAGTAGTGGTTCACGAAGCCAACGTCCACCTCACCGGAGGCCACGGCCTGCACGATGGAGATGAGGTTGGGGTAGGTCCTCGGCTCGTTGGCCTTGATGCCCTCCAGCCACGCCAGTGCTGCAGCGTCACCGTGCAGCAGGCGGATGGCAGTGAGGGTGATCTGCCACTCACCGTGGGTGGGTGCCCAGCCGATGCGCCCGCGCCAGCGTGGGTCCGTGAAGTCCATGATGGAGGCGGGAAGGTCGCGGGCGGGGTCCACGTGCTCGGTGTTGTAGACCACCACCTTGGAACGTCCGGACAGTCCCACCCACTCATCGCGCTTGGACCGGAACGCCGGGGCGACCTGCTCCGTGATGTCCGCTGGTAGCGCGGCCAGCAGCCCCGCCTCGGACAACGCGGCCCAGCCACTCGGCTCCGCCAGGTAGACCACGTCGGCGCGGGCGTTGGGGCCCTCCTCGCGCAGCGTGGCGATGATGCTCGCCGTGGTGTCGTAGCGCACGTTGATGTTGATGCCGGTGTCCGTGGCGAAGCGCTCCAGCAGCGGCTGCACCAGCGAGCGGGTGCGCGAGGAGTAGATGACCAGCGTCTCGGCGTCCTTGCCGCAGCCCGCCAGCACCAGCGTTGCCGTCAGCGCCAGGAGGGCGAGCAGGGCCAGCAGCCGGGCCCTGTGGATGATGCGTGTGTTCATGGTTCCACCTGCGGGGCCGGGCGTGCCCGGCCCCCGTTTGCTCGATGGGGTTCAGGTTAGGCGGGCGGCTCTGCGATAACCAGGGCCGCGGGGATGCCCAGCGCCTCCCGCACGGCGGGCGCGTTGAGGATGGCGTACAGCTCCTGCTCGATGGTGGCGGGCACCGCGCCCGGTGCCGAGCGGTAGAGGGCATCGATGCGCGCCGCACCCGCCGGGTCGGCGGAGGCCACGGTGCCGCGGATGGTCTGGTAGAAGGCCCATCCCTCGTTCAGCTCCACCAGCTGCTCATCCACCGGGGCTGCCAGGGCCTTGCCGCCGTAACGCAGCGTCGCCAGATAGAAGACGGAGTTCAGGTAGCCGCGAATGCGCCCGGCGGAGGCCTCGAACGCCGCCTCGTTGCCCGAGCGGGAGGTCGCCAGCAGGAGGGCCCACTCGGCCACCATGGGGTCGGCCAGCAGGCCGGTGCGGGAGAAGTTCCCCTCCCGTGAGCGCGCGGTGGCAAGGATGGAGTGGGCCCGCACCCCCTCGGCGTTCGCCGAGCCGATGACGATGGCCGCACCCTCGTCCACGTTGTGCGGCGCGCCGGAGGCGTCATCGGTGTTGCCCGCAGCGAGCTTGGCCCGCGCCGCCTCCACCTCCACCAGCGCCTTGCCGTAGATCGCCATCTGCAGCCCCTTGTCCACCAGTTGGCGGCGCGCCGCATCGCTCACACCGGCGCCGGGGCCGGTGGCATCGAGGCCCGCTGAGATGACCGCGTCGATGAAGCTGCTCGTCCCGTAGGCGTCAGCGCCGCCGGGGAAGACGTCGAGCACCGCAGGATCGGTGGCGATGCCCCTGAAGGTGCGGACGGTGCCATCGGACTTGGGGGAGTTCTTGCCGTTCTCGTAGATGGTCCTGGCCGTCGCCCAATCGCCCTGGGCGATGGCCGCCAACATGTCGGTCCGGTCCAGCGGCAGGTTGAAGTAGCCCTCCACGTCGCTCACGGGCTTGTAGAGACCCGCATCGCTGCTGACGGACCCCGAGACGCCGCTGTTGGAGACCGAGCCGGACAGGTTGCCCGCATCGTCCACCGTCACGACGCCGGGGCGATCCTCGCCGGAGCACGCCGCCAGGGCCGTCAGGGCCAGGGCAAGCGCCGCGAGGGCAAACGCCCTAGGGATGGAGCTGATGGATCGTGTGTGCATGGCTGCACTCCTCACATGGTGTTGGAGGAGGCTGAAGCCTCCCGCTTGTTTACCTGAAGTCATGGCCCGTCGTCATGGCCGCAGCAGCTGGCGCGCCATGCCCACCGGCACGCGCCAGAGGTAGTCCGTACGCACGAAGGAGGCCCCGTGGGTGCGGACACGCCAGGCGATGGGCACCTCGGCCAATCGCATGCGCTTGCGCAGCAGGTCGAGGGTGAGCACCTGGGCGTAGTTGTAGTCGTGGATGATCTCAGCCACGGCCAGCGCGCGGGCCGAGAAGGCCCGGAAGCCGGTCTGCCCGTCGCTGATGCGTCGCCCCGCCGCGAGGCACAGCGCCGCCGTGAACACCCGGTTGGCGAGGTTGCGAGAGAGGCGCTGACCCCGGCGGATGCCCGCGTAGCGCGAGCCCAGCACGTAGTCGGCCCCCGCCTCCAGCGCCGCCAGCAGGGCGGGGAGCTGGGCCGGGTCGTACTCCCCGTCTGCGTCCAGGTAGACCGCCGCGCGCGCGTCCATGGCGCGCGCCTGGGCCAGCCCCGTGCGTAGTGCGGCGCCCAGCCCCCGGTTGCGCGGATGGCGCACCACCGCGTCGGCCCCGTGAGCCGCGGCAACGTCACCGGATCCGTCGGTCGAACCGTCGTCCACCACCACCACCCGCAGACCGGGCACCAGGGCGCGGGGCACCGCCTCCAAGGCGGCGGGCAGGTTGTCCCGTTCGTTGAAGGCGGGTATCACCACCACCACCGGGCCCCGCGCCCATCGGCGCGGGCGGAAGGGGCCGCCAGGCCGGGAGCCACTGACGGGCCAGCACCGCGCCCACTGCACAGACCGGCGCAGCGGCCAGCGCCCCCCAGCCGAGGCCTGGCAGGCCCAGCGCACCCAGCAGGCCCGCCAGCGCCAGGGGCGGCGCAACGGCCAGCAGGGGGAGGCGTAGCGCGCGTGCAGCGCCGGCGGGCGCAGCCTCAGTCACGGCACCCAAAAGGCCCACGGTGAATGCGTAGGCGAACTTGATTCCGTGGGTGAGCAGCGCCAGGGCCAGCGCCTCAGAGGCAGGGATGCCATGGGCGGCGAGGGCCCCGGTCATGGCCGCCTCGTACACCCCCACCCCGCCGGGGGTCAGGTGCACCGTCTGAGAGAGGATGGTGAAGGCGGTGACGCCCACGGCAGCGGTGAACGAGAGTTCCAGCCCCGCCGCCTGGGCCGCGGCGTACAGCACGAACCCCTCCAGCACCCACGAGGGGAGCGTCCAGGCCGCCGCCATGACCAGTTGACGTGGGCCCATCCCCCGCACCGCCTGACGCACCCGGACAGCGACCGGTGCCAGCACGGAAGGCAGCGGCAGCGAGCGGGTGCCCCGCACCTCGCCGAGGACCAGGGCACCGGCGGCTAGCATCAGGGCCGTGACGGCGACGGAGGGCAGACCCAGGAGCGGGGCCATGAGCGCGGCGGTCAGCGCCAGCAGGCACGCCAGGTCCAGAACCCGCGCGGCCAGGGTGGACACCGTGGCCCGCTCCAGCCCCAGGCCGTGACGGGAGGCCAGCAGGGGCCGCAGCACCTCACCGCCCTTCACCGGTAGGACGTGATTGGCCAGCAGTGCAGCCTGAAGGATGGCGAACCCGCGCCCCGCGTGCAGCCCCGGCAGCAGGCGCGACCAGGCCACGGCGCGCAGGGCGAAGGCCCCGGTGTAGGCGGCCAGCAGCCCGGCCAGGAGCCACGGACGCACCGCCATCGCGCTCACCGCAGCGCCCACCCGCACCAGGTCCACGGCCCACGCCACAGCGGCGATGGCTGCCACGGTGAGCCCCATGCCCACACCCACGCGCACCCGTCGTCCGCGCAGCAGGGTGCGCAGCGACGTAGGTGGTGGGTTGCTGACGGCGGACTGGCGCAACGGGGTGCCTCACCGGGCAGGTTGAACGTTGAGACGAACAGTACAGTTAGTATGCCCTAATTGCAAGAGGTAGGCTGGGCTTCATCATCGGCCCGTGCGGTCAGTCCACCACCACGTGCCGGTCGAAGATGGTGCGGAAGGTGGCCCAGCGCGCGCGGTCGAACCGCCCATCAGCGACCAGGCTGTCTGCGGCGCCATAGGCCATGGCCAGGGCGTGGTGGGCGTTGTCGTGGGCGAAGAGCCCCTGGCGCCCGAAGGTGAGCAGCCCCTCCACCCCGCCCACCCACGTGTCCACCGTGGCGAAGTGGGCCTCGAACCCCATCCGGTAGATGGGATAGGCATGGGGCAGGCGCCGGACGGCAACCTCCCGCACCGGGGCGTTGAGTGGGATGCCCGCGCGAATCAGGTCATCAGCGACCCTCTGGCCCAGAGCCGCATCGTCCAGTGCCCAGACGCCATCGCCTACGGCGCAGGGCAGTTCGGCGCACAACACCGTCACCCCGGCGGGGCCGCCACCGTAGTGCTTGGGCTCCGAGAGGCGCGTGATCGCCACGTCCGGCTCCGGGAAGTAGTGGGCGTCGTAGGGGGTGAAGCGCTCCGCCTCCAGCACCAGGTAGACCAGCACCATGGCGCGGGTCTCCAGCGACGCGGCTGCCCGGCGCACGGCATCCGGCGGAGCGGGCTCCACCGCACGCACCAGCGTCGCGAGCGGCAGGGTTGAGAAGACGTGGTCCGCCACGACGCGCCGCTCCTGCCCCGCCTGCGAGAAGCGCACGGCCACGGCGCGTCCGGCCTGCACCTCCACCGCGCTGATCGCTGCCCCGTAGCGGGCGTCTGCCCCCAGGCGCTGGGCCTCGGCGGCCAGGGCCTCGCTGATGCGGCCGTAACCCCCGCGCGGGTAGTAGAAGGCGCGCGAGCGGCTCGACCCCGGAAGCAGGCGAGCCAGCAGGGCGAGGGGGGAGCGTGCGCTGACGCGCCGGCGAGCCTGCACCGGCGAGAGGTCTTCGGGCTCCAGCCCCCACACCTTGCGGGCGTAGGGGAGGTAGAAGTCGCGGCACAGCGTGGGGCCAAGCCCCCGCTCCAGCACTCCCGCGAACGTCTCGCGCGCCGGACGCACCCGGCGCAGGGGCGCAGTCAGCGCATCGCGCGCCGCGCCCAGGGCAAGGGATGGCGGCAGGTGCGTCAGCAGGTTCAGCGGCCGCAGGGGGAAGCCCACCCACCGCCCGCCCAGGCGGATGCGCCCATGCCGCGGGCGCGAGAGCAGGTCCTCGCCCAGCAGGCGGCGCAGGTCGGCCAGGATGCGCGGGACCAACTGGGGGTGGAGGCGATGCGAGCCGTAATCCACCCGCATACCGGCCAACGCAAAGGAACCCGCCGCGCCGCCAGGGGCCTCACCGCGCTCCAGCAGGATGACCTGCGCGCCGTCCTGAGCCAGCCGGTAGGCCGCGCCCGCTCCCGCGGGGCCAGCGCCCAGCACCACGACGCGCGGGCCCACCTCAGTCCCCGGCGGCAGGGCTCGCGGGGAACACCCGCAGCGTGCGGCCCGCCTTCAGGCGCAGGCGAACGGTCTGCCCCGCCTCCAGGTGCAGGTCGGACGACTGGCGCAAGCGCAGTTCGTGCCCGGAGCCGAAGCGCAGGTCGTAGTCCACCACCGCGCCGCCGAACTCGGCGTAGAGCACCTGGGCTGAGGTGACCGGCGCACCCTCCGCCGCCACGGGCTCCACGGCCAGCTCGTAGGAGCGGATCAGCGCCTGCACCGGGTCCCCGTCCATCAGCGCGCCCCCCGGCCACTCGGCGGGGAAGGTGCCGGCCAGCGTCTCCACCGCGCCGGCCCGATACGTGCCCGGGAGCAGTTCGCAGGGCCCGGCCATCTGCGCCACCAGCGCGCTGACCGGCTGCTCGAAAAGGCGCTGGGGGGTGTCCACCTGCTCCACGCGCCCCTCAGCCAGCACCGCCACGCGGTCGGCCAGGGCGAGGGCCTCCTCCCGGTCGTGGGTCACCAGGACGGCCGTCGCGCCGGAGCGGGCGATGAGCGAGCGCACGTCGCGCCGCAGCGCCCCGCGCAGCTGGCGGTCCAGGTTGGAGAAGGGCTCGTCCAGCAGCACCGCCACGGGGTCCGGCGCCAGAGCGCGCACCACCGCCACGCGCTGCTGCTGCCCGCCGGAGAGCTCGTGCGGGTAGCGGGCGGCGAGGCCCTCCAGCCCGGCCATGCGCAGCAGGGGCTCGACGGCCGCTGCGCGCTGCGCCGGGGGCACCGAGCGCAGACCGAAGGCGATGTTCTGCCCCACCGTCAGGTGCGGGAAGAGGGCATAGTCCTGGAAGACGATACCGATGTTGCGCTTGTCCGGTGGCAGGTGCAGCCCCGGCCCGCTGACCACCCGCCCCGCCAGGGAGACGGTGCCCGCGCCGGGGCGCTCGAACCCGGCCATGACGCGCAGCGCCGTGGTCTTGCCGGAGCCGGAGGGGCCCAGGATGGAGAAGAACTCGCCCTCGCGCACGTGCAGGCTGATGCCCCGCAGCGCGGGGGCGGCGGCACCAGGGTAGGCGCACACCACCCCATCCAGGGCGATGGCAGGCTGTCCGTTGACGGTGTTCACGATGCGTCCTCACCGGCGCCTGAGGCGCGGTGCCGATGGGCGTCGCGCAGGATTAGGTAGGCGGTGGGCGGGCCGGTGACGACGATGAGTACCAGCGCGGGTGCGGCGGCGCGGGCGTAGAACGCCTCGGATACCGCGCTCCACACGGACGATGCCAGCGTCTCGAACCCCGCCGGGCGCAGCAGCAGCGTTGCGGGCAGCTCCTTCATGGTGAGCAGCAGCACCAACGCGGCTCCGGCCAGTATTCCCGGCAGCACCAGCGGCAGCGTGACGCGCGCCAGAGTGCGCCAGGAGGAGAGTCCCAAACTCTGGGCGGCCTCCTCGATGTGGGGGTTGAGCTGCAGCAGCGAGGAGCGCAGCGCCCCCACGGCCACGGAGACGAAGATGATGGCGTATCCCGCCACCAGCAGCGCCTGGGTCTGGTAGAGGGGTCCCAGCACCTTGGCGCCCACGAACACCAGCGCCAGCGCCACGATGATACCCGGCAGCGCGAAGCCCAGGTAGCTCACCCGCTCCAGCAGCGCGGAGACGCGTCCGGGGTAGCGCACCGACAGCAGCGCGATGGGCACGGCGGCCAGCACCGTCACCACGGCGGCCAGGCCCGCCAACCAGAGCGAGTGCCACGCAGGGGTGAGCACCGCGTCCAGCCGCTCGCCCCGGCCCAGTCCGCGCACCAGCCAGTAGGCCAGCACCCCCACGGGCCCCACCAGCCCGGCCAGCACGGGGATGGTGACGGCGGCGAGCGCCGGCCAGCGCCAGCGCCCCAGTGCCAGGGTGGCGGGGGCGCGCACAGACCCGGCCCCGGAGCGGTAGTAACGGCCCCGGCTGCGGGTGCGCGCCTCCAGCCACACGATGCCCAGGGCCAACACCCCCAGCACCAGCGCCAGGGATGAGGCGGCCTGGAGATTGAAGGCCGCCTCGTACTGGGTGTAGATGGCCCAGGTGAACGTCTCGTAGCGCAGGATGGCCACGGCACCGAACTCGCTCAGGGTGTAGAGCGCCACCAGCACCGCTCCCGCGGCGATGGCCGGACGCAGCAGTGGCAGCGTCACCGCCCAAAGTGTGCGGGGAAGGCTGCGGCCCAGGGCGCGGGAGGCCTCCTCCAGCGCAGGGTCCATGCGCATCATCCCCGCGCGCACCGTGAGGAGCACGTAGGGGTAGGAGATCACCGTCATCACCAGGGCCGCGCCCCACAGGCCGTAGATAGACGGGAGAAGCTCCACGCCCAGCGGTTCCAGCGCACCCTGGAGCATGCCGCGCGGGCCCAGCGCCGCCACGGCCACGTACGCCGCCACATAGGAGGGGACGACCAGGGGCAGCACGGTGGCGACGGCCATCACGCGACGCAGGGGCATGTCGGTGCGCAGCGTCAGGAAGGCCACCGGCACAGCGATGGCCACCGAGGCGGCGGCCACGATGACCACCAGCGCCACGGTGCGCGCCAGCACCTGCGCCACGCGCCAGCGCGCCAGCACCTCCAGCGCCTCGGCCCCGGCACCCAGGGAGCGCGCGACCATGAAGGCGATGGGGAGGAGCACGGCCAGCCCCACCAGGGCCCCGGCAGCCACCAGGCCCGCAGGGGGCAGGCGGCGCATGGCCCGCACGCGGGGTGCCTGCGCTAGCGCCACGGGATGCACCTGACCCCGGCGGCTCGCGTGGGCAGCGTGGGGATTTCGTGGGGACGAACCGGTTTTACAAGCATGTGCGAAGAGTCTACCCTAGGCAGACCGAAACCGGCACTACCCCGATCGATTCCAGGGGCATCAGCATGAGCAGCACGACCAGCACCAAGAAGCTCCCCCGCCTCTCGCGGGCTGCGGAGAACTACCTGCTCTCCCTGGCGATACTGCGGGAGGACGGGGTCTCTCCCCACCTGACGGAACTGGCCTCGTTCCTGCGGCAGATACCGCCGGAGGAGGAGGTGGGCACCACGCTGCCGTCCGTCTCCGGCATGCTCCAGCGCATGGCGCGCGAGGGGCTGCTGACCATCTCCAAGGACAAGCAGATTGTGCTGACGGCCACGGGCGAGGAGCAGGCGCGCGATGTGGTGCGCCGCCACCGCCTGGCCGAGCGGTTGCTGGTGGACGTGCTGGGCGTGCCGCTGGATCGGGCCGAATCCGAGGCGCACGCCCTGGAGCACGCCATCTCCCCCGCCCTGCTCACCCGCATCGAGGAGAAGTTGGGCCATCCCCAGACATGCCCCTACGGGCGGCCAATCTACCAGCCGGGCGAGAAGCAGCTGCGCACCGACGAGCCGGGCACCATCCCCCTCTCCCAGGCCCAGCCGGGGAAGGGCTACCAGGTGGTGCGCATCCCCGATGTGGACTACCCCCTCCTGCGCTTCCTGGTGGGCAGCTATGTGCTGCCGGGCCAGCGCATCGAGGTGGAGGAGGTTGCGGGGTATCGCGGGGTGGTGGACCTGGCCGTTGCAGGAGAGCGCGTCTCCCTCGGCATGGAGCAGGCCGCGCGCATACGGGTGCGCCTGGCGGACTAGCCGCTCTCCCCCTCCGCTTCCGATTCCACCTTGGGGCGGCGCGCGATGAGCAGCAGCACCACGGAGAGCGCGTAGAGGGCTAGGATGGCCTTGAAGGCATCGTCGTAGGAGCCGCGCAGGTCGAACAGGAACGCCGCGATGAGCGAGCCGGAGGCGTTGCCCGTCATCTGGAAGGGGATGGTGGAGCCTCGGATGGCGCCCAGGTAGCGGCGGCCGAAGAAGTCGGCCCACACCACCTCCGACAGCAGGCCCACGCCCGCCAGCCCCACGCCGAACACCGCCGCCGAGGTGAATGCCATCAGCACGCCATCGGTGCGCAGCACCAGCAGCGTGGCGAGCCACAGCGTCGCCACGGCCAGCGCCAGCATGAGCTTGGCGCCGATGCGGTCTGACAGGTAGCCCCAGATGAACACGCTGAGGATGGAGCCTGCCGTCATGAAGGAGATGGAGGCGGCAGCCGCCGTGTTGGAGACGCCCACGTCGGAGTAGTGCGGCACCATGTGAAAGGTGACGCCGGTGTTGCCGATGGCATTCGCCGTGACCATCACCGTCAGCAGCCAGAAGGGCACGGTGCGCAGCGCCCGCTTCTGGGTGATGCCGGTGACCGAGGCGAGGGGCTTGGCCCCCTCCGCGCCGGCTGCATCGCCCAGACGGCCATCGCCGTCGGGCAGCAGGCCTAGGTCCTCCGGTAGCCTGCGCAGCAGCAGCACGGCGGGCACCACGGCCATGACCACCGTGAGCACGCCGAACACCAGCCACGCCTCGCGCCAGCCATGGTGGTCGATGACCCACTGGATCAGCGGGGCCAAGGCGATGCCGCCGATGTACCCGCCCAGGGTGGCGGTGGAGATGGCCATGGCGCGCCGGCGCACGAACCACTTGGAGACGGTGGCGTAGAGCAGTTGGTGGCCCGTGGCCGACTGCATCATGGACCGGCCCGTGGCGTACACCACGTAGAAGCTCACCAGGGTGGACACCAGCGCCAGACCGAAGTAGGAGGCAGCCAGCAGGGCGAAGGCCCCGGCCATCATCCCGCGTGGGCCGAACCGGTCCAGCACCCGCCCCAGGTACACGCCCATGGCCGCGGCGGCCACCGTGCCGATGGTGACCGCCAGGTTCATCTCGGTGCGCGTCCAGCCGAACTCAGCGCTCATGGGCTTGAGGAAGATGCCGAAGAAGGAGCCGTTGAGGCCGGTGCGGGGGATGCCGCCGGAGAGCACCACCCCCACGATGAACCAACCGTAGTAGAGGCGCCCACGCGCGAGGCGGTTGACGAGCCGGTCGGTCATGGGGGCTCCTGTGGGGGCGGGGCGGGCCCGCCGGAGGCGCCAGCATACACGCCCGCGCGCGGGTTGCGGGGTGGAGTACCATGCCGACGTCGCGCGCGGTGCGCCGAGGGAGGTGAGCCATGCTGAGCGTGGAGCAGAACGAACGGCTGACGCGGGTGGGGCCGGGGACGCCCGCCGGTGAGCTGCTGCGCCGGTACTGGATGCCGGTGGCCCCCAAGGCCGAGGTGGACGAGGTGCGGGTGAAGCCCGTGCGCCTCCTGGGGGAGGACCTGGTGGTCTACCGCGACGCGCGCGGGCGCTACGGCCTCATCGCCGAACAGTGCCCCCACCGCTTCGCCTCGTTCGCCTACGGGCGCATCGACGACGACGGCATCCGCTGCCCCTACCACGGCTGGAAGTTCGACCTGACGGGCGCGTGCCTGGACCAGCCCGCCGAGCCCAAAGGCTCCACCTACAAGGACGCCATCCGCCAACCCGCATACCCGGTGGCCGAGTCGGGCGGGCTGCTGTTCGCCTACCTAGGCCCGGCACCCGCGCCGCTGACCCCGCGCTTCGACATCCTGGCGCGGCCCGACTGGGTGCGGCGCATCGAGGTGCACCCCGTGCTGGAGTGCAACTGGGTGCAGCCCATGGAGAACTCGGTGGACCCGGCGCACCTGTACTGGCTGCACGGCTACGCGGGCGGCGCGCCCGACCAGCAGCCGGATGATGAGAACACCTACGAGGAGTTCGACTTCGGCATCTACAAATCGCACGTGAACGCGGAGGAGATCGAGACGCACCCGCTGGTGTTCCCGAACATCCTGCGCGGGCCGGGCTTCGTGGCCCACTTCCGGGTGCCGATGGACGACACCCACACGCGCATCTTCTACATCCTCTACAACCCCACCGACGACGGCGGGCCCGCGAACCAGGACCAGGTTCCCTACTCCTACATCGGCCCCATCAAGACCCCCTACGACGACCACGGCTACACCCGCCACCGGCACCGCATGGACACCTTCGCGGGGCAGGACGGCATGGCCTGGGAGACGCAGGGCCCCGTGACCGACCGCGCCAACGAGCACCTGGCGGTGAGCGATGCGGGCATCATCCTGTTCCGCAAGATGCTCGACCGGCAGATAACGGCGGTGGCCGAGGGGCAGGACCCCCTGGGCACGCTGCGTGAGCCCCACGAGGTCATCAACTTCATCGTGCGCCGCCTGGACCGCCACACCGGAGAGAGCATCCCCTGGAAGGGCCAGGTGGGCCGCTCCTTCGCCAAGTCCGTCAGCGTGCCCGTCGCCTAGTCCCGAACCATCAGGAGTCAGCCCATGAGCATGATCATCGACTGCGACACCCACTACTTCCCGCCCGATGCGTTCGAGCACATCGAGGGGCCATTGGCCGCGCGCGCCCCGCGCCTGGTGTTCACGGGGCCGAACCTGCAGGACATCGTCTTCCCCGACGGCCCCTTCGCCGTGGCGGGCGCGACGCCCCTGCCCGCGCCGGGCTCCGGCGCGCGCTACGACGGCATGTCCAGCGCCGCGAGCCGCATGAGTGACTACGCGGGCATGGGCATCAACCGTCAGTTGGTGCTGCCCCAGTTCACCGGCTGGTGGTCCTACGGGCTGGAGCCGGCGCTGGGGGTGGCGCTGGCGCACTCGTGGAACGTGGCGATGAAGCGCATGGCGGATCAGCGCGAGGGCGTCTATCCGGTGGCGCTGGTGGCGCTGCAGGACGTGGACGCGTCCATCGCCGAGCTGCGCTGGGCCAACGAGAACGGCTTCCCCGCGGTGGTGATCGACTATGTCTTCCCCGCCGAGGACAGCACCTACGGCATGCCCACGGCGTGCCGGCGCGAGGTGTGGCCGTTCTTCGCGGCGTGTGAGGAGCTGGACATGCCGGTGTTCCTGCACGCGGTGCAGCACGGCCACCGGTTGAATAACCTGGTCAACTTCCAGCTGGACGGGCTGGACATCTTCACCCCCTCCGAGCCGCAGATGAACCTGGTGGCGCTGATCACCACCGGCCTGCTGGACCGCTACCCAGGGCTGAAGATCGTGCACGCCGAGCAGGGCGCGGGGTACATCCGCCCCATGGCCGAGTGGTTGGACAGGCTGCACGGGCCATACGTGGCGGCCTACGAGCAGGGCGAGGGCGTGAGCGCCGGGTGGCGGCGTAAGCTACCGGCCAAGGCCCCCCAGCTGGTGAGCCGGGAGGATGCGTCGGAGAAGAACCGCCACCTGCCCTCCCACTACTTCCGCACCAACTTCTACTGGACCATCGAGACCGAGGAGGAGGAACTGGTGGACGCCATCGACTTCGTGGGCGCCGACCGGTTCCTGTTCGCCACGGACTACCCGCACGATGACCCCGGCGGACTGAAGAAGTTCGAGGACGTGGGCCTGCTGGCGGCCAACCCGCACCTGTCCGAGGAGGTGAAGGAGCAACTGCGCTGGCGAAACGCGGCGCGGGTGTTCAATCTGCCCGTCTAGACCGGCGTTGACGGGCCGCGCGGGCGGGGGTAGCGTTGCGCCCGCCGGGCGGCGAGAGCGCACCGGCCCGGCGGCTGAGGCGACGGAACCAACCCAGACGGAGGGGAGCAGTGACGACGAACTACGACCAGTCCAAGGTGGGGGTGTTCGAGCGCATCGACACCTACGAGCAGTGGCAGAAGGACGAGGGCGTCATCATCCACGGCGGCCTCTACATCAAGGACCTCTACTCCCTGGAGCTAAGCGACTGGCCCCGCAAGGGCGTCAAGGGCGCGGTGGTCTACCTGGACGGCGATGAGGACACCGACGAGCACGTCGTCGAGATCGGCCCCGCGGGCAAGACCAACCCCGAGCGCCACATGTTCAACGAGGTGGTCTACGTGCTCTCCGGCCGGGGCGCGACCTCGGTCTGGTACGACGAGGGCAAGAAGGAGACCTTCGAGTGGAAGGAGGGGGCCTACTTCTCCATCCCCATGAACTCCTGGTGCCAGCACTTCAACGGCTCCGGCTCCGAGCCCACCCGCATGGTCTCGGTGACCACGCTGCCGGGGATGCTGCGCAAGTTCCTCACGCCGGACTTCATCTGGAACAACCCCTATGTGTTCCCCGACCGGCTCACCAACACCGAGGGCTGGGGCTCTGGGGGCGGCACCATGTACAAGGGGCGCATCTGGGAGACCAACTTCCTGCCCGATGCGGCCAACATGCCCATGCCCGACTGGGGGGAGCGCGGTGCGGGCGGCACCAACATCATGCTCTCCCTGGCCGACAACACCGTGGCCTCTCACATCTCCGAGTTCCCGGTGGGCACCTACAAGAAGGCGCACCGGCACGGGCCGGGCGCGCACCTGCTCATCACCGGCGGAGAGGGCTTCGCGCTGATCTGGAAGAATGAGGACATGTCAGACCTGGTCAAGGCCGACTGGCAGCGCGGCTCTCTCTACCTCCCCACGGCGGACTCGGACAACGAGTACTTCCACCAGCACTTCAACGTGGGCACCACGCCGGCGCGCTACATCAACATGAGCCCCGCCAACTCCCGCAAGTACGCGGTCAAGCGCGGCTCCAACGATGTGTCCAAGCAGGGCGAGATCCGCGCCATGGTCTCCATCAAGGAGGGCGGGATCCAGCTCGAGTACGAGGACGAGGCAAAGCGCGTCCACGAGATCTTCGAGGCGGAACTGGCCAAGCACGGCCAGGAGTGCCGCATGAAGAACCTGATCCCCTGGTGCACCGGGGTGGCGGGCCCGCAGAACAAGAAGGGGCAGCTGAAGGCCTACGACTAGGCCCCGGCATCCATGCCAGACACGGCAGAGGGCTCGGCCGCTGACGGCCGGGCCCTCTGCCGTCCTTGGGCGCGCCCCGTATACTGTGCGCATGCCCACCGATTTCATCACCATCGACGACGTCACCAACGATGAGCTGGCCGCCCTGGTGGAGGCCGCCGATGCCTCCTCGCGCGGCAAGAGCCTGGGCTCCCCGCTGGGCGGGCGCTCCGTGGCGCTGCTGTTCGAGAAGCCCTCGCTGCGCACCAAGGTGAGCTTCGACATCGCCGTCCATGAATTGGGGGGCCATCCGCTGTACCTGGGCGCCAACGAGGTGGGCCTGGACACCCGCGAGCCGGTGGAGGACGTGGCCCACGTGCTGGAGCAGTGGGTGGCGGCCATCGTGGCACGGGTGTTCGCCCAGTCCACGCTGACCCGCTTCGCCGCCACCGCCGGGGTGCCGGTGGTGAACGCCCTTTCCGACCACGAACACCCCTGCCAGGCGGTGGCCGACGTGCTCACCGCGACCCAGCGCCTGGGCCCCCTGGCGGGGCGCACCGTGGCCTATGTGGGTGATGCCAACAACTGCGCGCGCTCCCTGGGCCTGGCCGCGGTGGCGCTGGGCGCCCGGTTCACCATCGCCGCACCCGAGGGGTACGGGTTCGATGCCGCATCCCTGGCGCAGATCGACGCCCGCATGCCCGGCCACCGCACCCTGCAGACCCAGGACCCCGCCGAGGCGGTGCGCGATGCCAGCGTGGTCTACACCGACGTGTGGACCTCCATGGGGCAGGAGGCCGAGTCTGCGGTGCGCCTCAAGGCCTTCCAGGGCTTTCAGGTGAACCCCGCGCTGCTGGCCCACGCCCGGCCCGAGGTGATCCTGCTCCACCCCATGCCCGCTCACTACGGCGAGGAGGTGCCCGCAGGCATGCTGGACCACCCCGCCTCCGCCGCCTACCAACAGGCTGGCAACCGGCTGCACGCGCAGAAGGCCGTGCTCGCCCTGCTGGCCAGGGCAGGCTAGCCATGACCACCTCCGGCGGGCCCGGCACGCGCCCGCTCATCGCCATCGTGGGCCGCCCCAACGTGGGCAAGTCCAGCCTGTTCAACGCCTTCATCGGCAAGCGCGCGGCCATCGTCTCGGAGATCGCCGGGACCACGCGTGACCGGCTGGCGCTGCCCCTCACCCACCTGAACCGCGATGTGCTGCTGGTGGACACGGGGGGCTTGGTGGAGGAGCCGGAGAGCGCCATGGACGCGCACATCGCCGCACAGGTCTCGGCCGCCGTGAGCGGGGCCGACGCCGTGGTGCTGGTGGTGGACGCACGCACCGGCATCACCCCTGCGGACGCGCACGTGGCCGCGCTGCTGCGCCGTCAGGTCAAGCCCGTGGTGGTAGCCGTGAACAAGGTGGACAACTTCAAGCAGGAGGCCCTGGCCCTGGAGGCCTACGAACTGGGCCTGGGCGACCCGGTGCCCGTGAGCGCGCAGCACCGCACGGGCCTGGACGATGTGCTGGACGCGGCGGTGGCGCTGCTGCCCCCGCCGCCGGAGGAGCCCCTCGAGGAGGAGGCCGCGCGCGTGCACATCGCGCTGGTGGGCCGCCCCAACGTGGGCAAGTCCGCCACCCTCAACGCCATCCTGGGCCACGAACGCTCCATCGTCTCAGACGTGGCGGGCACGACGCGCGATGCCCTCGACACGCCCTTCACCTACCAGGACACCCCCGCGGTGCTCATCGATACGGCGGGCATGCGCCGGCGCGGCGCCGTGGTGCCGGGCATCGAGCGCTACTCGGTGCTGCGGGCGATGCGCGCCCTCTACCGGGCCGACGTGGTGGTGGTGCTGCTGGACGCGCGCGAGCCGGCCACCGACCAGGACCTGCACATCGCGGGCCAGGCCATGGAGGCCTTCAAGGGCGTGGTGGTGGCGGTGAACAAGTGGGACCTGGCCACCGCCGAGCAGCGCGAGCACCCCGCGGCATTCCGCAAGATGGTGCTGGACCGGTTGCGGTTCATGGCCCACGTGCCGGTGGTGTTCATGTCGGCGCTGGAGCGCGAGGGGATCGACAACCTGCTGGAGACGATCTTCACCGTGCACGAACGGCGCAGCATGTGGGTGCCGCCGGAACACCTCTCCCGCGTGGTGATGACGGCCATCGGCCGCCACACGCCTCCCTCCACCAACGGCGGTGCGCTCAAGCTCTACCGGGTGAAGCAGGAGGGCGTGTCGCCGCCCACCTTCGTCTTCTACTGCAACAACCCCACGCGGGTGCACTTCTCCTACGAGCGGTTCCTGGAGAACACGATACGGGAGACCTTCGGCTTCGAGGGAACCCACCTGAAGCTGGAGTTCCGGGGCAAGGGGAAGGTGCATGTGATCGGCGGTCACCGCGCCAAGGGCGTGCCGCGCTCCTCGCGGGCGGCTGCGCGCGCCGCCGAGCGTCCCACCCGCCACCGCAAGCCGGGGCCCCCCGGCCAGCGACGGGAGGGCTGAGATGGGGTGGGGCATCGTTCTCTGCGGCTATCTCCTGGGCACGGTGCAGACCGGCGTCCTGCTGGTGCGTCTCACCCGCGGGGCCGACGTGCGTGCCGTGGGCAGCGGACGCACCGGCACCACCAACGTGCTGCGCGCGGCGGGCAAGGGCGTGGCCCTGACGGTGCTGGCGCTGGACGCCCTCAAGGGCCTGGCGCCGGTGCTGGCGGCCCGCGCGCTCACCGAGGAGCCGTGGGTGCCACCCGCCGCAGGGCTGGCGGCGGTGGCCGGGCACGTGCTGCCTGCCTTCTCTCGCCTGCGTGGCGGACGCGGGGTGGCCACGGGGATCGGCGCAGCCGCCGGGCTCACCCCCCTGGCGCTGGCCGCCGGGCTGGGGGTGTTCATCCCCATGGTCGCCCTCACCCGCTTCGTCTCGCTGGGCTCCATGCTGGCGGCCATGTCCGTGGCGGTGCTGTTCACCGCGCTGGTCGCCCTGGGGTGGGAGCACCCCGCCAGCATGGTGTTCGGCGTGGGCGCGCCCGCCCTGGTGGTGGCGGCGCACCACGACAACATCGCCCGGCTGGTGCGCGGGACCGAGCGCAGGCTGGGCAGCCGTCCTCGCGCCTAGCGCACGTTCGCGGCGGGCTTTACCGGTGAGGGGGCCTGTGGTATCATTTTCGGTGCTTGGTGCCGCTCGCCGGCACTGAATTTACGTGTCGAAGAAAAGGGCAACATAGCTAGAGAATACCGCGTCAACGACCGGATCCGGATCCCCGAGGTTCGGGTCATCGATGAGAGGGGCGAGACCCTGGGCGTCATGCCAACCTCGCAAGCCCTCTCTCTCGCGCGTGAGCGTGACCTCGACCTGGTCGAGGTGGCGCCCAACGCCGCTCCCCCGGTGTGCAGGCTGCTGGACTACGGCAAGTTCCGCTACCTGCAGTCCACCAAAGAGCGGGAGATGCGCAAGACCCAGAAGGGGAACATGCTGCGGGAAGTGCGGTTCCGTCCGCGCATCGGTCGGCACGACATCGAGGCCAAGGAGCGCCTGATTCACAAGTTGCTGGAAGAGGGCAACAAGGTGAAGGTGTCAGTGATGTTCCGGGGCCGGGAGATCGACCACCCCGAGTTGGCCGTGAACCTGCTCAAGCAGGTGCACGACGTGCTGAAGGAGACGGCGAAGTTGGAGCAGACCCCCAACCTGGAGGGTCGCTTCATGAGCATCGTCCTCGCCCCCGCCAAGGCGGTGGCGGCGCGGCCGGTGCAGGACGATGATTCGGACGACGACCTGATGGACGGGATGGAGGAGGACGACGGTGCCTAAGATGAAGACCCACAAGGGGGCCAAGGCCCGCTACGGCGTGACGGGCACCGGCAAGCTGGTCCGCATGAAGCGCGGCTCCAGCCATCTGCGGCTGAAGAAGTCTCGCGCGGTGCGCGGCTCCTACGACGCCAAGCAGCCGGTGGACGACACGCAGCGCCGCCGGGTGCTCACTCTGATCCCGGCGTTCAACAAGTAAGCATCACTTCCCCGCCGCCTCAGCGTGCGGCGGACGACAACGGAGGCCAGAGATGGCACGGGTCAAGCGCGGGGTCGCCGGCCACCGGCGGCACAAGAAGGTCCTCTCCCTCACCAAGGGGCACCGCGGTTCAAAGCACCTGCTCTACCGGCGTGCGCATGAGTCCATGCTCCACGCCCTCTCCTACTCCTACCGGCACCGGCGGGAGCTCAAGGGCGACATGCGCCGCCTGTGGATCGTGCGCATCGGTGCGGCGGCCCAGGAGAACGGGCTCTCTTACTCGCGGTTCATCGACGGCCTGCACAAGGCCAACATCGCCCTGGACCGCAAGGTGCTGGCCGACATCGCCAGCGCCGACCCCGCCGCCTTCGCCCAGCTGGCCGAGGCAGCCAAGGCGGGCCTGGCCGCGGCCTAGGCCCCTACCCCAACTGGAACAAGAGGGGGGGGGGCCCCCCCCGCGCGCCCCCCCCGAGGGGGACCCACCCCCGCCCCCCCCCCCCCCCCCCCCAGCCCCGAC
>JAYQTA010000007.1:0-132949 GCA_038147155.1 Candidatus Australimonas brisbanensis
GCTACTCGCCGCCGGGGGGGCGCGCCCGACGCGGGCCCCGCACCGGGGGGCCCTCTTCGTTTGACACCACTTTTCGCACGCTCCTAGAATGCGCTCAGGTGCCGCCCGCTCGTGCAACGGTGGCAGGGAGGAGGCGCGGCATGGTGGAAGTGCTGATCGACAGCATCCGCGTCAGCCTGATGAACTACCAACGGGTGGTGATCCTGAAGGAGCGGGGGGCCGAGCGCTACCTGCCCATCTGGATCGGCTCCCCCGAGGCGGACGCCATCGCTGTGCGTCTCCAGGACGTGTCCGTTCCCCGCCCGCTCACCCACGACCTGCTCGGCTCGGTGATCAACACCCTGGGCGCCGAGGTGGATCGGGTCGTGGTCACCGACCTGAACGCCGACACCTTCTACGCCAAGCTGGTGCTGCGCACGCCCAACGGCGAGAGCCTGGTGGACTGCCGCCCGTCCGATGCCATCGCCATCGCGGTGCGGGGGGGACAGATGGTCACCGGTAACGACGGCCAGGACCACTGGTTCGCGTCGTTCCAGGAGGCGCAGCGCTACCGGGAGGAATCGGGCCTCGACCCCTCCGCCCCCCGCTTCCAGGTGCGCTCCAAGATACCCATCTTCGTGGAGGAGACGGTACTGGAGAAGGCAGGGGTGCTCATGGACGGGGAGGGCCTCCCTGCCACGCAGTCGACGGGCACCGCTAGCGCCGAGACCAAGACCGAGGTATCGGAGGAGGAATTGGCGCGCATGTCCGCCTTCTCCGAGTTCCTCAAGGACCTGCCGGGGCTCGAGGACCTGGGCGAGGAGCCTCAGGAGAGCTGAACCGCCCGCTCAGGAGCGGATTCTGTTGACCCTCCCAATCGATTGTGATAGGGTTCACCAAGCCTTGGTCCACCCATGACCGACAGGCCATGGTGGGTCGCATTGGGGCAGCTCGCGGGGGTCGGCTGGTTCATCGCCACCGCCATCGTCGCGTCGACCCTGGGCGGCCTGTGGCTGGACGGGCAGGCGGGCACACGACCCCTGTTCCTCCTGGTGGGCCTGGCTCTGGGGATAGCAACCGCCTTCTACGGCACCTACCGGATGCTCCGCACCTTCGTGGAGTCCGGTGGCCGGGGTGGCAGCCGCTGACGGTGAGGAGCGTAGCGTGCGCAAACTGGTCATCATGGGGGTCGCCGCAGCCCTCGCCCTGACCGGCATCGCTCTGGGCGCCGTGGGCGCCGCGATGGCGGGCCGTGACCCCTTCGTTCCCCTGCCCGAGGTCCACATCGCCCCCGCCGCCATCTTCCACATCGGTGGCTTCGCGGTGACCAACTCGCTCCTCTCCGCCTGGCTCACCTGCCTGGTGGTCGTGGCGCTGTTCGGCCTGGGCACCCGGCGCATGGCGCTGGTGCCAGGGCGCTTGCAGGCGTTCCTAGAGATGCTGATCGAGTTCCTCTACGGCTTCATCCGGAACGTGGCGGGCGAAAAGTACGCCCGGCGCTTCTTCCCCATCCTGGCCACCATCTTCATCTTCGTCGCATTCAACGCGTGGATGGCGCTGCTGCCCATCTACCCCACCGTCGGCTTCAAGCCGGAGGGGGCCGAGCACGTCACCACCCACCTGCTGCGCTCCGCGGGCACGGACATCAACATGCCCCTGGCGCTGGCCATCATCTCCTTCCTGTTCGTGGAGATCTGGGGCTTCAAGGCGCACAAGCTCGGCTACATGCGCGAGTTCATCCGGCCCGGCGGCATCCAGACCTTCGTGGGCATCCTGGAGCTGCTGAGCCACTTCATCCGGTTGGTCTCCTTCACCTTCCGTCTGTTCGGCAACATGCTGGCGGGCGAGCTGGTGCTGTTCATGATGACCTACCTGTTGGTCTTCCTCTCCCCCGTGGTCTTCTACTTCCTGGAGCTGCTGGTGGGTGGGGTGCAGGCGCTGATCTTCATGGGCCTGACCGTGGTGTTCGCCGCCTCGGCGGTGGCGGAGCACGGGGGCCATCACGACGAGGAGCACGCAGAAGCGGCGGCACACTGACCCCGTGGGTGGAGAGGTGAGGTAGGGGCCCTGGCGCGCCGCCGCCGGTGTGGAAGTTCTGAACCGATAAGGAGTAGAGGACGATGGAAGCAGAAGCAGCGAAGATGTTCGGTGTTGGCCTGGCGGCCCTGGGTCTGATCGGCTCCGCCCTCGGTCTGGGCATGATCGGTTCCGGCGCCATGAACGCACTGGGCCGCAACCCGGAGGCCTCCGGCCCCATCGGCTCCAACATGATCCTGGCCCTGGCCTTCACCGAGGCCATCGGCATCTACGGTCTGGTGACCGCGATCCTGCTGATCTTCGTCGCGTAGAACCCCTGGGTGGGGGGGGGGGGGGGGGGGCGCCCCCCCCCCCCCCCCCCCCCCCCCCCCCCCCCCCCCCGCCGTCTGCTCCCCCCGCCCCCGCGCCCCCCCCCCCCCCCTCCTCCATCATCTGCAGGCAGAACGGGCAGCTCACACCCACCACATCCGCGTTGGCCTCCAGGAAGTGGTCGGTGCGGATGTGGTTGACGCGGGTGCCCTCCTCCTCCATCCACATGCGCCCGCCGCCCGCCCCGCAGCAGAAGCCGCGCTCGCGGTGGTGCGGGGCCATCTCCACCAGCTCCAGTCCCGGTATGGCGCCCGCGATCTCGCGCGGGGCCTCGTAAACCCCGTTGTGGCGGCCCAGGTAGCACGAGTCGTGGTAGGCCATGCGCATGTTGATGGTGCGCACCGGCTTGATGCGCCCATCGCGCACCAGTTCGGCCACGAACTCGGTGTAGTGCTGCACCTCGAAGGTCGCGCCCAACTGGGGGTACTCGTTCTTCATGGTGTTGAAGCAGTGGGGGCACAGGGTGAGGACCTTCTTCACCCGGTAGCCCTGGAGGGTGGCGATGTTCTGCTCGGCCAGCATCTGGTAGAGGTACTCGTTGCCGAGACGCCGCGCAGGCTCACCGGTGCACACCTCCTCCGAACCCAGCACGCGGTAGCGCACCCCCGCCAGCTTGAGCACCGAGGCCATGGCGCGCGCAGAGGCCTGGTTGCGCTCGTTCAGCGCCGTGGTGCAGCCCACCCACAGCAGCACCTCGTGCTCCGGGTCCTCGGCCAGCGAGACAGCCCCGGTGCCGTCCATCCAGTCGGTGCGGGAGGCCTGGGTGCCCCGCCAGGGGTGCTGGCGCTGCTCCATGGACATGAGCGCGCCCGCCGCCGTCTCCGGCACGTCCGCCTGCTCCATGGCCAGGTACCGGCGCATCTCCACCACCGAGTCGATGTGCTCCACGAACGCCGGACATGCCTCCATGCACGCCCGGCAGGTGGTGCAGGACCAGAGCGCCTCTGGCGAGACGGCCTCCACCAACGTGCGCTCCGGGGCGGGGGCATCGGCGGGTGAGCCTGCCGCCAGCAGCGCCGGGGCACGCTCGGCCATGTAGGCCTTGGCGTCCTGGATCAGCTTGCGGGGCGAGAGGGGCTTGCCGGAGGCGAAGGCCGGGCATTGGTCCTGGCAGCGCCCGCAGTTGGTGCAGGCGTCGTAGTCCAGCAGCTGCTTCTGGTTGAGCTGGAAGATATCCCGCGCGCCGAAGCTCTCCAATTCTTCCAGGTTCCCCATGGGCCGGAGCGCACCCTTGGGCCGGGTGATGGAGGAACGGGCCAGCAGGTTGAGCGGGGAGATGAAGATGTGCATCAGCGGGCCGAAGCGCCACGCCGCGTAGACGAAGGTGGCCGACATGAGCGCCGCGTGCGCCCACCAGAGGACGAAGTGGCTCACCTCGATGCCGTACACGCTCGCGCCCACCCCGCGCACCGCCACGGCGATGACCCACGAGGCCGGAGCCCAGGCGGCGGCTGAGGGGTCGTAGAGCGCTGAGGCGGGTTCCAGCTCCGTAGCCGCCATACGCAGGGCCTGGAGGACGAAGCCGGAGACGGCCATGCCCATGAGCAGCGCCAACAGCACGCCGTTCTCCAGCATGGTGTTCAGCCGCGCGGGGCGGGTGACGTAGCGGCGCCAGGCCGCCATGCCCACACCACCCATGAGCGCGAGGCCCGCGATGTCCCACACCAGCTCCAGCTGCACCCCGATGTGCTTGGTGGGGAGCACCCAGCCCAGCCAGTGCTCGGCGTTGAACTCGATGGCGTCCAGCGTGGTGGCCGCGAACAGCCCCGCCATGCCCCAGAAGATGAGGGCATGCATGGCGCCGGGGTAGCCCTCGCGCTTCACGAAGCGCCGGTGGCCGATGGAGTCGATGGCCAGGGTGCGCAGTGCTGCGCCTGCGCGCGCACGTAAGGGGCCCACGTCCGGGTTGGGCACGCCCAGGCGCCAGATGCGCGAGCGCCGCCACAGCGCCCAAGCCACCGCCGCCAGGGAGATGACCCCGGTCAGGTAGACCACCGCCCCCAGCGGGTAGCCGATGTTCCAGAAGTCGACGCGACCGGACAGTTCGGGGGGCACGGGCAGCACCTCGGTCAGGGGTACGGGCGAGTGTAGCACGCGCGCGCGCCGGGGGTGCGCGGGCCCTGCGGGCCCCGGAGGAAGGCCCTGGGCGGAAGCGCTGTCTGACCCGTTGACTCCGGCCGGGGCCACCGTAAGATTTCTCCTGAAGCGTCTCTCTCGGTGGCGCATATCGCCGCCAATTGCGGCAGCCAGCGAGCCTGGCAGAAGGAGCACCGTGACCACGTCATCAGCGGGGGCCGGCAAGGGAGCCGCACCCGCGAAGGAGCCCCCCAAACGGGCCAGGCGCAAGACCCACCCCCACACCCCCCACGCCACGGAACTGCTAGGCTCAGAGGGGTTGGTAGTGAACCTGATGGGGGATTACGAGTACCTGAGCGAGGGGTTCTACCTCTCCCAGGAGTTGGAGGCACAGGGCTCCGTCCACCCCACCTGCCGTGAGGCGCTGGACGCGTATGTGGTGCCCGTGCTTTTGGAGAAGGCCAAGCTCTCCGGCATGGGCGTGCCTGACTACTACCTGACCAACGACTACTTCGACCCCCCCGTGGTGGTGGACGCCGTGAACCCGTTCATGACGCGCCATCAGGTGGTGCGCTCGGCGTGGGCGCAGGAGAAGGCGGCCCTCTCCCTCACCCGCAACTACACCTACCCCATCTGCTGCCAGGTGATCCCCTCCGGTTACCGGCTGGGGCACTTCAACGCGGTGCTGGGATGGGCGGCCCAGCCGCGCTACCGGGCCCTGGCCGCCGAGGTCTGGTCCCTGCTGGGCATCCCCTTGGCGCGGGTGCGGGTGCTGGCCTCGCCGGACCGCTCCAAACCCGTGCTGCTCTCCGCCATCGGCCCGCTGCCCCCGCGCGAACTGTCTGACCGTGAGCACGCCCACCTGCGGGAGGCGCTCTGATGGCCAACATCGCCGTCTACGTGGAGCGCTACACCATCTCCCACTCCCGGGAGATGGGCGCGCTGATGCACTACGCACAGGTCGCCCAGCGCCTGGGCCACCGGCTGGACGTGCTGTTCCGGCCGGACATCTGGAAGATCCCCCGCTACGACTCCCTGTTCATCCGCTCGCTCACCGACCCGCTGAACGCGGCGTACGTCGCCTCGGAGACGGCGGCGCTGAACGGGCTGCGCGTCATCGACGACCCGGACTCCATCATCATCTGCTGCGACAAGGTGAACATGTACCGCCACCTGGAGCGGGCAGGCGTGCCGATCCCCGCCACCCGGGTGCTGAGCCGGGCGGACATCGACCTGGAGACGGGCGAGCGGCTCTTCAAGGAGCTGGGCAAGCCCGTGGTGCTCAAGGCGGCCAACTCGTCCTTCTCCCTGTTCGTGGAGAAGGTGGAGAGCCCGGAGGAGTTCGTGAAGGTGGGCCGCCGGTTCCTGCGCCGGTCCAATCGCATCGTCGCCCAGCGCTTCGTGCGCTCGGAGTTCGACTGGCGTGTGGGGGTGCTTGCGGGTGAGCCCCTATACGTGTGCAAGTACGTGATCCCCAAGAAGCACTGGAAGATCCACCACTACGACGAGGCCGGACGCCAGGTGGCCGTCGCCGACGTGCAGGGCTACCGGCTGCGCCAGGTGCCCCCCAGGCTGCTCCAGACGGCGGTGGACGCGTGCAACGCCATCGGCCGGGGGCTCTATGGCGTTGACCTCAAGCAGGTGGGGGACGAGTTCGTCGTCATCGAGGTGAACGACAACCCCACCATCGCCGAGGAGGAGGAGGACCAGAAGGCGCCCGAACTGTACGAGCGCATCGTCCGCTACCTGGCCGGTGAGTGGGGGTGATGACCACCACCCCTACCCCGGTGCGCCGGGCGAACCTGAATGACCTTGACGCGCTGGAACGGCTGGAGGAGGCCTCCTTCGTGGAGGCCGACCGCTCCTCCCGCGAGCACCTGCGCTACCTGCTGCGCGAGGCCAACGCCACCACCCTGGTGGTGGAGCACCGCGGCGTGGTGGCGGGGGCGGCCACCGTGCTCTGGCGGCGCAACTCCTACACCGCACGCCTCTACTCCATCGCCACCGACCCGGCGCTGCGCAAGCGCGGGCTGGGCGAGCGGCTGCTGGAGGCGGTGGAGGAGGACGCACGCAAGCACGGATGCACCCGCATGCGCCTGGAGGTGCGCCCGGAGAACGCCACCGCGCGCGCCTTCTACGCCCGGCGCGGCTACCGGGAGTCGGGGACCATACCCGGCTTCTACGGCGATGGTGTGGACGCGGTGCGCATGGTCAAGCGGCTGCGGGCGCGCAAGAACCCGTTGCGCCTCACCATGCCCTTCTACACCCAGACCATGGACTTCACCTGCGGGCCCGCCTCGCTGATGATGGCCATGAAGTACCACACCCCCCGCCTGGTGATGGACAAGGCCCTGGAGCTGATGCTCTGGAAGGAGGCCACCCTCATCTTCATGACCGAGGGCCTGGGCGGGTGCGGGCCCTTCGGGCTGGCCCTGGCCGCCCAGCGCCGGGGCTACGCCGCCCGCGTCATCATCTCCGACACCCGCACGCCCTTCCTCACCTCGGTGCGCACCGAGGAGAAGCGCGAGGTGGTGGAGATCGTCCACGGTGCGATGAAGAAGGAGGCGCGCCGGCTGGGCGTGGGGGAGCAGTACTTCAACTTCGGCATCGCCGACATCGCCGACGCGATCCGCTCCGGCGAGGTGCCCATCGTCCTCATCTCCACCTACCGCCTCCACCGGGAGAAGTCGCCCCACTGGGTGGTGGTGACCGGCTTCAACGAGCGCTACGTCTACTTCCACGACCCGGACCGCGAGCACTACGTGGACGACCAGCGCGCGGCCCAGCACCTGCGCATCCCCGTCGAGGAGTTCCAGCGCATGAACCGCTACGGCAAGATGCTCCAGAAGAGCATGGTCATCATCGGCAAGCGCTCGCGCCCGCCCGTCAGCCCCTTCGCCGCAGCCGAATAAGGGGGCGCCTAGGACGCCGCATCCGCTATGCTTGCCCGGCGCGAGGCTCCCGCGCCCAAGGACGCCCATGACCATCCACATGACCGCCCGCTTCCGGGTACGCCCCGAGGTGCTGCAACAGGCGCTGTACGCCATCAGCGACTTCGTGGACCACGCCCAGGTGCACGAGCCCGGCACCCTCACCTACGACTCCTTCCAGGAGTTCGGCGACCCGTGCGCCTTCCTGCACGCCTTCTCCTTCGCCGACGAGGCGGCGGAAGACGCCCACCGCGTCTCCGATGCCGCCGGACGCTTCGCCGACGAGATAGACCCGCTGCTGGACGGGGGCATGGAATTCACCCGCTGGGAGCGCTTCGCAGGCAAGTAGGCCCGCACGCCGTCTCACGAAACAGGGCCCCGGCTGATGCCGGGGCCCTGTTGTTCGTTCACGCGATGCGCTGGCTACTTGGCCAGCATCTTCTGGACGACGGCGCCAATCTCCGCTGGGGTGGGGATGACGTGGCATCCCGCATCGCCCAGCGCCTTCATCTTCTCGGAGGCCAAGGCCGCGGTGCCGGTGATGACCGCGCCCGCGTGGCCCATGCGCCGGCCGGGAGGGGCCGTCTGCCCCACGATGAGGCTGGCCACAGGCTTGCGCACGTTGGCCTTGATGTAGGCCGCAGCCTCCTGCTCCTTGGTACCGCCGATCTCACCGATCAGCACGATGGCCTCGGTCTCCGGATCCTCGTTGAACAACTTGAGCACGTCCACGAAGGTGGTGCCGGAGACGGGGTCGCCGCCGATGCCCACGCAGGTGGACTGGCCGATGCCCAGGGCCGTCAGCTGGCCCACCGCCTCGTAGGTGAGGGTGCCGGAGCGGGAGACCACGCCCACCTTGCCCGGCAGGTGGATGTTGCCCGGCATGATGCCCACCTTGGTCTTGGTGCCGGGGGTGATGAGGCCCGGGCAGTTGGGGCCGATGAGCCGGGTGTTCTTCCCCTCCAGGTAGCGCATCACCATGGTGGAGTCCTTCACGGGCACCCCCTCGGTGATGCAGATGACCAGGGGCACGCCCGCATCTGCCGACTCCAGGATGGCGTCGGCGGCGAAGGGCGGGGGGACGAAGATGAGGGACACGTTGGCCCCCGTCTCCGCCACGGCCTGGCGCACGGAGTTGAACACCGGCACCTTGTCCATGAACTTCTCGCCACCCTTGCCGGGGGTGACACCGGCCACCAGGTTGGTGCCGTAGGCCATGCACCGCTCCGCGTGGAAGGAGCCCTCGCGGCCGGTGATGCCCTGCACCAGCAGGCGGGTGTTCGCGTCAACCAGAATGCTCATCGCTACTCCAAGCGGCTAGGCGGCGATGGCCGCAGCCGCCTCCTGCAGGGTGTCCACCAGGGTGATCTTGAGGCCGGAGGCGGCAAGGATCTGCTTGCCCTCCTCCACGTTGGTGCCCAGCATGCGCACCACCAGGGTTGGCTTGCGCTCCAGCTTGCCGTAGGCGTCCACGATGCCGCGCGCGGCGATGTCGCACCGCAGGATGCCGCCGAAGATGTTCACCAGCACCTTCTCCACCTTCGGGTCGGAGACCATCAACTGGATCGCGGTGGAGATCTTCTCCTCGTTGGCCCCGCCGCCCACGTCCAGGAAGTTGGCGGGCTCGGCGCCGGCGAACTTGACCGTGTCCATGGTGGCCATGGCCAGGCCCGCGCCGTTCACCATGCAGCCCACATTCCCGTCCAGCGTCACGTAGGAGATGCCGTACTCGGAGGCCTTCACCTCCAGCGCGTCCTCCTGCGAGACATCGCGCAGCTCCGCCTCCTTCTTGTGACGGAAGAGGGAGTCGTCGTCCAGGCTCACCTTGGCGTCCAGCGCCAGCAGCTCGCCCGTCTTGGTCAGCACCAGGGGGTTGATCTCGATCATCGTCGCGTCCAGCCCCCAGTAGGCGCGCCAGCACGCGTCCACCAGCGCCGAGAAGGGGCGCACCTGCGCGGCGGGCAGCCCCAGCGCCTCGGCCAGCTTGCGGCCCTGGAAGGGCTGGAAGCCGATGGCCGGGTCGATGGGCTCCGTCAGCACCTTCTCCGGGCTGGTGTGGGCGACCTCCTCGATCTCCATCCCGCCCGCGGCGGAGGCGATGACCACGGGACGCCGTCGCCCACCGTCGGTGGTGATGGACAGGTAGAGCTCGCGCTCGATGTCCATGGTCTGCTCCACCAGCACCTGGTGGACCGGCGCGCCTGCCGGGCCGGTCTGGAAAGTCACCAGCGTGGAGCCGATGAGCTTGCCGGCGTACCCGGACGCCTCATCGGGGCTGGCGACGACCTTCACGCCGCCCGCCTTGCCGCGTCCGCCCGCGTGGACCTGCGCCTTCACCACCGCGCGACCGCCCAGCTTGCGCGTGGCCTCGGCGGCCGACTTGCCGTCTGAGGCGACGGAGCCCTGGGGCACCGGCACGCCGAAGCGGGCCAGGAGCTCCTTGGCCTGGTACTCGTGTAGCTTCATGGACTGCCCTCGTGCGAAGTTGCGGCGGCGCCTGCGCGCCGCGCAGGGCCGGATGATAGCAGAGGGCGGGCGGGCTCGCCCAACCCAGCCTGATCTGCACGGAACCTGCACGGGTTCTGCACACCGTATGCACGCCGTATGCACACCCAGGGCCGATAACTGGGCGCATCTGGGCCGCCCCGGTGCGGCGCGTGCCCGCGGTAAGTAAAGGAGGACGCCATGGTCAATATCATCAAGGCGAGGGGTGACTGGTCCATCCGGTCGTATATCGACATGGAGAAGGGCACCGTCTCCCGCGAGCTCTACGTCAACCCCGAGATCTTCGAGATGGAGATGGAGCAGATCTTCCAGCGCTGCTGGCTGTTCCTGGGCCACGAGAGCCAGATCCCCAACCCCGGCGACTTCGTGGTCACCCGCATGGGCACCGAAGAAGTCATCATGGTGCGGGATCGCAAGGACAACCAGATCCGCGCGTTCCTGAACTCCTGCGCCCACCGCGGCATGAAGGTGTGCCGGTACGACCAGGGCAACACCCTGGTGTTCACGTGCCCCTTCCACGCCTGGACGTACGACACCACCGGCAAGCTGGTGGGCGTGGGCTTCGGCAACTACGCCAACGCCTACACGGACACCCTCCCGCGCGCCGAGTGGGGCCTGACCGAGGTGGCTCAGCTGAAGAACTTCCACGGCTCCATCTGGGCCACCTGGGACAAGGAGGCCCCGTCCTTCGAGGACTACCTTGGCCCCTTCGCCGAGAGCCTGCGCCACTGCCTCCAGTCCTCGGACGGTGAGGACGGGGGGCTCGAGTTCTTCACCCCCTTCCAGCGCCACCGCCTGCCCACCAACTGGAAGGTGCCGGGCTTCACCTCGGTGACGGACCTGACCCACACCTCCATGACCCACCGCTCCTCCCAGGCCGCTGGCCTGCACGAGGACCGCGGGCGGGGCAAGGAGAAGGGCAAGCCCTTCCCGCAGGAGAAGTACGCCATCGGTGACCACAACCTGGGCCACGGCGGCATGTGTACCTTCTACAACCAGCCCGGCGTGCCGGAGTACGGCAACGAGTGGTACGAGGAAGGCGTCGACGAGTACTTCCAGAAGCAGACGGTCAAGAAGCGCGAGAAGTACGCCACCCGCGTCATGCCTCCCCACGGCTGGGGCGGCGGTCACTTCGCCATCTGGCCGGCGGTGATGGTGGACTCGTGGCGCCTGCGCTACTACCACCCCCACGAGACGGGCATGACCGAGCGCTGGTCGCTGTTCGGTGTGGACAAGAACGCGCCCAAGAACGTCAAGGACGCGCTGCGCCACTACGCCGAGCGGTTCAACGGCCCCATCGGGTTCTTCGAGTCCGACGACATGGAGAACTGGAACTACGTCTTCCCGGCCTCGCAGGGCGCCAAGGCCCGCAAGCGGAATTACTTCTACGCCAACGGCATGGGGCACGGGAAGTACGACGACCGCCTGCCCGGCGTCATCGTCAACGGCTCCTACACCGAGGAGGCTCAGCGCGCCCGGTTCTCCCGCTGGCTCGCCTTCATGGAGGCCAAGTCCTGGGCGGACCTGTACCCGATCAACAAGAACGCCGACCACTTCATCTGGCGCGCGCCCGATGGGAGTGTCAGCGCATCCGCGTAGAGGTGAGTGTTATGCCGACGACGTACAACCTCAATGGACAGGACGGTATCCAGGTCTTCAATGACCTGCCTGAGGGCACCACGGTGACCCTCACGGATGGGTCGGTGGGCACCATCATCGCCAACCCCCGCAACGGTGGCTTCATCCAGGTGAAGTACACCAAGCACCCGAACGCCTCGCAGGTCGGCGAGGAAGAGTTCATCTTCTTCAACCAGGTCACCAAGGCCGAGGGTTAGCGCACCAGCCCTGCCCGCCGTAGCCATCCGGCGGGCAGGGGAGCGCACACCGGCCTCCCAAGGAGCCATCCGATGGTCAGCACAAGCAAGAAGGCAACGAGCCTGGAGGATGTGATCCTTCAGCACGACATCGAGCAGTTCTACTACAAGGAGGCCCGTCTGCTCGACGAGCGCCGCCTTGAGGAGTGGGCCGAGCTGCTCCACGAGGACCTCTTCTACTGGATGCCCATGCGCCGCAACATCAAGTTCGGCGACTGGGACATGGAGGAGACCTCCTACGAGACCGAGATCAACTGGTTCGACGAGACCAAGGACATCATCGAGGGCCGGATCCGCCAGCTGAACACCGGCGTCCACTGGCCCGAGGAGCCCGTCTCCCGCTTCGAGCACGCCATCACCAACGTGGAGGTGGTGGGCGAGGAGAAGGACGGCATCCACGTCAACAGCAAGTTCCGCTGCTACCAGAACCGCCTCCAGGACGAAGTGAACGAGTGGGTGGGCCGCCGTGAGGACATCCTCCAGCGCGACCCCGAGACCGGATTCAAGGTGGTGCGCCGCAAGATCATCCTGGCGCAGAACGTCATGATCCCCAAGGTGGTCAACACCTTCTTCTAGGGTGCAGAATGAAGGGGGGCCGGACGGCCCCCCTTCTTCCATCCTCCTCCACCGGCCCCCCGGTGTCAGAACGCGGAGTACACATGAGCGATCGCATCGAGTGGCGCACGCGCGGCAAGGGCAAGGACGCCATCGTCTACGTCGGCCAGTTCGGCGAGGATGAGAACACCGTCCTGCGCGTGTGGAAGGCCAACGCCGAGTCCGTCACCGACTTCCTCAACGACATGGCCACCTTCGACACCAAGGTGGAGGGCCTGGAGGTCCCGGTGGACCAGCGCGACCCCGACGACTGGGGCCGCGTGGTGCTGGTGCGCGGGCCGCGCGAGGGCGAGGTGCGCTTCATCGAGCCCGACCTGTACTGGGACCTGATCTACTACTGGTTCCGCTCCCACGGCAAGGACCCGCACCCCTGGAGCGGCCACCACAAACGCTAGGAGTGGCCCAGCCCACTGCGTGGGCTCGATGGAAGGGGGACTCCCCCTTCGGCGCTCCGCGCCTACCCCCGTCTCCGCGCGCTCGGCGCGCGCTCATGGCAACAGGCCCAAAGCCTACTCGCATACGCCGTGACTTCCCGTGGGGCGCAGACCCAAGAACGCGTGTAGCCAGGGTCTGTCCGGGCTAGAGGGGTGCAGTGGGAGAGGGCACCTCTCCCCGCCGGGGGTTCGGCGTCCGCAGGACGCCCAGGGGGTGTCCCCCTTTGATCAAGCGAGCCGAAAGCGAGCGAGCAGGTTAGAATCCCGCCGCAACACGCGAGCGGGAGGCGCCCATGCAGGTTGAACTGGTCCAGACCACCACCAGCGATGGTGTGCGCCTGCACGGGGCATACCTGGCCCCGGAGGGTGCTCCACCCGCGGACCTGGGTGTGGACATCGTGGTGATGGTGCATGGGAGCGGGGGCAACTTCTACGCAACTCCCTCCAACCCACGCGCCGGGCGTCTGCGCTCCCTGGGCGTGCCCGTGGTGCTGTTCAACACCCGCGGGCACGACGTGGTGGCGGGTCACTCCGGCGGTAAGCGGGTGGGCAACGCCTACGAGATTCTGGACGAGTGCCGCCTGGACATGGCGGCCGCCGTGGACTGGTGCGCGGAGCGCGGCTTCAAGCGCGTGTGCCTGCTGGGCTCATCTCTCGGCGCGGTGAAGGTGGTGTACGCGCAGGCGCACAACCAGGACCCGCGCGTGGCGGCGGTGGTCTCGCTCTCACCCCTGCGCCTCTCCCACCGCTACTTCCTCGCCTCCGAGCTGGGGGAGGAGCACCGGCGGTTCTGGGAGCGGTCCAAGGCCCTGGCCGATGCGGGCGAGCCCGACGCGCTGGTGGAGGTGAGCTTCCCCATTTCCCATCACTTCTCCGCCGCCGTGTACCTGGACCGCCACTGCACCGAGCGCTACGACCTGACCGTGGCTCACACCGACCGCATCGCCACCCCGCTGCTGATCCTGGGCGGCTCCACGGAGACGCATCCACGCATGCGTGATGCCGTCCACGACATGGCGGCGCTCGCCAAGGACCAGCCACGCACCCGCTCCCTGGTGGTGGAGGGTGGCGACCACGGCCTGCAGAACCGCGACGAGGAGTTTTTCGCGGCGCTCATGGACTTCCTGACCGGGCTGTAGCGGGGCGGGCCGGTTGGCGCTCGCGCCCCCACCGGGGTATCGTGCTGGCGCACAGCACACCGGTGGAGGGAGCGTCATGGCGAGCCTGCGGGTCGGCATCATCGGGGCCAACGTGAGCGGTTGGGCGGGCCGCGCCCACCTGCCTGCCATGGGCACGGGCATCCCCGGCGTTGAGCTGGTGGCCGTCGCCACCACCCGAGAGGAGTCGGCCCGGGAGTCGGCGGCGCAGTACGGCGCACGATTGGCCTTCGCCGACTACCGGGAGTTGCTGGCGAGCCCGGAGGTGGACGCCGTCGCCGTCTCGGTGAAGCTGCCCGCTCACCATGAACTGACCATGGCGGCCATCGCCGCGGGTAAGCACGTCTACACCGAGTGGCCCCTGGGCACCGACACCGCCCAGGCGGTTGAGATGGCCGACGCCGCCAGGGCCCGGGGCGTGCGCACCGCCGTTGGCCTGCAGTCGCGCTCCTCGGCGGAGTACCAGGCCATGGCGCGGGCCATCGCCGGGGGGTATGTGGGCGAGCCCCGCACCGTGGTGCTGAGCGCCAACGGACCAGGCCCCTTGGGCCGCGCAGCGAGCCGCCTGTGGATGGCGGACGCGAAGGCAGGCGCCAACCCCCTCACCATCACCTTCGGGCACCTGCTGGACGGCCTGCAGGCCGCTGCCGGGCCCATCGCCTCCATCGCCGGCGCCGTGGTGGAGGTGAAGATGTCCACGGTGAAGAACCCAGAGACCGGTGAGGTGCTGCCCGTCAGCGCGCCCGACACCGTCGCCATCACCGCCAGCATGTCCTCCGGCGCGGTACTCTCGGCCCAAATGTCATCCGCCGTGGGCGTGAGCGGCGGGTTCCGCCTCCAGGTGAACGGAAGCGAGGGCGTGCTCACGCTGGAGGGGGCGCAGGGCCTCTCCACCAACGAGGGACGCCTAACCGGCCAGCGGGTGGGCATGAAGGCGCCGGAGGAGCTGGAGGTCACGCAGGCCTCCTGGGTGGGCGAGGGCGGCCTGTCCGGCCCGCCGGTCAACGTGGGCAAGACGTGGGAGCGCTTCGCCGCTGCCATCGCCGCGAACAAGCCCTTCTCGCCCAGCTTCGACGATGCCGTCCGCCACCACCAGCTCATCGACACGATCCGCGCCGCAGCGCAGGGCACCCCCCGGCGCATCGGGTAAGGGGAGCCCCCGCCCGGACGGCCCCAGAAGGAGCACCAACGTGAACGTCGGATTCATCGGCCTCGGCAAGATGGGCGCGCACATGGCCCGCAACATCCAGGCGGCGGGGCACGCCCTCACCGTCCACGACCTGAACCAGGCGGCGGCCGCCCCGCTGCTGGAGAACGGCGCGGCGTGGGCCGCAACACCCGCCGAGGCCGCCGCCGCCTCCCAGGTGGTGTTCACCTCGCTGCCGGGGCCGCGTGAGGTGGAGGCCGTGGGCACCGGGCCCGATGGCATCGCCGACGGGGCCGCGAAGGGAAGCGTGTGGGTGGACACCTCCACCAACGCCCCCTCGGTGGTGCGGCGCCTGGCCGCGGCGCTGGAGGCGAAGGGCATCGCACTGGTGGACGCGCCGGTGAGTGGCGGGCCCATGGGCGCCGAGGCCGCGAGCCTGGCGGTCATGGTGGGGGCGAGCACCGAGGCCTACGCCACCGCGCTCCCGCTGCTGCAGTCCATCGGCAAGGCCATCACCCACGTGGGCGGGCCCGGCGCGGGCTCCGTGGCCAAGCTGGTGCACAACTCCATCTCGATGGCCACGCGCATCGCCGTGCAGGAGGGGATGGTGCTGGCCACCAAGGCGGGCGTGGACCCCGCCGTGATGCTGGAGGTGCTCAAGAGCGGGTCCTTCGGCCAGCAACTCATCCTCACCCGTCACATCCCTGAGCTGGTGTTCGCAGGTGACTTCGACCACCCGCGCTTCTCCCTGACGCTGTCCGAGAAGGACGTGCGCCTCGCCATCGAACTGGGCAGGGAGGAGGGCGCGGAACTAGGCATGGCGGCCTACACCCTGGAGGAGATCCACCGGGGCCAGGAGCGCGGGTGGGGCGAGCAGGACAACCTGGTCACCTTCAAGCTGGCGGAGGAGCGCGCCGGCGTGCAGGTGCGCACGGGCAAGCGCGCATGAGCACACGCTACGGCTGGCTGGCGTGGGTGGGTGCTGGCGTGGGGTGGGTCGTGCTGACGTGGGTGGTGGTGTGGGCCACGCTGGACGCGGCCAGCGCCGCCATCGCCCGGGGCGATGCGGCCGCCCCGCAGGGCATCCAGTGGGCGCAGGTCTACCTGGCAGGGGCCATCTTCTCGCTGCCCGGCGTGGCGCTGGTGGTGGTGGGCCTGCGCAAGCGCGGCCGGAAGGGCTAGGGGCGGCTAGGCGCTCAGCACCGCGACGGAGGCGATCTCCACCAGCCAGTCAGGGCGCACCAGCTCGGCCTTGACGCAATAACGCGCGGGGCGCGTCGCCCCGAAGTGGCGCTCGTACACCTCGTTCATGGCCGCGTAGTTGGCATAGTCGGTGATGAAGATGTGGTTCATCACCACGTCCGCCAGGCTCCCGCCGCCCGCCTCCAGCACCGCGCGTATCGCTGCTATGACCGCCTCGGTCTGCGCGCGCACATCGCCCACGCCCACCGTCTTGCCGTCAGCGCCCGCGGGCCCCGTGCCGGAGACGTAGACGGCGCCCCCCGCCTTCACCCCCGGTGAGTAGGGGGCCAGGGGCTCGAAGGGCATGTCATCCTCCAAGGGGTGTTGGTGGGCGCGGTGCGGCCTAATTCCTGAACGAGGGGTCGCGCGCGTCCAGCAGGCCCAGCAGCGCGCCCCACTTGTCGGCCTCGTGGCCAACCTCAGGGCGCTCTCGGGTGAGTATCCTGGCCGTCTTCTCAACGGCCTCCTCCGTGGGCATCCGCAGCGGCGCGCCGGTGCTCATGGCCAGGATCTGCGCCTGGCACGCGCGCTCCAGGTTCACCATGCGCGTGAACGCGTCCGAGCAGTTCTTCCCCGTGGTCAGCAGGCCGTGGTTGCGCAGGATCAGCGCGTTGTGGCGGCCCAGGTCCGTCACCAGCCGCTCACGCTCCTCCACGTCCACCGCCAGGCCCTCGAAGTCGTGGTAGCCGATGCGGTTGTGGAACTCCATCCCATCCTGCGTCAGCGGCAGCAGCGGGGTGTCCAGCGCCGAGAAGGCAGCCCCGTAGGCCGTGTGGGTGTGCATCACGCACCGCGCGTCGGGCCGCGCCCCATGCACCGCAGAGTGGATGACGAACCCGGCCTTGTTCAGGTGCTCGATCGGCCCATCCAGCACGTTCCCGTCCAGGTCGATGGTGAGCAAGGAGGAGGCCGTCACCGCTGAGTAGTGCATCCCGAAGCGGTTGATGAGGAAGCGCTCCTCGTTCCCCGGCAGGCGCAGGGTGATGTGGTTGTAGATCAGGTAGCTCATGCCGAACAGGTCGGCCAGGCGGTAGGTGGCGGCCAGATTGACCCGCGCCTCCCACTCCTCGGCGCTGTAGCGGTTATCGGGGCCAGGCATGGGCACCTCCTGCGGTAGGTTCGCGCGCCATGCTGCCCCCGCCCGCCGCGCGCGTCAACCGGCGCGGGGCGCTGGCGTAGAACCGGACTGAGGCCTGCCGCCACCTGCTTGCGGGAACCACGGCACACCCATAGGATCAGACCCGTGGTCACCAACGCCCCCCACGCGCCAACTCAGGCACATCCCGCAGGTTCGACCCCACGCACGCTCGATGCGATCGAGCTGTTCGCAGGAGTCGGTGGCTTCCGCGTGGGGCTAGAACGCGCGGGGTGGAGCGTGGTCTGGAGCAATCAGTGGGAACCGGGGAGCAGGACCCAACACGCCTCGTCGATATACGTGAAGCACTTCGGCATCGAATGCCACTCCAACGAAGACATCCACGAGGTGCTCGACCGGGTTGAGGCTGGTGCGTTCCGGATCCCCGACCACGATCTGCTGGTCGGCGGTTTCCCCTGCCAGGACTACTCAGTAGCTCGGACCCGTGCCCAGGCTCACGGGCTGCGGGGGAAGAAGGGCGTCCTGTGGTGGGAGATCGAGCGGGCCGCGCGGATCTACCGCCCCCGCATGCTCTTCCTCGAGAACGTCGATCGGCTCCTCAAGTCCCCCACGTCACCCCGCCAGCCTGGCCGCGATTTCGCCGTGATGCTGGCCTCACTCGCGGACCTTGGTTACGCAGTCGAATGGCGGGTGGTCAACGCCGCGCATTACGGGTTCCCCCAGAAACGTCGCCGCGTTTTCATCATCGCCTATCGTGAGGATCAGACGCCCGAACTCGCTGCTGACCCCGTTATGTGGCTCGCTGAGCGTGGACCGATCGCCCGGGCGCTGCCGATGAGAACGATGAAGCCATCGGCTAGCGCCCTGCTCCCCCTAAGGATCGACGGGGATCTCCCCGCGATCACAGACCGGTTCAACATGGGGGGACGCACCAGCCCATTCCTCGCGGCGGGTATCATGGTGGATCGACGGGTATGGACGACGGCTTACGAGGCTCGCCACAACGGCCCTTCGCTCTGTCTCGGTGACGTGCTTGAGGATGCCGAGGCGGTCCCGCCTTCCTATTGGGTCAACGATGAAGCCCAGATAGAGCGTTGGCGCTACCTGAAGGGCCCGAAGCATGCCATCCGCGTGAGCCGGGCAACCGGCATGGCCTACACCTACGACGAAGGCGGCATCCCCTTCCCCGATGCCGTCGACGGCCCCTCACGGACGATCGTGACCGGGGAGGGCGGCCCCACCCCCTCCCGCTTCAAGCACATCATCGAGCAGGCCGGGCGCTACCGGCGGCTGGTCCCTACCGAACTCGAGCGGCTCAACGGGTTCGATCCGGGGTGGACGGACGGCATCCCCGACGGCCGACGGGCATTCCTCATGGGGAACGCTCTCGTGGTCGGCATCATCGAACGGATCGGGCGGGAACTCGCTCGTCTCTAGTCCACATCGCCACCGGAGCCGATCCCGACCTGCTTCGCTAGGTACGCTCGATCCAACCAGAAGCAGCGCTTTGTTTGGTCTCCGTTGCGTAGGGTGGGGAACGTCTCTCCCTTAGTCGCATGCGGTCGGACGTGGCAGACGTGGTTGAAGGTGATCCCCGGGAATCGCATCGTTCCCGTCGTTATCGCCTCGCGTGTTCGTTCCCATACAGGCCCGACGTACCTCTCGATGTCCTTCGTGGGCATCGACCAGAACAACACTCGCGCGAGCCTCGTGACACCCTCGCTCTCCTCGAAGATGACAAAGAGGAACCGTTGTTCCTCCAGTGTCCGTTTGATGGCAGCGATGCGCTCATCATCCCCATCGGAAGCGTCCCAGACCTCGTCCACCACACTCCCCGGCCCCATGAATCGGAAGGCAGGAAACGACATGTGCTCCTTCGGCAGTCTCCCCGCCCTGTGGTGGATGGTCTTCATCAGGATGTTGGCCCGCTCGAACTCCGCCACTTTCTTAACCCGAACCCCCATGATCGCCCGTGCGAGGGTTGCCCGATAACCCTTAGCCTTCGGGTCCCCTGACAGATCTAGCCGCTCAGCGATCTGCCCAACTTCTACCCCGACCCACGGTTGGAAGCGGTCCAGGATCCCCTGCTCGAATCCGCGCTCGGCCACATCCTCCGGCGATCCATATGCCCGGCCCTCATCGGCAAGCTCGCCACGTATCAGGCTCTTCACGAACGACTGCTTGAAGGCGAATGCGCGAGGCTTTGCCTTTACTGAACCGTTCGCCTGGCTCCGCCGCTGTTTCTCGTTCCTCGCTTTCGTGAGCGCCTCTAGGTACCGGGTTGGTGTCGACGCGCTTCCGAGTAGCTCCGCTTGTCCATCGCGGACTCGCTGCACAATCGCTTCCCAGTCCTCTCGGATGATGGCCCTGTCCACCTCGGGGAGGGCATCGAGATCCACCAGCTTCGCTGCGACGAACCGCAGGTCACCCATGGGCACACCGGTTTCGTGCAAGTACCAGAGCACCATGAGACGTCTGTTCTTGGCGAGGAAGCAGCTCGACTCGAACTCCTCCTGATGCACGGACATGTAATCGATCATGCCAAACACGAGCCGTTCCTTGGGCACCACTCCAGCTCGTGGTCGACGGACCAGAGGCGTGGTCTTGAGTTCGACGCCTGCTTCCTTGAAATCAGGGGAGCAGGCATCGTTCCCAGGGTGGATACCGTAGTAGTACCGCTCGACCAGATCCCCGACCCCGCTCTTCGACGTGGGCGAGATGACCGCATCGAGTTCCTGGCGCGGTATCGCGACAGCCCCCTTGGTCCGACGGAGCGTGGAACGACGGAGCCGTTGGCCATAGAACTCGATGCTGCGCGGGTCGGTCTGATCGTAGGGTGCCTCCGGCATCAACACTCCCTCCACGAATGTTCTGTAGCTCAGGTCGCGTATCGTGGTCACTATAGTCTGGTTGTTGGATAGCAACCGATGAAGTGGGCTGACTCTCTGAAGGTACTCGTCGCCTGGGGCCAGACCCACAGGCGCGCGTTCCCCTGGCGTGGAGCACGGGACCCGTACAAGCTCCTGGTAGCGGAGGTCCTGCTCCAGCGTTCCCGCTCCGGAACGGTCGACAAGGTCTACGCGGCTCTGTTGTCACGGTTCCCCACAGCGCGCGACCTCGCCAGTGCAGACACCGCACAGGTAGAGGCACTCATCTCCCCTCTTGGACTAACGAAACGGGCAACTACGCTCCAGCGGATAGCGGATGAGTTGGCGAGCGACCCATCCGCACGATGGACCGAAGAGAGATTCCGCGCACTCCCCGGCGTTGGGCCGGCGACCGCCGCATCCGTAGCGTGCTCGATCGGTCTGCGCGCGCTGCCGATCGATTCTGTCAGCGGGCGGGTATACCGTCGGCTGCTCGGCGTGCCGAATCCCTCCCGAGCCAGGGGTATCATCCGCGCCGCTAGCCGGGGCGCGATCAGGCTCGACGAGCTGAACTGGGCGGCCCTCGACCTCGCCGCAGCGTTATGCCTGCCTCAGGTGCCGCGCTGCGTTGGTTGCCCAATCGCCGAACATTGCAGGTATGGAAGCAAACGCTGAGCCCCCCGCCCGCCGCGCGCGTCAACCGGCGTGGGGCGCTGGCGTAGCGTCCGCGCCTGCGGCATACTAGCCGCAGCGTCCCGTTCCCGGAGGGATGGCAGAGCGGACGATTGCGACGGTCTTGAAAACCGTTGTGGCGCGAGCCACCGTGGGTTCGAATCCCACTCCCTCCGCCACCCGGCCAAACAGAAATACTGCAATAAGGTTTGCTGGCAAACCGTAACGCCGCAGCGCCCTGGCGCAACCAGTGGGCGCACCCAAGGAGGACCCCATGGCCAAGGTCGTGCTCGTCGAGACGTGCACCCACTCCCCCTTCCTGTACACGGAGCCGGAGAAGTGGAACGTGATCCGCTCCAAGCGGCCCACCTCGGACCGCAACCCGTGGACCAGCGAGGAGGAGAACGCCTCCCAGTGGGACCGCATCCACAAGGCCTTCGGCACTCTCAAGGCCAAGATGGAGGAGGCCAAGCCCGACGTCATCCTCATCTTCGGGGACGACCAGATCGAGCAGTTCGACTTCGGCAACTTCCCCGGCTTCGCCATCTTCGCGGGTGACGAGTACGAGGGGTACCGGACGTTCCCGCGCGAGGGCATCGTGCCCGGCCAGCGCGGCGACTGGGTGGAGAAGACGCCCGACACCTGGGCCAAGGTCTCCGGCTACCCGGCCCTGGCCAAGCACCTGGCGGTGCAGCTGGTGCACCGTGAGTTCGACCTCTCGTTCATGCTGGACTGGCCCAACAAGCAGCACGGCGTGGGCCACGCGTTCATGCGCCCGCTGCACTACATGGTGCCGGACTACTCCATCCCCGTTATCCCCTTCTACATCAACTGCTTCTACGGCCCCCAGCCCACGGCCAACCGCTGCTACAAGCTGGGCAAGGCGGTGCGCGAGATCATCGAGGCGTGGCCCGAGGACGTGCGCGTGGCGGTCATCGGCTCCGGCGGCCTCTGGCACACGCCCGGCAACCCCATCTCCTACCTGAACGAGGAGTTCGACGGCGTGGTGCTGGACGCGGTGCGCGAGGGCAACGCCAAGAAGCTGGCCGACCACTTCGACCAGTACACCGACCACTTCATCGATGAGTTCGACGACTCCACCCGCCCCTGGGTGGACGGCGGCACGGGCATGTATCACGGCATCGGCTCCGGTACGGGCGAGATCCGCAACTGGGCCGCCGCAGCCGCCGTGGCCGACGGGGTGCCCGGCACCGTGGTGGACTACATCACCCTCTACTCCTCGCCCATCGGCGTGGGCTTCGCCTACTGGGACAACCTCTAGTCCCCGTTCCCCAAGGCTCTTCGAGTGGGGGCGCGGGAGCGCCCCCTCTCTCGTTCTCCCCGTGCCCCGCAGGCGTGGCGCGCGCGTGCGCCAGCGGCTAGCCTGGGGCCATGACCTCCCGCCCTCAGCGTCCCTCGCGTCTGCACGCACTGCGCAACGTGCTGTCCATGGAGCAGCGCGAGGGCTACCAGGCGCGCGCCGTGGCGGGCGGGTTCGACCGGTTCCTGGCAACGCTGCGTCGCGAGGCGGCCACCGACCCGGCCCTGCGTGCCCTGGACGCCCAGGGCCTCCTGAGCATCGAGTACGAGGCGGTGAGCGCCGAGCAACGCCGCAAGTGGGCCATCGCCGTGGAGCGGGTCATCGGCCCGCCGCCCTCGGCCCCCGCCCCCACGCCCGTCCGCCGGCCGGCGCCGGAGCCGCCCGCAGCCCCCGTGGGGCTGGACGACCCCCTCGCCCGCCTGCCGGGGGTCTCGCGCGTGCTGGCGGGGCGCCTGAGCGAGCGCGGCCTGCACACGGTGCGCGACCTCATCACCCACTACCCCCTGCGCCACCTGGACTACTCGGCGCGCCGCACCGTGGCGCAGCTCCAGCCCGGCCAGGAGCAGACGGTGGTGGTCTCGCTGTGGGACGCACGGGAGCTGACGCTGGGCAAGCAGCGCCGCCTGCGCATCGCCGAGGCCACCGTGGGGGACGAGACGGGGAACATCCGCGCCGTCTGGTTCCAGCAGCCGTGGGTGGCCGGGGCGTTGCGCCGCGCGGTCTCGGGCGCGGGGGCCAACGTGAAGCTGGCGGTCTCCGGCAAGGTGTCGGTGTTCAACGGGCGCACCCAGTTCGACTCCCCGGAGTGGGAGGTGCTGGACGACCCGGAGACGGCGGACCTGGTGCACACGGGCCGCCTGGTGCCCGTCTACTCCAAGCCCGACCGCACCGCCGCCCGCACCATGCGCCACGCCGTGCGCGCCGCCCTGGACGCGGTGAGCGTGGACGGACGCATCGCCATAGACGACCCGCTGCCCGACGCTGAGCGCGAGCGCTGGGGGCTCATGGCCCTCCCGGAGGCCATCGCCCAGGCACACTACCCCGACTCGCACGAGGCCAGGGAGGAATCGCGCCGGCGATTGGCCTTCGATGAGCTGCTGGTGCTCCAATTGGCGATAGCCGCCCAGCGCCCGGCCCCCGCTGAGGTGAGCCCCGGCGTGGCCCTGCCCCCGCGCCCGCCCGCCGTGGACACCTTCATCGCCTCCCTCCCCTTCGCCCTCACCGAGGGCCAGCAGCGCACGCTGGAGGAGGCGTGGGCGGAGATGGCCTCGGGCGCGCGGCCCATGTCGCGCCTGCTCCAGGGCGACGTGGGCGCGGGCAAGACGGTGGTGGCCGTCGCCCTGCTGCTCACCGCGGTGGCAGCCGGCTACCAGGGCGCGCTCATGGCCCCCACCGAGGTACTGGCCGAGCAACACTTCCTGTCGGTGCGCCGCCTGCTGGGGGGCCTGGAGCACTGGGGCGGCGACGGGAACTGGTTCGCCGTCTCCCTGCCTCCCCTGGACAAACCCGTGACGGTGGGGCTGCTCACGGGCTCCACCCGCTCGCGCGCCCGCAAGGCGCTGGCCGCGCAGGCCGCCGAGGGGGGGCTCGACATCCTCATCGGCACCCACGCCGTCATTCAGGAGAACGTGGACCTGCCCAACCTGGCCCTCGCCGTGGTGGACGAGCAGCACCGCTTCGGGGTGCTCCAGCGCCAGGCGCTACGGGCCAAGGGGCGCGACCCCCACCTGCTGCTCATGTCCGCCACGCCCATCCCCCGCACCCTGGCCCTCACCCTCTACGGAGAGCTGGAGGTGAGCGCCATGCGCGAGCTGCCCTCCGGGCGTCAGGAGGTGATGACGCGCATCGTGCCCGGCGAGCGCTCCGAGGACGCCGAGCGGTTCATCGCCGAGCAGGTGGGCGCGGGACGCCAGGCGTTCATCGTCTGCCCGCTCATCGACGAGTCCGAGGCGGTGCTGGCCCGCGCCGCCACCACCGAGTACGAACGATTGCGCACCGGCACCCTGGCCGGCGTGCGGGTGGGGCTGCTCCACGGGCGCATGCCGCTGACCGAGAAGCAGGCGGTGATGGACGCGTTCCGCACCGGTGAGTTGGACGTGCTGGTGAGCACGCCGGTCATCGAGGTGGGCATCGACGTGCCCAACGCCACGGTGATGCTCATCCAGGCCGCCGACAGGTTCGGCCTGGCCCAGCTGCACCAGCTGCGTGGGCGCGTGGGCCGGGGGGCGCACGCCTCCTACTGCTTCCTGCTGGCCGAGACGGCCTCCGAGGAGGCCCGCCAGCGCCTGGAGGTACTGGTGCGCACCAACGATGGGTTCGAGATCGCCGAGGCCGACCTGCGCCTGCGCGGGCCGGGCGACTTCTTCGGCACCCGCCAGTCGGGCCTGCCCACCCTGCGCCACGCCAAGTTGGACGATCGCGACCTGCTGGAGTCGGCGCGGGCCGAGGCGCGCGAACTGCTGTCCGGGGGGCCGCTGGCCGAGCGCGCGCCGGGCCTGGCCGAGGCCGTGGCCCGCTACCGCGACGCCGTGGCCCAGGAGACGGCCTAGCGCCGCGCCGCCGCTCGCCGGGGGACGTTGCCAGGGGGCCGGGGCGCGCCCATAATCCGCCCATGCTCATCAACAAGGTCGAGTGGCGCGGCATCCGCATCCCGCTGCGCCGTCCCGCCTCGGACGACGCCGCGCCCGACCGCCACACCCTGCTGGTGTGGATGTTCACCGACGACGGGCGCGTGGGCGTGGGCGAGGCCGCGCCCGTGGGCCCCGGACGGCCCGGACGCGTGCGCGACGTGGCCGAGGTGCTGCACGATTTGGCCCCGGCCATGCTGGGCCTCTCGCCCATCCTGGCGCTGGACGTGACGCTGGCGCTGGCGCCCAAGGCCCCGGCGGGCGATGCGCTGCGGCTGGGGCTGGAGACCGCCGTCTTCGACCTGCTGGGCCAGGGAAGCGTGCGGCCCATCATCTCGCTCCTGGGCGGGACCATCGACTGGGTACCCGTCCACGCCATCATCGGCTTCGAGGAGCCGCAGGAGGCGGCCCGCCAGGCCGCCGAGGCGGTGGCGGGCGGGTACACCTGCGTGAAGCTCTCCCTGGGCGCGCGCGAGATGGCCCGTGACATCGAGACGGTGGCGCTGGTGCGCGAGGCCGTGGGCCCCACCGTGGGGCTGCGGGCCGACGCCGACGAGCGCTGGACCATCGAGCGCGCCATCGCCACCATCAACCAACTCGAGCCCTACGGCCTGGAGTACGTGGAGCAGCCGGTCATCGCCGAGGACCTGGCGGGCCTGGCGCGGGTGCGCCGGGCCGTGAGCGTGCCCATCGCCGCCGACGAGGCGGTACGACGGCTGGAGGACGCCGAGCGCGTCATCGCCGCCGAGGCCGCCGACGTGCTGGTGGTCAAGCCCGCCATGGCCGGGGGCATCCGGGGGGCGCGGGAGATCATGGCCCTCGCCCGCCAGAAGGGGCTCGGGTCGGTGGTCGCCTCGTGCCTGGAGACGGGAGTGGGCATCACCGCCGCCCTGCACGTGGCCGCCTCCTTCGGCGATGCGGGCACCGCGGGCCTCGCCTCCGGCGTGGTGCTGGAGAACGACCTGCTCACCAAACCCATGCTCCCCGTGCGCGGGCACCTGACGGTGCCGCAGACGCCGGGACTGGGCGTGGAGCTCGACCCCGACGCCGTGGACCGCTACACCTCCGACGTCATGGGCGTGATCGCGGGATGAGTGCGGCGCACCGGAGGCGCGCTCTGGTGCAGGGCTGCTCCGGAAGCCACTTGTGCTGTGTGCTGGCCTTGCGCCTGCTGCCATGAGCGCGCGCCGAGCGCGCGGAGACGGGGGTAGGCGCTTGGCGCCGAAGGGGGAGCCCCCCTTCCATCGAGCGAGCGTAGCGAGCGGGGCTAGCCCCTACATGCTCTCCGGGGTGCCCATGCCCATGAGGCGCAGGGTGCGCCCCAACGCCACCTTGGCGGCCTCCACCAGCCGCAATCGCGCGGCGGAGAGCGCCACGTCCGGCTCGCCGTCGTCCGAGGGGAGCACGCGGCAGTTGTCGTAGAAGGCGTGGAAGGCCGTGGCCAGCTCCACGGCGTAGTGCGCCAGCACGTGGGGGGCCAGCGTGGTGGCGATGGAGTCGATGTGCTCCGGCAGCTGGAGCATCTTGCGGATCAACGCGTGCTCGGCCGGGTGGGTCAGCAGGGAGACGTCCCCCGTCTCCCAGGTGAGGCCCCGCTCGGCGGCCTGGCGCAGGATGCCAGCGATGCGCGCGTGGCCGTACTGCACGTAGTAGACGGGGTTGTCCGCCGACTCGCGCTTGGCCAGTTCCAGGTCGAAGTCCATCTGCGATTCGGCGGCGCGGGAGAGGAAGAAGTAGCGGCAGGCGTCCGCCCCCACCTCGTCCACCAGGTCGCCCAGGGTGATGATCTGCCCGGTGCGCTTGGAGGCGCGGACGATGTCCCCACCCTGCTTAAGCGTGACCAGCTGGGCGATGAGCACCGTCAGGCGCGCCGGGTCGATGCCCAAGGCCGTGAGCACCGCCTTCATCCGCGAGACGTGTCCCTGGTGGTCGGCGCCCCAGATGTCGATGACGCGCTCGAAGCCGCGCCCAGTGAGCTTGTCGCGGTGGTAGGCGATGTCCGCCGCGAAGTAGGTGGGCTGGCCGGTGGAGCGCACCAGCACGTTGTCCTTCTCCTCGCCCAGGGCTGAGGAGTTGAACCAGCGCGCCCCCTCCCGCTCGAGGACGTGCCCGCCCTTCTCCAGCGCCGCCATGGCCGCCTCGTAGCGCCCGTCGGCGTACAGGTCACGCTCGCGGAACCAGACGTCGAAGGTGACGCCGATGCGCTCCAGGTCCGTCTTGATGACGGCGAGCATCTGCTCCAGCGCCACCGCGCCCAGGGCCGCGATGCCCGCGTGGCGCTCCATCTGCAGGTAGTGCTCGCCGTGCTCGGCCGCCAGCTGTTTGCCCAGTTCCACCATGTACGCGCCCCGGTAGCCGTTCTCCGGCAGCTCGGCCTCGTGGCCCAGCGCCTGCGCGTAGCGCGCGTACGCCGACTCGTAGAACAGCTCCATCTGCGTACCCGCATCATTCACGTAATACTCGCGGGTGACGGCATACCCCGCCGCCTGAAGCGCCGATGCCAGCGCCGAGCCCAGCACCGCCCCGCGCGTGTGGCCCACGTGGACGGGCCCCGTGGGGTTCACGCTCACGAACTCGATCTGCACACTCTGCCCGTGCCCCGTGTCCGTGTTGCCCCACGCCTCGCCCGCCGCAACGATGGCCTCCACCTGCCCCTGGAGCCAGGCCGGTTCGAGCCGCACGTTGATGAAGCCAGGCGGGGCCACCTCCACCGCGCCCACCAGCGCGCCGGTCTCGACGCACCCGGCGATGGCCTGGGCGATGTCCAGCGGGCGCATGTGCATCGCCTTGGCCAGGCGCAGCGGGAGCGAGGTGGCGAAGTCGCCGTGGTCGGGGTTCTGCGGGCGCTCCACCGGTGTGGCAGGCACCTCGGCGGCGGGGAGGGTTCCCCGGCGCTGCGCCTCGGCCACGGCGGCGGTGATGGCGGCGGAAACGGCGTCTTTGGCAAGCATGCCGCCGATGATAGCAGGCGCACGGGCGAGGGGCGCCGCCAGCGCGGCTGGCCGCAGCGGGGGCTGACCGGGCTTCCCTTGCTTGCCGCTGGCGCGGCGGGTCCACGCACACAGGGGGACACCCCCTGGAACCCCCGCCAGAAGGGGGCCTAGGTATTCCCCCTTCTGGCAGGGGGTGCGAGGGGGGTGTCCCCCCTCACGGCATGGGGAAGCCGCGCCAGCGGCAAGCGGGAGTGGCGTGGTCAACCGGGGCAACGGCTGCGTGGCCCCGCCGCTCCCCCTAGCGCGAGAGGGCAGCCAGCGCCAGACGCCAGAGGGTGAGCATGGCCATCAGCACCCCTACCGCCACCAGGGCGAAGGAGAGGATGAAGGGCCTCTCGAAGAAGAGCCCGCGCGCCACCAGCCCCAGCACGCCCGCCGCGAGCCACGCGATGGGCACGCGCTGGATGGTGCGCCGCACCGAGCGCAGGTTGGGCTTAGCGAAGACGCCCGCGGGCACGCCCACCACGGCCCACGCCAGGGCGAAGGGCACCAGCGTGCGCCAGAACACCGAGAGGGTGAGGCCGGTGCCGTGCTCGGTGGAGCCCAGCACGGGGAAGAGCAGGAAGATGAGGGCATCGCCGATGGCGGCGGTGCGGACGGAGGCGCGCAGCATCAGCCGCGCACCAGGCGCACGAAGCGCCGGCGGCCCGCGCGCACCAGCGAGCCCCACGCCACGCGCACGGGCTCGACGCCCACGCGCTGGCCCTCCACCTCAACGCCGTTCTGCCCCAGAAGACGCCTCGCCTCGCCCCGCGAACCCACCAGCCCTGCGGCAGGCAGCAGACGGGTGAGGTCGGCGGTGAAGCCCGTCTCATCCAGCCCCTCGGCGCCCTCGGTGGCTGCGCTGACGCGCAGTTCCGGCACCTCGGTGGGCGTCTCGCGCTGCTGGAAGACGCGCTCGAACTCGGCCTGCGCCGCGTTGGCGGCATCCATGCCGTGGAAGAAGCCCACCAGCTCGCGCCCCAGGTCCTTCTTCAGCGACATGGGGTTCACCCCGCGCACCTCCATGGTGGCGCGCATGTCGGCCAGCTCGGCGTCGGGCATGTCGGTGAGCAGTTCGTAGTAGAGGGGTATCACGTCGTCGGGCAGCGACATCACCTTGCCGAACATCTCGTCCGGCGGGTCCTCGATGGCGATGTAGTTGCCGAGGGACTTGCCCATGCGCCGCACCCCGTCGGTGCCGGGCAGGATGGGCATGAGGAAAACGTCCTGGGGGCGCTGGCCGCTCTTCTCCTGGAGCTCTCTGCCCACCATCAGGTTGAAGAGCTGGTCGGTGCCGCCGAACTCAACGTCCGACCGCACGGCCACCGAGTCGTAGGCCTGCAGCAGCGGGTAGAGCAGCTCGGTGACGGCGATGGGCGCCTGCTCGGCGTAGCGCTTGGCGAAGTCGTCGCGGTGGAGGAACTGGTTCACGGTGAAGTGGCTGGTGAGGCGCACCACCTCGGCCAGGCCGAAGTCGCCGTACCACTCGGTCTGGTAGCGCGCCTCGGCACGGTCGCGGTCCACCACCCGGAAGAACTGACGCATGTACGTCTCGGCGTTGGCGGCCACCTCGTCCGCCGTGAGCATGGTGCGCGTGTCGGAGCGGCCCGATGGGTCGCCTATCTGCGCCGTCCAGTCGCCCACGATCACCACCACGTGGTGGCCCAGCTCCTGGAGCTGGCGCAGCTTGCGCAGCCCCACCACATGCCCCAGGTGCAGGTCGGGACGCGAGGGGTCGAAGCCCATCTTCAGCCGCAGCGGTTTGCCCTCCCGCAGCCGGGTGAGGAACTCGGCCTCGGGGATGATCTGCGCCACGCCGCGCTTGGTGATCCAGTGCTCCAGCGCCGGGTCCAGGGTGCGCATCTAGTCGGCTCCTCCACGGGGCTCATCGCTCTGACCGCCGGCGCGGGCCGGTGCGCCCAGGGCGGCGCGGGTGTCGGCAACGTCGGCGCGTATCTGCGCCACCAGGGCGTCCACGGTATCGTAGCGCTCCTGTCCGCGCAGGCGCTCGACGAACTCCAGGCGCACCTGCTCCCCGTACAGGTTGCCGTCGAAGTCCAGGACGAAGGCCTCCACCACCCGGGGGCCGTCCTCGTGGAAGGTCGGCTTGGTGCCCACGGAGGTGGCGGCGGGGTAGCGCACCCCGTCCGCCTCCAGCCAGCAGGCGTACACGCCGTCGGCGGGCAGTGCCTGCAGGGGGCCGAGGCCCAGGTTGGCCGTGGGGAAGCCCAGCAGGCCCCCGCCGCGCCCCTCGCCCTCCACCACCGGGGCGTCCAGGCTGAACCGGCGGCCCAGGAAGCGCTCCGCCGTGGCGAGGTCGCCCTCGGCCAGCGCGCGGCGCACGGCGGTGGAGCGCACGGGCCGCCCGTCCAGCAGGTAGGGCTCCACCACCTCCACCGTGTAGCCCAACCGCTCGCCCAGCCGGGCGAGGGTCTCGACGTTCCCTTCCCTATCACGGCCCAGGGCGAAGTCGGGCCCCACCACGAAGTGGCGCAGGCCCAGGCACTCAACCATGGCCCGCATGAACTCCTCCGCCGGCATGCGGGCGAGCTCACGGGTGAAGGAGAGGGGGATGACGGTGGGCACGCCCTCTGCCCGCAGGCGGCGCAGGCGCTCGTTCATAGACTCGATGAGCAGCACCGGCGCCTGGGGGCGCAGCACCAGAAGCGGGTGGTTGGTGAGGGTGATGGCCACCGGGGCAAGCTCCCGGCGGGCGGCGGCGTCACGCAGGCGCGCCAGCAGGTGCTGGTGCCCCCGGTGGACGCCGTCGAAGACGCCGAAGGTGGCCGCCACGGGGCGGCCCGGCTGCGCCTCGGTCAGTTCCTGGCACAGCGCCTGCGCCGGGGTGCTCACCGCACGGGGGCGGGGCTGGCCGCCAGCGCCTCGTGAGCCTCGTGGACCAGCACCGCGGTGGTGTCCCAGTCGATGCAGGCGTCGGTGATGGACACTCCGTAGGCCAGCTTGGACGGGTCATCGCCCAGGTCCTGGCGTCCGGCGCCCAGGTGCGACTCCACCATGAGCCCCACGATGTTGGCGTTGCCCGCCGCCCGCTGGGCCACCACGTCACGGAAGGCGATGGCCTGGCGGTTGTGGTCCTTCTCCGAGTTGGCGTGGGAGCAGTCCACCAGGATGCGCGGGGACAGACCCGCCGCCTCCAGCTTGGACTGCACCTCGCCCACAGCCGCCGCGGAGAAGTTGGTGCCCCGGCTGCCGCCACGCAGGATCAGGTGTCCGTAGGGGTTGCCCGCGGTGTGCACCACGCAGGTGCGGCCCTGGTGGTCGATCCCGAGAAAAGCGTGGGGGGCGCGGGAGGTCTTCATGGCGTCGATGGCGATCTGGTAGCCGCCGTCGGTGCCGTTCTTGAAGCCCACCGGCATGGACAGCCCGGAGGCCATCTCCCGGTGGATCTGGCTCTCGGTGGTGCGGGCGCCCACGGCGGCCCAGGTCACCAGGTCGGCGATGTACTGGGGCACGATGGGGTCCAGGAACTCCGTCGCCGTGTGGACGCCCTGGGCTGCCAGGGAGGCCAACAGGCGGCGGGCCAGCGCGAGACCACCCGCCACGTCGAAGGAGCCGTCCAGGTGCGGGTCGTTGATGAGCCCCTTCCACCCCAGGGTGGTGCGCGGCTTCTCGAAGTACACGCGCATCACCAGCAGCATGCGGTCGGAGACCGCCTCGGCCAGGGCGGCGAAGCGCTCGCCGTACTCCAGGGCGGCCTTCTCGTCGTGGATCGAGCACGGGCCCATCACCAGGAGCAGGCGCTGGTCCTCGCCCGCCAGCACCGCCTGCACCTGTTGCCGGCCGCTCAGGACCGTCTCGGCGATGGCGGGGGTGGCGGGGATCTGGCGCGCCAGCTCGTCGGGGGCGACGAGGGGCTCGGTCTTCAGGATACGGACGTCGGACGTGGAATCTGCCACGGTGGTTCTCCCTGTTCGTTGCGGTGTGCGGACAGACGTGGGGCGCGCGCTAGCGATAGGCAGCGCTGGCAGCCCCCTGCCGCGTAAACAGGGGAGAGAGCAGGCCGCCCGCGGCGGCCCAGGTCCCGCTGGCGCGCCGGGTGCGCGCCGCATGGGTGGTCCTCATCATGTGTTCGCCGGCCCTCTGCTCCGCAGGTTCCTGGCCCCCTTGAGGTAGACGTGGGCCAGTTCGTGCTTCCCCTTGTCGGTGTTCACCAGGAGCATGACCCTGATGACCCGCTCTGCCGAACCGGGCACCGGGATCTCGACGGCGTCCATGAGCGCCGTATGCTCCCATCCCATGCCCACCCGGACGGCGACCGCCGGAAACTCCGCGTCGAGATCCGTGGTCATGGTCAAGAATACCGCAGCGACGTCGTCCTCGGCAATCGCGTTGGCCTCCACCACGGCGCGCACCAACTCCTCGGTTGCGGCGAGGATGGCCTCCTTGGTGTTGGCGTCGGCGGTGGTGGCGCCGCGCAGGCCCAGACAGCGGGTCATGGCGTCTCCTGGTGGGTCAGCCCTTGGGGGCGGAGCGGCCCGCCAGCGCGGCCACGAAGGCGGCGGCGCGAGCAGCGCGCTCGGCAGGCGGCGCTGAGTCTATCACGCTGATGAGCGCGCTCCCCACCACGGCGGCGTCGGCGTAGGCCCCCAGCGCCTCAACGTGGGCGCGCTCGGCCACGCCGAACCCCACGGCCACCGGCAGGGAGGTGTGGCGGCGCACCCGCGCGACGAACTCCGGCAGACCCGCTGGGAGCCCGGAACGCGCGCCGGTGACACCCGCCACGCTGACGCAGTAGACGAAGCCGCTGGCGTGGGCCACCCCAGCGGCGATGCGTGATTCGGGCGAGGTGGGGGCCAGCAGGGGGATGAGGGCGATGCCCACCGCGTCCAGGTGGGCGCGCAGGGGCCCCGCCTCCTCCTCCGGCAGGTCGGCCACGATTAGCCCATCCACCCCCGCCGCCGCGCAATCACGCGCGTACGCCTCCATGCCATAGGCCAGGATGGGGTTGTAGTAGCCCATGAGCAGCAGCGGCACCTGCACCCCGGCGGCGCGCAGCTTGCCCGCCAGGGCCACGGTGCGGTGGGTGTCCATCCCCGCCTGAAGCGCCCGAAAGGAGGCAGCCTGGATCGTCGGTCCATCGGCTAGCGGGTCGTAGTAGGGCACGCCCAGCTCGATGACATCGGCCCCCGCCGCCTCGATGGCCGGGACGATGGCCAGCGTGTCGGCCTCGGTGGGGAAGCCCGCCGTCACGTAGGGGATGACCCCGGTGCGCTGCTCGGCCCGTATCCGGGCGAAGGCCTCGTCCAGCCGTGTGCTCATGGGTGCTCCTCAGACCGTCAGCCCAAAGGCTAGCGCGTTCTGCAGGGTGTGCGCCAGGATGGCCGGCCACACCGAGCCCGTGCGCCGGTACAGCCAGGCGAACACCAGCCCCGCAAGGAACGCGGGCCCCGCCACGCCCAGTGAGCCGTGGGAGGCGGCGAAGAACACCGCGGAGGCGAGGGCGGCCCGGGGCCAGCCCCAGCGGCCCGCCAGTCCCGCGCACACGAACCCCCGGAAGAACAGCTCCTCGGCCAGCGGCGCGGTGAGCACCACCAGGGCGAACACCAGCCCGGCGGGTGCGGCGAACTCCAATTGCTCCGGCAGCGGTGGGGGCACCAGCCCCTCCCACACCAACCCGGCGGCCCACGCGTACAGCGCCCCCGCGCCCAGACTCGCCAGCAGCCCGAAGGCCCCCCAGCCCACCAGCGCTCCGGTGCCCAGCCGCGCCGGGCCCACCAGGACGCTCACCCCGCGCCAGCCGGGCCCCCGCCAGAGGGCGGCAGCCAGCAGACCCGCCTGGGTGAGCAGGGTGACGGCCCCGAAGGCCAGCGCCCCATCCAGCGCCAGCCCCGCGCCCGCGACCAGCGCCACCAGTACGGCGGCCAGCGCGAGGCCCTGGCCCACCCGGCGCGGGCCCCAGGAGACGGGGGTTGGGGCGTGTTGCTCGCTCACGGCTGCTCCCCTCACGGGCGGGGTCGTGCGGCGATGCTAGGCCGCACCACCACCGGCTGCAAGGCACTCTGCGCGCGTTGACACCCGCGCGTGCGTACTGCTACTATATACGCGTCTCTTACACGTTTCCGCATCGATGGGAAGTAGTAGGGAGCACCCTCCCCACAGCGAGCCGGTGGTTGGTGGAAGACCGGCGGCGGCAGGGTCCCGAACTCGTCCCGGAGCGGCCGGCCTGAACCAGCAGTAGGGCGGCGGAGCGCACCGTTACGGCGCATCGAGCTGCCCCCCAGCGGGGGGAAGCAGGGTGGTACCGCGGGCGATGCCCGTCCCTGACGTGGGACGGGTTTTTCTTTTGGGCAACGAGAGAGCGGAGAACGGATGAAGCTGACGGGCGCACAGATGGTCTGCGAGAGCCTCCTGCGCGAGGGCGTGGAGGTCGTCTTCGGGCTGCCCGGCGGGGCCATCCTCCCCTTCTACCAGACGCTCCCGGAGTACCCGGCCCTTCGGCACGTGCTGGTGCGCCACGAACAGAACGCGGGACACGCGGCCGACGCGTACTCACGCGCCTCCGGCAAGGTGGGCGTGTGCGTGGCCACCTCCGGCCCCGCCGCCACCAACCTGGTGACCCCCCTGGCCACGGCCATGATGGACTCGGTGCCCATGATCGCCATCACCGGGCAGGTGCCGCGCGCGGCCATCGGGCGCGACGCCTTCCAGGAGACGGACACCACGGGCATCACGCTGCCCATCACCAAGCACAACTACCTGGTGATGGACACCGCGGACCTGCCCCGGGTGATGAAGGAGGCCTTCCACATCGCCCGCACGGGCCGTCCCGGCCCGGTGCTCATCGACCTGCCGCGCGATGTGCTGGAGGAGAGCGCCGAATTCGACTACCCCGACCAGGCGCGCATCCCCTCCTACAAGCCCACGCTGGAGGGCTCCACCCCCCAGGTGCGCAAGGCGGCGCGCGCCATTGCCCGCGCCAAGCGCCCGCTGATCCTGGCGGGCCACGGCGTGCTCATCTCCGGCGCCTCCGCCGAGCTGCGCGCGCTGGCCGAGCGCGCCCAGGTGCCCGTCATCGAGACGCTGCTGGGCATCGGGAGCTTCCCCGGCGACCACATCCTCTACCTGGGCATGCCCGGCATGCACGGGCAGGCGCTGTGCAACTACGCCATCGACCAGGCCGACCTGCTGGTGGCCGTGGGCATGCGCTTCGACGATCGGGTGACGGGCAAGATATCGTCCTTCGCTCCCAACGCCGAGGTGATCCACATCGACATCGACCCGGCGGAGCTGGGCAAGAACGTGCGGGTGGACATCCCCATCGTGGGCGATGCGCGCCGGGTGCTGCACGCGCTCAACCGTGAGGTGGAGCAGGCGAGCCGCCCCGAGTGGCTGGCCGACCTGGAGCGCCTGCGCGCTGACCACCCCCAGCGCATCCCCAGCGGCGCGCGCCTCACGGGCGAGGCGGTGGTGGCCGAGTTGTGCGCGCTCACCGGAGGGCGCGCCACGGTGGTGACGGGCGTGGGCCAGCACCAGATGTGGGCCGCCCAGCACTACCGGTTCCTCGAGCCGGACCGCTGGCTCACCTCCGGCGGCCTCGGCACCATGGGCTACGAGGTGCCGGGCGCCATGGGCGCCGCCTTCGCGCGCCCTGACGAGCAGGTCTGGTCCATCGGCGGGGACGGCGGCTTCCAGATGACCCTCTCGGAGTTGGCCACCGTGGCCGAGCACCGGCTCAGGGTGCGGTTCATCATCCTCAACAACAACCAGTTGGGCATGGTGCGCCAGCTCCAGGACCTGTTCCACGAGCGCCAGCGCGTCGCCATCGCCTACACCGGTAACCCGGACTTCGTGAAGCTGGCCGAGGCCTACGGCATCTGGGCCCAGCGCGTCGAGGCCCCAGCAGGCGTGCGCGCGGCGCTGGAGGCCGCGGCGTCGGTGGACGGGCCGGCGCTGCTGGACTTCCGCATCGACCCTGAGGAGAACGTCTACCCCCACGTGCCCGCGGGCGGGAGCGTGGCGGAGATGATCGAGGCCCCGGCGTACGAGGGGGCGCGCTCATGAGCGTGGTGCAGACCCACACCATCAGCGCCCTGGTCAACGACCTCCCCGGCGTCCTGGCGCGGGTGGCGGGGTTGTTCAGCCGACGGGGGTTCAACATCTCCAACCTGTCGGTGGGCCACTCAGAGACGGCCGGTCTCTCGCGCATGACCTTCGTGGTCGAGGGTGACGAGTGGGTGGTGGAGCAGGTCACCAAACAGCTCTACAAGCTCATCGACGTGGTGCGGGTATCGGACATCTCCCACGAGCAGATCGTGGTGCGCGAGCTGGCACTGCTCAAGGTGAAGGCCACGGCGTCCACCCGCGCCGAGGTGGTGCAGATCGCCGACCTGTTCCGCGCCAGCGTGGTGGACGTGGCCGACGAGACGCTCATCATCGAGACCACGGGCGACGAGGAGAAGGTGGACGCGCTGGTCAAACTGCTCTCGCCCTTCGGCATCCGTGAGGTCATGCGCACCGGCAGGGTGGCCATGTCGCGCGGGTCCGCCGCGACGGGTTCGCGAGCGAGTCGCATCGGCTCCACCGAGGCCAGCGCGCCCGATACCGAAGTGGTGCCCTGAGGGGCACGTTCAACACAGCAACAACACACAGGGGGGTGAGGAAGCACATGGCGACGATCTACTACGAGAAGGACACCGACCCGTCACTGATGGCGGGCAAGAAGGTGGGCATCATCGGCTACGGCTCGCAGGGCCACGCCCACGCGCTGAACCTGCGCGACTCGGGCGTCGAGGTGATGGTGGGCCTGACCGCGGGCTCCGCCTCCCGGGCCAAGGCCCAGGCCGAGGGCCTCACGGTGGACACCCCGGACAAGGTGGCCGCCGCCTGCGATGTCATCATGATCCTGGTCCCCGACCAGATCCAGGGCGTGGTCTACAAGGAGTCCATCGCCCCGCACATGACCAAGGGCAAGACGCTGATGTTCGCCCACGGCTTCAACATCCACTTCAAGGAGATCATCCCGCCCGCCGACGTGGACGTGTCCATGATCGCCCCCAAGGCCCCCGGCCACCGGGTGCGTGAGGTGTACGCGGACGGCGGCGGCGTGCCCGCCCTGGTGGCGGTGCACCAGGACGCCTCCGGGAAGGCGCTGGCCAACGCGCTGGCCTACGGGTCGGCCATCGGCTCGGGCCGGGCGGGCATCGTGGCCACCACCTTCAAGGAGGAGACCGAGACCGACCTGTTCGGTGAGCAGTCCGTGCTGTGCGGCGGCGTCACCCAGCTGGTCAAGACCGGCTTCGAGACGCTGGTGGAGGCCGGCTACCAGCCGGAGATCGCCTACTTCGAGGTGCTCCACGAGCTCAAGCTCATCGTGGACCTGATGTACGAGGGCGGCATGGGCTACATGCGCTACTCCATCTCCGAGACCGCCGAGTACGGCGACTACTCCCGCGGCCCGCGCGTGGTGGACGAGCACACCCGCACGGCCATGCGCCAGGTGCTCAAGGAGATCCAGGACGGCACCTTCGCCCGCGAGTGGATGGCCGAGAACCACGAGGGCCAGCCCCGGTTCAAGGCGATGCGGGAGGAGAACTCCAAGCACGAGATCGAGACGGTGGGCGCCGAGCTGCGCCAGATGATGGGCTTCCTGAAGAAGCACTAGGCCCATCGGCAGGAGTGAGCCCTCCGTGCAGGGCACGGAGGGAGCGAAGGAGGTTGAGATGGAAGAGCGCGTTTTGATCTTCGACACGACGCTGCGCGACGGTGAGCAGTCGGCGGGCGCCGCCATGACCGTGGACGAGAAGGTGGAGATCGCCCGCCAACTGGAACGCCTGGGCGTAGACATCATCGAGGCGGGCTTCCCGATCTCCTCGCCGGGCGACTTCGAGGCGGTGCAGCGCATCGCCCGCGAGGTGCGCAAGACCACCATCGCGGCGCTGGCCCACGCCACGCCCGCGGCGGTGGACCGTGCCGCCGAGGCCCTGGCCGACGCGGCGCACGCCCGTATCCACGTGTTCATCTCCTCGTCGGACCAGCACATCCAGCACCAGCTGCGCAAGAACCGCGAGGAGGTGGTGGAGCTGGCCGCCAAGGCCGTGGCCCGCGCCCGCGAGCACGTGGACGACGTGGAGTTCTCCCCCATGGACTCCTCCCGCACGGGCAAGGAGTTCCTGGCTATGATGGTGCGCGCCGCCGTAGACGCGGGGGCCACCACCATCAACATCCCCGACACCGTGGGCTACGCGGTGCCGGAGGAGTTCGCCGGGCTGCTCACCTACCTGCGCGAGCAGGTGCCGGAGCTGGGCGATAGCGTGCGTCTGTCCGTCCACTGCCACGACGACATGGGCATGTCCGTCGCCAACTCCCTGGCGGGGGTCAAGGCGGGCGCCCGGCAGGTGGAGGGGTGCATCAACGGCATCGGCGAGCGGGCGGGGAACACGGCGCTGGAAGAGGTCATCATGGCCCTGCGCACCCGGAAGGACTACTTCGGGGTGGACACGGGCGTGGACACCCGCCAGCTCTTCTCCACCTCCCGCCTGGTGAGCCAGGTCTCCGGCTTCGCCGTGCAGCCCAACAAGGCCGTGGTGGGGCGCAACGCGTTCCGGCACGCCTCGGGCATCCACCAGGACGGCGTGCTCAAGGAGCGCACCACCTACGAGATCCTCGACCCGCAGGACGTGGGCGTGCCGCGCTCCGAGCTGGTGCTGGGCAAGCTCTCGGGCCGCCACGGCCTCAAGGCGCGCCTGGAGGAACTGGGCTACGCACTCAAGGACGAGGAGATGGCCAAGGTCTACGACTCGTTCAAGGAGCTGGCCGACAAGAAGCGCGAGGTGACCGACCGCGACCTCATCGCCCTGATGGGCAACGAGCGGGCGGCCATGACCACCGAGACCTACACCCTGGACCACGTCCAGGTCTCCTGCGGCACGGGCACGGTGGCGACGGCGACGGTGCGCCTCATCGACCAGGCCGGCAAGTCCTACACCGACGCCTCCACGGGCACGGGCCCGGTGGACGCGGTGTACAAGGCCATCAACCGCATCGTGCTGGTGCCCAACGAACTGACGGAGTTCGCCGTGAACGCCGTCACCGAGGGCATCGACGCCGTGGGCCAGGTGAGCATCCGCATCGAGCAGAACGGGCGCTCCTACACCGGCCGCGGCGCGGACACCGACATCATCGTGGCCTCGGCCAGGGCGTACATGAATGCCCTGAACCGGCTGCTGGCCATGGGCGATGTGACCCGCTCGCCCGAGGCTGCGGGGGCCGTCTAGGCCAACACCGAACCCACCAGGGGCCGGGCGCGTGCTGCGCGCCCCGGCCCTGTGCCGTATCCTTGCCCCGCCCCTTGCGGGGCCGCCCGCTCCGGGCACCAGGAGGAAGCCGCCATGGCCGGGAAGACGCTGTTCGAGAAGATCTGGGACGCGCACGTCGTCCGCGAGGAGGCCGGCAAGCCCTCGCTGCTGTACGTGGACCTGCACCTGGTGCACGAGGTCACCTCGCCCCAGGCCTTCGATGGCCTGCGCCTGGCGGGGCGCAAGGTGCGCCGCCTGGACCGCACCGTGGCCGTGGCCGACCACAACGTGCCCACCGCCGACCGCGACAAGCCCCTCACCGACGAGGTGGCGGCGGCCCAGCTGGCGGCCCTCGCCCGCAACACCAGCGAGTTCGGCCTGGAGTACTTCGACATGGACTCGAAGGGCCAGGGCATCGTTCACGTCATCGGCCCGGAGCAGGGACGCACCCAGCCCGGCATGATCATCGTCTGCGGCGACTCCCACACCGCCACCCACGGCGCGGTGGGGGCCATGGCCTTCGGCATCGGCACCTCGGAGGTGGAGCACGTGCTCGCCACCCAGTGCCTCTGGCAGGCCAAGCCCAAGACCATGGAGATCAGAGTCAAGGGTGCGCTCAAGCCCGGCGTCACGGCCAAGGACCTGATCCTGGGCATCATCGCCCAGATCGGCACCGGCGGCGGCGTGGGCTACGCCATCGAGTACACCGGTGAGGCCGTTCGTGGCCTGTCGATGGAAGGGCGCATGACGGTGTGCAACATGTCCATCGAGGCAGGCGCGCGCACCGGCATGGTCGCCCCTGACCAGGCCACCTTCGACTACCTCAAGGGCCGCGAGCACTCCCCCCAGGGGGCCGAGTGGGACAAGGCAGTCGCTTACTGGAAGACCTTCGCCTCCGATGCGGACGCCAAGTTCGACAAGGTGGTGGAGTTCGACGCCTCGGCGCTGGAGCCGCAGGTGACCTGGGGCACCAACCCCGCGCAGGGGACCGGCGTGGGCGGGCGCGTGCCGCGCCCCGAGGACCTGCCGGAGGCCGAGCGCGCCCCGCTGGAGAAGGCGCTCAGGTACATGGGCCTGGCGGGCGGTGAGGCCATCACCGACATCGCCATCGACCGCGTGTTCATCGGCTCGTGCACCAACTCGCGCATCGAGGACCTGCGCGCCGCCGCCTCGGTGGCCAAGGGCCGGCACGTCGCCAAGGGCGTAAACGCCATGGTGGTGCCGGGCTCGTGGGTGGTGAAGCAGCAGGCCGAGGCCGAGGGGCTGGACAAGGTGTTCACCGAGGCCGGGTTCGACTGGCGCGAGGCCGGGTGCTCCATGTGCCTGGCCATGAACCCCGACCGGTTGGTGCCCGGTGAGCGGTGCGCCTCCACCTCCACCCGCAACTTCGAGGGCCGCCCGGGCCCCGGCGGGCGCACCCACCTGGTCTCTCCGGAGATGGCCGCCGCCGCCGCCATCGCCGGGCACTTCGTGGACCACCGGAGCCTGTAACCACAGCGGCTCTAGGTAGAGGGTGCAGGGGAGAGGGAATCTCTCCGTGCCGGGGTAGGGCCGCAGGCCGCAGGGCCGGGGGCGTGGGGCCGAAGGGCCCCGGAACGAGCCCCCTGCCGTCAAACGAGAAGGATGGGCGCACCGGATGCGCCACGGGAGGCATCGATGGAACCGTTCAAGCAGCACACCGGCCTGGTCGCCCCCTACGACATGCCCAACGTGGACACCGACCAGATCATCCCCGCCCAGTTCCTCAAGAAGATCGACCGCGTGGGCTTCGGGGAACTGCTCTTCCACGCCCTGCGCTACAACAAGGACGGCTCGCCCAACAAGGACTTCGTCCTGAACGACCCGCGCTACGCGGGCGGCACGGTGCTGGTAGCCGGGCCCCAGTTCGGCATCGGCTCCTCCCGTGAGCACGCCCCCTGGGCCCTCCAGCAGTACGGCTTCAAGGCCGTCATCGCCCCGTCCTTCGGTGACATCTTCAAGAGCAACTGCTACCAGAACGGGCTGCTGCCCATCGCCCTCCCCGAGGCCGACGTGCGCACCATCATCGAGCGCGCCCAAGAGCTGAAGGGCTACCAGGTCACCGTCGACCTGGAGGCCCAGGAGGTGCGCGATAGCGCGGGCCTGGCCGCCCACTTCGACATCGACCCCTTCCGCAAGCAGAACCTGCTCAAGGGGCTGGACGACATCGGCCTCACGCTCCAGAACGCCGACGCCATCGCAGCCTTCGAGAAGGCCCGCGGCTAGACCCGCCCACCTCACCACTTCCACCCACCTGCCCAGGAGGCCGTCATGCCCAACTTCGACATCTTCGTGCTGCCCGGTGACGGCATCGGCCCCGAGGTGACGGACGCCTCCCGGCGCGTGCTGGACGCGGTGGGCGCCAAGGGCCGCCACACCTTCCGCTACACCGCCGACCTGGTGGGCGGTGCGTCCATCGACGCCCACGGCACCCCGCTGCGCGAGGAGACCGTCAAGTCGGCGCGCAAGGCCGACGCGGTGCTCTTCGGCGCCGTGGGCGGCCCCAAGTGGGACAACGCGCCCACCCGCCCCGAGGCGGCGATCCTGGGCCTGCGCAAGGCGCTGGGTCTGTACGCCAACCTGCGCCCGGTGAAGGTGTTCCCCGGCATGGAGGGGGCCAGCCCCCTCAAGAACGAGCGCGTGCGCGGGGCCGACCTGGTCATCGTCCGCGAGCTCACCGGCGGGCTCTACTACGGCAAGCCCAAGAAGCGCTGGGAGACGGCCTCCGGGCGCAAGGGCGTGGACACCGAGGTCTACTCCGAGAAGGAGATCGTGCGCATCCTGAAGGTGGGCTTCGAACTGGCCCGCTCGCGCCGCAAGCACCTGACCAGCGTGGACAAGGCCAACGTCATGGAGTCCTCGCGCCTCTGGCGGGCCCTGGCCATCGAGGTGTCCAAAGACTACCCCGACGTGAAGCTGGAGCACCAGCTGGTGGACTCGTGCGCCATGCTGATCATCACCCAGCCCACGCGCTTCGACGTGATGGTGATGAGCAACATCTTCGGTGACATCCTCTCCGACGAGGCCGCCGTCCTCTCCGCCTCTCTGGGCATGCTCCCTTCCGCGTCCCTCGCCGGACTGCCGGCCTCCGGGGCCTCGCGGCGCAAGGTGCGCGGGCTGTATGAGCCGATCCACGGCACCGCGCCCGACATCGCGGGCTCCGGCAAGGCGAACCCCATCGGCACGGTGCTCTCCGCCGCCTTCATGCTGCGCTACTCCCTGGGGCTGGCCGCCGAGGCCGACGCCATCGAGAAGGCCGTGGAGAAGGTGCTGCGCGACGGCCACCGCACCGCGGACCTGGCGGGGCCCGGCGGGGAGTTCTCCACCACCGAGCACATGACCGACCGCATCATCGCGGCCCTCTAGGCCGGGATGATGCCCCGTTTGCCACACATCGGGCCCCTCGCCAGGAGCGTGACATGGACCCGCTGATGGCGCTCGGCATCGGCGTTGCGGCGCTGGCCATGTCCATCCTGGGCGGGGTGGCGGGTATCGGCACGGCCATCGGCATGATCCCCGTGCTCACCTTCGCCTTCGGCGTGCGCGAGGCGATCCCCATCATCTCGGTGGCGATGCTGTTCAACAACACCTCGCGCATGATCGCCAACTGGGACGCCATCTCCTTCCGGCCCGCCTGGTGGTTCATCGCCGGGGCCGTGCCCGCCTCCATCGCCGGGGCCGCCGTCTTCGCCAACGCGCCGGCCGAGATACTGGCACGCGGGCTGGGCGTGTTCCTGCTAGCGCTGGTGGTCTACCGCCACGCCCTCGTGGGCAAGGGCCTGCGCGTGGGCACCCGCGGGTTCTGGGGCGTGGGCACGGTGCACGGGTTCCTCGCCTCCATGTTCGGCGGCGCGGGGCCCTTCGGGGCGCACTTCTGGCTGGCCTACGGCCTCACCCGCAACGCCTTCGTGGGCACCACGGCCCTGGCCACCCTGTCCATCAACCTCACCAAGTCCATCACCTACGGCAAGTTCGCCCTGCTGGACGTGCGCTCGCTGCTCATCGCCACGGCCATCGGCGCCGTCATGACGGTGGGCGCGTTCATCGGGGGCAAGCTGGTCGCCCGCATGCCGGAGCGCGCCTTCGTGTACCTGGTGGAGGGCATCATGGTGCTGGCGGGCGTGCTGCTCATCATCGGGGTGTAAGCCCTTCCCCGGCTGCCTGCGGCAGCCTCATTCAAGGGGACACCCTGGGCGTCCTCCGACGCCGAACCTCCGTCTACGCGCCCCCGGGGGCGCGGGGGCCAGGGCCCTTGGAACAAGGGCGCTCAACGTGGGGCCTGCGGCCCCGCTCGCTCCGCGCTCGCTCGAACCAGGGGACTCCCCTGCGGCCCCGCTCGCTACGCTCGCTCGACGGGGAGTTGTTGCGGCAGCGATGGCGTGCTGTCGGCTGCTATGCTGCGGCCTGCCCCACGGGGATCAGGAGGCGCGCATGCGGTTCGGACTCTCACTCTCCGGCCTGCTCCAGCACGAGGGCGGGGCCAACATGGCCGAGCGCTTCACCATGGTGCTGGAGCTGGTGCGCCTGGCCCGCGAGCTGGGCTTCGACTACGTGTACGCGGGCCATCACTACCTCTCGGCCCCCTACCAGACGCTCCAGCCCCTCATCTCCCTCTCGCGCATCGCCGCCGAGACGGGGGAGATGGACCTGCTCTCCACCATCCTGATGCCGCTGGTGCATCCGGTGCAGCTGGCCGAGGACGTAGCGACGCTGGACGCGGTGTCCAACGGCCACATCATCATCTCCGCCGCGCTGGGCTACCGGGACATCGAGTTCGATTCCTTCGGGGTGGCCCACGGCGAACGTGTCGCCCGCATGCTGGAGTGTCTGGAGGTCACCAAGGCGCTCTGGTCGGGCGAGCCGGTGACCCACGAGGGGCGCTTCTTCCACCTCAAGGACGCGCGCATCGGCGTGCTGCCGATCCAGAAGCCGCACCCGCGCGTGTGGATGGCCGCCAACGGCGATCGGATGGTCGAGCGCATCGGGCGCATGGGCCACCCGTGGTACCTGAACCCCCACGCCCCCTTCGACACGCTGGAGCGCCAGGTGGGGCTGTACAAGGGGGCGCGCGAGGCGGCGGGCCACGGCGCACCGGACGTGCTACCCATGTCGCGCGAGACGTATGTTGCACCCACGCGCGAGCAGGCCTACAAGGTCGCCCGCCCGTTCCTGGAGGGCAAGTACAACACCTACGCCGCGTGGGGACAGGACAAGGCCCTGCCGGGCGAGGAGTCGTTCCAGGTGCCCTTCGAGGAGCTGGCCAAGGGCCGGTTCATCATCGGCTCGCCGGACGACGTCATCGCCGATCTCTCGCGCTTCAAGGCCCTCGGCGTGAACCACGCCTCGCTGCGCTTCGGCTGGCCCGGCACGCCTCAACGGGTGGTGGAGGATGCCATCCGCCTCGCCGCCGCCGAGGTCTTCCCGGCGCTGCGCTAGCGCCTGTGCGACCCTTCCCACTCCATCCCTTGGTAGAGTGGGAGGGCCCCTGGAATGAGCGAGCGCAGCGAGCGGGGCCGCAGGCCCCACGTTGAGCGCCCGGCAGGGCGCGTAGACGGGGTAGCCCCCGCAGGGGGCGCAGGGGAGCCCCCTGTAACGAGCGAGCGCCCGGCAGAGCGCGTAGACGGGGGTTCGGCGTCCGGAGGACGCCCAGGGGGTGTCCCCCTTGAAGAACGCGGCTGCTGTAGGCAGCCGGGGACAGGGGAGCCCCCTTCCGTCGAGCGAGCATAGCGAGCGGGGAGAGAAAAGATGCCCCTGATACACGACGGCGCCATGCTGGTCCACAAGGTGGCTGGCATGGGCCCCTACGACAACAACGGCTACATCCTGGCCGACCCCTCGACGCGTGAGGCCTACATGGTGGACGCACCGGAGGGGGTGGAGCGCCTCATCGAGGAGGCCCAGGGCTTCGACGTGAAGGGGGTGGTCATCACCCACACCCACCCCGACCACATCGCCGGGCTGGGGCTGCTACGCGAGCGCACGGGGCTGCCCGTGTGGGTGCACGAGGCCGACGCGCACCGCCTGCCCGCCGCGCCCGACGGCCTGCTGGTGCACGGCGGCTCGCTGACGGTGGGGCGCACCCGCATCCACCTGCTGCACACCCCCGGCCACACCCCCGGCGGCACCTGCCTGCGCACCGAGGGGGTGCTCATCTCCGGCGATACCCTCTTCCCCGGCGGCCCCGGCCGCACCGGGAGCCCCGGCGACTTCAAGCGGCTGGTGGTCTCCATCACCGAGCGGCTGCTGACGCTGCCCGACGGCACCGCGGTGTGCCCCGGCCACGGCGCGGACACCACGATCGGCGCATCGCGCGCCGAGTACGCGGCCTTCGCCGCCCGCGAGCACCCGGCCGACCTGCATGGGCACGTCGCCTGGCTCACCAGCTAGCCGCAACTGTGCCCGAACGCTCACCGGGGCAGGTGCCACGAGCGCACCGGGGTGGGTATGCTTTCAGGGTGAGCGCCGATACGCCCCAGAACGAGTTCCGGCCCATCGACACCCTGCTGACGCCCGAGGAGGGCGCTGCGTGGCGCGCCTACCTGTGGAGCAGCACGGTGGTGCTGCGTGGGCTTGAAGCCGACATGGCCGCCGACGGGCTCGATTTCAGCTGGTTCGATGTGCTGGTGCAGCTCTATTCCAACCACGATGGGGTGATGCCCCTCAAGCGGCTGGTGGAGTCGGTGGTGCTCTCACGCTCGGGCCTCACCCGGCTGCTGGACCGCATGGAGCGCGCGGGCATGGTCACCCGCACCACCGACCAGGAAGACCGGCGCCGCTTCTTCATCTCCATCACCCCCGCCGGTCGCGAGGCCTTCGAGCGGGTCTGGCCCGGCCACCAGCGCGCCATCCAGGGGCGGTTCCTCCAGCACGTGCCCGCGGCTGACCTGGAGCGCATGAAGGCGGTACTCCTGCGGGTCATCGAGGCCAACGAGGCGCGCGAGAAGGCCCGCTAACGCCCTTCGGCCCGCCATCGTGCGCTATCCTGTGAGGGACATGCTCACCAAGCGCATCATCCCGTGCCTGGACGTGAACGACGGCCGCGTGGTCAAGGGCGTCTCCTTCGTGAACCTGCGCGATGCGGGTGACCCGGTGGAGTTGGCGGCCTTCTACGACGAGCAGGGGGCCGATGAACTGGTGTTCCTCGACATCACCGCCTCCTCCGACGGGCGCGAGACGATGCTGGACGTGGTGCGCCGCGTCTCCGAGGAGGTGTTCATCCCCCTCACCGTGGGCGGCGGCGTGCGGACGGCGGCGGACGTGCGCCGCCTGCTGAACGCGGGCGCCGACAAGGTGTCCATGAACTCGGCCGCGGTGCTGGACCCGGCGGCCTTCGCCGAGGCGGCGGCGGCCTTCGGCTCCCAGTGCATGGTCATCGCCATCGACGCGCGCGCCATCCACCCCGGCGGGCCCGTGGCCGACCCCGCGCTGCTGGCGCCGGACCACCCGGCCCGCGAGGCGTGCGCCGTGGGGCCGGACTCGCGCTGGGAGGTGTACATCCGCGGCGGGCGCACCCCCACGGGGCTCGATGCGGTGAAGTGGGCCGTCTACACCGCGGGGCTGGGCGCCGGTGAGGTGCTGCTGACCAGCATGGACCAGGACGGCCACCAGGACGGCTACGACCTGCCCCTCACCCGCGCCATCGCCGACGCGGTGCCGGTGCCCGTCATCGCCTCGGGCGGTGCGGGCGGCCCGGAGCACCTGGCTGCGGCGGTGGACGAGGGCCCCGACGGCGGGCACGCGGACGCGGCGCTGGCCGCGAGCATCTTCCACTACGGCACCCACTCCATACGGGCCACCAAGGCGGTGCTGGCCGCCCACGGATTGCCCGTGCGGGATGGGGAGGAGCAGGACGAGTGATGGCAGGCGGCATCCGGTTCATCGCCTTCGACATGTTCGGCACCCTGGTGCACAACGACGCGGCGGAGTGGCGCGCGGCGCTGCACGCCATCGCGCGTGAGCAGGCGCTGGGCATCGAGGGCGATGCGCTGTGGAAGGAGTGGTCGGCTCGTGAGGTGGCCTTCCGCAAGACCCGCACCAACATGGCGGACCCGGCCGCCAGCCCCCCCTTCCGCACCTACCGGCAGGCGTGGCGCGATGCCTTCGTGGACACGTTCCGTGAACTGCATCTGGAGGGCGATGCCGAGACGGCGGCCGACTTCTGCGTGGACGCGCTGACCACCCACGAGGCCTTCATCGACGCCCCCGCCGCCGTGGAGGCGCTGGGCCAGCACGCACGGCTGGCGGTGCTCTCCAACGCCGACGACCGCTTCCTGGACGGGACGATCGCCCACAACGGCTGGGCCTTCGAGGCGGTGGTCTCCTCGGAGAACGCCCGCGCCTACAAGCCTGACCCGCGCATCTTCGCGACGCTGTGCCAGCGGCTGGGCGCGGTGCCCAACGAGGTCCTGTACGTGGGCGACTCGCCCTACGACGACGTCCACGGTGCGGGGCTGGCGGGGATGCGCACCGTGCTGGTGCGCCGCGACCAGAACACCCCCGGCCGCACGCCGCCGCCGGAGGCCACGGCGTTGCTGGGGCCGGACTTCGCGGTGGGCTCGCTGGCCGAGTTGGTGCCCCTGGCCGCCGCCCTGGCGGGGGAAACGCCCGCCCGCGCCGAGAGGAGTTAGCCATGACAGACCCCACACCGGCGGTGCGCCTCAACGCCCAGGGGCTGGTGCCCGCTATCTGCCAGGATGAGGCCACGGGCAGGGTGCTCATGGTCGCCTTCCAGAACCGGGAGGCGCTCGCCAAGACGCTGGAGTCGGGCGAGATGTGGTTCTACTCACGCTCGCGCGCCGAGCTCTGGCACAAGGGCGCCACCTCCGGCTCCTTCCTGCATGTGGTGAGCGCCCAGGCCGACTGCGACGGCGACGTGCTGCTCTACCAGGTGAGCCCCGATGGGCCCGCGTGCCACACCGGCGCCGAGACGTGCTTCTTCACCCCCCTGGAGGCGGCCACGCCCGTGGAGGCGCAGGCGAGCGGGGCCGGTGTGCTGGAGGAACTGTTCCGGACGATACGCCAGCGCCAGGACGAGCGGCCCGAGGGCTCCTACACCACGCGTCTGTTCGCCGAGGGCACCACGCGCATCGCCCAGAAGGTGGCCGAGGAGGGCGCCGAGGTGGCCCTGGCCGCCGCCACCAAGGACCATGCGGGGCTGCCCGGTGAAGCGGCGGACCTGCTCTACCACCTGCTGGTGCTCCTAGCCGACGCAGGCATGAGCCCGGAGGACGTCTTCGCCGTCCTGCGCAGGCGCCAGGGCTAGCGCACAACCGGTCCCGAACGAACGAACGAACGAACGAACACCGAGGCCCGGGCAGCGCTGCCCGGGCCTCGGTGTGTCCGTGGGGCGGTCTGGCCCTAGGGCGCGCCGACCAGCCCGTCGCCCGTGGCGTTCAGCGCTGCGTAGTACACGCTGTTGGCCCACTCACCCAGGCGCAGGCCGAACAGGTAGCCGTTGAGGCCAACGTAGCTGAAGCTGGTCACCGAGGTCACCGTGCCGGTACCGGTGCCCTCATCGAAGGCGTTTAACCAGGGGCCACCGGAGGACCCGCCGTTCATCTTGCACGCCAGGTAGACGTCGGTGGAGCCGTAGGGGTCATCGGCGCTGGTCCCGGCGCAGTACACCAGGTCATTGCTCTTGTACTTGGCCTCCGCCGGGTAGCCGAAGGCGTACATCTTGTTGCCCGCGCCGGTGGCGTTGAAGGCGTTGGCCTGCTCCCCCACCGTCTCCTCCAGGGTCTTGCCACCCTGGGACTCGGTAACGACGGCGAAGGCGTAGTCGTGGTTGAAGTCACGGCTGGCCCACGCCGTGGTGGTCACCAAGGCGCTGGCCGCCCACATACCGTAGGGCCGGTGGCGTTGGAGTAGGAGCCGCCGTTGTCGTAGTCGGGGATGAACACCCAGTTGGTCACGAAGGCCCGCCGGTCTCGTCGAAGACGCAGTGGCCAGCGGTCACCACCAGTGCGCCCGTTGGTGTCGGTGCCTAGGGCGCCGTCAGCGTCGTCCACCACGCCGCCGGAGCAGGGTAGAGGCTCGAGCCGATGGAGAAGAACACAAGGCCCGTGGTCTTCTGCACCAGGCCAGTCTCGTTCAGGACGAACCCGTGGTGTCCGTGGAGCCGCCGGTGCCACCGCCGCCACCGGGCTTGCCGCCACCGCCGTTCCCCTTGCCGGGGTTGGTGTTGATGAGGCCGGGAGGGGCAGCCCGCTGGATGTCGCGGGGCTGCGCCGCAGCCAGGCGCTCTGGCGTCAGAAGGCATGGGCATCGGCCTGCTGCGCGCCCCGGCCCTTCTGTCCTCGTCCTTTCGGACGGTTCCGGCCGAGATTGACACCCCAGGGTGGGCATACGCTCCCGCCCGCGCAGCGACGCGGAGGTGCCCCCTTGTTCACCCAGACGAGTATCGGCATGGAGGAGGCGCAACGCGCGGCGCAGGCCGTCCTCGCAGCCCTCACCCCGACGATAACCCATCGGCCCTGGCCATCGCCGGGCCGATGGTTCGCCCATCCTGTGCCTGCGCCAGGACGGGGCACCCTCCCGGATGCTCCGGCGCGCGCGTGCCAAGGCCTACACGGCGGCGCGGGTGGGCATGAACACCGTGGACTTCCGCGACGGGGTGGTGAAGGCATCGAGCCGCACCCTGGACGACTGGGGCGACGAGGGGCTCACCACCCTGCAGGGCGGGATGACCGTGCGCTCCGGTGGGAAGGTGGTGGGGCCATCGCCATGAGCGGCAACACCACCGTCGGGACGAGCAGCTGGCGGGCATCGGCCTTGCCGCCATGGGGGTGAAGTGATGTTCACGCGAGTCCATGGGCATGGAGGACGCGCAGGCAGCAGCCGCCAAGGTGCTGGCCTCCGCACGCAGAGCGACGGCCCTGGCCGTGGTGGTGGCCGACGAGAACGGCGACGTGGTGCACCTGCTCACGCAGGACGGGGCCTCGGCCACGGACATCCGCAACGCCGAGCGCAAGGCCTACACCGCCGCGTTCATCGGGCGCGACACGTGGGCGTACCGCCAGCAGATCGCCGCCGACGGGCGCACCGTGGCCGACTGGTCCGACCCATGATCGCCACCCTGCATGGCGGTGTCACCGTCCGGCGCATGGGCCAGGTGGTGGGGCCATCGGCGTGGCGGGCTCTGGCAGCGAGGACCGCGACGAGGTGCTGGCCATGGGCGCGGCAGAGCTGCTGGCGCGCAGGGCCCAGGGGCCACGGCCCGCGAGCAGAAGGCCGACGCCCAGGCGGCAGGGCACGCCGTCCACGGTCTGCAGGCCGCCCCACGCCGCGCACGGCCAGGGAAGCGCCGGGTGGCCTACAACCTGCCTGGCCTGGCCCCAGCGGGGGCCGTCGCGCCCGACCTGGTGCGGGTGGGCGAGCTGTTCTTCACCTCCGGCGTGCGCGGGGTGGACCGCGCCACCGGCAAAATCGGCGCCACCCCTGCCGAGGAGTTCGCCCTGGCCTGGGACAACCTGGCCGCCCTGGTGAAGGGCGCGGGCCTCTCCCTGGACGATGTGGGGCTGGTGACGGTGTTCATCGGCAGTCAGGACTACCGCCCCTTCATCAGCCCCGGCTGGCTCAGGCTCTTCCCCACCAAGGGCGACCGGCCTGCCCGCAAGACCACCTCCTACCTGCTACCGCCGGGGGAGGGAGTGCAATTGCAGGCCTACGGGGTGGTGGGCCAGAAGCGCCAGGCCATCGAGGTCAAGGGCCTCACCCACAAGGACCCACTGCCCAACGGCGTGCGCATGGGCGACTACGTCTTCTCATCGGTCATCGTGCCGTGGGACCTGTCCACCTCCCTGCCCGTGGTGGGCGAGGAGGCGCAGACGGACAAGTGCTTCGAGAACATGCGCGTGTTCATGGAGCACGCGGGCGGAAGCATGGACGACATCGCCCTCCAGTGGGTGTACCTGAACGACTTCGCCTACCAGCCCTACATGGTGGACGTGTACGTGGACACCTGGCCCATCGGGGCCTTCCAGGCGGCCCGCAAGACCTTCCGCTACCCCATGGGCGGGCAGATCCAGATCCAGGTCATCGGCAAGGTGGGCGCGCCGCGCTACAACTTCGAGATTCCGGGGCACGAGCACCACGACCCCATCCCCATGGCCGCGCGCCTGGGCAACCTGCTGTGCTCCTCCGGCGTCTCGGGCGTGGACACCTCCAGCGCCGACAAGCTGGAGCCGGTGGAAGGGGTGGCGGGCCAATCGCTCCACGGCCTGCGCAACATCAGAGCGCTGGTGGAGGCGGGCGGCGGCAGCGCCGACGACATCGGCCACATCACCGTGCTGGTGCAGGACTACGCGGATCTGGAGGCGGTGGACGCCGAGTGGGTGAAGATGTTCCCCGACCCGGCCGACCGCCCCGCGCGCCAGGTGATGCGCCTGGGCGTGCAGCGGCGCATGCGGGCGCAGTTCCACATGATCGCCTCGGTGGACTGACCCGCGCGTTCAAGCCAGCAGAGAGCGAGGGGCCCGGCGCTTGCCGGGCCCCTCGTCAGTGCAGGAACGGGCGCGCCAGGGCTAGCGGACCTCGAAGGACGAGATGCTCCAGCCCGTCTCCTCGTCGGCCATCTGCTCGTGGTAGTCGACGTAGGCGCTAAGGGGGTGGCCGTATTGGGCGTCGTACTCGGCGTCCACCCGCGCCGCGTTCTGGGCGTAGGCCTCGGCCAGCAGGGCAAGCAGCCCATCCACCGTGTGGGACGGTGCGTCCAGGTGCACCGGCGGGGACAGGGGGTTCACCGCATCCACGCCCACGAACTGCCCACCGCGCACGTGCACTGTCATGGGCGTGCCGCCGAAGATGCAGAAGCAGTGCCAGGCGATGACGTAGTCGTAATCGCGCACCCCGCTGCGTTCCCAACGGGCCTGGGTCCGGAGCAGGAGGGCTTGGGGCGAGTCCTGCGCGTCCAGCACCAGCACGTCCTCGAAACCCGCGATGATGCTCTCGGCGCCGTCGGTGGTGAGCGCCGTGACGCGCCGCGCGTACCGGCCCGGGGCCACGGACCCGCTCACCGTGGGCACGCTCACGCTCGCTCGCAACGGGATGCCCACGCTCTCCACCGGCCCACCCAGGTCGATGCGCGCCGTCTGCGCAACCGCCCCATCGGCGGTCAGCAACTCGTAGCGCAGCGCGCTCACGGGACGGGAGAAGTCGCACCCACCCGCATTGATGGCATCGAAGGCCGTGGGCAGCGGGTCACGCCCGGCCACCACGGTGATGAGCTCCAGGGCATACGCCTCGGTGCTGAAACACAGCGCCTCCACGGGCTCCGCCGGGGTGGGCGTGGGCGTGGGCGTCCCCCCACCGGAACACGCCACCAGGGCCAGGGACAGAACCAGCGCCACCACCACCACACCACGCATCGGGGGCCTCCTCATGCCAACTCGTTCCATCATGGCAGACGGGCCAGCCCCCGGACAGGTTCCCCCAGACGCCCGGTGGGGGCGTCCGCCAGCAGGGGGCCTCTGCTAGACTAGCGCCGATGTTCTCCAAGTTGCTGATAGCCAACCGCGGCGAGATCGCCTGCCGCGTCATCCGCACCGCCAAGCGCATGGGCATTGCCACCGTCGCCATCTACTCCGATGCCGACGCCGAGGCGCTGCACGTGAAGATGGCGGACGAGGCCGTGCGCATCGGCCCGCCCCCGGCGGCCGAGTCGTACCTGAACACCTCGGCCATCCTCAAGGCAGCCAAGAAGGTGAAGGCCGAGGCGATCCACCCCGGCTACGGCTTCGTCTCGGAGAACGCGGGCTTCGTGCGCGCGGTGGAGAAGGCGGGCCTCGCCTTCGTGGGGCCCAACGCCGACGTCATCACGCAGATGGGCGACAAAGTGCAGGCCCGCAAGCTGGCCAAGGAGGCGGGTGTGCCCGTCATCCCCGGCACCGAGGGTGAGATCACCGACGCCGAGGCCGAGGCCGCCGCGCTGGAGGTCGGCTTCCCGCTGATGATCAAGGCGGCGGACGGCGGCGGCGGCATGGGCATCCGCGTGGTGCGCGAGCCCGGCGAACTGGCGCTGGCGCTGGAGCGCGCGCGCTCCCAAGCCCAGGGGGCCTTCGGGTCCTCTCGCGTGTACATCGAGCGCCGAGTGGAGAACGCCTCCCACGTGGAGGTGCAGGTGCTGGGCGATAAGCACGGCAACGCCATCCACCTGTTCGAGCGCGACTGCTCGGTGCAGCGGCGCAACCAGAAGGTCATCGAGGAGACGCCCTGCGCCAAGATCGCCCCGCACGTACGCGAGGCGCTGACGGCGGCGGCGGTGCGTCTGACCAAGTCCATCGGCTACTCCAACGCGGGGACGCTGGAGTTCCTGCTGGACCAGGACCGGGAGCACTTCTACTTCCTGGAAATGAACACCCGCCTGCAGGTGGAGCACCCCATCACCGAGATGGTGACGGGGGTGGACCTGGTGGAGCTGCAGCTGCGCTCGGCGGCGGGCGAGCCCCTCTCCCTGCGCCAGGAGGACATCACGCAGAACGGGGCAGCCATCGAGGCGCGCATCTACCCGGAGGACCCGGTGATGCTGCTGCCCACGGCGGGCAAGATCAACTCCATCGTGGAGCCGGACGGGGAGCACGTGCGCGTGGACGGGGCCATCTACCCCGGCTACGAGGTGAACCCCTACTACGAGTCGATGATGGCCAAGCTCATCGTGTGGGGGAAGGACCGCGAGAACGCGGTGGCCGCCATGCGCACGGCGCTGGCCGAGTACAAGATCGACGGCCTGGTGACCAACATCCCCCTGGTGGATCGGGTGCTGGCCGACAAGCGCTTCGCGGGGGCCGACTACCACACGGCCACCCTGGAGCAGCTGCTGGCCGAGCCCCCCGGCTCCGGCGGCAAGGAGCTGGTGGCGGTCATCGCCCTGGCCATCGCGCTGCGGCAGGAGGAGACGGTGCACGCACCCTCCCGCTGGAAGTTGCACGGACGCCGCCAGGCCATGCTGAATAGGCTCTCCGGGGCCGTCTGGTAGCCCTGGAGAACGAGGAACGCGAGGAACGCGATGAAACGCATGCGCGTGAAGGTGAACGAGGAGTGGTACTCGGTGGAGGTCGGTGACCTCTACCAGTCCCCCGTCGAGGTGGTGGTGGACGGCGAGCCGTACCTCATCGAGGTGGGGGCGGCCGCCGCCGGCGACATGCCCACCCGCAAGCCCCGCCAGCAGCCCAAGCAGGAGCAGCCGGGGCTGCGCGGCATCACCCAGGGCGACGAGCGGACGATCCGCTGCCCGCTGCCCGGCGTAGTCATCGCCGTCAGCGTCACCAAGGGCCAGGTGCTGGAGGCCGGGGACGAGATCTGCGTCCTCAACTCCATGAAGATGGAGCAGTCCGTCCGCATGGCCAAGGGCGGCACCGTGAAGAACGTGAAGATCAAGAAGGACCAGTCGGTGACGGCGGGCGCGCCGCTCATCGAGATCTCCTAGCATGGCCGACGTTCCCGAGCAGCAGTCCCCCGAGGACGGGCGCTTCGACCTGTGCAGCCTGGAGGAACTCCAGGCCAAAGGGGCCGTGCCCTTCGAGTTCATCCACCCACGCCGGGGCCGCCACCAGATAGCCCTGTTCTGGGACGGGCAGACCGTGGGCGCCCTAGACAACTTCTGCCCCCACGAGGGGGCGATGCTCACCTACGGGCTGGTGGAGCCGGGGCAGGTGCTCTGCCCGCTCCACTCGGCGGTGTTCGACATCCACACCGGCGAGTGCCTCGACCGCTACACCTACGACGTGCGCTCCTACCCTGTGGAGGTGGTGGACGGACGCGTGTGGGTGGAGGCGCCCGGCGAGCGCCACACCGGCCCCTGGCAGGCCAAGGCGCGCTGGGGCGCCGACGGGCACCCGCGCTCAGAGGACTGAGCGGGATTTTCACAGCTCGCTGCGCTCGCTCGTTACAGGGGACTCCCCTGCGCCCCCTTCGGGTGCTACCCCGTCTACGCGCCCTGCCGGGCGCTCAACGTGGGGCCTGCGGCCCCGCTCGCCCTCATTCCGGGGCCCTTCGGCCCCCGCTCCCCCCGGGCTCGCTCATGTCGGCAGGGACGATACCTGCTCCCCTACAACCCAGACATCCGGGTGGCCTGGGTGTGAGCAGTCCGGGCTGCGCCCCGCTGCCAACCGCCCCGCGCCACTCCCCACTCCCCATGCTAGGCTAGGCTCATCCCCTCCGGCGGGCAGGCGAGCATGGGCCTCGAGAACATCGTCGTGCGCGGTGCGCGCGAGCACAATCTGAAGAACGTGGACGTGGTGATCCCGCGCGACCAGCTGGTGGTCATCACCGGCCCGTCGGGCTCCGGCAAGTCCACCCTCGCCTTTGACACCATCTACGCCGAGGGCCAGCGCCGGTACGTGGAGTCGCTCTCCGCCTACGCGCGCCAGTTCCTGGGGCTCATGTCCAAGCCGGACGTGGAGTTCATCGAGGGGCTCTCCCCGGCCATCTCCATCGACCAGAAGGGCGTCTCCCACAACCCGCGCTCCACGGTGGGCACAGTGACGGAGATCTACGACTACCTGCGCCTGCTGTTCGCGCGGGTGGGTCAACCCCACTGCTACAACTGCGGACGCCCCGTGCAGCGCCAGACGGTGCAGCAGATAACGGAGACGGTGCTGGAGCAGCAGGGCAAGCGCCTGATGCTGCTGGCCCCCCGCGTCGTCCACAAGAAGGGCGAACACCGCGAGGTGTTCGAGGAGGCGCGCAAGGCCGGGTTCGTCCGCGTGCGCGTCGACGGCGAGGTCCAGAGCCTGGACGAAGAGGTCGCCCTCAACAAGCAACAGTGGCACACAATCGAGATCGTGGTGGACCGGCTGGTGCTGGACGCCGAGACGGAGCGCTCGCGGGTGGTGGACTCGGTGGAGACGGCCCTGCGCTACGGCGAGGGGCGCATGCTCACCGTGGACGCCGACTCGAACGACGAACACGTCTACTCCGAGCACTTCGCCTGCCCCTACTGCAACATCTCCTTCGCGGAGATAGAGCCGCGGACGTTCTCCTTCAACAGCCCCCACGGCGCGTGCCCCGTCTGCTCTGGCCTGGGCCACCGGCTGGTGGTGGACCCGGAGCTGGTGGTGCCGGACGGGGCGCTCTCCCTCAACGGCGGGGCGGTCTCGCCGTGGGCGCGCGCGGGCACGGCCACCAACTGGTACTACTCGGTGCTGCGCGGGCTGGCCGCCGACCAGGGCGTCAGCGCCGATACGCCGTGGCGCGAGCTGCCGGAGGCGGTACGCCAGGTCGTCCTGCACGGGCTCAAGGGCCGCAAGGTGAAGGTGACGCACCGCTCCCACCGGGGGCGCGAGTTCGCGTGGGATTCGGCCTTCGAGGGGGTGGTCCCCAACCTGGAGCGCCGTTACCGCGACACCACCTCCGACTTCGTGCGGACGGAGATCGAGCGCTACATGACCGCGCTGCCCTGCGAAGCGTGCGGCGGGGCGCGCCTGCGCCCGGAGGCCCTGGCCGTCACCATCGCCGACCGCTCCATCGCCCAGATGACCGACCTCTCCGTGGCCGACGCGGCCGCGTGGGTGGGCGCTCTCCAGGGCCGGGGCGAGATGCCGCCCGTGGCCCCGCGCTGGCCCGCCAGCCGCGATGCTGCGGGCCTCTCGGCGCGGGAGGCGGCCATCGCGACGCAGGTGCTCAAGGAGATCGCCTCGCGCCTCGGCTTCCTGCTGGACATCGGCCTGGACTACCTCACCCTCTCGCGCACGGCGGGCACGCTCTCCGGCGGAGAGGCGCAGCGCATCCGCCTCGCCACCCAGATAGGCTCCGGCCTCATGGGCGTGCTGTACGTGTGCGACGAACCCTCCGTGGGCCTGCACGCCGTGGACAACGAGCGGCTCATCCGCACCCTCAAAGGCATGCGCGACCTAGGCAACACCGTCATCATCGTCGAGCACGACGAGGCGGTGATGCGCGCCGCCGACCACCTGGTGGACCTGGGCCCCGGCGCGGGCGAGTTCGGCGGGCGCATCGTGGGCCAGGGAACCATCGAGGACATCGAGGCCGCGCCCGAATCGACCACCGGCGCGTATCTCTCTGGCCGCAAGTCCATCCCCGTCCCGCCCAACCGGCGCACCGGCAACGGCAAGCGCCTGGTGGTGCGCAACGCGCGGGAGAACAACCTGCGCGGGGTCACCGCCGAGTTCCCCCTGGGCGTGCTCTCCTGCGTCACCGGCGTGTCGGGGAGCGGCAAGTCCACCCTGGTGTTCGACGTGCTCCACCGCTGGCTGGCCCAGCGCCTCTACAAGGCCAAGGAGCGCCCCGGCCTCTCGGACGGGGTGGAGGGGCTGGAGCACATCGACAAGGTGGTGAACATCGACCAGTCGCCCATCGGGCGCACCCCCCGGTCGAACCCCGCCACCTACACCGGCTGCTTCACGCCCATCCGCGAGCTGTTCGCCTCCATGCCGGAGGCGCGGGCGCGCGGGTACGCGCCGGGCCGCTTCTCCTTCAATGTCAAGGGCGGCCGGTGCGAGGCCTGCTCAGGCGATGGCTACGTGCAGATCCAGATGCAGTTCCTGCCCGACGTCACCGTGCCCTGCGAGGTGTGCCAGGGCCGGCGCTACAACGAGGACGCCCTGGAGATACGGTTCAAGGACGCGTCGATCGCCGACGTGCTGGCCATGACCGTCACCGAGGCGCATGTGCTGTTCGAGAACGTGCCGCGCATCAAGCGCACCCTCAAGACGCTGGAGGACGTGGGCCTGGGGTACATCCGCCTGGGCCAACCCGCCACCACCCTCTCCGGCGGTGAGGCGCAGCGCGTGAAGTTGGCCACCGAGCTCTCGCGCCGGGCCACGGGCCGCACCCTCTACATCCTGGACGAACCCACCACGGGCCTCTCGTTCGACGACTCTGCCCACCTGCTGCGGGTGCTGCACCGGCTGGTGGACGGGGGCAACAGCGTGCTGCTCATCGAGCACCACCTGGACCTGATTAAGAACGCCGACTGGCTCATCGACATGGGCCCCGGCGCGGGCACTCGTGGCGGGAACATCGTCGCCGCCGGCACCCCGGAGCACATCGCCGCCCACCCCGACTCCCACACCGGGCGCTACCTGCGCCCGCTGCTGGAGGAGGCGGGCACCCTGAACGGGGCCAGCGCCGACGGCGCTGCCGCCAAGCCCAAGGCGCGAGGACGCAAGAAGGCGACGGCCTGAACGTGAAAGGAGCCCTCTGTTGCCTGACCTCTCCCGCGACGACTTCGCCGTCCTGGCCGCGCAGGCCGGGTTCCGGCCCGACGACCCGCACCTGGACGAGCTGTACCGCGACGTGGTGGGGATGCTGGCGCGCCTTCCCATCATCGAGGCGGTGGCCAACGGCGAGACGGAGCCCGCGCCCGCTCCCGGACAGGGAGTGTAGACATGGCTGACGCATCGCTCACCCAGGGTACGCTGGCGGGCCTCGCGGCGCTCATCAGAGCCAAGAAGGTCTCGCCGGTGGAGGTGGTTGAGGCGCACATCGCGCGCATCGAGGCGCTGGAGCCGCGGCTCAACGCCTTCATCACTCGCACCTTCGATGCCGCACGGGCCACGGCGAAGCAGGCGGAGGCCGAGATAGCCGCAGGCGGCTATAGGGGCCCGCTGCACGGGGTGCCCATCGCCTTCAAGGACCTGTACTGGACCAAGGGCGTGCGCACCACCTCCGGCTCGACGGTGACGGGTGATTTCGTGCCCGACGAGGACGCGACGGTGGTGCGCCTGCTGGCCGAGGCGGGCGCGGTGAGCCTGGGCAAGACCAACATGGTGGAGTACGCCTACGGGGGCACCGAGCACAACGAGGCGTATGGGCCCCCGTGCAACCCGTGGGACACGGGGCGCATCACGGGCGGGAGTTCGTCGGGCTCAGCGGCGGCGGTGGCCTCCGGTGAGGCGGCCATGGCGCTGGGGTCGGACACGGCGGGGAGCATCCGGGGCCCGGCCTCCCTGTGTGGGCTGGTGGGCCACAAACCCACCTACGGGCTGGTGAGCCGCCACGGCGCATCGCCCCTCTCGTGGAGCCAGGACCATGTGGGCCCGCTGACGCGCACCGTGGAGGACGCGGCGCTGACGCTGGACGTCATCGCGGGCCACGACCCGCTGGACCCGGCCTCTGCCGACGCCCCCCGCGTTGACTACGCGTCGGCGCTGGCGGGCGGGGTGAAGGGGATGCGCATCGGCGTGCCCTCCAACCACGTCTGGGCCTCTACGCACCCCGAGGTGCGCGCCGCCTTCGAGGCGGCCCTCGCCGTGCTGGAAGGGGAGGGGGCCTCGGTGGAGTGGGTGGAGGTGCCGGGTCTGGACGAGATATCCGCCGCCCAGGTGACCATCACCCTGGCCGAGGCCACGGCCTTCCACCGTGAGCGCATCCGCCAGCACCCGGAGATGTTCCACCCTGGCGTGCGCCGGCGCATCGAGACGGGCCTCTTCCTGCCCGCCCATGCCTACGTGCAGGCGCAGCGGGTGCGTTCTTGGATGGAGGGGAACTGGGCGCAGGCGTTCAGCCGGTTCGACCTGCTGGCCACGCCCACCACGCCCCTCGCCGCGCCGCCCTTCGGCGCCAGCGCCGTGGATTCGGCCGACGGGCCGGTGACCACGCGGGAGATCGTGCGCCTCACGCGCCTGTTCAACCCCAACGGGCTGCCCGCGTGCTCGGTGCCCTGCGGGTTCTCCGGCGAGGGGATGCCCTTCGGCCTCCAGCTGGTGGGCCGCCGGTTCGACGACGCGCTGGTGCTGCGCGCGGCCCACGCCTACGAGCAGGCGGCGGGCTGGCACACCCGGCGCCCCGCTCTGTAGGCGGACGCGATGCGGGTGCGGTACGCGCTCACTCAGTGGTACGCCGACCGGTTCGTGCCGGTGGCCTACCGTCCGCTCAACGTGCTGGTGCGTGCGCTGCTGCGCTCGCGCACCCACGCCATCGCCTCGTGGTGGGTGGCAGAGTTGCGCATCAGCGGGCGGCGCACGGGGCGCGTCTACGCCGTGCCCACGTCCTACCGGCTGGTGCGCGAGGCGGACGGGAGCGAGGTGGTGGAGGTGTGCCTCTCCCGTGAGCGGCGCTGGTGGCGCAACCTGTCCACGGGCGGTCAGGCCCACCTGCTGCTGGGCGGGCGGCTGCGCACCGCGATCGTGCGCGTGGAGGCGCAGGACACCGCGGCCATAGGGGCGGGCCTGGCCCGGCGTGACCGCCTGCGGCGCTGGTTGCTGCCCTACGACCCGGCGCGGGCGGTGCTGCTGCGCTTCACCCTCACCAACTGACCCGTCCTTTCGGGCAGACCTGCGGACATGAGGACGCGCGGGCGTTGTGGGCGCTCGCGAGCAGGCCTAGCATCCCTCTCGGCGCGGGTCGGGCGCATGAGCGCAGGAGGTTCGTATGCAGCAACGGCTGAACGGATTCCAACGCTGGTTTGGTCAGGCGTGGCGCTCCATCGTCAAGAGCGCCCAGGGGGTGCGCAGCCAGATCCCCGGCATGCGCAAGCGGGCGCAGCCCGTGGGCGAGCGCGCCCAACACGCCGCCGAGGTCGCGGCTCACGCTGCTCAGCAGGCGGCTCACACGGCGCAGCACGCGGCAGAGCGGGTGGCCGAGGCCGCCAAGCACGCCGCTGAGTCCAAGCCCGCCCAGGCCGCCGCGCAGACCGCGCGCAGCACGGCCCAGCGGGCTCGCAACGCCGCAGCATCCCGTGCGTCCAAGACTGAGGGCGGGGACAAGGACGGGGCCGCCAAGCCCGCAGCCAAGCGCCCGCGCCGCCGGCGCCCCGCCAAGCCCAAGGCCGACAAGCCCAAGGAGTAAGGGAGCGCCCTAGGCGCTGGCCCCGGCTTCCACCGGCGCCGTGACGGGCACCCCATCGCGGAAGAGCACCTCGTTCCCCGCCGTGGCGGGGACGCGCGGGCCCGCCGTGAGCACGCCCACCAGGTTCAGCGGGTCGGTGGCGCTCACACGCACCAACACGCCGTCGGGCGCGCGCCGCGCGGCGTTGCGCAGGGCGTCCACCGCCTCCGGCAGGGCGAACTGCTCGCCCACCAGCCCAGCCACGAATCGCCCACCGCGCACCTCACCCCGCGCCTCGGCCCGACGCAGCACCCGCGCCATCGCGGGCCAGGGCGGGGCCAACGGCTCGCGGGCAACCAGCTCCCGGCACAGCACCCCGTAGCGGCGCAGCAGCTGGGCAGCCCGCGCTTCGGCCTGCTCCTCCGGGTCCACGGCTTCGGGGCGCGGCAGCAGCGCCCAGCGCCCACCCATGTGGCCCCCGCGCACCGGGCGCGCACGGCGGACGAAGCGCGAGCCCCGGCGCGCCGCCCGCCGCCCGGCGCCGGAGACCAGCCCACGCAGGGCCGCGAAGCCGTCCGCCGTCACCAGGCCCGCCGCCACCAGCGTCCACAGCCCGTCCTCCACCTCCGAGGGCAGGCGGTGCGTGGCCTCGGTGATGTCGGGCAGGAACGATGCCCCGTGGGCGCGCAGGTGCTCCAGCACGTCAGCGGCGGCGCCGGTGAGCGCGTGTTCATCGCCCGGCGGGTCCAGCAGCCAACCCAACTCCTCCCGCAGCCCCAGCGTCACCGGGCCGTTGCGGTTGAGCCCCGCGCCGGGGATACCCTCGCGCCCGGCGAAGCGCCCCCAAGCCAGCTCACCGGAGAAGCAGAGGGCGTCCAGCATGCCGGGTTGGTAGCCCTGCACGCGGGCGGGCAGGAGCGCGGATTCCCAGGCAGAGGCGGCGGCCTCGAACCCCTGCAGCTGCTCCACCGCCTCGGCCAGCCCTGATTCGCCGGACAGGCGCGCGCCGGGGTGGGCGTGCTGCCACTCCAGGAGGAAGCGGATGAACCCGGCCACCGGCACGGGCTCAATCTCCCGGCGCAGGCGGCCCACCGTCGCCCGGTGGATGCGCGCCAACACGCGCCTGTCGCAGAACTCAGGGGAGGGGTGCAACCCGCCCCGGAAACTGCCGCGCAGGAGCAGCCCCTCGGCCTCCAGCCGCAGGCAGGCGTTGGCGATGGCGCTCTCCCCCAGCGCCAGCAGCGCCGCCATCTCACCGGCGGTGAAGGGGCCGGAGGAGGCGGAGCGCCCCCGCACCAACTCGGTCACCGCCTCCTCCGGCTCGCCGGTGAAGGGGCTCGCGCCGGGAGGCAGGAAGGAGGGGAGGCCGTAGGCCACCCCCACCAGCGCCGCGCGCTCGGCGGCGTACCAGAGGGTGCGCCCCTCACGCTCCAGTGCGTAGGCGCGACCAGCCTGCTGGAGTTCTGTGAACCAGTCTTGCCAGTATTCTGGGTTTTGTTCGTGGATGGCCGCCTCGGCGGGCCCCAGCACCCCCAGCGTGAGCAACGCGTCGTGCAGCTCGTGGGCATCGCGCGCAGGCGGCCAGGCGTTGGCCGTCTCTGCCGCGATGGCCGACGCGTCCAGCGCGCCCAGCTCACGCGCGTCCTCCGGCAGCGCCCGGCGCAGCGTCACCGCGCGGGCCCGGCGCTCCTCAAGAGGCGCATCATCCAGGAAGGCGTAGGGCATGGCGTTGAGCAGCTGGTGGGAGAAGGCGGAGGGCTGCACCGTATCGACGCCCAGCACCTCCACCTGCCGGGTCTCGATGCGCCGCAGCAGCCCCAGCATCCCCTCGGTATCCAGGGCCTCGGTGAGGCAATCGCGCACCGTCTCGAACACCAGCGGGTGGTCCGGCGGGGTGATGTTCACCCCCGCCGGCATGTTGTCCTGGCACGCGGCCGCGTCCGGGAACACGGCGGCCAGCAGGTCGTCGGAGCGCATGCGCTGGATCGGCGCGGGCACCTTCTTCCCTCCGGCATGCCGCAGCAGCGCCAGGGAGCGGGAGGCCGTCCAGCGCCAGCGCAGGGGAAACAGCGGCGATTGGAGCACCGCCTGCAGGAGCGTCGCCTCCGCCGTGGGCGACTTGACATAACGGAACACCTCCTCCACGGCGAAGGAGTGCATGGGCCCCAGGGCGATGTTGATGCCGTCGTCGGTGGCGGCGGCCTGGAGCTCGAAGTTGAAGCCCACGCAGAAACGCTTGCGCAGCGCCAGGCCCCACGCGCGGTTGATCCGCGCACCGTAGGGCGAGTGGATCACCAGCTGCATCCCGCCGCCCTCATCGAAGAAGCGCTCAGCCACCAGCCGCTCGGCGGTGGGCACCACGCCCAGCACCCGCACGCCCTCCTCGATGTAGGAGACCACCTGCTCGGCGGCATCGGCCCCCACGCCCGGCCCCGTGAGCCAGTCCGCCGCCTGCTGGTGCATCGGCAGGCGCTCGGCCACACCCGCGCGCACCGCCGAGACCTCGGCGCTCAACTCCGGGGTGCGGCCCGGCGCCTCGCCCAGCCAGAACGGGATGGTGGGCGATTGGCCCTGCGCTGCGTCCACCCGCACCACGCCCGCCTCCAGGCGGCGGATGCGCCAGGGGGTGTTGCCCAGCAGGAACACGTCGCCCGCGTTGGACTCGATGGCGAAGTCCTCGTTCACCGTCCCCACCATCGTGCCCTCGGGCTCGGCCACCACCATGTAGTCGGCGGTGTCGGGGATGGCCCCGCCGGAGGTGACGGCGGCCAGGCGCGCACCTCGGCGCGCGCGCACGCGCCGGTGCACGCCGTCGCGGTGCAGGTAGGCGGAGGAGCGCCCCCAGCGCCCGGCGATACCGTCAGAGAGCATGGCGACGGTCTCGTCGAACCGCTCGCGCTCCAGGTCGCGATATGGGTAAGCGCGACGCACCAGGGCGAAGAGGGCGTCCTCGTCCCACTCCTCCACGGCGCACGCGGCGACGATCTGCTGTGCCAGCACGTCCAGCGGCCACGGCGGAACCGTCAGTGCGTCCAGCATGCCCGCGTTCATGGCCCGCACCAGCGCTACCGTCTCCACCAGCTCATCACGGGTGAGGGGGAAGAAGCGCCCCGTGGGCGTCCCGCCCAGCCAGTGGCCGGAGCGCCCCACCCGCTGGAGAGCCACGCCGATGTTGCGGGGTGATCCCAACTGACACACCAGCTCCACGTCGCCCACGTCTATCCCCAGCTCCAGCGAGGCAGTGGCCACGCACACCTGCACCGTCCCGGCCTTGAGGCGCTGCTCGGCCTCGAACCGGCGCTCCTTGGAGAGGGAGCCGTGGTGGGCGACGACGTTCTCCTCGCCCAGACGCTCCGAAAGCAGGTGCGCCACTCGCTCCACCAACCGGCGGGTGTTCACGAACACCAGGCTAGTCCTGTGCGCCTGGATGTGGGAGGCCACCTGGTCCAGCACCTGGGCCCACAGCTCATGGGAGGCGATGGGCCCCAGCTCGAACCCCTCCGGCAACTCCACCCCGATGTCCATGGTGCGCCAGTGCCCCGTGTCCACGATGGCCGCCCGCTCCGCGGGCGGAGCGTTCGACTGCCCACGGAACGCTCCGTCCGGGTCCGCCTGCCCACCTCCCACCCCCGTCAGGAATGCAGCGACGGCCTCGATGGGCTTCTGGGTGGCCGAGAGGCCGATGCGGGTGACGGGCCCCTCAGCCAGGGCGCACAGGCGCTCCACCGAGAGGGCCAGGTGCGCCCCGCGCTTGTTGGGCGCCAGGGCGTGCAGCTCGTCCAATATCAGCGTCCGCACCCCCACCAGGGAGCGGCGCGAGCGCTCCGCCGTCAGCAGGATGTAGAGCGACTCCGGCGTGGTGATGAGGATGTGCGGAGCGTTGCGCACGTGCTTGGCGCGCTCACTGGCTGGCGTATCCCCCGTGCGGACCGCGACCCGTATCTCAGGCAATGGCGTGCCCTGGGCCTCGGCCTCGGCCCGGATGCCCTCCAGCGGGTCCAGCAGGTTGGCCTGGATGTCGTTGGCCAGGGCCTTGAGGGGGGAGACGTACACCACCTGGGTCGTCTCCGGCAGCCCGCCGTCCAGCGCCTGGCGCACCAGGGCGTCGATGGCGGTGAGGAACGCCGCCAGCGTCTTGCCGGAGCCGGTGGGCGCGGCGATGAGCGTGTGGCGGCCCTGCGCGATGGCGGGCCAGCCCTGAGCCTGCGCCTCGGTGGGCGCGCCGAACCGGCGGGTGAACCAGGCACGGACGATGGGGTGCAGGTGCTCCGTTTCCACGGAGCAAGCGTACACCGGGGCTCAAGAAGCAGTTGTCAACGGTGAACAGCGCGATAACGAATATCGTCGTGTAGGGCCGTGACGGGCCGGGGGGTTGACTCTGGCCCGAACGTGGTATGATGAACAGGCCTTCATCGCAGCAACGACGTTCAGTGTCCCGACGGTCTGTTGGTGGTTCCGAGGCCTACGGCGCTTGCAGAGACGATGATGGGGAATTCCGCGCAAGGAGCGCCGTAGTGAAGATTTTCGTCGGAAACCTGCCTTACTCCATGACCAACGATGAGCTGGCTGGCACCTTTGAGCCGTACGGTGAGGTCGCCTCTGCCTCCGTCATCACCGACCGTGAGACCGGTCGCTCGCGGGGCTTCGGCTTCGTCGAGATGCCCGACTCCAACCAGGCCGAGACGGCCATCCGCGCCCTGAACGGCGCCGCCGTCAACGGCCGCCCGCTGACCGTCAACGAGGCCCGCCCCCGCGAGGAGCGCGCCCCGCGCCGCTGGTAGTCCTGCGGTAGATCTGCTACCGGCTGGGCCACCAACACCAGTCCGAGCGCAAACAAGGGCCGCCGGGGAAACCCGGCGGCCCTTCCTTTCGCCCGCGTCGACGCTAGCCCTGGGCGGCGCGCCCGCGCACCTGCACCCCGGCATCGCGCTCCAGCACCCGGACCGCCTCGTTGGTGGAGGCATCGCCCAGGCCCATCTCCAGCGCCCTGAGCCACAGCCCGCGCGCCGCCTCGAACACCGGCACCGGCACGCCGTTGGCCGACGCCAGGTCCGCGATGACCTGCTGGGTGTGCACCAGGTTGCCGATGGTGGCCGTCGCCTCGAAGTCGCGCGCCAGCAGCGCCGGGCCCACCCGCTCCCACTGGGCTGACCCACCCGATGCGCCACGGATCACAGCGAACAGGGCGTCCAGGTCCACCCCCGCCTTGGCGCCCACCACCAGCACCTCCATCACCGCGGCGATGGCGATGTCCTTGGACAGGTTGTTCAGCAACTTCGTCAGGTTGCCGGAGCCCACAGGCCCCATGTGGTGGATCGAGGTGCCCACGGCGCGCAGCACCGGCTGCGCCCGCTCGAACCCCTCCAGCGCGCCGCCCACCATGAGGGTGAGCTCCCCGCGCTCCACGATGCGCCCGGTGCCGGAGACGGGCGCGTCCAGATAGGTGACCCCCCGGGCGGCGCACGCAGCCTCCATCTCCCGCGCCGTCTCGGGCGAGATGGTGGAGTGGTCCAGCACCAACGTTCCCGCCGCCGCCCCGGCCAGCACGCCATCGGGGCCGGTGAGCACGGAACGCACCGTGTCCTCGCCCGCCAGGCACAGGCACACCACCTCAGCGCCACGGGAGGCCTCGGCCGGCGTGGTGCCCGCGTGGGCGCCCTGGGCGGCCATCTCGGCCACCTTGGCCTGCGAACGGTTCACCACCGTCAGGTCGAAGTCCTTGCGCAGCAGGTTCTGGGCCATGGGGCGGCCCATCTTGCCCAGACCAATGTAGGTAACTTTCATGCGCGCTCTCTTCCCGGCTGCCTGCGGCAGCCTCGTTACAGGGGACTCCCCTGCGCCCCCTGCGGGGGCTACCCCGTCTACGCGCCCTGCCGGGCGCTCAACGTGGGGCCTACGGCCCCGCTCGCTGCGCTCACACGTGAAAGCAGACGCAGGGCCCGTTGGTGCGTCAGCGCTGCTTCGCGCTGGCGCTTACTGACTCACCCCTTGCCCGTGCTGCTCCGTGCTGGCGCGCCGGTCTCGGCCTCCAGCAGCGTGATGACGCGGGAGGGGTCGGCCTCGCCCAGCCCTGCGGCCACGGCCCGCTCCCAGTAGGCGGCGGCCGTCTCGCGCAGGGGCAGGCGCACCCCCGCCCGCTCAGCGAGCCACTCCATGAGCGCCATGTCCTTGATGTTGGTGTTGATGTAGGTGGTCTGGGTGAAGGAGCCGTCCAGTATCTTCGGCCCCACGCGCTCCAGCTGACGGGATGCCGCCGAGGCGGTGCGCATCACGGCCAAGAGGGCGTCCATGTCCATGCCCAGCCCCGCACCCAGCGCCAGCGCCTCCATGACGGCCAGCTGGTTCACGTCCTTGACCATGTTGTTGATGAGCTTGGCCATGTTGCCCGTGCCCACGGGCCCCATGTGCCGGATGTTGGACGCCACGGCCTCCAGCACCGGGCGCACCCGCTCCAGCGCCGCGCCATCGCCGCCCGCCATCACGGTGAGCTGGGCGTCCCACGCCACCTGGCCCGTACCCGAGACCGGCGCGTCGAGGTAGGTGACGCCCCTGGCGGCGCACGCCTCGGCCATGCGCGCAGCGAACTGCGGGTGGACGGTGGAGTGGTCCAGCACCACGGTGCCGGGCCGGGCCGTGGCGAGCACGCCGTCGGCGCCGGTGAGCACCGTCTCCACGATCTCGTCGGCCAGCAGGCACAGGCACACCACGTCGGCCCCCGCCGATGCGGCGGCGGGCGTGGTGCCCGCGTGCGCCCCCTGGGCGGCCATCTCGGCCACCTTGGCCTGCGAACGGTTCACCACGGTCAGGTCGAACCCGGCCTTGAGCAGATTCTGGGCCATGGGGCGGCCCATCATGCCCAGTCCGATGTAGGTTACGCGCATGCTTGCTCTCCCCGCTCGCTGTGCTCGCTCGTTCAAGGGGGACACCCCCTGGGCGTCCTCCGGACGCCGAACCCCCGTCTACGCGCCCTGCCGGGTGCTCAACGTGGGGCCTGCGGCCCCGCTCACTGCGTTCGCTCATGGCAGCGTGGCCGCTGCCAGAGCAGACCCGCGAGGTTGCGGCAGCATACCCGCTGGGTTGCCGGTGCGGCTATCATGGCCTGGCCAAACACCCCACCAAACGGCGCGCGTCGCGCGCGAGGAGCAGTCATGGAGTACCGCACGCTGGGGACCTCCGACCTGAAGGTCTCCGTCATCGGCCTGGGCACCAACAACTTCGGCAACCCAGCCCGCATCACCGACCCCGCTGCCTCCAAGCGCGTCATCGACGCCTGCCTGGACAACGGCATCAACCTCATCGACACCTCCAACAACTACGGGGGCGGCCACTCTGAGGAGCACATCGGCGCGGCGCTCAAGGGCAAGCGCGATAAGGCCATCATCGCCTCCAAGTACAACCTGCGTGACCTGAACGGCCAGTCCATCGCCGACCGGGTGAACACCTCGGTGGACGAATCGCTCCGCAAGCTCCAGACCGACCGCATCGACCTCTACCAGCTCCACTTCTCCCACCCTGAGGCCACCCAGGAGCAGATCCTGGAGCCGCTGAACCGGCTGGTGGAGCAGGGCAAGGTGCGCTTCATCGGCGAGTGCAACTACCCCTCCTGGCGCCACGCCCAGGCCGACCACGTCGCCGCGCAGAATGGCTGGGCGCGCATGGTCTCGAGCCAGGGCTACTACAACGTGCTGCGCCGCCAGGCAGAGCTGGAGCTGCTGCCCTTCTGCACGGAGACCAACGTGGGCTTCCTGCCCTACTTCCCCCTGGCCGGGGGATGGCTCACGGGCAAGTACAAGGGCGCCTCTGAGGTGCCCTCCGGCGCACGGCGCATGGTGGGCCAGCTCCAGGGCAACGAGCGGGCCGAGGCGGTGCTGGACGGGCTCACCGTCTTCGCCAAGGAGCGCGGCTACACCGTGCTGGACCTGGCCTTCGCCTGGCTGCTGGCGCACCCGGCCGTCTCCTCGGTGATCGCCGGTGCCATGAGCGCCGAGCAGGTGGCCTCAAACGCCGCCGCCGCCCGCTGGGTAATGACGCCCGAGGAGCGGGCCGAGGTGGACGCCATCGCCGCCTGGGACGGCACGGGCGAGGAGGTCGAGGGCTTCGGCCCCGGCGGGCGCATCCCCGTCCGCTAGCCCCATCCGCACGAGATGCACCGAGGGGGGGCCTTTTGCCCGCCCCTCTCTCGTTCACCGCATCAGCGCACTTGAGCGCGTGCCAGCAGAGGCCCAGCACCCATCAGCGCGCCGGTGCGCTCACCCCCGGCGCAGCCGCAACCCCGTGACGAACACCCAGGCCATGGTGGTGGCGAAGAACCCCAGCTCGATGAGCCCGTGGACAGAGGGCCAGATACGCATCTCGAAGGGCACCGCCGCCAGCGCGCTCAGCACGGCCATGGCCCAGGAGAAGCGCACCCACCCCACCCACCCGGGCCGTTGGCGCAAACCCAACGGGGCCAGGGCGCACAGGCCGAACACCGCACCGAAGGCGATGCGGGCGGCGTTGTCGTGCAGTGCATTCTGGTCCATGAGCCACCACGCCGGGCTGGTGTAGGCGTCCTGCCAGATACCCGCGCCCAGCCCGCCCAGCCCGTAGTAGACCACCAGCGCCCACAGCGCGACGCCCCAGCGCCCGCCACCGGCAGCCCGGTGGAGGCCGGGGCCCAGCCCCTGCACCAGGACGGCGTAGGCGATGATGCCCCCGTTCAGCAGCCACGGGTACGGCGCGCCAGGCCCCGCCAGCAGGCTCACGGCATCACGCACCGGCGCGTAGTCCGGAGTGAGCACGCTGGCCACCGCCGCGAGCGCCGTGAACACCCACGGCGCGAGCACGGGCCCCCAGGCGGCCCGCCGTGCCCATCTCACCACAGCCCGAACCCCGCGCCCACGGCGGCGATACCCGCGAAGAGCACCACCACCAGCGCCGTGCGGTGGAAGAGGGCGGCGGGCACCCGGTGAGCGGCCCACGCACCGGCGGCCATGCCCACCACGCTCGGCACCACCAGCGCGCCCACCAGGCGGCCCACGTCAGCGGTGAGCACGCCGCCCAGCAGGAACGAGGGCAGCGCCACCAGGTTCATGAACTCCAGGAAGAAGATGGTGTTGGCCCGGAACGTCCGCGGCGGCAGGCCCTGGTTGGCGTAGAAGAGCACCACCAGAAGGCCCCCCATGCCCGTGGCCCCCAGCAGCACTCCGGAGCCCAGGCCCACGGGCACGGAGGCCGCCCGCTCCCCGCTCACCGGCCGCCGCAGTCCCGCCAGCAGCGCCAGGGCGGTGAGGGTGACCAGCACGCCGATGGCGATGCGCAGCGCCTGCTCGTCCAGCACCACCAGCAGCGCCGTGCCCACGGGCACCCCCACCCCCGCCATCAGCGCCAGCAGCCAGATGCGGCGCAACTGGAGCGCGCGATAGGCGTGGGCCATGAGCGCCAGGTTCACCAGGAAGCCCAGGCACACCAGCACCGGCACGGCCACGGCGGGGGCGATGAAGATGGTGAGCACCGGGGCGGCGATGATGACGTAGCCGAAGCCCGCCATCCCCTGCACGAAGCCGGAGAGGAGCACGGTGACTGCGGCCACGGCCAGCAGAGGGAGCTCAGGCATCTATCCCCCTCAGCGCAGCCGCTGGACGAACCCTGCCTTGCGCCGCCACTTGGGGGTGACCTTCACCCACAGCCGCAGGTAGACGGGCCGCCCCACCAGCTCTTCGATGCCCACACGGGCGGCGGTGCCGATCTCCTTGAGCGCCTCCCCCCTGGCGCCGATGAGCATCGCCTTCTGGGAGGGCCGGTCGACAGTGATGGTCGCCTCCACCAGGTCGGGTTCCATGCCCTCGCGCTCCTCGTAGGTGTCCACCTCCACCGCCACCTCGTAGGGCACCTCGTGGCCGAAGCGCTCGAACACCTGCTCGCGCACCAGCTCGGCGCACAGGAAGCGCACGGGGCGGTCGGTGAGCGTGTCGGGGGGGAAGAGGGGGCCCTCGCGCTCCGGCAGGTGGGCTGCCAGCAGGTCACGCAGCCGCTCGATGCCGTCCTCGGTGGCGGCGGAGACGGGGATGATCTCGGCCCACGGGTGCGCATCGGCATACGCCGCCATCACCGGAAGCAGCACCGGGCGCCTCACCGTGTCCGTCTTGTTCAGCACGCATAGGGCCGGGATGCCCGCCTCCGCGATGCGGGCCATCATCTCCCGCTCCACGTCGCCCGGTGCACGCGGCTCGGCCACCAGCACCGCCAGATTCGCCTCGGCCAGCGCCTCAGCCAGCGCGCCGCGCATCAGCGCGTCCATCTGGTCACGCTGCCCGCGCAGGTAGCCGGGGGTGTCCAGCAGCCCCGCCTGGAAGTCGGGGCCGTTGAGCACGCCCAGCAGCTTGTGGCGGGTGGTGTGCGGCTTGGGGCTCACGATGGCCAGGTGCTGGCCCACCAGCGCGTTGAGCAGGGTGGACTTGCCCACGTTGGCCCGGCCCACCAGGGCCACGAACCCTGCCCGGAAGGGTGCGTTCATCGCTGTGTCAGGGGTGATCATAGGCCCGAGATGGTCCGGGCGGCGCGCAGGGCCGTCAAGGGCGCTCAGAGCGCCAGCCGCATGACGTGGCGGCGCTTGCCCGCCATGCCCACCTCGTCGTACCCGGCCTTGCGGAAGGCGGGGATGAAGCCCAGGAACCGGTAGGAGGGGGAGTCCTCGTCCACCGGGTGGAGTTCCACTGCCGGGGCCGGGGTGTTAGTCATGCGTCTGGCCTGAGGGAAAGGGTGGAGCGGGCGATGGGATTCGAACCCACGACAGCCTGCTTGGGAAGCAGGAACGCTACCACTGCGTCACGCCCGCAACACGACCATTGTACCGCGAGCACGGGGTGCAGGAAAGCCCGGCGCTGCTTCCCAAGCAGGCTGTCGTGTGATGGGGCAGAGCCCCAGGCAGACCGCAGCCGGGGACGGTCCGAGCTAGAGGGGTCCGGTGGGAGAGGTGCCCTCTCCCCGCCGGGGGTTCGGCGTCCAGAGGACGCCCAGGAGGTGTCCCCCTTCGTCGAGCGACCGAAGGGAGCGGGGAGCGCCCGGCAGGGCGCGTAGACGGGGTAGCACCGCAGGCGCGCAGGGGAGTCCCCTGGAACGAGCGAGCAACGCGAGCGGGGAACCGGTTCGGCGCGCAGCGCCCAGGGGATGTCCCCCTTGGACAAGTGAGCGCAGCGAGCGGGGCAGCCCGCTAGGGCTGCAGGCGGCTCCAGGCCACCAGCGCGGCCATGCCGAAGCCCATGAGGGTGAAGAGCGAGCCGGTGGACAGGTTCGCCACGGCGAAGATGAGTTCGGTGGCCATGGCGATGACCACGGCACCCAGCGCCATGAGCTGGTAGGGGCGCCCGCGCCGCCGGTTCACCGCAACGGCCACCCCCTCCCCCATCAGGTAGCCGAGCCCGGCCATGATGAGGAAGAAGAAGAACCCGGCGAAGGGGAGCACCATGGCGATGACCCGCAAACCGATGGCCCCCGCGATGCCCATGCCCACCGCCGCCGCGATGCCCCGTGCCAGGTAGCCGCGGCTCACTCGGTAGGTAGGCAGGCGTTCCGGGCGGGCGCACTCCTTGCAGCGGATGCCCACCGGGTGCTGACGGGCGCAGGCGAAGCAGACGGGCTTCCCACAGTTGCCGCACCGCAGGCCCGTCTCCCGGTCCGGGTGCCAGTGGCAGCGGGCCTGCTCAGCCACGCGGTGCCTCACCGGCGCTCCCCCGGCGCACCCAGGCGTCGTGGTCCGCGATGTCGCGGTCGAACACCAGCCGGTTGAACAGCAGCACGTGGAGCGGCACGCCGGTGCCGCGCAGGGAGTTGGCAGTGAGCCGCTTCAGGACGGTGACGGCCAGGATGCCCGCCAGCAACCCCGCCTCGGCGGTGGGCTGGCCCAGGGCCAGGGCAGCCAGGGGCATCATGACGAACCCCGCCAGCACCCACACGGCGGAGGAGCCCGTGAGCCGCCAGCCTGCGGTGCCAGTGATGATGAACAGCACCAGCTCCGGGCGGGCGAGCACCAGCAGCACCCCCACGGTGGGGGCGACGCCCCGGCCGCCCTGGAAGCGCAGGAACACGCCCCAGTTGTGCCCCACCACCGCCAGGAGCCCCGCGGCGGCCTGCACGGCCAGGGGCTGGTCGAAGGCGCGGGCCACCAACACGGAGCCCGCACCCTTGCCGAACATATCGAAGATGCCCACCACGAAGAGCCAGAACTTGCCCACGTGGTAGTAGACGTTGGAGGAGCCCAGGGTGCCGGAGCCCACGGTGCGCAGGTCGATGCCCTTCACCCACCGGCCCACCAGGTAGGCGGAGGGCACCGAGCCCAGCAGGTAGGCGAAGACCACCACCGCCAGGGCCGGGGCGCTCACGCCCCACCCCCCGCCAGCCGCTCCAGCGCGTCCACCGTGGCCAGGGAGGGCCCGGCATCGCCCGGCAGCGCCTCTCCCTGGTGCCCGAAGCCGTGGTAATCGGACCCGCCCGTGGCCAGCAGGCCGTGGGCCTCGGCCAACCGCGCGAGGCGCAGGCGCTCCTCGGCGCCGAACTCGCCGTAGTGCACCTCCATGCCCACCATGCCCATGCCCCGCAGGCGGGGCACCAGGTTCTCCCAGTCCTTGTCGAACAGGGGGTGGGCCAGCACCGCGGCGCCTCCCACGGAGCATATCAGCGCCACCGCCTCGGCGGTGGACAGGTGCGGGCGGGCGACGTACGCCTCGCCGCCGTCGTCCAGGAGGCCCGCGAAGGCGTCCTTGACGGTGGCGATGTACCCCGCCTCCACCAGCGCCCGGGCGATGTGCGGACGGCCGATGGCCGCATCCCCCGCGATGGCCGCCACCCGCTCCCAGGCCACCGGGTAGCCCAGCCCGGCGAGGCGCTCCACCATGCGCTGGGCGCGGGTCTCGCGCTCGGCGCGGAAGCGCGCGAGGCGCTCTTGGAAGGGCCCGTCGTGGTAGCGCAGGAAGTAGCCCAGGATGTGGACCTCAGACTCGGGGTCGTCGGGGTGGTCCGCCGATATCTCGATGGCCGGTATCAGGCGCAGGCCCGGATGGCGCGCGGCCTCGGCCATCGCCTCGTCCAGCCCCTCGGTGGAGTCGTGGTCGGAGATGGCGGCGACGCCAACGCCACGCTCGGCCAGCAGGCGCACCAGCTCGGTGGGCGTGCGGCGCCCATCGGAGCAGGTGGTGTGCATGTGCAGGTCCGCTGCGCCCAGGGACACGCTACGCCTCCAGCACCCGATCCACCCGGCTGATGGCCGTGGCGTGCCCGGTGGCATCGTCGATGTCGATGCACACGGCGTTGAACTGGAGGGGGCCCCCCTCAGCAACGTTGAGCCGGTGGGGCATGGCCGTGAGGAACCGGGCCATCACGTCCTCCACCCGCGAACCGATGATGGAATTCACCGGCCCCGTCATCCCCAGGTCCGTCACGAAGGCAGTGCCGCCCGGCAGCACCTTGGCGTCCGCGGTCGCCACGTGGGTGTGCGTGCCCACCACGGCGGACACGCGCCCGTCCAGGTACCAACCCAGCGCCCCCTGCTCGGAGGTGGCCTCCGTGTGGCAGTCCACCAGGATGGCCTTGGGCGGGTCGTCCTCCAGCTGCTCCAGGATGCGGTCGGCCACCATGAAGGGGGAGTCGAGCCCGTCGGGCATGAACACGCGGCCCTGCAGGTTCAGCACCGCCAGTGGCCCCACCCGCACCACGCCCCGACCGGGGGTGCCCGCGGGGTAGTTGGCCGGACGCAGGATGGGCAGCTCCCCGTCCAGCAGGGAGAGCACCTCCTTCTTATCGAAGGTGTGGTTCCCACCGGTGATCACCGTGGCGCCCGCCCCGAACAGCTCATCGGCGACATCGGGCGTGAGGCCGAACCCGGCTGCTGAGTTCTCGCCGTTGACCACCACGAAGTCCAGGCCCAGTTCACGGCGCAGGCCCGGCAGCACGGCCTTCATGGCCCGACGGCCCGGCTTGCCCATCACATCGCCGATCATCAGCACACGCATGGGGGCTCCTCGCGCCGGGGCGGGCCGGGCCCGCCCCGGCGCTGCGTCAGGAGATTAGTGGGCAACCTCGGTGGCCCGCGTCTCGCGCACCACCGTCACCCGAATCTCGCCGGGGTAGACCAGGTTCTCCTCGATCTTCTTCACCACCTTGCGGGCGAGGCTGGCCGCCTCCACGTCGTCGATCTCCTCCGGCGAGACCATGATGCGCACCTCGCGGCCCGCCTGGATCGCGAAGGAGCGCTGCACGCCGGGGAAGGAGTTGGCCACGTCCTCCAGCGCCTCCAGGCGCTTGAGGTAGAGCTCCACCGTGTCCCGGCGCGAGCCGGGGCGGGCGGCGGAGATGGCATCGGCCGCGGCCACCAGGAACGCCTCCGGGCTGGAGCGGTGGTCGTCGTGGTGCTCGTTCACCGCCGCCTGCACCGCCGCGGAGAGGTTGTAGCGCTTGGCCACCTCCTCACCCAGCTCGATGTGCGAGCCCTCCACCTCGTGGGTGAGGGCCTTGCCGATGTCGTGCAGCAGGCCGCCGGCCTTGGCCACCTGGATGTCGGCCTTGATCTCGCCCGCCAGCATCCCCGCCAGACGCGAGACCTCCACCGCGTGCTGGAGCACGTTCTCCCCGTAGGAGTAGCGGTAGTTCAGCCGCCCCAGCAGCTTGATCAGCTCCGGGTGCAGACCGCGCACGCCTGCGTCCAGCACCGCCTGCTCACCCGCGCGCTTGATGGTCTCATCGACCTCCTCCTGCGCTCGGGTCACCGCCTCCTCGATGCGGGCGGGGTGGATGCGCCCGTCGCGCACCAGGTTGGTGAGCGCGATGCGCGCCACCTCGCGGCGGATCGGGTCGAAGCAGGAGATGGTCACCGCCTCCGGCGTGTCGTCGATGATCAGGTCCACACCTGTGGCCGCCTCGATGGCGCGGATGTTGCGCCCCTCACGGCCGATCAGGCGCCCCTTCATCTCATCGTTGGGCAGCGGCACCAGGGAGGTGGTCTGATCCGCCGTCACCTCGGAGGCGAGGCGCTGGATCGCCAGGGAGATCACCTTCTTGGCCTTCTCGTCGGCCTCGGAGAGCATCTGCTGCTCCAGGGTGTAGTAGCGCTTGGCCAGCTCATGCTCCATCTCGCCCTCGGCGGTCTGCATGATCTGATCACGCGCCTCGGCCGCCGTGAGCCCGGCGATGGACTCGAGCTTGCGCGTCTGCTCGAGCTTGAGCTCCTCGACCTGCCCGCGCTCGTCCTCCACCTCGCGCTCGCGATCGTTCACCCGCTGCTCGCGCGTCTCCACCGTGCCTTGGCGCTTGTCCAGCGATTCCTCACGGGTGGTGAGGCGGTCCTCAGCGCGCTGCACCTCGCGGCGGCGCTCGCGCAGCTCACCCTCGATCTCGTTCTTGGTCCGCAGCGCCTCCTCCTTCGCCTCCACCAGCAACCGGCGCTTGGACTCCTCGGCCTCACCGACCAGCCGGGCGGCCTCAGAGCGGGCCTCACCCACCTCGCGGCGCTGCGCCGCTGCCTTCATGTACAGCGCGGCTCCCGCGCCTATCGCAAGGCCCACCAGGGCCGCTACTGCTCCGATCACTGCTTCCATGTTGGTTCCTTTCCGCCCGGGCTGCACGTGCGCCTCCGCTCCTGGGGCCAGACAGCCAGGGCCTTCACTGCCTCACGCGCGCACGAGGGTGCGGTGCGCCGGGAACGCCAATCGGCGCACCGGGCCGGTGGCCGCGGTGCGCCCGTTGAGAAACGTTCCGTCGCTGCGTCGTGCCACCACCGCCTCCTCGTGCGGTAGCGGCGGAGAGAGGGAGGCTAGTCCACCCCGGAGCCCACGGGCTCCGGCTCGGACTCGGCCGCCAGGTCATCGGCCACGCCAGCCGGGGCAGACGCGTGCTGTGCGCGCAGCTCCCCCTCGATGGCACCGGCGACCTCGGCGTTGGACTGGAGGAACTCCTTGGCGTTCTCCCGTCCCTGTCCCAAGCGTGTCTCGCCCCAGGAGTAGTTGGCGCCGGACTTGCGGATCAACCCCGCGGTGACGCCCAGGTCGATGAGCTCACCGGCCTTGGAGATGCCCCGGGCGAACATGATGTCGAACTCGGCCTGGCGGAACGGCGCCGCCACCTTGTTCTTCACAATCTTCGCCCGAACCCGCGAGCCCACCACCTCCGACTGCTGCTTGAGCGACTCGATGCGGCGCAGGTCGATGCGGACCGAGCTGTAGAACTTGAGCGCCCGTCCGCCCGGCGTGACCTCGGGGCTCCCGAAGAACACGCCCACCTTCTCCCGCAGCTGGTTCACGAACACCACCGCCGTGCGCGAATGGTTCGCCGCACCGGTAAGCTTGCGCAGCGCCTTGGACATGATCCGCGCCTGCAGGCCGACCTGCATGTCGTCCATGTCGCCCTCCAGCTCCGCCTTGGGAGCCAGAGCCGCCACCGAGTCCACCACCACCACGTCCACCGCGCCGGAACGCACCAGGTACTCCACGATCTCCAGCGCCTGCTCAGCCGAGTCGGGCTGGGAGACCAGGAGCGACTCCAGGTTCACGCCGCACCGGGCGGCGTAGGAGGGGTCGAGGGCGTGCTCCGCGTCGATGTAGGCCGCCACGCCGCCCTGGCGCTGGGCCTCGGCGACGATGTGGTGGCACAGGGTGGACTTACCAGCCGATTCCGCGCCGAAGATCTCGGTGACGCGGCCCCGGGGGATGCCCCCGACGCCCAACGCCAGATCCAGGGTGAGGGAACCGGTGGAGATGGACTCCACCGTGGCACGTCCGGACGCCTCGCCCAGACGCATGATGGAGCCACGGCCGAATTGGCGTTCAATCTGACCGAGAGCCAGCTCGAGTGCTTCCTGCTTGTCAGACACGTTTGGCCTCGTCTCTCTACCGCCACTAACGTTGGGTATCGTAGCACACAGCCCGTGACGGAAGGCAGCGCGGAGTGTGCCGGTGCGCGCCCAGTTGAGCAACTAGGGTTTGTCACGGGAAAAAGCAGCGCCCGGCGGGGGCCGGGCGCTGTCGGGTTCGCTATGCGGTCGCGGGCCTACCCGCCAGAACGGCGGCGGCGGCGGGCGGAGCGGCGGGCGGCCAGACGGGCCTTCTCGCCCTTGGAGCGGAAGAACCGGCGGTCCTTGTGCTCTTTGAGGATGCCGTTGCGGGTGACCGCCGCCCGGAACCGGGAGACGATCTGCTCGGGCGCCTCGCCCTCGCGCATGGTCACGTATGCCATAGAACCTCGCTGCTCCTGAGAAGGATGCGCCCGTTCGAGGCGCAACAGGTCAACGGTATCACACGCGCACGCGGGGCTTCAAGCCTCTGGGGCACACCGGCGTTGACAGGCCCACCAGCCCGTCCGTACCCTGTTTAGCAGTCCGCCAGTCAGAGTGCTAATCAGCCAGGAGCGCGCCGATGCCCATCTACGCCTACGCCTGCGGCGCCTGCGGCCACGAGTTCGAGCTGCGCCAGAGCTTCTCCGCCGAGCCGCAGCAGCCGTGCCCCCAGTGCTCGGCCACGGCCAATCGCCAGATCCAGGCGGTGGGTGTCATCTACAAGGGCTCCGGCTTCTACACCACGGACTACGCACGCAAGACCACCAGCCCCGCCTCCTCTTCCTCCTCCTCCAAGTCTGAGGAGATGTCGTCCGGTTCCTCCTCTGGCACCTCTGGCAGCGCGTCCTCCGGCTCCTCCAGCGAGTCCAAGTCCGCCTCCTCTTCCTCATCTGGCTCCTCCTCCAGCGCCAAGGCCGACTAGCCCATGCGTGCGGTGCTCCAGCGAGTGAGCCGGGCCGCCGTGAGCGTGGACGGGGAGACGCTGGGCGCCATCGGCCCCGGCCTGGTAGTGCTGGTGGGCGTGGGCACGGACGATGACGAGGCTGACGCCGCCTACATCTGCGAGAAGGTGCTGCACCTGCGCCTCTTCCCGGACGGTGAGCGCAGCATGGAGCGTTCGGCCCTGGAGGCGGATGCCGGACTCTTGGTCATCAGCCAGTTCACCCTCTACGCCTCCACGCGCAGGGGCCGTCGCCCGTCCTTCACCGAAGCCGCCCCGCCCACCGAAGCTGCGCCCCGGTTCAACGATGTGCTGACCCGCCTGCGCGCCAGCGGGCTGCGGGTGGAGACGGGCCGGTTCGGGGCGATGATGGCCGTTGACCTGGTGAACGATGGCCCGGTGACCATCGTGCTCGATTCCGCGGACCGGCTCGCGCCTCGGCGCTGACGCGCCTCGCGCGCGAGCGGGCGCGTCCGTATACTCTGACGCCCATCCACCCCCACCGGGACGCCCGTCATGCGCACGCTGCGGATAGCCCTCGCTCAGATGAACCCCACCGTGGGCGCGGTGCGCGAGAACGCCGACCGCATCATCGCCCTGATGGCCGAGGCCGAGGCCGCGGGGGCGGACATCGTCGCCTTCCCGGAACTCGCGCTCACCGGCTACCCGCCGGAGGACCTGCTGTTCAAGCGCGGGTTCCTGGCCGCAGCGGCCCGCGAGCTCGAGCGCATCGGCGCGAAGGCGGGTGAGTGCGTGGCGGTGGTGGGCGTACCGGAGCGGGTGGGCGAGCGGCTCTACAACGGGGCCGCGCTCTGCCACCGGGGGCGGGTGGCCGACACCTATCACAAGGCGCTGCTGCCCAACTACGGCGTGTTCGACGAGCGACGCTACTTCGAGCCCGGCCACACCTTCCCCGTCTACACGTTGCGCGGAGTGCAGGTGGGCGTGAACGTGTGCGAGGACATCTGGACCGGCATCGGCCCCACCACCGTGGCGCGCGCTGCCGGTGCCGAGGTCATCGTCAACATCAACGCCTCGCCCTACCACCGGGGCAAGGGCGCCGAGCGCGAGGCGATGCTGGCCCAGCGCGCCCAGGACCACGGCGTGGCCATCGCCTACGCCAACATGGTGGGCGGGCAGGACGAGCTGGTCTTCGACGGCGGCTCGCTGGTGCTGGACGCGGCGGGCAGGGTCACGGCGCGCGGGCCCCAGTTCACCGAGGCGCTGGTGCTGGCCGACGTGGACGCCGACGCCACCGGCCCGCTGCACCTGGGCGGGCCCGACGTGGAGGCGCAGCTGGCGGCGCTGGGGGCCCCGGCCCACCACACCCTCTCGGAGGAGCCCGCCCCCGTGCGCACACCTCTGGCTTCTGCCCTCGCCACACCCCTCGACCCGCTGGAGGAGGTCTACCAGGCGCTGGTGCTGGGCACGCGCGATTACGTGCGCAAGTCCGGCTTCCCCGGCGCGCTCATCGGCCTCTCCGGCGGCATCGACTCGGCGCTGACGGCGGCCATCGCCGCCGATGCCCTGGGGCCCGGTGCCGTGCGCACCGTGTTCATGCCCTCCATGTACACGGCGGACCAGTCGGCCACGGACGCCGCGGCCCTGGCCGCGGCCCTGGGCATCCAGATGGACACCATCGCCATCCGCCCGCTCTACGATGCGTTCATGGCCGCCCTGGCCCCGCTGTTCGAGGGACGCTCCCCGGACACCACCGAGGAGAACATCCAGGCGCGCATCCGGGGCAACCTGCTCATGGCGCTGTCCAACAAGCTGGGGTGGATCGTCCTCACCACCGGCAACAAGTCGGAGATGGCCACGGGCTACGCCACCCTGTACGGCGACATGGCGGGGGGCTTCGCCGTCATCAAGGACGTGCCCAAGACGCTGGTGTTCGACCTGTGCCGCCACCTGAACGCCAGCCGGGGTCGCGAGGTCATCCCCGAGGCCATCATCGTCCGTCCGCCCACCGCCGAGCTGCGCCCCGACCAGAAGGACGAGGACTCGCTGCCTCCCTACCCGGTGCTGGACGCCATCCTCCAGGCCTACGTGGAGGAGGACCACACCGTGGACGAGATGCTGGCTGCGGGGCACCCCCCGGAGGCGGTGGCGCGCGCCGTGCGGCTGGTGGACCGCTCCGAGTACAAGCGCCGGCAGGCCCCGCCGGGGGTGAAGATCACCCGACGCAACTTCGGGCGCGATAGGCGATTGCCCATCGTGAACCGCTACCAACCCCCCGTCTGAGGCCCGCCGGGCCAGCGCGAACCCCAGCAACGGGGCAGAATCTCTGCCCGAAGCCCTGATTTTCTCTCCGGTCTAAGCGCTGTTCTGCGCTTATGCGTGCTGGTGTGCAGCACCTTACCCACGAACGCCGAGTGAACAGGGCTGCTGGTATCTGCTTATCTGCACTCACTTGCGCGTGAAAGCACGTACAGTACCGTGATGCGGCTCGAGAGCGCGGATGGGAATCGCTGCTTTCCGCTCCCCGCCCTTGGCGCAGGGTTCCCGCAGGGCTATCCTCGCCCCACTTCCCCACCCTGGAGGGGCCTCATGAGCAACCGGAACCAGCCCGAACGCGTGCTGGAGGGCAGGGTCGCCATCGTCACCGGCGGAGGCCGGGGCCTGGGCCGCGCCCACGCCCTGGCCCTCGCCGAGGCGGGCGCTCGGGTCATCGTCAACGACATCGGCGTGGAGCGCGACGGCTCTGGCGGCACCGGCGCCCCCGCCGACGAGGTGGTGGCGCAGATCCGCGAGAACGGCGGAGATGCGGCGGCCTCCTACGAGTCGGTGGCCGACTTCGCCGGCGCGGGGCGCATCGTCCAGGCGGCGCTGGACCACTTCGGGCGGCCTCGACATCCTGGTGAACAACGCGGGCATCTTCCGCCACAAGCTGATCCACCAGATGAGCGAGGAGGAGTGGGACGACGTGCTCAACGTCCACCTCAAGGGCACGTTCTCCACCGCCCGCCACGCCGTTCCCCTGTTCCGGGAGCAGCGCTCCGGACGCATCATCAACACCGCCTCCTCCCAGTGGCGCAACCCGGAGGGCCGTGCCAACTACGGGGCGGCCAAGGGCGCCATCGTCTCCCTCACCTGGGCGCTCGCCTTCGAGCTGGCCCCCTTCGGGGCCACGGCCAACGCCATCGCCCCCATGGGCGCGACGCGCTCCTTCAACGACCCGGGACACCGCGAGATGGTGGCCGCCGCCGGGCTCAAGCGCCAGAAGGACCCCGGTGAGCAGGGTGAGAACCGCGCCGGACCGGAGTTCGTCTCGCCCCTGGTGGTCTACCTGGCCTCCGACCGGGCCAGGGACGTGAACGGCGTGGTGTTCCGGGTGGGCTCCGGCAAGATCGGCCGCTACGCCCACCCCACGGAGACGCGCTCCCTCTACCGCGACTGGCGCAGGGAGGGCGTGTGGCCCGTGGAGGAGCTGGAGGAGCAGATCCCCGGCTCGCTGATACCCGGCGGGGCCGCCCGCGCCCCCTTCATCCCCACCTACGATGAACCCCGCCCCTAAAGGAGCAGCGATGCCGAAGCAGTACCTGGCAGGCAAGGTCGCCATCGTCACCGGCTCGGGCCGGGGCATCGGACGCGGGCACGCGCTCGCCCTGGCAGCGCACGGGGCCAAGGTGGTGGTCAACGACCCGGGAGTCGCCCGCGACGGCAGCGGCGGGTCCATCGCCCCGGCCGACAAGGTGGTGGCGGAGATCCGCGAGAACGGCGGGGAGGCCGTGGTCTCCTACGAGTCGGTGGCCGAATTCGACTCGGCCCGCAACCTGGTGCAGACCGCCGTGGACACCTACGGACGACTGGACATCCTGGTGAACAACGCCGGCATCGCCCGCGAGGGGCTCTTCCACCAGCTGACCGAGGACGACTTCGACGCGGTGATCGGCGTGCACCTGAAGGGGACGTTCAACACCGTCCGGCACGCCGTCCCCCTGATGCGCGAGCAGGGCTCCGGGCGCATCATCAACACCGCCTCCTCCCAGTGGCGCAACCCGGAGGGGCGTTCCATCTACGGGGCGGCCAAGGGCGGCATCGTCTCGCTCACCTGGGCGCTGGCGTGGGAGCTGGCTCCCCTGGGCATCACCGTCAACGCCATCGCCCCCATGGGCCAGACCCGTGCCTTCACCGACTACAAGCACCCGCAGATGCTGGCCGACGGAGGCCTCAGGACCAAGAAGGCGGGGGATGAGCTCACCACCGATAGGCCGGGGGGCGAGCACGTCTCCCCCATCGTCGTCTGGCTCGCTTCGGAGCTGGCCAAGGACGTCACCGGCATGGTGTTCCGCGCGGGCTCCGGCAAGTTCGGCGTCTACACCCACCCCAGCGAGGTGCGCACCGTCTTCAAGGACTGGCGCAACAAGGGCCCGTGGACCCAGGCGGAACTGGCCAAGGTGCTCCCCGCCTCGCTCCTGTTCGACGACGCCAAGGCCCCGTTCATCCCGGAGTACGAGTAGCCCCGCTCGCTGCGCTCTCTCGTTCCAGGGGACTCCCCTGCGCCCCTTGCGGGGGCTACCCCGTCTACGCGCCCTGCCGGGCGCTCAACGTGGGGCCTGCGGCCCCGCTCGCTGCGCTCACGCGTGGAAGCCGCGCGGGGCCAGCACGCATAGTTCACCATCGGGAATGGGGCGCAGCCCCAAAGAACGCCGACAAGCCGGGGACTGTCCGGGCTAGAGAGGTGCAGCGGGTGAGGGCACCTGTCCCCGCCGCAGGCGGGCGAAGCGCCCCTAGCCCCCCGCGAAGCGGCGGGCGATGAACGAGTCGGGGCCCTCGGCCTCCAGGGCGCGCAGCGCCTCCAGCACCGCCGCCTGGGCGATGTCCTCCCGGTTCACCTTCCGCACGCCGTGCTGGCGGCGCAGGATGCGCCGGATGTCCTCCACCGCCTCCACCGCGTCGGGCCGGAAGCGGTAGGTCACCTTCACCCGCTCGGCGGCATCGTCCTCGGGGGGCCGGCTGGCCGCCTCAAGCGCCGCCACCTCCGCCTCCACCTCGGCGGGCGAGCGCAGTATGGCTCCCTTCCCGCGGCTCTCCAGCTCCGGGAATGCGAACACGGGCCGCTTGGCCTTAGCCACTGACCACCTCCTGCGCCAACCGGTGGTACTGCTTCGCCCCGTCCAGGTCCCTGCGCCAGAGGGCCAGCGGGGTGTGGTAGCCGGGCGCCTCGGCGAAGCGCACCGACTGCTTGATCACCTCATCGAACAGCCGCAGCCCCTCCCGCTCGCAGAACTCCGCCAGGTACTGGCGCACCTCGCGTGCGTTGAGGGTGCGAGCGTCGTAGCGGGTGGCCAGGATGCCCAGCACCGCCAGCTTGGGGTTGGTCACCTCGCGCACCGACTCCAGCGTGTCCAGCAGCATACGCAGCCCGCGCAGCGACATGTACTCGGTGGAGATGGGGATGAGCACCTGGTCAGCCGCCGTCAGCGAGTTCACCGTCAGGATGCCCAGCGAGGGCGGCGTGTCGATGACGATGTAGTCGTAGCGGTCCAGCACGGGCTTGAGCCGGCGCTGGAGCACCGTCTCGGCGGCCAGGGCCTGCTTGAGCTCGATCTCCGCACCCGCCAGGTCGATGGTGGCCGGCACCAGGTCGAAGGAGAACTCGGTGGGGATGATGACATCGGCGATGCTCACGCCGGGTTTGACCAGCGCGTCGTAGACCGAGCGCTCCAGCGTGGTGGTGTCCATGCCCAGGCACACCGCGCAACCGCCCTGGGGATCCATGTCCACCAGCAACGTGCGCTTACCCAACTCGGCGATGCACGCGGCCAGGTTCACGGAGGTGGTGGTCTTGGCCACTCCCCCCTTCTGGTTGGCCACGGCGATGACCACCGGGCCGTGCCCGGCCCCGTTCTCAGACACAGGCGCCATGCGCTCCCTCACTATCTCCACACCCGCGCGCAGCCCGCGCGAGGCCCGCTCCCCTGCGGGCAGCACGCACGGTACGCGCACGGCAAGCCTGAGGTCAAGTTTTGTTGATTACTGTTTTGCCAGCAAAATGGCTCGCACTCTGTTTCGAGCGAGCCGCAGACAAGCCGGGAAGTATCCGTGCTGGCCACGCGCCTGCTGCTCTGTGCGAGCGCAGCGACCGGGGCCGCAGGCCCCACATTAAGCGCCCGGCAGGGCGCGTAGACGGGGGTTCGGCGCGAAGCGCCCAGGGTGTGCCCCCCTTAGCCGAGCGCCCGAAGGGCGCGGAGCCCGCGGGACCACCCTCGCGCGAGTCCGGTATCATGGCACGCGTCGAAATACCCCGCGCTACGCGCGCGCAGAGAGCAGGAACCGATGGCCTTCATCCCGCCCAAGTGCATGAGCACCCAGCACCCCGACAACGCCACCGCGCCGTCGTACGCCATCGACGGGGTCATCAAGGGCGAGGGAGAGATCGTGGAGGCGTCGGACATCTTCGCCCTGGGCGCCGATGAACAGATGTGGGACTCGGAGGGCAAGGACGCCGACAACCGCGTCGTCCAGAAGCTGCTCGCCAACTACCCGGAGCAGTTCAAGAAGACCCGGCTGGGGCGTGATGCCGTCATCACCCTGCGCGTGCCCAACCCGTCCATCGAGCTGGAGATGCGCAAGTCGCTGGTGGAAGCCCTCCAGGGCATCCCCGCCGCCTACGACATGGCGCGCGGGTTCTACGGCGGCGAGGCGGGCGACCTGGACGCCCCCATTCAGGAGGTCATCCTCCCGATGACCACCAACGCGCCTGAACTCACCTTCATCGCCACCTACTACGAGCGGTTCATCGTGGGCCAGGAGGACCAGGAACTCATGGGCGGGCGCACCGTCCAGGACTGGATCGGCGAGTTCCACCCCAAGACCCTGCGCGTCATCCCCCTGGTGGAGGACCTGGAGCACATGCTCACGGCCGACGCCATCGTGGGCGAGTACCTCCAGGGCCGGGGCGCCACCTTCCAGCGCGTGTTCCTGGCCCGCTCAGACCCCGCCCTCAACTACGGCTCCACCGCCGCCGACCTCATGGTCAAGGTCGCCCTCCAGCGCCTGCACCGGCTGGAGCAGACCCTGGGCATCCCCATCTACCCCATCATCGGCGCGGGGAGCGTCCCCTTCCGGGGGCACCTGAGCCCGGTGAACCTGGAGCGCGCGTTCCGGGAGTACCCGTCCATCCACACCTACACCATCCAGTCGGCCTTCAAGTTCGACCACCCGGTGGAGACGGTGCGCGAGGCCATCGGCAAGATCCGCGAGCACGAGCGCACCGAGCCCCGGCCCATCGACGAGAAGCGCGCCCGCCAGGTCATCGACAAGCTGGCCGCCGCCTACCAGCACCAGGTGAAGACCCTGGCCCCGTTCATCAACGCCGTCTCCGCCAAGGTGCCGCGCCGGCGCGACCGCAAGCTGCACGTGGGCCTCTTCGGCTACGGACGCTCCCTGGAGGGCAACTCCGACGTCACCCTCCCGCGCGCCATCGCCTTCGCCGCTGCCGCCTACTCCATGGGCGTCCCGCCCGAACTGCTGGGCATCGCCGCCCTCTCCAAGGAGGACCTGGCGTGGGTGCGGGAGGTCTACCCCTCGCTGGACGAGGACATGGCCGCCGCGCTGCGCTTCGCCAACGAGAAGCAGGTGCACGACCTGCTGGGTGAGTCGTACGTGAAGCAGCTGGGGCGCTTCGGCTGGGAGATAGACCGCGTCCACGAGGGGCTCACTAGCGCCATCTGGGCGGGCATGGCAGAGAACTCCACCGTCAACGTGCGCTCCTTCATCGAGGACGCGGCGGGGATCAGGAAGTTCCTGGGGTAGGGCAACAAGTTCAATACTCGGCCATTTCCGGCGAGGGGAAGGAAATAGAGGACCGAAGCAGCCAGCTCGCGAAGATTTGTAAAGCTATTTGGTCTGGCCGCGCCTAGGTTCAACGAGAGAGGCCCCGGTTCTCACCGAGGCCTCTCTCGTTTCCGCCGCTATCGCCCGTGCGCGTTCAGCTAGTTCACCCGCTCGAAGAGCGTGGACACGCCCTGGCCGCCGCCGACGCACAGGGTGGCGAGGCCGAACTGCCCGCCGGTGCGCTCCAGCTCCTCCATGAGCTTGACCACCATGATGGCGCCGGTGGCCCCCACGGGGTGCCCCAGGGAGATGCCGGAGCCGTTGGGGTTGGTCTTGTCCATGTCCAGGTCGAGTTCGCGGATCACGTAGAGCGCCTGGGAGGCGAACGCCTCGTTCAGCTCGATGACGTCCACGTCCTTGAGCCCCACGCTGGTCTTGGCCAGCAGCTTGCGGGTGGAGGGCACGGGCCCGGTGCCCATGATGGCCGGGTCCACGCCCGACACGCCGCGCGCCACCCACTTCACGCGGGGCCTCAGGCCCAGCGCCTCGGCGCGCTCGCGCGACATGACCACCACGGCGGCGGCCGCGTCGTTGATGCCCGCCGAGTTGCCCGCGGTGACGCTGCCGCCCTCCTTGAACACGGGGCGCAGCTTGCCCAGCCCCTCCCGGGTGGTGTCGGGGCGGGGGTGCTCGTCGGCGGTGACGCTGACGGCCTCGCCCCGGCGCTGCGGCACGCTGACGGGGACGATCTGCCCGTCGAAGCGGTGCCCGGCCTGGGCGGCGACGGCGCGCTGGTGGCTCATGACGGCCAGTTCGTCCTGGGCCTGGCGGCTCACCTCGAACCGCTCGGCCACGTTCTCGGCGGTGACGCCCATGTGGTAGTCGTAGATGGGGCAGGAGAGGCCCATGGTGAGGCTGTCCACCAGCCGCACGTCGCCCATGCGGGGGCCGTCGAACCGGCCGGTGGGCAGCAGGTAGGGGGAGGCGCTCATGTTCTCGGCCCCGCCCGCAACCACCACCTCGGACTCGCCCGTCAGCACCGACTGCACGGCCAGGTTGATGGCCTCCAGGCCCGATGAGCACGCGCGGTTGACGGTGATGGCGGGGACGTGGTCGGGAAGGCCCGCCTTGAGCATGGCGCGCCGGGCGGTGTAGCCCGACTCTGCGGCCTGGAGCACGTTGCCCATGATGACCTCGTCCACGCTGGCCGGGTCTATCCCCGCGCGCTCCACGGCGGCCCGGATGGCGACGGCCCCCAGGTCACTGGCGCGCAGGTCCTTGAAGGCGCCGCCGAAGCGCCCGATGGGCGTGCGCGCGCCGCTCACGATGACCACTTCCTTGCCGTTGCCGCTCATGAGGCCTCCTTCGCTCTGCCTGTCCGTCTGGGTCCGTAGGGCCGCCCGCGCCTGCGCGCGAGGAACTTCGGCATTGTCCGGGCGTGCGTGCGCGAGTGTCAAACGGGCTGGGGGCTAACGGGTGATGGCGGCGAGCAGGTCGGCGGGGCTCGCAGCCACCAGATGGGGCTCGCACCCGGCGGCCTGCGCATCGCGCGTCTGGGCATCGAGCCCCCAGGCGGCCAGGGCTGTCCAGCACCCGGCGGCCGCGCCCGCCAACACGTCGGTGGCGGCATCGCCCACCATCAGCGCCTCCTGCGGGGCCACGCCCAGGTGGGCGAGCATGCGCTCCACGCCCTCCGGGTGGGGCTTGGCGTGGGTGACGTCCTCCGCGCCCACGGTGTCGGCGAAGTAGTGGGCGATGCCCAGTTCCTCGTACTCCACCACGGCGCCGGAGCGCACGCCCTCCACCTGGATCTCCCGCGCCTTGGAGGTGATGACGGCCATGGGCAGCCCCGCCGCCGCGATGCCCGCCAGCAGCGCGTCCACGCCGGGGAAGAGGCGGATGAACCCCGGCCCGCGGTGCCAGTAGTGCCGCCGGTAGATGCGGGTGAGGCCGAGGGCCTTCCCGCGCCCGCCGTCGAACCCGTCCAGCGCGGTCTGCAGGGGCATGCCGCGCGCCTGTTTGGTGAACTCATCGGGGCCGATGTGGGTGATGCCCACCTCCTCGAAGGTGCGGCGCATCGCCTCCTCCCGCGCCGGGAGGGTGTCGGCCAGGGTGTCGTCGTAGTCGAACAGGACGGCCCGCAGGGTGGGGAGGGTCATAAGACGCGCTGCGCTATGACGGCGGCCAGTTCTGCGGCGCGCTGGGAGCCCAGGAACCGGCGGCGTCCGCCTGCCAGGTCCAGCAGCACGCCCTCGCGCCCCATCACCAGGTAGGCCATGCCGCGCCGGCGCAGCCCCAGGCGGATGCCCCACCCGCCGTAGTCCAGCACGGGGTTCACCCGCTGGGCCTGCACGGCCTGTATCTCCTCGAACCCGTACCGGTGCGCCTCGCGCACGAAGGGCAGGTAGCGCAGGTACACGCCGTCCTCGCGCACCTCCACCTCCATGCGGATGGCCCAGATGAGCCCGGCCAGCGCCACGCCGAAGGGGATGCCCACCGCCGCCATGGCGATGAGCCCGCCATCTGAGGCGGGGTTGTTGCCGAAGGGCTTATCCAACACCAGCTGCACCCACAGCGCCACGCCGAACACGCCGCTGATGACCAGCACGACGAACGCCATGGCCAGCGTCCACCAGGGGCCACGGGCGCGCTGCACCTCACGGAAGAGGGGCGCGCCGGTGGATGCGGGGGCGGTTGTCACAGGGATGCTCCTTGCCTCCCACTGTGCCGCAAGCGGAGCGCGCGCGCAACGCCACCGCCTGGCTCAGAGCGAGGCCAGCAGGTTGAGGGTGCGCTCACGGCTGGCGGCGGGGTTCGCACCCGCCGGCATCACCGTGCAGATCACCTCCGCCACGCCCCCCTCGAACAGCTCACGGATGCGCCCGGCCACCGTCTCCTCGTCGCCCGATGCCACCGTGGCATCGGTCATGCCCTGGCTCCACGTCTGCGTCTGCCCCGCCTCCGGGAAGCCGGAGGCGGCGAACATGGCCTGGTAGAAGGGCAGGCGCGGGTAGGCGGCCAGCTGCTCGCGCGCGGCCTCCAGCACCTGGGAGGCGTCGTCGTGGACGCACACGGGCAGGTGGGCGACGAGCGGCGGTGCGGCCCGCCCGGCGCTGGCCGCCCCCCGCTGCACGGCGGGCAGGGCGCTCTCCAGCAGGAAGTTGCCGGGCGTCACCCAGGAGATGGCCCCGTCCGCCGCCTCCCCGCACACCTCGTAGGAGCGCTCGCGCAGCGCCGCCGCCATGATAGGCACGGGGGCGGGCCCCGCCTCTAGGCGCGAGCGCGAGCGGATGAACTCGCCGGTGAAGTCCACCGCCCCCTCGGTGAGCAGGGTGCGGGCGATGGTCAGGTACTCGCGCAGGTGGGTGAGGGGCTTGCGGAACTCGGCCCCGTAGATGGACTGCATGCCGCTCCCGTGGGAGGGCCCCACCCCCACCCGCAGGCGGCCGGGGGCCAGCTGGTGGATGGAGAGGGCCTGTTGCACCAGCGCCACGGGGTGACGCGGCCAGGTGGGGGTGATGGAGGAGCCCAGGAGGATGCGCTCCGTGGTCACGGCGGCGGCGGCCAGGGTGGTGAGCCCATCGGGCCGGGGGCTGCCGGTGGTGAGCCACGCCGCGGCGATGCCCCGGCGCTCATAGTCCTGGATCAGCGCCACGCTCTCGCGGGCGGTGGGTGCGTTGGCGACCACGCCGATGATGCCCTGGGCCATGTCCACGCTCCTGCTGGTTGGTACCTGGGAGTGTACCCGTTCCATCCCCTCGAGCGAGCGCCGCAAGCGGGGAACGCCCATCCCGGCTTGGCCCCTTATTGAGACTTTGTCTTGACTAACCGGCAGGTGCGTCCCTAGCCTGGCGGTGATGAGCACCCACGCCCACCCCGCAACGCTGGACCTGGCCGCCACGCTGGAGCGCCTGGGCGCGCGCATGACGGCCCCGCGCCGGCGCCTGGCAGCGCTGATGGAGCGCTGGACCGGAGCGTTCAGCCCCGAGGAACTGACGGCGGCGCTGCCTGACGTGGGCCGGGCCACGGTGTACCGCACCGTGAAGCTGCTCACCGAGGCGGGCGTGCTGTGCCGCACGGCCCTGCCCGACGGCACGCCGCGCTACTCCGTGGACCAGCCGCACCACCACCACCACCTGGTGTGCGTGGCGTGCGGGCGTGTGGAGCCCTTCGACGACCCGGCCCTGGAACGCGCGGTGCGCGACGCGGGGGCGGGCGCTGGCGAGCGGCTGGTGGGGCACCGGGTGGAGCTGTACTACCGGTGCGAGCGGTGCACGAGGGACGCGGGATGAAATGCGCGCTCCTGCCCCTCCTGGCGCTGGCCCTGGCGGCCTGCGGTAGCCCTGCGGTGTCCGCGCCGGACACCCTGCAGGTCGCAGCGTCCATCTACCCTGCCGCGTACCTGGCCGAGCGGGTGGGGGGCGATGCCGTCACGGTGAGCCGCCTGATCCCCGACGGGGCCGAGGCGCACGACTTCGAGCCCTCCCCCTCGCACCTGCGCACCCTGACGGACGCGAACCTGTTGGTGCTCAACGGGCTGGGTCTGGAGCCGTGGGTGGAGCGCGCGCTGGCATCACTGGGCGCGGACGCCCCCGCCAGCGTGACGCTGGCGGGCGAGTTGGACCACGAGCATGCGGATGATGACCGCGGCCACGACGGCGTGGACCCCCACGCATGGCTCGACCCGCTGGAGGCCATCGCCATGACCGAGCGCGCCCGCGCTGCGCTGACCAGCGCCGCGCCGGAGCACGCCGCAACCTTCGCCGCCAACGCCGCCGCCCTCACGGCGGACCTGGAGGCGCTGCACGCCGCGTTCACGGCGGGCCTGGCCGACTGCCGCCTCAGCACGTTCGTCACCTCGCACGCAGCCTACGGGCACCTGGCGGAGCGCTACGGGCTGGAGCAGCGCTCCGTCGCCGGGCTCAACCCGGAGGCGGAGCCCTCCCCGGCGCACCTGGCGGAGCTGACCGGCATGATACGCGCGCAGGGCATCGGCCTGGTGCTGGTGGAGCCGCTGCACCAGGGCGGCGCGGCCGACGTGCTGGCGGCGGAGGTGGGCGCATCGGTGCGCACGGTGCACCCGCTGGAGAGTGTGAGCGACGGGGAGCGGGCGGCGTTCAGGGACTACCTGGGGCTGATGCGCGAGAACCTGGCCGCGCTGCGCGAGGCGCTGGAGTGCGCATGAACGAACCCGTGCTGGAGATGGCGGGCGTCACCTTCGCCTACGGGGAGCGCCCGGCGGTGGAGGGCGTTTCGCTGCGCATCGAGCGTGGCGAGTTCGCTGCGGTGGTCGGCCCCAACGGCTCCGGCAAGTCCACCCTCATCAGGCTGGCGCTGGGGCTGCTGCGCCCCCAGGCGGGCAGCGTGCGCCTCCTGGACACGCCCGTGGAGCGCTTCCGGGAGTGGACGCGGGTGGGGTACGTGCCGCAGCTGTCCTCCGGGGTGACGGGCCGCTTCCCCATCACCGTGGCCGAAGTGGTGGCCCACGGGCGCTACACCGGCTTCGACCCCCTGGCCATCTTCCGGCGCGCCGGTGGGGGCGAGGTGCGCGAGGCGCTGGAGGCGGTGGGTGCGGGGCACCTGGCGGGCCGGCGCATCGGCGAGCTGTCCGTGGGCCAGCAGCAGCGCGTGCTGGTGGCGCGTGGACTGGTGCGCTGGCCGGACCTGCTAGTGCTGGACGAGCCCATCGCAGGCCTCGATGTGGGCGGCGAGGAGCGCATCTACGGGCTGCTGCGCCGGCTGAACCGCGAGCGGGGCATGTCCATCCTCATGGTCACCCACGACATCGGCACGGTGCTGCGGGAGGCGAGCACCGTCGCCTGCATCAACCGCACGGTCTCCTTCCACGGCGCCCCCCACGACCTCACCCAGGCGGAGCTGGCATCCCTCTACGGGTTCCCCGTGGAGGTGCTGCTGCACGACGCCCTCCACGAGCACCGCTGATGGACAACCTGTTCGCCTACTCATTCATGGTGCGCGCGCTGGTGGGCGCGGGGCTGGTGGGCCTCACCGCCCCCGTCCTGGGCCTGTTCCTGGTGCTACGGCGCTTCTCCCTCATCGCCGACACCCTCTCCCACGTGGCGCTGATGGGCGTGGCGATTGGCGTGGCCACCGGCGTCCACCCAACGCTGTCCACGTTCGTCGCCGTCACCGCCGGGGCCGTGGTCATCGAGACGCTGCGTGCGCGCGGACGCCTGCCGGGCGACGTGGTGCTGGCGGTGGTGCTCTACGCCACGCTGGCCGTGGCGGTAACGGTGGTCTCCACGGCGGGCGGGTTCGAGGTGGACCTGCTCGCCTTCCTGTTCGGCAACGTCCTGTCCATCACCCTGGCCGAGGTCGCCTGGCTCGGCGCGCTCGCCGTGCTGGTGCTGGTGGCGGTGGGCGCCTTCTTCACGGAACTGGCGCAATCGGCCTTCGACGAGGACCTGGCCCGCGCCTCCGGCGTGCGCGTGGGGCTGGTGAACCTGGGCCTCGCCGTCCTCACGGGCGCGGCCATCACCCTCTCGGTGCGGGTGGTGGGCGTGCTGCTGGTGGGCGCGCTCATGGTGGTGCCCGTGCTGGCGGGGGGCCTGCTGGCGCGCTCCCTGCGCGGTGCGCTGGCCGCCGGGATGGGCGTGGGCGTACTCGCCGCGCTGGGGGGCATCGCCCTCGCCTTCTACGCCGACCTGCCCGCGGGATCTGCCATCGTCCTGTGCGCCGTGGGTCTGCTGGCGCTGGCGGCGCTGGCCACCGGCGCGCGCAGGGGCACACACCGGGCCTAGCCCCGGCGTGCTAGCCTCCCGCCCATGAAGGCGCGCTTCTCCTACGGGTGGGTGGTGGTGTGCTCACTGGCGCTCTTCTCCGCCGTGGGAGTGGGCATGCTGGGCGCCAACACCGCCCTGTTCATCCGTCCTGCGGGTGAGGGCGCGGGCTGGAGCGCGGGCCTCTTCGGCTGGGCCCAGTTCGCGCGCCTCGCCGCCATGCTGGCCGGTGGGCCGCTCATCGGCTGGGCCATCGACCGGCGGGGGGCTCGCCTGCCCGTCCTGGCCGCCCTGGGCGTCGGCGCAGCGGCCTTGCTGGCGCTCTCACGGGCCGAGGCCTCCTGGATGCTGGTGGCCCTGTTCGTCCTCATGGGCCTGGTGGGCATGGGCCGCGCCTCCGACCTGTTCGTTACCGCGCCCGTGGCGGGCTGGTTCCCCGGACGTGGCCGGGGCCTCGCCCTGGGCATCGCGCTGGCGGGCACGCCCGCGGGGGTGGTGCTCTTCTTCCCCCTCACCCAGTGGCTCATCGAAGCGCTGGGCTGGCGCACGGCCCTCGCCGTCCTTGGCGTGGGCGGTTTCGCGCTGGCCGCCCCCGCCGCCCTGCTGCTGCGCCGGGCACCCGCGCCGGTGCGGGTGGCCCCCGGGCTGGGCAGCCTCTCCCGCGCCCAGGCGATGCGCGGGCGCGACTTCTGGCTGCTAACGGCGGGCTTCGGGGCGCTTGCCTACGGCTTCTCGGCGGTGGTGCTCTTCCGCGTCCCAGCGCTGGTAGAGCGCGGCGCGGCGCCGGGGCTGGTCGCGTGGGCCATCGCGCTGGACGCCGCCGTTGCCGTGCTGGTGAGCCTGTTTGCTGGCAAGCTGGTGGACCGGCTGGGCGTAGGCTGGCTCCTGGCAGCGGGGCTGGGCGCGGGCCTGGTGAGCGTGGGAGGGCTGCTGGCAGCCGGGCCACTGGCCTGGGTGTTCGTGGTGAACATCGGCTACGCCGTCGGCTTCCAGACCACCCACGTGGCCGGTGCCGAGTTGTGGGCCCGCCGGTACGGGCCCGCGCACCTGGGGGCCATACGGGGCCTCTCCCTGCCCCTCAGCGTGGCCGTGGGAGCCGCGGCCTTCCCCGTAACGGGGATGGTGCGCGATGCCACCAGCGCCTACGCGCCCGCCTGGTGGGCCGCAGGCGCGGCCTTCGTGCTGGCGGGTGCGCTGCTGGCCACCGTCAGCGGGGGGAGCGCGCCGGAGGAACAGAGAACGGCGCCTTGAGGGCGCCGTTGTGCGTGCAGAGGTGGTGTGGGAGGCGGGTTGGTGGGCCACCCAGGAATCGAACCTGGGACCTCAGTCTTATCAGGACTGCGCTCTAACCGACTGAGCTAGTGGCCCACGCGCGGCGCCGGAGCGCCTCGGGCATTCTAGCACCGCCGCAAGGGGGGTGCCAGGAACGCAAGGGGCCAGCATGCGCTGGCCCCAGGGCGTTCTGAAACAGAGCCACCCTTAACAGGTGAATAGTGGAAGGAAGGAATTCGAACAGGTCCGTCAGTCCGCCGAAGCGGTTTGGAAAGGCCTTCGCCACCGAGGGAGTAAGACTCAACCAATCGGCAGTTCCGGTTACCGTCCCCTGACGGTACGACCTTAGGATTCTGAAGTGATCTCCTAGAAAGGAGGCGATCCAGCCGCACCTTCCGGTACAGCTACCTTGTTACGACTTCGTCCCAGTCATCGACCCCGCTCTCGGCGCAGGCCTCCTTACGGTTGGCTGCAGCGGACTTTGCCGCTGCCGACTTCCATGACGTGACGGGCGGTGTGTACAAGGCCCGAGTACGTATTCACCGCGGTAAGGCTGATCCACGGTTACTAGCAACTCCACGTTCATGCAGGCGGGTTGCAGCCTGCAATCCCAACTGGGGAGTGGTTTGGGGGATTAGCTCCGTCTCGCGACGTGGCTGCCCGTTGTCCACCCTATTTAGCGTGTGTGTAGCCCAAGACGTAAGAGCCATGATGATTTGACGTCATCCCCACCTTCCTCCCCGGATTACGGCGGTCTCGCTAGAGAGCAATCTAGCGACGAGGTTGCGCCTGTTGCGGGACTTAACTCAACACCTCACGGCACGAGCCTGACGACAATATGCAGCATCTGGTGGCGGCTCCCCGAAGGGTCCCCCATCCTTTCGGGCAGGTACCACCGTCATGTCAAGCCTTGTAAGGTTCTTCGCTTTGCATCGAATTAAAACCACACGCTCCGCTGCTTGTGCGGCCCCCGTCAATTCCTTTGAGTTTTAGCCTTGCGGCCGTAGTCTTGCGGCGGAGGTTAACGCGTGAGCTTGACACAGGGGGTCGATACCCCCTATATCCAGCACTCATCGTTTAGGCGTGGACTACCCGGGTATCTAATCCGGTTCGGCTCCCACGCTTTCGAGCCTGGAGGTCAGGGACGGCCCAGAGCACCGCTTTCGCCACCGGTGTTCCCCTCCTGATATCTACGCATTTCACCACTACAACGAGAATTCCGTGCCCTCTACCGCCCCTGCCGTTGAGCAGTATCCGCAGATTCTCTCCAGGTTAGGCCTGGAGCTTGCACCACGGACGAACCTGCAGCCACCTGCGCTCCCTTTACGCCCAGTAAATCCGACAACGCTTCGCCTCCTACGTAATTACCGCGGCTGCTGGCACGTAGTTAGCCGGAGGCTTATTCCCAGGGTACCGCCGATCTTCGTCCCTGGAAAGAGGTTTACAACCCGCGGGCCTTCTTCCCTCACGCGGCGTCGCTGCATCAGGCTTTGCCCATTGTGCAAGATTCCTGCTGCCTCCCGTAGGAGTGGGGGCCGTGTCCTAGTCCCCTCTGGCCGGTCGTGCTCTCACACCGGCTACCCGTCGTCGGCCTGCGGGCCGTTACCCTCCAACTACCTGATGTGGGACGCAAGCCCGTCCTCTGGTGACTAGCCTTCGTTACCGGCCCCATGACCGGCAACCACATGCGGTATTAGCCAGATTCCTGGTTGTCCCCTGCCAGAGGGTAGGTTGCTACGCGTTACTCAGCCGTCTGCCACTAACTTCCCAACTGAAGGTCATTCGTTCGACTTGCGCGCATTAGGCGCGCCGCCAGCGTTCGTCCTGAGCCGCGACCAAAACTCCTCAATCCAGTTATGATCTTGATTGATCCGGTGATTCAATGGAACAGACACGCTCCGAAGAGCGTGCCTTTCTGTACTCAAAGTAGTACAGGGCGCCTTCCTTCCACTATTCACTTGTTAAGGAGCGGTATCGCCACCGACGGTGGCAACCCCCATACATTAGACTGCCGCCGACCCCGCGTCAAGGGGTGTGCGGGCAGATTCCAACAGGCCGTGGCCTGCTCGAGACTCAGCGTCGCAGCAACGGGGAGAGCCGTTTCCACACCACCGCGTGCACCTTCTCGACGCTTTCGCGCGCATCGACGACCAAGAGCCGGGAGGGCTCGCGCCGGGCCAATCGGGCGAATCCCGCGCGGACCAGCCGGTGGAACTCCAGCGGCTCATCCTCGAACCGCCCGCCGTTGCCGGTCCCGTCGCGCTCGGCGGCGCGGGCCAGCAGGGCTTCGGGCGGGGCGTCCAGCAGCACGGTCAGGCGCGGGATGAGCCCGCCGGTGGCCAGCTCATTGGCCGCGTTCACCAGCCGGCGGGGCAGCCCGCGCCCCGTGCCCTGGTAGACGGTGGTGGAGTCAGCGAAACGATCGGTGAGCACCACGGCGCCCCGTTCGAGCGCCGGGGCGATGACGGCACGCACCAATTCAGCACGGGCGGCGGCGAAGGCAAGCAGCTCCGCCTCCGCGCTCAGGGGCTCGGCCCCGGACTTGAGGTAGGCGCGCAGGTGCTCGCCGAAGGGCGTCCCCCCCGGTTCGCGCAGGGCGAGGCACTCGCGCCCCGTGGCCCGCACGCGCTCGGCGGCCAGGGCCAACTGGGTGGACTTGCCCGCCCCCTCCCCGCCCTCGAAGGAGACCAGGAGCCCCAGCCCCTCGGTGTCGATGCCCCTAGCCACGGCGGATCGTCACCCGCCGGTGGGGGTCGCGCCCCTCGGAGCGCGAGCGCAGGCGCGCTTGCTCGGCGATGCGATGCTGGATGCGGCGCACGAAGGAGCTCTGGGGCCGCAGCGTCACCGCGTCGGCCTCGCCCGCCAGGATGCGCTCGACGCCGTCCTCGGCCTCGTCGCGCCCGCCTGCCAGGTCGTTCTCACCCGTGTCCACGGCACGCTCTGCCCCCATCTCCTCCAGGAACCCACCGATCTGCCCCGGCGTGTTGCGCCGCAGGACGAACACCGGCACGCCCCGCTCGGCAGCCTCGTCCAGCACCCGCGAGCGGCGCCGGAAGTGGGCCTTGGTGGTCAGCAGAACGTCGGCCTCGCCCACGCTGGAGGCCAGGTCCACGCCCATTCCCGCTGAGGCAGCGGCCTCCTCCAGCCGCTCACGGCTCACGCCGAGGGGCAGCACCCGCAGCGCCGGACGCGCGGGAGGCGCCTCCTGCTCCAGCGGTTCCGGTTCCGCCTCCGGGGCCCGCTCGCGTGGAGGCAGCTGACGGCGCCACGGCTCGGGGCGCGCCTCCGGCTCATCGGAAACCGGGGCGGGGCCGCGCTCGCGCATGGGCCCACCGCCGAAGGGGGCCAGGGGGAAGCCCGGCTCGCGGGCGACGGGGGCCTTGGAACGGCGCACGCCGCCATGCTCATCCAACTCACGCAGTTCCGGCACCGCCGTGCGTCCGCGCAGGATGGCGTCCACCGTGCGCGCCACATCGGTGTGCACCGCAACCTTGTTCCAGGACTGGATCTCCACCAGTACGGTGAAGGTGGGTGGGGCCTTGCGCTCCAGGATGGTCTTCTGGGTACGCCGGCGGCGCGCCTCCTCGTCAGAGAGGGTCACCGTCTGGATGCCGCCCACCAGGTCGGAGAGGGTGGGGTTCGCCAGCAGGTTCTCCAGGGTGTTGCCGTGGGCGGTGGCGATGAGCTGCACGCCGCGCTCGGCGATGGTGCGCGCGGCCGCCGCCTCGAGCTCAGTGCCCATCTCGTCCACGATGATGACCTGCGGCATGTGGTTCTCCACCGCCTCGATCATCACCGCGTGCTGGGCGGCGGGGGTGCGCACCTGCATGCGGCGCGCGCGGCCGATGGCCGGGTGCGGGATGTCCCCGTCGCCGGCGATCTCGTTGGAGGTATCCACGATGACCACGCGCTTGCCCGCGCCCGCCACCACCCGCGCCAGCTCGCGCAGGATCGTGGTCTTGCCCACGCCGGGGCGGCCCAGCAGCAGCACGGAGTTTCCCGCGAGGGCCAGGTCCTCGATGACGCGTGCCGACCCGGAGATGGCCCGACCCACGCGGCAGGTGAGGCCCACCACGTCGCCCGCGCGGTTGCGGATGGCGCTGATGCGGTGGAGGGTGCGTTCGATGCCCGCGCGGTTGTCGTCACCGAACAGGCCGACGCGCTCGATAACGTGGTGCAGGTCGGCGGCGCTCACCTCGTGCTCGGACAGGTACACGTCGCGATCCAGGAACCGCGCCTCCGGAGCGCGCCCCAGGTCCAGCACGACCTCCAAGAGCCCGCCAGGGTGCTCCTCAGCGTCCACCGCGCGCCTGATGGGCAGCGGCAGCACGCCCAGGAGCGCCTCCCGTTCCTGGGTGGTGGCCCCGCCCGCCAGCGCCCTGTTCGTGCGTTCCGTCTCGTTGGTCAACGCGCCCCCTCCTTTGGCTCAGGCTCCCGCCACCACCGCCCTGGCCAACGGCACCCGGATGCCCGTGGTCGCCGCCAGCACCATGCACCGCGAGTCCTCGGCCCAGCCTCGCCGCCCCAGCACCGCCTCCAAGGCCCGCTGGTGCTCCGGCACGGCCCACACCGCCTGCCGGTGGCCCCGCGCCAGGTGGGCCACATCGTCCGCCAGCCCCGCCACCGCCTCGGCCCCCTCTGCGGGGTGGGCCATCGCTTCCACCACCAGCCTATCGCCCCGGTGGGTCAGGCGCACCCACCCGCGCAGGCTCCCCTCCCGCTCCCACACGTAGGCCCGCGCCCCATGGGCGGGCGGCTCCTGGGCGTCACGCCACTGGTCCAAGGTGAGCCCCGCGCCCGCGCGTGCAGGGCCAGGGACGCTGGCGGTGTAGAGGCGGAAGAGGCCCAGGGCATCGGCCGGGGTCACGGGGCGCAGCCCCATCGGCGCACCCCCTGCGGGGGCGAGCGCTCGGGTGCTCACCAGCCGTCGCTCCTGCCAGCAGGGGGCGAAGCCCGCATCCACCGCCTGCTCGCGCAGGGGGCCAGCCTCAGGGACGCGCAGGAAGAGGCGCTCGGCACGGTGAGCGGAGGCCCGCCCCACACATCCGGCGAGCAACGCGGGCAGCGTGGCGCGAGCGCGCGCCGTGGCGTACAGGTGCCCCACGCCCCACGCGCTGGGGCCGGAGCGGCGCTCCAGCACCGCCAGCGCCTCCAGACGTCCACCGGCGGTGGCGGTCACCGATTCGGTGCGCCCGCGCGGTGCGCTCACCCAGCGGACGATGCTCAGGGCGCTCAGGCGCATCGGCGCATCGCCCGGCGCGCCGCACGCTAAGTCATCGCCGCCGGGCAGCCCGGCGGGCAGGCGCAGCAGGTCTGAGATGCGCAGCGTGCGGATCATATCCCTGCCGGGGCTCTCCTCAGTGGGATGGTGCGGCGGCCATCTCCCAGAATGCAACATGGAAGCGCGCATCGCGCGTGAGTTCGGGGTGGAAGGAGGTGGCCAACAGGTTGCCCGCCCGCACCGCCACGGGCGAGCCGTCCTCCAGGGCGGCCAGCACCTCCACGCCCTGCCCCACCGCGGTGATGACCGGGGCGCGGATGAAGACGGCGTGGAAGGGCCCGCCCACCATGCCTTTCACGTTCAGGGGCGCGGAGAAGGAGTCCACCTGGCGCCCGTACCCGTTGCGCCGCACGGTGATGTCCATGAGGCCCAGGGGCGCAGGGCGATCCTCCTCCAGCCGTGCGGCCAGCATGATGAGCCCGGCGCACGTGCCCCACACGGGCCGTCCGCCGCGAGCGAATGCCATCAGCGGGGAGCGCAGGCCGTAGGCATCCATGAGCTTGGCCATGGTAGTGGACTCCCCACCAGGGATGATGAGCGCCCCACACGCTTCCAGCTCAGCCACGGTGCGCACCTGGCAGGAGGGAACCCCCGCCGCGGCGAGCATGTCCTGGTGCTCGGCGAAATCGCCCTGGAGCGCCAGCACGCCCACCCGCGCCGGACTACCAGCCACGGGTGGCCAACTGCTCCTCCGGCCGGATGTCCCGGACGCTGATGCCCACCATCGCCTCCCCCAGGTTGCGGGAGACCTCGGCGATGACCGCCGGGTCCTGGTAGTGGGTGACGGCCTTCACCACGGCCTTGGCGCGGGCGGAGGGGTCGCCGGACTTGAAGATGCCGGAGCCCACGAACACCCCATCGGCGCCCAGGTGCATCATCAGCGCGGCGTCCGCCGGGGTGGCCACGCCACCGGCGGCGAAGTTCACCACGGGCATGCGCCCCTGCGCCTTCACCTGACGCAGCAGCTCCACCGAGGCGCCCAGGTCCTTGGCGAAGGCGGTGAGTTCGTCGTCGGGCATCGCCTGCACCTGGCGGATCTGCTTCATCACCGTGCGCATGTGGCGCACCGCCTCCACCACATCGCCCGTGCCCGCTTCACCCTTGGTGCGGATCATCGCCGCGCCCTCGCCGATGCGCCGCAGCGCCTCGCCCAGGTTGCGGCAGCCACACACGAAGGGCACCTTGAAGTCGTGCTTCCAGACGTGGTGCTCCTCGTCGGCCGGGGTGAGCACCTCGGACTCGTCGATGTAGTCCACGCCGATGGACTCCAGCACCTGCGCCTCGACGAAGTGGCCGATGCGGCACTTGGCCATGACGGGGATGGTCACCGACTTGATGATCTCGTCGATCATGGACGGGTCGGACATGCGGGCCACGCCGCCCTGGGCGCGGATGTCGGCGGGGACGCGCTCCAGCGCCATGACGGCGCACGCGCCGGCGTCCTCCGCGATCTTCGCCTGCTCGGCGTTCACCACGTCCATGATGACGCCGCCCTTGAGCATCTGGGCCAGGCCCTGCTTGACCTCGAACGTCCCCGTCTCTCTGCCATGTCGCGCTCCTGGTGCTGCTTGGCCCAAGTATACGCGCGCGAGGGGAACCCGTGGAGGGCTACAGGTTGTCGCGGGCCAGCATCGCCGCCACCGCGGCGGGCGCGTCGGCTGCGGTCACCTGCTCGGTGGCCCCATCGCGCCGGCGCTTGAGCTCCACCACGCCATTCTTGAGGTTGCGCGGGCTCACCACCACCCGCACCGGCAGGCCCAGCAGGTCGGCGTCGTTGAACTTGACGCCCGCCGACTCGACACGGTCGTCGTAGAGCACCTCGTGGCCCGCCGCCCCCAGCGCCGCATACAGCGCCTCGGCGGCCTCGGCCACGGCGGACTGGTCGGCGTTCAGCGCCACCAGGTGCACCGCGAAGGGCGCGATGGGCGCGGGAAAGATGATGCCCTTCTCGTCGTGGTTCTGCTCGATGGCCGCAGCCAGCACCCGCGAGACGCCGATGCCGTAGCAGCCCATGATCATAGGGTGCTGGGCCCCCGCCTCGTCGGTGAACACCGCACCGATGCGCTCGGAGAAGAACGTGCCCAGCTTGAACACGTGTCCCACCTCGATGCCCCGGTGGGCCTCCAGCACCCCGCCCCCGCCGGGGGCCTGATGGCCCGCCTGCGCGGTGGCGATGTCAGCCACCTCGTCCACCTGGAAATCACGCGGGTAGTTCACGTTGGTGTAGTGGTAGCCCTCGCGGTTGGCCCCGGCGGCGAAGTTGGTGCCCTGGGTGATGGAGCCGTCGCCGATGCGCCGCACGCCAAGACGCTCTGGGAGTCCCACGGGTGAGGTGGAGCCCGGCGTGAGCCCGGCCGCCACCGACTCCTCGGGCGTCGCCAGGCGCAGTTCGCGCACGTGCAGCAGGTTCTTCAACTTCACCTCGTTCACCGCCAGGTCACCCCGGATCGTGGCGAGAACGATGGCCCCGTCGGCGTTGTAGAAGACCGCCTTGAGCGTCTGCACCGGCTCGATGCCCAGCAGCCCGCACAGCTCCTCGATGGTCTTGATGCCGGGCGTGGAGACCAGCTCCATGGGTGCGGGCTCCGGCTCCGGGGCGCGCGGGGGGATGGACGTGGCGCGCTCCACGTTGGCCGCGTACCCCGTGGGGGGGCACAGCAACACCGTGTCCTCGCCGGATTCGGCGGGCATGATGAACTCGTGGGAGTCCTTCCCGCCGATGGCCCCGGAGTCCGCCTCCACCTCCAGCGTGGGCAGCCCGCACCGCCGGAAGATGCTCCGGTACGCCTCGCGCATGCGCTGGTAGGTGGCATCCAGGTCCTCGGCGCCCGCGTGGAAGGAGTAGGCGTCCTTCATCTCGAACTCGCGCCCGCGCATCAACCCCGCGCGCGGACGCGGCTCGTCGCGGAACTTGGTCTGTATCTGGTAGATGGTGCGCGGCAGGTCGCGGTACGACTCCACGCTGGCACGGGCTATCGCCGTCACGACCTCTTCGTGGGTGGGCGCCAGCACCAGCTCGCGCTCGCGCCTATCGTGCAGGTGGAACAGGTTCGCGCCGAAGGCCGCATCGCGCCCCGTCTCGGCCCACGTCTCGATGGGCTGGAGGGTGGGCATGCGCACCTCCTGCCCGCCCGCCGCGTCCATCTCCGCACGCACGATGCGCTCGATCTTGTGCAGCGCGCGCAGCGCCAGCGGCAGGTAGGTGTATACGCCCGCCGCCACCTGCTGCATCATCCCCGCGCGCAGCATCAGCCGGTGGGAGACCGTCTCGGCCTCGCCGGGATCTTGGCGCAGGGTCTTGGTCAGGAAGCGGCTGGCGCGCATCGGGCACTCCATCGAGGGGATGCCCGCAAGGATAGCAGGCCGCGTTCAACCCTAGAGGGGTGCAGGGGAGCGGGGGCCTACCCCCCGTAGAGGGAGAGGGCCAGCTCCTCCAGCTTGTCCTCGCCCACGTGCGCCCTGATGGCGTCCCAGAACTCCAGGTCCCACTCGGAGACGAAGGTGATGGCCGTGCCCTCCCGTCCCATGCGGGCGGTGCGGCCGATGCGGTGGACGTAGTCCTCCACCTGCTCCGGGATGTCGTAGTTGATGACGTGGGAGACGGCGGGCACGTCGATGCCGCGCGCGGTGAGGCTCGTGGAGATGAGCAGGGTGGTGCGCCCGGCCCGGAAGTCGGCCATGACGGCGTTGCGCTCGCCCTGGGGCAGCCCGCCGTGGATCGGCGCGCAGGTGATGCCCTTGCGCCTCAGGATGGTGACGAGCCGGTCCACGTCCACCTGCATGCGGCAGAAGACGATGGCCTGGTCGCCCTCCTGGAAGTGCGAGGCGACCTCCGCCAGCGCCTCCGGCTTATCGCGCCGGGCAACCTCCGCGTAGAACTGGCGCACCATCTCCACGGGCTTCGATTCCTCGCCCGCCCGGAACCACTGGGGCTCGCGCAGGTAGGAGTAGATGAGGCGGCGTATCTGGGTGGGGACGGTGGCGGAGAAGAGCACCGTCTGGCGCGAACGAGGGGTGGAGCGCAGGATGCGCCGGATGTCCGGCAGGAAGCCGATGTCCAGCATCTGGTCGGCCTCGTCCAGCACCACGGTACGCACCCGGTCCAGCTGCAGGAACCCCCGGTCGATCAGGTCGATGACGCGCCCCGGCGTGCCCACCACCACCTGGGCACCGGCGGTGAGCTGGTCCATCTGGCGCTTGATGGGCGCACCGCCGTACACGGCGCACACGTCGATGCCCCGGTAGCGCACGATGCGCGTTATCTCGTCGGTCACCTGCTGGGCCAGTTCGCGCGTGGGCACCAGCACCAGCGCTTGGACGTAGCCGTCGGCCCGGTCCACCGCCTCGGCGATGGGGATGCCGAAGCCCGCGGTCTTGCCCGTCCCTGTCTGCGCCTGACCCACCAGGTCAACGCCCGTCAGCATGGGGGCGATGACCTGCTCCTGGATCGGCGTGGGGGCGACGTAGCCCATGTCGGCCAGCGCGCGAGCCACGGGGGCGCTCACCTGCACGGAGCCGAAGGGCTCGGTGCGCGCCTGCTCCCCCGTGAGGGTGCCCTCAGGGCGCTGACGCGCGCCGCGCGGGCTCTCGCTGGCCGGGGCGGGCTCACCGGAGCGCGCGCCACCGCGCCCACGCCCGCCACGCGAGCGCTGGGGCCGGTCGTCGTCCTCACGCGGAGCGGCGGGAGCGTCCTGACGCGCAGGTGCAGCCTCGGCAGCGGGCTGCCCGTCCGGTGCCTCAGTGGGACGCTCGCCACCCTGGCCGCGTCCGCGACCGCCACGGCGGCGGCGCCTGCGTGCGGGGCGCTCGCCCTCAGGGCGGGGCGCGCCATCCCGTGCGCCGGTGCGCTGACGGGGTGCGGGCTCGGAGGCAGGGGTTTCGGGCTTGCCGCCCTTCGGGGCGGGCTTGTCGTGGGGCTCCGCGGGCGTCTTCTTGCCCAGGAGCCGGGAGAGGAATCCTTTGACCATGTGCCGCTATGGTAGCACGGGCATGGGCCCGCGGGTGCTACGCGCTCGCTCCGTTCACCTCGTCTGCCACCATCTGCACCTCCTCCATGAGGGCGGTGAGCATGTCGGCGGCCTCCACCACGCGGGACTTGCGCCCCTTGCGGAAGATGACGGCGCGCCCGTTGCCCGCAGCGATGCCCACGTCAGCGTCCTTGGCCTCACCGGGCCCGTTCACCTCGCAGCCCATCACCGCCACCTTCACGGGCACGTCCATGCCCTTGAGCAGCCCGTCCACCTCGTTGGCCAGGGCCCGGATGTCCACGTCCGCCCGCCCACAGGAGGGGCAGGCCACCATCTGCACGCCCTTGGCGCGCAGGTCCAGCGCCTTGAGTATCTCGTAGCCCGTCTCCACCTCGGTGACGGAGTTGTCGGAGAGCGAGACGCGTATCGTGTCCCCTATCCCCTCATACAGCAGGATGCCCAGGCCCACGGAGGAGCGGATCGTCCCCGTGCGCGCCGTGCCCGACTCGGTGATGCCCAGGTGGAAGGGGTACGGCACCATGGGCGCCAGCTTGCGGTAGGCCTCCACGGTGGTGTCCACGTCGTAGGCCTTGAGGGAGATCTTGATCAGGTCGAAGTCCAGGTCCTCCAGCAGCTGTATCTCCCACAGCCCGGTGGCCACCATGTGGTCCACGGCGGAGACCGTCTCCCCGTCGCCGGAACTTGCCGCCCCCTTCACCAGCCGGTTCACCCCGTCGGCATGCCGGTGCTGCCCACGGGTGACGCCGATGGCGCCCACCGGCGGGAGAGAACCGAAGTTCACGCCGATGCGGATGGGCACCGACCGCTCCTTGGCCCCGCGCACCACCTCGCGCACCTTCTCCGGGTCGCGGATGTTGCCAGGGTTGAGGCGCAGGCAGTCCACGCCCTGAGCCAGCGCCTCCAGCGCCAGCTGGTGGTGGAAGTGGATATCGGCCACCACGGGGATGCGCACCTGGCGCTTGATGGCCCCCAGTGCCTGGGCGGCCTCCATGTCCGGCACCGCGCACCGGATGATCTCGCAGCCCGCCGCCTCCAGCTCGTGGATCTGGCGCACCGTGGCGGCCACATCGCGAGTGTCGGTCTTGGTCATGGATTGCACGGTGATGGGCGCATCGCCCCCCACCTGCACGTTACCGACGAACACGGGCTTGGTGACCCGGCGTGTGCGCATGTTCTTCGCTCCCCGCCCGCCTCCGGCGGGCTCGTTCCAGGGGACTCCCCTGCGCGCCCTGCGGGCGCTACCCCGTCTACGCGCCCTGCCGGGCGCTCAACGTGGGGCCTGCGGCCCCGCTCGCTGGGCGCTCGCACCCCGAGCCCTGCGCGCCCTATGGGCCGCTAGCCCCCGCCCAGGACGCTGCCGCCCCGCAGGAGGCGCGCGATGTCCTGGATGCTCACGTATGCGATGCCCGCCATGAGCAGGGCGAAGCCCGTCAGGTGGACGAGGCGCTCCTTCTCCGGGGCCAGGCGCCGCCCTCGGCGCGCTAATTCTACCAACACCAGGGTGATGCGCCCACCGTCGAGCGCGGGGAGCGGCAGGATGTTGACGATGGCCAGGTTGATGGACAGCAGCGCCGCCCAGGCGATCAGCGGGCTGAGCCCCGCGCGCGCCACCTCGCCGGTGGCCTGGGCGATGCCCACGGGCCCCGATATCTGCACCTGCGATGCGCCGGATATCCAGCGGGATATCTCGTTGCGGAAGACCACCAGCACATCACCCATCTGTCGCAGCGCGTGCGGGAGCGCGGGCCAGAGGCCCTCGGCCCGGTGCTCCGTGAGGCGCTCCGTGAGGGTCGCGTCCCCCAGCGCCGTCAGTGCGTCGGCGGGGATGCTCAGCGTCAGCAGCCGCCCCGCGCGCATCACCCGCAGCGGCATGGCCTGCCCGGGGTTGGCCTCGGCCCACGCGGCGGCGGCCTCGGTCAGGCCCGTGGCGCTCAGCACCTGGCGCTCGCCCGCCAGCACCGGCGCATCGCCCACCAGCAGGCCCGCCGCCGTGAGGGGCGATGCGCCCGGCAGGGAAGCCACCGTGGTCAGCGCATTGGCCACACGCACCCCGGTGGCGCCCTCCCCCACGGGTGGGGCGGAGCGCACCTCGCTGATGCGCACGTCCAGCGGCTCGCCCCGGCGCTCGATGACCCAGCCGGAGTCCGCGTTGAGCCGCAGCTGGAGCGCACCGGAGAGGGCCGCCGTGTTCTCCACCGCTCGTCCGTCCACCGACCGGATCACATCCCCCGCCTGCACCCCCGCGGACTCGGCGGGCGAGCCAGGGGCCACCGAGACCACCGTCACGTCGGCGATGGTCACCTGCTGCCCGATCATCAGCACCGCCGTCAGCAGGAAGATGGGCAACAGCGCGTTCATGGCGGGCCCCGCCGCCAACACGGCCAGGCGCGCGCGCGCCGACTTGGCCCCGAAGGAGCGCGTCCCCGCGCCGGGACCGTCCTCCCCCTCCATGCGCACGAAGCCGCCCAGGGGCAGTAAGTTGAGGGTGTAGTCCGTCTCGCCCCGGCGGATGCCGTACACGCGTGGCGGATAGCCCACCCCGAACTCCAGCACCTTCACCCCGGCCAGCTTGGCCACGGTGAAGTGCCCCAACTCATGAACGATCACCAGCACGCCCAGCACCAGCAGGAAGAGCAGCACCGTGGTCATCGCGCGCCTCCCACCCGCTCGGCCACCTGGGCGCGGGCCCACGCATCGGCCGCCAGCACCGCCTCCACCGAATCGTCCGCCCACCCCTCATGACGCTCCACGACCCCGGCCACCAGGGACGGGATGTCACCGAAGCCGATGCGCCCCGCCAGGAACAGGTGCACCGCCTCCTCGTCGGCAGCGGAGAGCACGGCGGGATGGGTGCCCCCCGCTCGGCTCGCCGCCAACGCCGTGGCGAAGCACGGGTAGCGCGCCGGGTCCAGCGCCTCGAAGGTGAGGTTGGGGTAGGCCAGCGGGTCGTAGCGAGGGATGACGGGGCTCTCGACCCGTTCCGGGTGGGTGAGGGCGTACTGGATCGGCAGGCGCATGTCGGGCGGGCCCATCTGCGCCTTCACGGACCCGTCGGCCAGCTCCACGAAAGAATGCACCACGCTCTGCGGATGCACCACCACCTCGATGCGCTCATACGGCACGTCGAACAGCCAGCGCGACTCGATGACCTCGAAGCCCTTGTTCATCAGGGTGGACGAGTCGATGGTGATCTTGCGTCCCATGACCCAGGTGGGGTGCCGCAGCGCCTGCTCCGGGGTGACCTGGGCCAGTTCATCCAGCGAGCGGGTGCGGAAGGGGCCGCCGGAGGCGGTGATGATGAGGCGGCGCGGGGGCTGGGCCTCCCCCTGGATGCACTGCCAGATGGCGGAGGGCTCCGAGTCCACGGGCAGCACCTGTGCGCCGTGAGCGGCCCCGGTGCGCATCACCAGCCCCCCGGCCATGACGATGACCTCCTTGTCGGAGAGGGCCACCGCCTTGCCCGCGCGCAGCGCGGCGAGGGTGGCGTGCAGGCCCGCCTTGCCCGTGAGGGCCATCATCACCACGTCCGCCTCGGGGAGCGTGGCCATCTCCTCCAGGGAGATGGTCTGCGCGCCATCGAAGGCGACGCCCGCGCCGGAGTGGACGTAGCGGGGCCGGAACTCGGCCACCTGGCGGGCGAGCAGTTCCGTGTTGTTCCCGGCGGCCAGGCCCACCACCCGGAAGCGGTCCGCCAGCGCGCGCACCACGCCCAGGGTCTGGGTGCCGATGGAGCCGGTGGACCCCAGGACGACGATGCCCTTCATGCCGCACTTAACCTCACGCTGCGTTCACCCTGCGGGCCAGAGCCTGCTGGCAGCGTAAACGAGGGGTAGCACCACAACAAGGCTGTCCATGCGGTCGAGCATGCCGCCGTGGCCGGGAATCAACACCCCGGAGTCCTTCACCCCGGCGATGCGCTTGAGCTTCGATTCGGCCAGGTCGCCCAGTTGCGCGCCCACGCCGATGGCGAGGCCCAGCCCCACCGCCCAGACAAACGCGTTGGCGATGCCGTCCGCGAGGGCCACCAGCCCAACGCTGGCTCCGACGGCCGCCAGCAGGCCTCCCACGGCGCCCTCCCACGTCTTGGATGGGCTGATGGACGGGGCCATCTTGTGCGCGCCGATTAGCCGCCCCACGGCATACGCCCCGGTGTCCGTGGCGAAGGTGGCCAGCAGTCCCACCAACACCCACGCCAGGCCCTCCGGACCGGCGCGCAGCAGCACCGCCGCGGCCAGAGGCCCCCCCGCGTAGGCGGCTCCCAGTGCCGTCAGCGCGCCGTCGCCCACGGCCTCCGGGGAGCGGCGCACCCACGCGGCGGTGGCCGCCGTGGCCAGCGCCCCCACGCCCAGGGCCGCCAGCACCCACACGCCACCGAACGCGGCCGCTCCGGCCAGGGCTGCCGCCCACAGCGCGCCGGTGACGATGAGCGGGCGCCAGCCCGAGCGCGCCAGGAGCACCAGCGCCTCGGACCCACCCGCCAGCGCGGCGAGGGCGGCCAGGGCGGCCAGGGCGGGTCCGCCCAGCCAGACCGCACCCAGCACCAGGGGCAGGCCCACGGCGGCGCTGGCCAGGCGCACCGGCAGGCCAGAGGGGGCCCTGCGCGGTGCGGGCCGGGGTGAGGGTGCGGGAGGCACGGGGGCTGCGGGCCCCCCGGAACCAGCCCTGCGGGTGCGTGGACCGGACGAGGGACGATTGGTCATGGTGATTTCCCTAGGGGAGACGGCCGAAACGGCGTTTGCGCGCGCTGTAGGCATCCAGGGCCCGCCCGACCTCGGCCGTATCGAAGTCGGGCCAGCAGACGGCGGTCTGGTAGTACTCGGCATAGGCCGCCTGCCAGATGAGGAAGTTGGAGATGCGCTGCTCACCGGCGGTGCGGATGATCAGGTCGGGGTCGGGCACGTCGGGCAGGTAGAGGTGCGCGCGCACCGTCTCCTCGGTGATGGCCTCCGGGGCGATGCCCGAGGCCACGATGGCCCGCACCGCGTCCACCAGCTCGGCCCGTCCGCCGTAGTCGAAGGCCACGCACAATTGCAGCCCGGTGTTCTGGGCGGTGAGGGCCACGGCGGAGCGGATCGCCTCGGCCAGCGGGCCGGGCAGGCGCTCCAGCGAGCCCAGGTGGCGGATGCGCACGCCGCGCCGGTGCAGGGTGGCGGCCTCCTCGCCGATCACCTCATGCAGGATGCGCAGCAGCCCCTCCACCTCCGGGGCGGGGCGTCCCCAGTTCTCCGTGGAGAAGGCGTAGAGGGTCAGGAAGCGCACCCCCCCGTCCTGGAAGGAGGCGATGACGCGCCGGATGTTCTCCGTGCCCGCCTGGTGCCCCTCCAGCCGCGGGCGGCCCTGGCGCTCGGCCCAGCGGCCGTTGCCGTCCATGATCAGCGCCACGTGACGGGGAACGGCCCGGGTGGCGGCATCGCGGGGGGAGAGCGCTTCGAGGGTCACTAGACCTCCAGCAGCTCCGCTTCCTTGCGGGTGGCGACCGCTGCGGCCTTGGCCGTGGCGGCATCGGTGAGCTTCTGCAATCGCTCCTGCTGGCGGCGCAGCTCGTCCTGGGAGAGCTGCTTGTTCTTCTCCATGCCGCGCAGCCCGTCCTGGGCGTCACGGCGCACGTTGCGGATGGAGATGTTGGTCTCCTCCAGCATCTTGCGCAGGCGGCGCACCATGTCCTGACGGCGCTCCTGGGTCATGGGGGGGATGGGCAGGCGTATCACCTGCCCGTCGTTGTTGGGCGTGAGGCCGATGTCCGACTTGAGCAACTCCTTCTCCAGGGAGTTGAGCGTCCCCTTGTCGAAGGGCTGGACCATGAGCATGCGGGCATCGGGCGCGGTGATGGTGGCCACCTGGTTCAGGGGCATCACCGTCCCGTACAGCTCAACGCGCACGTCCTCCAGCATGGCGGGGTTCGCCCGGCCCGTGCGCAGGCCCTCGGCCTCGTGGCGGAACACCTCCACCGACTTGTCCATGCGCTCATCAGCGTCCATGAACAGCAGTTCCAGTTCTTCGTTCTCAGGCATGGGGGCCTCGCTTCACGCCCGGCAGGGCCAGGCGCGTCAGTGGGTCTGTGCGGGGTGGGCGGCGTCGATCAGCGTGCCCAGGGGTTCTCCCTCGAGGATAGCCGCCACCGAACCGGGCTTGAAGATATCGAAGACCCGGATGGGGAGCTCGTTCTCCATGCACAGGGAGAGCGCCGTGGAATCCATCACCTCCACCCGCTTGTTCAGCAGGTCGATGTAGCCGATGTGGTCGAAACGCTGGGCGCCGGGCTCCTTGCGCGGGTCGGCGTCGTACACCCCGTCCACCTTGTTCTTAGCCATGAGCAGGATGTCGGCGTGCATCTCCACCGCGCGCAGGGCGGCGGTGGTGTCCGTGGTCATGTAGGGGTTGCCGGTACCCGCGGCGAAGATGACCACACGCCCCTTCTCCAGGTGGCGCAGGGCCCGGCGGAAGATGTAGGGCTCAGCCACATCCCGGATGTCGATGGCCGACTGGGTGCGGGTGACCACGCCGTGCTGTTCCAGGGCGTCCTGCAGTGCCAGGGCGTTGATCACCGTGGCCAGCATCCCGGCATAGTCAGCCGTGGCGCGATCCATGCCCTTGCGCTCGGCCTCGGCGCCGCGCCAGATGTTGCCGCCACCCACCACCAGGCACACCTGGGTGCCCAGGGCGAGGGCGGCCTTCACCTCTTCAGACAGGTAGGCCAGCACGGACCAATCGATGCCGGAGGGGGATGCCCCCCGCAGCGATTCACCCGAGAGCTTGAGCACCGCCCGCCGGTACCGCACTCCTGGCATGGGACCTCCTGCTCGAGAACTGCACCGGGCCGGCGGACTACTCGCCCAGGCTGTAGCGCGTGAACCGGCGCACCTGGATGTTCTCCCCGATGCGGGCCCGCACCTCCATCACCAGGTCGGCGATGGACTTGGACGAGTCCTTGATGTAGGCCTGCTTGAGCAGGCACACCTCCTCAGACCTGCGGGGCTCATCGGCAGGCTTGTCCGCCTCGTCCAGGTACAGGGGCGACATGGCCGCCACCTGCATGGCGATGTTGCGAGCAAGCTCGCCGAACTCGGGCGTGCGCGCCACGAAGTCGGTCTCGCAGTTCAGCTCCACCATGGCGCCGATGCGCCCACCCGCGTGGATGTAGGAGCCCACCACGCCCTCGGCGGTGGAGCGGTCGGACTTGGTGGCGGCCTTCGCCAGCCCCTTGGCCAAAAGCGCAGCCTCCGCCTTGTCCAGGTTCCCGTCAGCGGCCTCCAGGGCACGCTTCGCGTCCATGATGCCCGCGCCGGTGCGCTCGCGCAGCTCGCGGATCTGGTCAGTCGTTACAGCCACCGTGCTACCTCATCCTCGGATGGTGTGGGGACTAGGCCTGGGCCTCGCCGTCGGAGGCGTCCGCTTCCGTGGACGCCTCGGCCGCAGGCTCCGTCGCCGGCGCCGCAGCCTCCTCCTCCGCCTCGGCGGTGGAGTAGCCGCCGCGGGTGGCGAGCCACTCGTTGTGGCCGTCGATGGCGGCGTTGGCGATGTGGGAGGCGACCAGGCGGATCGAGCGGATCGCATCGTCGTTGCCGGGGATCGGCCAGTCGATCAGGTCCGCGTCACAGTCGGTGTCCACCAGGGCGATGATGGGCACGCCCGCGCGCCGGGCCTCGGCCACGGCGATCTTCTCGCGCCCCACGTCCACCACGAACAGAGCGCCGGGGAGCGTGGTCATCTCCTTGATGCCGCCGATGTAGCGGTTCATCTTCTCGATCTGCGTCTCCATCTTGAGCGCTTCCTTCTTGATGAGCTGGTTCAGCTCACCGCGGGCCTGACGCTCCTCGAGGCGCACTAGGTAATCGATGCGGGACTCGATGGTGGAGAAGTTGGTGATGGTCCCGCCCAGCCAGCGCTGGTTGACGTGGTACTGGCCCGAGCGGATCGACTCCTCACGGACCGCGTCCTGCGCCTGCTTCTTGGTGCCCACCATCAGCAGCTTCTTGCCGGAGGCGGTGAGGGTGCGCACGTACTGGCAAGCCTGCACCAGCAGGTCCATGGTCTGCTGAAGGTCAACGATGTGGATGCCGTTGCGCTGGGCGAAGATGAATCGGCGCATCTTGGGGTTCCACCGGTGGGTCTGGTGACCGAAGTGGACACCTGCCTCCAACAGCGCCTTCATCGTCAGGGGCTCAGGGGCGGGTGCGGTGGACGCGGGTGCGCCCGGGATCGAAGGGGACGTTGCTTCTTGAACCATGACCTGCCTTTCCGTTGGTCTCAGAGATTTCCGCCGGGCTCAACAATCCCTGCGGCGTGCTGTAGACAAACAGTCCGATGATAGCACGGGCAGGGCCCGCACGCGAGCGGGACCCCACCTTTCACGCCCTACAGCGCGCCCATCCGCGAGCGCAGCAGCCGGCTGACCCCCAGCGCGCACGCAGACCTCTTCAGGTTCCTCCCCGTGCGCCCACCAACGCCCGGATGTGGACCAGCACCGCGTCCAGGTCCGCAGGGGAGAGGCGGCCGGTGTTGGTGTTGCGGGGGCTGGGGTGGTAGCAGTCGGCCAGCACCGGCAACCCCTCGCCCAGCGCATGCACCGCCCCGTGGGTGAACGGGACGCCCCGCAGCGGCAGGCCGGAGCGCTCCCGCAGCGCGCGCAGGCACGCATCGTGCGCCAGCCGTCCCAGCGCCAGCACCACCCGCACGCGGGGGAGCAGGCCCAGTTCCTGCGCCAGGAACGGGCGGCACGCGTGCTGCTCGGCGGTGGTGGGGCGGTCGGCGGGCGGTGCGCAGCGCACCGCCGCCGAGTTGAATACGTCCAGCAGCCGGAACCCGTCGCCCCGGTGGGCGGAGACGGGCTCCGAGGCGAAGCCGGTGCGGTGGAGCGCCGCGGTGAGGAAGTCGGCGGAGGGGTCGCCGGTGAACAGGCGTCCCGTGCGGTTGGCCCCGTGAGAGGCGGGGGCCAGGCCCACCAGCAGCACCCGCGCGGCGGGGTCGCCATGGCCTGGCACCGGCGCGCCCCAGTAGTCCTCATGGGCGTGGCGCGGCTTGCGCGCCCCCAGCGCCACGTGCTCACGGTAGGCCACCAGGCGCGGGCACGCCCGGCAGGCCACGATGCGCCGGGCCAGTGCGCCCAGCCGGCCCGTGAGCGGGCCGTCGTAGCGGCGGCTGATCATGAGGCCTCCTCTGCTAGCATGCAGCCTATCCCAGCAGGAGCGCGCCCGTGAGCACAGACCTGGCCAGCCTGATCCGCACCATCCCCGACTTCCCCTCCCCCGGCATCCAGTTCCGGGACATCACCCCCCTGCTGGGCGATGCCGCCGCCTTCCGGGGGGCCATCGAGGCCCTCGCCGCTCCCTTCCGGGGCTCGGGCATCGACCAGGTGGCGGCCATCGAGGCGCGTGGGTACCTGCTGGGGGCCCCGTTGGCGGTGGCGCTGGGCGCGGGCTTCGTGCCCGTGCGCAAGGTGGGCAAGCTACCCTTCCGCACCTACCGGGCCGAGTACGCGCTGGAGTACGGAGAGGCGGCCATCGAGATGCACGAGGACGCACTTCTGGCCCATCACCGCGTACTGGTGGTGGACGACGTGCTGGCCACCGGCGGCACGCTCAACGCGGCGCTCCAGCTGGTCCAGCGGGCGGGCGCGTCGGTGGCCGGGCTCGCGGTGCTGATCGAACTGGACGCCCTGGGCGGGCGGGCGGCGCTGGCCGGGCGCGAGGTCCACGCCCTGCTCCACTACTAGCGCATCCTCACAGCCCCTTCATGCACGTCCGTGCATCGTTCATACAGCGTGGGCTCCTGCGCGCGTATGCTTGCCCCAGCGGCGGCGATGACGCCCCGCGAACGGGAGGACGAGATGCGCAAGACGGTGTTGATGGCGATGGCGGGCCTGACGGCCCTGGCTTTGGCGGCATGCGGTGGTGGGGCGGAGCCGACGGCGACCCCGTCCGGGCACGCCAGCGTGGCGGTGGATCTGGGCGAGTGGCACGTGACGGCGGTTCCGGCGTCGGCCCCGGCGGGCGAGATCGATTTCGACGCCACCAACTCCGGCAACATCGAGCACGAGCTGGTGATCGTGAAGACGGATCTGGCGCACGATGCGCTGGTGGTGGTGGACGGCACGGTGGATGAGGCCGCCTCCGGCACGCTGATCGGCGAGATCGAGCCCGACGAGCTGCCCGCGGGCGGCGAGGCATCGGCCACCTTCAACCTGGCCGCTGGCAACTACGCGCTGATCTGCAACCTGCCCGGCCACTACGGCGCGGGCATGCACACCGGCTTCACGGTCAACTAGTCCGCAGGAGGCCGCTGATGCTGGAGCGTTCGCAGATGGCGGTGGTGCTGTTCCTGCTGGGCCTGGGCCTGGTGCTCATCGGGGTTCTGGGTGTGGGGGCGGCCTCCGCCACCAACAACCTTGCCCTGGCCGTTGGGGCCGTGCTGGCTGTCATCGGCGCGGTCTGGTGGCAGATGCTCCGGCGCACGCGCTAGCAGGATAGAGGGCCACGGCTGCGCCGTGGCCCTCTTGGCTCCGCTCGCTTCGCTCGCTCGTCTGAAGGGGGACACCCCCTGGCCGCCCTGCGGGCGCCGAACCCCCGGCAGGGGAGAGGTGCCCTCTCCCACTGCACCCCTCTGGACGGTCATTCCCGCGCGGCGCTGATGGCCTTGCTCACGGCAGCGGCCACCGTGTCGGCGTAGCGCTTATCGCGCGATGCCAGCACGTACACCGGCCCCTTGGTGGTGGTGAGCAGGATGCCGAAGGCAGGGCGCTTGCGGGAGAGGTTGAAGGTGCCGGAGGCCATGCCCGCCATGCCGATGAGCATCACCGTCCAGTCGCGCCCCAGCGCGCCCCACGAGAGGATGGCGAAGCCCACGAACAGTACCATCAGCCCTGGCCAGATAATGCCCCGGTGGCGCACCACCCGCACCGCCGAGACGTTGCGCGGGGCGTAGATGTGCTGGGGGAAGACCAGCGTGCGGTCCGTGATGCGGATGCCCGCAGCGTCGGTGTAGAAACTGCGCTCAGAAGCCATGTGCCTCACCTTCTCAGCAGGGCGAACTCCAGCGCATCGGCCAGTGCCTGCCAGGACGCCTCGATGATATTCCCTGAGGCACCCACCGTGCTCCAGCGCCGCTCCCCGTCCGTGGACTCCACCAGCACGCGCACCACTGCATCTGTGCCCGCCTCGGCGCTCTCCACCACCCGCACCTTGTAGTCGGTGAGCGCCACCTCAGCCAACTGCGGGTAGAAGGTGAGCAGCCCCTTGCGCAGCGCCGCGTCCAGGGCATTCACCGGCCCGTTGCCCTCGGCCACGGTGTGCTGCACCGTCCCGTCCACCGCCACCTTCACCATGGCCTCGCACAGCGCGTCGTCGTCCGTGCGGCGCGCGGAGCGGCGGCGGCGCTTCTCCATCACCACCATGAAGTCCACCAGCTCGAAGGGGGCCTTGTAGCCGGGCAGCGCGCGCTCGGCCAGCAGGCGGAAGGAGCCCTCCGCTCCCTCGTACGCGAACCCGCGCGACTCGTGCTCCTTCACCTGCTTCAGCAGCGCGGCGATCGCCTCCTTGGGCAGCTCGGCGGAGAGACCCGCCTCGGCCAGCTTCACCGCGATGTTGGCGCGCCCCGCCAGTTCCGAGACCACGATGTGCTTGGCGTTGCCCACCACCGCGGGGTCCACGTGCTGGTAGGCGTGCTCCACCTTGGCCACGGCTGAGGCATGCAGCCCGCCCTTGTGGGTGAAGGCCGACTCACCCACGTACGCTTGGTAGCGCGGGGTGGGCATGTTGGCCAGTTCAGCAACGAAGCGTGAGACCTCCGTCAGGCGCCCCAGTTGCTCCGGGGCCACCACCTGCTGGCCCAGCTTGAGCTGCAGGTTGGCGATGACGCTCAGCAGGTTGGCGTTGCCGCACCGCTCCCCGTAGCCGTTCACCGTGCCCTGCACCTGGGTGGCGCCCGCCTGCACCGCCGCGATGGAGTTGGCCACCGCCACCTCGGCGTCGTTGTGGCAGTGGATGCCGATACCGCAGTCCACCGCCTGGCGCACCGCGCTCACCGTGGCGAACACGTCCACCGGCAGCGTGCCCCCGTTGGTATCGCACAGCACCACCGCCTCCGCCCCCGCTTCGGCGGCGGCGCGGATGCAGGCGATGGCGTACTCGGGGTCCGCGGCGTAGCCGTCGAAGAAGTGCTCGGCGTCGAAGAAGACCCGCCTGCCCTTGCCCACCATGTAGGCGATGGACTCGCGGATCATGGCCAGGTTCTCCTCCAGCGTGGTCTCCAGCACGTCGGTCACCTGGAAGGCCGAGGACTTGCCCACCAGCGTCACCGCAGGGGTGCCCGCCTCCAGCAACGCCGTCAGGTTGGCATCGTCCTCAGCGCGCGAGTTGGCCCGGCGCGTGGAGCCGAAGGCGACGATGGCCGCCTGGGTGAGGTTCAGGTCACGGGCGCGGCGGAAGAACTCCTCGTCCTTGGGGTTGGAGCCCGGCCAGCCGCCCTCGATCAGCCCCACGCCCAGGGCGTCCAGGCGCTGGGCGATGCGCAACTTGTCCTCCACGGACAGGCTGATGCCCTCCATCTGCGTCCCGTCCCTAAGGGTCGTGTCGTACAGCTGCACCATCGCGCCCTCCTGCGCCCGCCCCGCGGGCAAAAGAAAAACCCGCCCCACGCAAGGGACGGGCTCACACCCGCGGTACCACCCTCGTTCCCCGGCCCGCCGAAAGCGGACGGAGCACTCTGTGGGCGCAATCACGCCCCCACCGGGGTAACGGGCGGTGCGCCCGGCCAGGTCTACTCCCCCACGCGCCCGGCCGGGAGGCTCCCGGCACCGGCGTCACCCCAGAGGGGTGAGGGGTTTCGGCTGGCGGCTCAGGAGGGATGTTCGGCGGGCCACCGCGCACCGGGCTTCCACCAATCCCTGAGGGAGGCCCCGGCTCGCTGGGCGCAGTGTTGCGCCCGCCTACTCGTCTCCGTCGCAGCCTTTGGGTCATGATAGCACGCCCGCTCGCTACGCTCGCTCGTTCCAGGGGACTCCCCTGCGCGCCTGCGGCGCTACCCCGTCTCCGCTCGCTCGGCGCTCGCTCATGGCAGCAGGCGCGCGGCCAGCACGCATAGAACGGGGCACGCAGTGGGGCGCAGCCCCAAGAAGCGCCGACAAGCCAGGGTGTGTCCGGGCTAGAGGGGTGCAAAGGGGGAGTTTCACTCCCCCCGCCGGGGGTAGGCCCAGCGCGTCAGCGCGGGCCGAGGGGGTGTCCCCCTCCGTCCGAGCGAGCACGTAGCGAGCGGAGCCCCTAGCGCGCGGCCATGTCCAGCGCGAGGGCCGACCAGCCGAAGGAGCGCGCGCCCAGCCCCTGGCCGTTGAGGGGGTTGTAGAACTCCCGCAGCCCCGCCCCGGCCACCATGCTCAGGGTGCGGGAGGCGAGCTGGGTGGCCAGGTCATCGAACCCGTGGCGGAGCAGGCCACGCCAGAGCAGCCAGTTGGTGTTGACCCACGTGGGCCCGCGCCAGATCACCGCGCTCCCGCGCGGGTCGAAGGCCGGCTCGTCGGCGGCCACCGAGGGGACCGGGCAGGCCATCCAGAAGCCATCGCGATCGGTGAGGGAGCGCTGCACCAGCTCTCCGGCCACCTCATCCGGCAGCCCGCTCACGGTCAGCGGAGCCAGGCCCGCCACGGTGCGCGGCTCGGAGCGGCGTTCCTCGACCCCCAGCAGGGCGAAGAAGGAGCCGCGGCTGCGGTCGTACAACTTGTCCACCAGCGACCCCGTCACCCTGGTGGCCAGGTCCGCGTAGGCGGCGGCAACGGCGCCGTTTCCCGCGCGCCGGTGCAGGCGGGCCATCGTCTCCAGCGAGTCGGCGTAGCACGCGTTCACCAGCGGGTCCTTCACCCGGAAGGCGCCCCGCCGGAGCATCTTGGCCGACTCGTACGAGTCGAGCCAGTTGCGCAGGTCCAGCCAACGATCGCGCAGCCCCAGCGCCCAGCGGCCCGGCTTGCCCCTCAGCCCCAGTGCGCCGTCGTAGGCGGGCGATTGGTCCATGCCTGACTCGTAGGGCGAGACGATGACCAGCAGCCCGTCCTCGTCCGGAGCGCGGTTGGTGGCGAGCCAGTTGTGATGGGCATCGAGCGTCCCCAGCAGGCTGGTGACGACGCTGGCATCGCGCGTGATCTCAGCCACCCGCTCCACCGCCTGGGCGAACACCGGAGGCTGCATCAGCCCCGAGTAGCGCAGCGTCTGCCCCGGCGGGGCCTGCAGGTAGGCCAGCGGCTGGGTGAAGCCCCACAACCGCACGCCCCAGTAGGTGACGTGCGGGATGAACCCGTCCTCACGCTGGGTGGAGGCCAGGGTGGTCAGCTCCGCCACGGCATGCTCCGGGTCGAGGTGCGCGGTGGCCACGGCGTGGAAGCACGAGTCCCACAGCCACTGCCACGGGTACTCGCCGGGGGAGGGGCACAGATAGCGGTACTCAACGCCGGTGCGCCCGTCTCGCCCCGTCCGCAGGTTGGAGCGCAGCAGCCCATTGACCAGGGCGGTGACCGCGGTGACTTCCGTCTGTCGCATGGGGCCATTCTCGCAGCGCGACCGCACCCGGCCAACGGGGGCCGGGTGCGGGGAGTTGCGGTGTTCGGGGGTGCGGGAGGGTGCGGGTTGGCTAGCGCAGGGCGTCAGCCAGGTACTCCACCACGTGGCGCGGGCGCTTGGAGGTGAAGTGGTCGATCTGCTGGCGGCACGAGACGCCGGAGACGGCCACCGGCACGCCCTGCTTCTCCTCGGCCTCGATGGCCGGGAAGAGGCGCAGCGCCCCCATCGCCTGGGAGATGTCGTAGTGCTCCGCCTCGAAGCCGAAGGTGCCCGCCATGCCGCAGCAGCCGGAGTCGATGAGTTCGGGGGTGAACCCGGCCAGGCGCAGCGCGCCCAGGGTGGGGTCGGTGCCCACGATGGCCTTCTGGTGGCAGTGCCCGTGCACCTGGAGCGGGGCCTCGGCGCTCTTGAACACTGCCTTCACGGCCTCCGGCTCCTCCTTGGCCAGGCGCGCCAGCAGTTCGTCCAGCATCAGCGCCTGAGAGGCGACGGCCTTGGAGGCGTCATCGCGCAGCAGTTCGGGGTACTCGTCCCGCAGCGTCAGCAGGCAGGAGGGCTCCGTGCCCACGATGAGGGTGCCCGCTTGAGCGTGGGGGGCCAGGGCGTCCACGTTGATGCGCGCCCAGACGGCGGCCTTGTCCAGCTGGCCCTTGGAGATGAGCGGTCGCCCGCAGCACGTCTTCTGGGTCTCCAGCTTCACCCGGTAGCCCAGCGCCTCGAGGATGCGCACCGCGGCCTGCCCCGTCTCCGGGTGCATCGTCTCGGTGAAGGTGTCGTGGAAGTAGACCACCTCCCCGCGCGCCCCGCTGGTCTGGGGCTTGTGAGCCTTGAACCAGGAGGAGAACGACCGGGCCGCCAGCTTGGGCAGCGGGCGCCGGGAGGAGATGCCCAACAATCGCTCTGCCAGCAGGCGGGTGGGCGGCAGGGCGTTCACGGCGTTGACGATGGGGGCGGCCTTCTGGCCCCAGCGGGCCAAAGTGGCGATGTTGCCGAAGAGGCGGGCCCGCAGGGGCACCCCGTGCTCCTGGTGATACTTGGTGAGCACCTCGGATTTGAGCTTGGCCATGTCCACGTTGGAGGGGCACTCGGCCTTGCACGCCTTGCACTCGATGCACAGGTCCAGCGTCTTGTAGAGGCGCTCGCCCGACAGCTCCTTGGCGGGCAGCTTGCCGCTGACCACCATGCGCAGCATGTTAGCGCGCCCGCGGGTGGAGTGCTCCTCCTCGCGGGTGACCATGTAGGAGGGGCACATGGTCCCGTCCATGCGCCGGCACGCCCCCTGGCCGTTGCACGCCTCGATGTGGCGGGCGAAGCCGCCGTCCTCGGTGAAGTCCAGGTAGGTGTGGACGTCGATGTTGCGCGTGGCGGGGCCGATGCGCAGGTTCTCACGGATACCCGGCGTCTCGATGATCTTGCCGGGGTTCATGGTGCCCTCGGGGTCGTAGACCGACTTGAGCTCCTTGAACGCCTGGTAGAGCTCGGAGCCGAACATCTTCTCCGTGAACACGCCACGGATGATGCCGTCGCCGTGCTCGCCGGTCAGGGACCCGCCGAACTCGTGAACCAGGTCGGCGATCTGCTCGGCGATGGAGACCATCTTCTCCAGCCCCGCCTCCTCCTTCATGTTCACCACGGGGCGGATGTGCAGACAGCCGGTGGAGGCGTGCCCGTAGTAGGCGGCCTCGGTGTCGTGGGCCGCCACGATCTCCTCGAAGCGGCGCACATACTCCGGCAGCTTCTCCGGGGAGACGGCGGTGTCCTCCACGTAGGGGAGGGGCTTGGCGTCGCCCTTGAGGGCCATGGCCAGCCCCAACCCCGCCTCGCGCAGGGAGTACCAGTAGCGCTGCTCGCGCGGGTCGGTGGTGGTGATGGTGGCATACCCCAGGCGCCGGTGCTCTAGGTCTGCCTTGAGCGCCGCCAGCTTGCCGCGCACCTCGGCCTCGCTGGTGCCGTAGAACTCCACGAACAGCAGGTCGGAGGGGCGTCCCTCCAGGAAGGAGAGCAGGTGCCGGTAGCCATCGTTCTCCGCGCAGTTGCGCAGGATCATCTCGCCCACCAGCTCAACGGCCGAGGGCTCGTGATCCAGGATGGGCACCGAGGCCTCCATCGCCTCCACCAGGGAGTTGAAGTGCACCGTGGCCAGGCCCTTGAAGGTGGGCACCGGCACCAGGTTCACCTTGGCCTCGGTCACGGCCACCAGCGTGCCCTCCGAACCCACCACCATGCGGGTGAGGTTCATGGGGCCGTCGTTCATGAAGTCGTCCAGGTTGTAGCCCATCACCCGGCGCAGGATGCGCGGGAACCGGCGGATGATCTCCTCCCGGTGCTCGGTAGCGATGCGCCGCGTCTCCCGGTAGATAGCCCCCTCCAGCCCCCCCAGCGAGAGCTTGGTCTCCAGCGCCTCGCCCCCCGTGGGCGCGAAGTGCGCGCGGCTCCCGTCGGAGAGAACGGCGTTCACCTCAAGGATGTGATCCAGGGTCTTGCCGTAGATCACCGAGTGCGCGCCGCACGAGTTGTTGCCGATACCCCCGCCCACGGTGGCGCGGGCCGAGGTGACCGGGTCGGGCCCGTACATCAGCCCCAGGTGGCGCACGGCGGCGGAGAGGTGGTTGTTGACGATGCCGGGCTGCACGCGCGCCCAGCGCTCCTCCTTGTTCACCTCCAGCACGTTGCGCATGTACTTGGAGAAGTCCAGGACGATGGCGTGGTTGCACGTCTGCCCCGCCAGCCCCGTGCCGCCGCCGCGCGGCATCACCGGCACGCCGTGCTCGCGGGCGATGCGGATCGCCGCCTCCACGTCGTCGGCGGAGCGCGGCACCACCACGCCCACGGGCACCATCTGGTACATGGAGGCGTCGGTGGCGTACATCAGCCGGTTGTAGTGGTCCATCCGCACCTCGGCCGAGGTCTGCTTGCGCAGCTTCTCGGCGATGGCGGCGACCTCGCTGTCGCTGATGGTGGCGCCCTTGCGGGCCGTCTCGTAGAGGAGGGGCATAGTTCAACTCCCTGGCACTGCTTGGGCGCTGCTCGGACCGCGCGCGCACCCGCAGATGCTAGCCCACGGGCGCGGTGAGCGGAAGTGCAGGCCCGCTGGCGCACCCGCGTCACCTTGACACCCCCGCACCCCCTGCGTAGCGTGCTGGCCGGGCCGCAGGCCCACGAACAGGGAGGGGAACGGTGGCAGCGAACGGGCCGGGAGCGGCGGGCGCACGACGGGTGCCGGGCACCCTGGGCGCGCTGGAGGCCGCCATCATGGACGCCCTCTGGAACGCGCCGGGCGCCTGCTCGGTGCAGGAGGTGTGCGAGCGCCTGGGCCCCGGTCACCACTACAAGACGGTGATGACCGTCCTGAACCGCCTGGTGGAGAAGGAGCTGCTCTCCCGCGAGCTGGACGGGCGCGCCTACCGCTACCTGCCTGCCCTGACGCGCGGGGGTTTCCTGCGCGATGCCGCCGCCGGGCTGGTGGATGCCTACATGGAGGCCTACGGCCCTGCCGCCGCAGACGTGCTGGCCGAGGCGGTGGCTGATGCCGGTGGGGCCGTCCCCCACGCGGACCCCGCGCCGGAGCCACCCGCGCGCCAGGGCACGAACCCGGTGGTGATGCTGCTCCTGGCGGCACTGGTGCTGGAGACGCTGCTGCTGGCGGCCCGTGGGCGCCGCTAGCACCATGACCGTGGGTGATGAGACGGCCCAACTGGCCGCCGGTGCGGAGCGCATGGGCGTGGCCCTGGCGCCCGCACAGCGCGACGCGCTGCTGATTTACCTGGAGGGGATGCGCGCGCGGAACGAGCGCGCTGGCCTCACCTCCCCCGCAGCCCTGGCCGACGCCGTGCGTGTCCACCTGCTGGACTCCCTCGCCCTGGTGCCCGTGCTGACCCGCCACGCACCGGATGCGCGCACCCTGGCAGACGTGGGCACCGGCGCAGGCCTGCCCGGACTGGTGCTCGCCGTCGCGCTGCCGGAGCTGTCCGTGAGCCTGCTGGAGTCCATCGGCAAGAAGGCGGCGTTCCTGCACTGGGCCGTCGAAGCGCTGGGCCTGACGGACCGCGTGCGGGTGCTGGAGAGGCGCGCCGAGGAGGCGGGGCGCGAGCGGGCGCTGCGCGAGGCCTTCGATGTGGCGAGTGCGCGGGCGCTGGGCCCCCTGCCGGTGGTGGCGGAGCTCACCCTGCCCCTGGTGCGGGTGGGCGGCGTCCTCATCGCCCCGCGCGGGGTGGACGGGGCGGCGGAGGCTGCCGCGGTAGCCCCCGCGCTGGAGGCGCTGGGCGCGCGCCTGGTGGGGGTTGAGCCCGCCAGCCCCGAGGGCGGACGCGAGCGGGCGACGGTGGTCATCGCGGCCAAGGTGCGGCCCACCCCCGCGCGCTACCCGCGCCGAGTGGGGGTGCCCGCCAAGGAGCCGCTGGGGGGGCGGGCATGAGAGGCAAGGAGCGTTCCGGGAACCCGCCGCCGTCGCTGCGCCGCCAGCTCCTCTCGCCACAGACCGCCCTCTCCCTGGTGGCCCTGGCCGGGCTGGTGGCGCTGCTGGTGTGGCGGTTCGACATCGCCTGGTCGGCCACCTACGACGCGGTGCGCCACCTGGACCCGCGCTGGTACCTGGCCGCCGTGGCCGTCCACTACGTCACGTTCGTCTTCCGGGGCGCGCGCTGGCGGGTGCTGCTGGGCAACGCCACCCGCTCCGATGAGCACCCGCCCCGGCTCCCCTCAGCGCTGGGCGCGGGTTACATCATCCTCATCTCTTGGTTCGCCAATTCGGTCACCTGGTTCCGCATGGGCGATGCCTACCGTGCCTACGCCTACACCCAGGACTCGGGCCTGGCCTTCACCCGCTCCATGGGGGTGGTGCTGGCCGACCGGCTGGTGGACCTGGTGGTGGTGATCGTCCTCATGGGCGCGGGGATGGGGGTGCTGGTGGCCGGAGGGCAGGTGCACCCCCCACTGCTGCTGGTGCTGATGGGCGGCGCGCTGCTGGGCGCGGTGGCGGTGGGGCTGGCGGGCATGGTGCTGGCCAAGCGCTGGGTCGCCCCCCGGCTGCCCGCCAGGGTGGGCGAGGTCTATCATCGGTTCCACGACGCGACGCTGGGCTCCCTGCGGCGCATCCCCCTGGTGCTGGCGCTGGGGGTGGCGGGCTGGCTGTGCGAGGCGGGGCGCCTGGCGCTGGTGATCCAGGCCGTGGGCGTGAACGTTGCGCTGGGGCTGGTGCTGTTCGTCCCCATGGCCAACGGGCTGCTCACGGCGGTGCCGCTGACGCCGGGCGGGCTGGGCGTGGTGGAGACGGGCGTCTCCGGCCTGCTGCGGCTGGAGCTGGCCGTGGAGCTGGCCATCGCGGTGGCGCTGGTGGACCGCACCATCAGCTACCTGTCCGTGGTGCTGGCGGGCGGGGTCGCCTTCGCCGTGCGTCAATTGAGGCTGGCGCGCAGGAACCTGCGCGGCGTCTGAACCGTAGTGAATTGAGGAGGAGCGATGATCACCAATCCCGCTAAGGCCAAGCTGAAGGCCGGTGAGCCCCTGGTGGGCGTGTTCGTCAGCGTGGAGTCGCCCGCCACCGTGGAGATCCTGGCACTGGCCGGGGTGGACTACATCATGGTGGACGGGGAGCACACCCCGGTGACGCCGTGGGAGGCCGTCTCGCTCTTCCGGGCGGCGGACGCGCAGGGCGTCTCGGCCTTCGCCCGCATCGGCGAGAACTCCCAGCAGGTCATCGCCAAGTTCATGGACGCCGGGTGCGCGGGCGTGATGATGCCCATGGTCAACTCCGGCGCCGACGCCAAGCGCGTGGTGGACGCGGTGAAGTACCCGCCGCTGGGGCGTCGCGGCCTGGCGGGCGTGCGCGCCAACGACTGGGGCATGGGCATGGGCATGGGCGAGTACGTGGCCGAGGCCAACGAGCGCTCCATGGTCATGGTGCAGATCGAGACCAACGAGGGCATCGCCAACGCCGACGAGATCATCAACACCCCCGGCGTCGATGCCGTGTTCCTGGGCCCCTCGGACCTGTCCGTCGCCTTCGGCGTGCCAGGCCAGACCAAGCACCCCAAGGTGCTGGAGGCCATCGAGTCGCTCACCAAGCGCATCAACGCCAAGGGCCTGGCTGCCGGGACCATCGCGCGCGACCCCGCCGAGTACGCCTACTGGCGCGATAGGGGCGTGCAGATATTGATGACCGGCGCCAATGCGTTCCTGGCCTCCGCCGCGAAGGCCTACATCGAAGGCGCGCGCGCCTACGAGGAGGGGCGCTGATGACCCAGAAAGCCAGCATACCAGCGAACCAGCGCGAGACGGTCGGCGTGGTGGGCACGGGCATCATGGGCGCCCCCATGGCCCGCAACCTGGCCAAGGCCGGGTTCAGCGTCATCGCCTACAACCGCACCCGCGCCCGCGCCGAGGCCCTGGCCGCCGACGAAGTGCGCGTGGCCGACTCCATCGCGCAGGTGGGGCGCGAGGCGTCCGTGGTCATCACCATGGTGCCGGACACCCCCGACGTGCTGGAGGTGGTGGAGGGGCCAGGCGGCCTTGCGGAGAGCATGGCCCGCGGCTCCCTGCTCATCGACATGTCCACCATCTCCCCCGCGCATACGCGCGCACTGGCCGGACGGCTGGAGGCCAAGGGGATCGCCCTGCTGGACGCGCCCGTCTCCGGCGGGAGTTGGGGCGCCCAGCAGGGCACCCTCGCCATCATGGTGGGGGGGGCGCCGGAGGCGTTCACGCGGGCCATGCCGGTGTTCGAGGCCATGGGCAAGACCATCACCCACCTGGGCCCCTCCGGGGCGGGTCAGACCACCAAGCTGGTGAACCAGATCCTGGTGGCGGGCACCTGCTCCGCCGTGGCCGAGGCGCTGGTGTTCGCCGCGGCCAACGGGGCCGACCTGCTCAAGACCATCGAAGCCGTGGCGGGCGGGGCCGCCGGCTCCTGGCAGCTGTCCAACCTGGGCCCGCGCATGGCCAAGGGCGACTTCGCCCCCGGCTTCATGGTCAAACTCCAGCAGAAGGACCTGCGCCTGGTGAGCGAGGCCGCCCAGGAGGCCCACGTGCCCCTGCTGGTGGCAGGCATCGCCCGCCAGTACTACACCGCGCTGGAGGCTGCGGGGCTGGGTGAAGAAGGCACCCAGGCCGTGGTCAAGGCCGTGGAGAAGCTGGCAGGCGTGGAGGCCCGTCAGCGCTGATGAGCCTCAGCCCCACGCTCTCCGTCTCGCCCCAGGTACGCCACTACGCGCTCGTCATCCTGGTGTTCGGGCTCACCGGCTCCGCCGCCGCCGCCCTCTCGCGGCTGCTGCTCAACGGGCTGTCCGGCATGGACGGGAGCCTGTGGTCGGGCGGGTGGGGGTACCGGGCCGCGTACCTGGCGCTCATCCCCCCCTCCTACTCCGTGATGCTGGTGGCCATCGGCACCCTGTTCGGCAAGCACCACTACTTCCGCCGCCGCGCCCTGCGGGTGTGGGGCTGGCTGCCAGGACTGCGCCGCTTCCGCTAGCGCCCTTGCGCGCGGGCGCGATCCACGGCGCGCGTGGCATGACCGGGGTGGTGGTGGGGGCCGTCGGCCAGGGCGCGGGAGACGGGGTTCTTCACCGCGGCCATGGTGGGCTTGGCGAACACCAGCAGGATGCCGATGCCGTCCAGTGAGGTGGCGAAGCCCTCCTCGGGCAGCCGTTGGGCGGCCAAGGCCAGCGTGTCCAACGCCTGGCGGGCCAGGTCGGTGGCGCTGTGCTCCTGGTCGGCGGCGATGGCGGCGATGCGCTCGGCGATGACCGGGTCAGCCAGCGGGTTCGCAGCGCCGTCGTCGGGGGTCATGGTCATCGCACGCTCCGGGTCGGGGCTGGCGGCAGTCTATCCAAGGCGGCGAGCCCTGCTCCAGCGTTCGCCTCGCCGTTAGCAGCGCGCTGCCAGCAGCAGGGCGTTGCGCGTCTCGCTCACCAGCGGGTGCACCAGTTCGCCCCTATCGACGTGCTGGCGCAGCGCCCCGTCCAGGAAGGCGCGCACACCGTCATCCAGGCTGCGGGCGGCGGCCTCCCGCACCTTGCCCTGGAAGGGGTACGCGCGCGCCTTGTGGGGGTCGAGTTTGTCAGCGATGAACAGCACCTGCCCCAGCGGGGCCAGGTCCGGGTGCGCCGTGGTGTGCCAGCGCACCCCCTCCAGTGCATCGCCCGCGCCCAGCGAGCCCTCGGCGGCCAGCCAGCCCGCGCCCACCGGCCCGTGCAGCAGCACCGGCACCGCCCGTTCCACGGCGTTGGGGCGGATGCCCAACCGGGCCGCCTCCGCCAGCAGCTGGGGGCCGGGGATGTGGCGGGCCACATCGTGCGCGGCGGCGGCCAGGTCAGCGGTGTCCGGGTCGAGGCCGTGGGCAGCGGCCAGCTCACGGGCGATGCCCCGCACCCGCTCCACGTGCGCGGCCAGGCCAGCGGGCAGGCCGGCGAGGCGCTGGGCCAGCGTGGGGGGCAACGTGAGCGCCACGGGCGGCTAGCCCATGCCTCCCAGGCGCTTACCGCCCAGGATGTGCAGGTGGAAGTGCGGCACCTCCTGGCCCGCGTCGGCGCCCTGGTTGGCCACCAGCCGGTAGGAGCCCACGCCCGCCGCCGCGGCGATGGCCCCCGCCGCCTCCAGGCACGCCGCAGCAGCAGCGCGCGCCTCGGCACTCTCGTCCGCTAGCGCGCCCACGTGCGCGTGCGGTATCACCAGCAGGTGCGTGGGGGCCTTGGGGTTGATGTCGCGGATCGCGAACACCGTCCCGTCGTCGTGGAGCTTGTCGGCGGGGATATCGCCCCGGCCGATGCGGCAGAAGATGCAGTCCGCCGTGGCCACGGCTACTCCGGCGTGCCCACGGCCAGGCAGGTCACGGTGCGGACGATGCCGGGGATGGTGTGGACGGAGGAGGTGACGGTGTCACCCACCGAGGCCAGGTCGTTGGCCTCCACCACGGTGATGATGTCGTAGGGGCCGGTGACCACGTCCACCGAACTCACCCCGTTCACGGCGTGCAGCGCGGCGACCACGTCCTTGGTCTTGCCCACCGCCGTCTCGATCAGCACGAACGCCTTGGTCGTCGCCATGATGCGCTCCCTCTCCTGTGCCACCGGTATCGCCCTCCCCGGGCGGCGGCACCGCGATTCTAAGGGCGCGGGCGTGGGCGTTCAACGCAGGGTGTTCCCCGCTCGCCTTCGGCTCGCTCGAACGGAGGGGGACGCCCCCTCGGCCCGCGCTGACGCGCTGGGCCTACCCCGGCGGGAGAGGTGCCCTCCCCCACTGCACCCCCTAGCCCGGACTATCGCCGTTCGTCAGCGTTTTGGGGCTGCGCCCCACTGGAAGCGGCGGCAGTAGCATGCTGCCCCGCGCGGCTTCCACGCGTGAGCGCAGCGAGCGGGGCCGCAGGCCCCACGTTGAGCGCCCGGTAGGGCGCGTAGACGGGGTAGCCCCCGAAGGGGGCGCAGGGGAGTCCCCTGTATCGAGGCTGCCGCAGGCAGCCGGGGACAGGCGGAGCCCCTAGAAATCCAACCGAAATCCGCAGCGGGACCCGGATTGACAGTCCAGAACACTCGTTCTATAGTATCCGAACATTTGGTCGGGTGCGCCGCGGTAAGCACCGGCACCGGATGGGCCCCTGGTCAGCGTCCCACGAAGGACAGCCGTTACGAACCGGACAGCATTGAGCTTTCGCACAGGTAGAGGAGGAGAGGAGATGCGCACGTACACCAGGTCCTACCGCCGCCGCCACGAGCCCATCGTGGACGGGCTGCCGGAGCACATGCACTTCACCGACACGGGCTGCGAGGCCTCCGGTGCGTGCCTGAACTGCCCACTGCCCCGCTGCAAGTTCGATGACCCCACCTGGTACCAGGCGCACAAGCGCCAGGGGCGTGACCAGCAGGTGCTGGACGCGCACCGGGAGGGGCTCAGCGTCTTCGAGGTGGCCCGCCAACTCAACGTCAGCACCCGCACGGTGCACCGGGCGCTGGCACGCTCGCGGGAGGCTGTGGCCGCCTAGGCCCCGCCCCCATCGCCCACCCTGTGGGCACACGAGAACCCTCCCGGCGGCCAGGCGCGGCGTCAGCGGGAGGGTTCTCGCGTGCAGGGGCCTAGACGCCGGTGCGCGTGACCACCTCGAAGGCCAGCAGCGCAGCCCCCGTGCCCACGGGCGCCTAGGCGCCGGGGTGCCCGCCCTGCGTGCCCACGCCCCGGTGACCGTGGGCGAAGGCGGGGCTGGACACCCACGCCTGGTAGGCCTCCTCCGAGGCCCAGCGGGGTCCCTGATGCTGGCCGACGGGAGCCATCTCTCCCTGGCCGGAGCATCGATGCTGGTCCCACAGTTACGGGCCGCGTTCGAAGCCCCGTAGGCTCCGTGGGGCATCCTGCGCCTCCCTGGCCCTGGAGAACCACGACGGCCCGCCGGTGAGGGCGGGCCGTCTCGTGTCCGTTCATGGTCGGGGTGCCCGGATTTGAACCGGGGGCCTCCTGCACCCCATGCAGGCGCGCTACCGAGCTGCGCCACACCCCGACGCGACTCCCAAGGCTAGCACAGGCTCGTGCGCCCCACAACGCCGGACAAAACCCAGGGGCCAGGCCACGGCGTGCTAGAATGGCCCTGTCCACACCCGCCGCCCGGCACGCCGCCGGGCCCCCCAAGCCCGACGGACGAGGAAGGAGAGCACCATGGATGAGTTGCGCGCACGCCTGGCCGCGCTGGCCGAGCACGTCGCCACCATCCTGGTGCGGCTTTGACCTGCCCGCACAGGAGGCAGAGGCCGAGCGCGTAGAGGCCCAGACGGCCCAGCCCGGTTTCTGGGACGACCCCCAGGCCGCCCAGTCGGTGATGAAACGCCTGGCGCGCCTGCGCGCCACGGTGGACGGCTGGCGCGACGTGGACGCGCGGGTGCGCGCCACGCTGGAGCTGGCGGACATGGCGCTGGAGTCGGGCGACGCCTCGCTCCAGGACGACATCGGGGCCGAGGCCGACGCCCTGGCCGCGCTGGTGGAGGAGCGCGAGCTCTCCCTGGTGCTCTCCGGCGAGTACGACGAGCGCAGCGCCCTGCTGACGGTGCACGCCGGCGCGGGCGGCACGGATTCGCAGGACTGGGCCGAGATGCTCCTGCGCATGTACACCCGCTGGGCCGAGCGCCGGAGGCTCAAGGTTGCGCTGCTCGACCTGTCCACGGGGGAGGAGGCGGGCATCAAGTCCGCCACCCTCGAGCTCACGGGCGATGACGCCTACGGCTACGCCAAGGCGGAGCGCGGGGTGCACCGGCTGGTGCGCCTCTCGCCCTTCGACGCCGCGCACGCGCGCCACACCTCTTTCGCGCTGGTGGAGGTGCTGCCGGAGGCCGAGGGCGATGTCGACGTCGAGGTGAACCCCGACGACATCAGCATGGACGTGTTCAAGGCATCGGGGGCGGGCGGCCAGCACGTGCAGAAGAACTCCACCGCCGTGCGCCTCACCCACCGGCCCACGGGCATCGTGGTCTCGTGCCAGAACGAGCGCTCGCAGCTGCAGAACCGTGAGGGCGCCATGAAGATCCTGCGCGCCAAGCTGTGGGAACGCGAGTTGGAGCGCCGGGCCAAAGAACGCGCGGAACTCAAGGGCGAGCACGTCTCGGCGGGCTGGGGCAACCAGATCCGCTCCTACGTGCTGCACCCCTACAAATTGGTGAAGGACCACCGCACGGACACCGAGTCCACCAACCCCGACGCGGTGCTGGACGGAGACCTGGACCCGTTCATCCGCGCCTACCTGCTGCAGAGCGTGGAGGGGGAATAGCCCGTGCGGGCAACCCTCACCCTGGCCGCCTGCCTCATCCTGGCCGGAGCCGTGGCGCTACCGGCGGCCCCCACCACCGCGCAGGAGGGGCTCAACGTGCGCGCCAACACCACGGCGCTGGACTTCCCGGGCACGCTCACCTTCCACCTGGAGGCCTCGGCGCCGGTCCTCATCGAGAAGGCGGAGCTGCGCTACCGCGTGGGAGATAGCGCCTGCGGGCAGGTGACGGCCGCCGCCTTCCCCACGCTGACCCCCGGCGCCGACCAATCGCTCACCTGGGTGTGGGACCTGCGCGAGCGCGGCGGGCTGCCCGTGGGGGCCCAGCTCACCTACCAATGGGTGCTCACGGGCGGCGGGCGCACCCTCACCACGCCGGAGCGCACCTTCACCTATGAGGATTCGCGCTTCGACTGGCGCTCCATCGAGGGGACGCACGTGGCGATCCAGTGGTACCAGGGCGATGCGGCCTTCGCCCAGGGGCTGCGGGCGACGGCGGAGGCGGGCATCGCGCGCCTGGAGGCGTCCACCGGGGCGCTGCCCGCCAGACAGGTGCGCATCCGGGTGTACGCGAGCGCCGAGGCGATGCGCGGGGCCTTCGTGTTCGGGCCGGAGTGGGTGGGCGGGGTCGCCTACCCCGAGCACTCCCTGGTCTCCCTGGGCATCGCTCCGGGGGATGGGGAATGGGCCGAGCGTGCCCTGGTGCACGAGCTCTCCCACGTGGTGGTGGCCCAGGCGACGGCCTCCTGCGGCGGAGCGATCCCCGCATGGCTCAACGAGGGGCTGGCCGTCTACGCCGAGGGCCTGTTGGAGGACGTGTTCACCGAGGCGCTGGAGGAGGCGATCGCCGCTGACCGGGCCTTCGGCGTGCGCTCGCTGGCCGGGGCGTTCCCCTATGGGCGCGCCGACGCCACCCTGGCCTATGCCCAGAGCCATGACCTGGTGCGCTTCCTCATCGAGACGCACGGCCCGGAGCGCATGGACGCCCTGTTCGCCGCCTTCCGTCAGAGCGGGGCCATCGACCGGGCCCTGATGCAGACCTACGGGTTCGACCAGCGCGGACTGGATGAGGCCTGGCGCATCAGCCGGGGCCTCGCCCCCCGCGCGCTACCCACCCCCCCCCCCCCCCCCCCGGGCGCGCCGGGCCCCGGGCGCGGGCCCCTCTCGCGTTCCGTGGTATGGGCCGCTTAGCGGGGCCCGAAGCCGATGTCCGTCTCGTAGGCCACCATGACCTCGCGGGCCAGTTCCTGGAGTGAGAGGAACGGGTCGGGCCCGCCGGGGACCTCCGCTCCCTCGGTTTCCGCCTCATAGGCCTCGGTGGCCGCTGCCTGCTCACGGTTGAAGGCGTTGCGGACGGAGATGGCGGCGTTGCGGTGCACATGCGCCAGGATGAGTCCGTACTCGAAGGCCATGGAGAGGGCGTTCTGCGCGTCGTCAGCCTCTGCGTGCTCCTCCTCCGCCAGCGTCTCCAGCAGGTCCTCCACGAAGTCCTCAGCCTCCAGCGCCTCACCGCTGGTCACCGTGCCCTGCACCAGCTCGGTGAGGGCGCCCCGGCACTCCTCGACGATTGCGTCCACCTGGCCGGGGTGAGTCTGCTCCAACAGGGTGGCGACGCGCTCCGGATACTCCAGCCCCATGGCGGAGCCCAGCGCGAAGGCGCCCACCACCGCCTCGGACAGCGGGCCCAGTTCGAAGAGGGGCTCCGCCTCGTCCTCATCGTCCTCGTGCTCGTGGGCATGGGCCTGGCCATGGCCGTTGTGCCCATGCCCTTCATGGTCATGCCCCTCGTGGTCCTCGTCGTCCTCGTGGAGGTCCTCGCCGTGGATCGGCAGGTCTTCCAGGTACAGGGCGATGACCACGTCGGTGAGCGCCAGGGGCTCGTCGGGGTCAACAGGTTCCAGATGGATGATGCGGTCGGAGCTCACGGCGTCCTCGCAGGAGAGTTTCGGTGCAGG
>JAYQTA010000008.1:0-91813 GCA_038147155.1 Candidatus Australimonas brisbanensis
GCGCCCCCCGGCTCTCCTGCATCCGGCGGCCCGCCTCCACCGTGGAGAGGCGCTCGTCCACCGTCTCCACGGGCAGCGTGCCCCGCTCGCGCAGCAGGGCGATGAACGCCTCCACACGCCCGGCCTGGGGGCCGGGTCGTCCGCTCATGGACAGGGGCATGCCCACCACCAGCGTCTGCGCACCACGGCGCGCCGCCTCGGCCAGCACGGCATCGGCGTGGGCCGCGTCATCGCCAGCCCGCTCCAGCGCACCCACAGGCACGGCCACCCCGGCGCTGGTGTCCGCCTCGGCCAGCCCCGTGCGCGCCTCGCCCACGTCCAGCCCCAGCGCCAGCATCAGCCGGCCTTCTGGCGCACGGCGTCCACGGCGGCCTCCAAAGCAGCGGGCAGCTTGCCTGGCTCGCGCCCGCCCGCCTGGGCCATCTGGGGGCGTCCACCACCGCCGCCGCCCATGGCGGGCGCAGCGGCCTTCACCACATCACCCGCTCGGATGCCCCGTGCCACCAGGTCATCGCTCACCATCACCACCAGTTGCGGCTTGCCGTCCAGCACCGCGCCCAGGGCCACCACGCCGGTGCCCAGCTTGTCCTTGAGCCAGCCCGCCACCTCCCGCAGCCCCTCGATGGACGGGGCCTCGGTGGATGCGGCGATGACCTGCACCCCGGCCACCTCGGCGGCCTGGGCCAGCAGTGCCTCCGCGCCCTGGCGCGCGCTCTGACGGGCCTGGGCAGCGGAGAGGCGGCGCGCCTCCTCGGCCTGGGCGGCGAGCGCGCCGATGCGGGCGGGCACCTCGGCGGGGGCGGCGCGCAGCGCGGCAGCCGCCTCATCGAGCCAGGCCAGGCGCTGGTCCACCCACGCGTCCGCTCCCCGGCCCGTGACGGCCTCGATGCGGCGTATCCCCGTGCCCACAGACGATTCGCCCGTGAGACGGAAGGCGCCGATCTGGCCGGTGCGGTCCAGGTGCGTGCCGCCGCACAACTCGAAGGACACGGCAGCATCGTCGGGGCCGATCTGCACCGTGCGCACCGTCTCGCCGTAGCGCTCGCCGAAGAAGGCCAGCGCGCCGCGGGCCACGGCCTCGCGCTGGGCCTCCTCGCGCTTGGTGAGCGCGTGGTCGGCCCGCACCCGCTCGTTCACCAGCGCCTCGATGCGCGATTGCTCCTCGCGGGAGACGCCGGAGACGTGGGTGAAGTCGAAGCGCAGGCGCTCCGGGGCCACCAGCGAACCGGCCTGGCGCACGTGGGAGCCCAGCACCTCGCGCAGCACCCCGTGCAGCAGGTGGGTGGCCGTGTGGTTGCGGGCGATGTCCAACCGGCGCTCGGCGTCCACGCTGGCGCGCACCTCGGCGCCCACCTCCAGCCGCCCGCGCACGACGCGCACCCGGTGGGCGATGAACCCGCCCACGGGCCGCTGAGTGTCGCTGACCACTCCCTCGCCCGCAGCGCACGCGATGACGCCGGTATCCCCCACCTGCCCGCCGCCCTCGGCGTAGAAGGGGGTGCGGTCCAGCACCACGTCGGCCTCCTCGCCCGCACCCACCGCGTCGGCCGGGGTGTCGAAGTCCTCACCGGTGAGGATGCCCACCACCACCGGGTCGGCCTCGAGTGCGTCGTAGCCCAGGAACACCGAATCGCCCGCGCCCAGCGCCTCGTAGGCGCGGGCGACGTCGCGCCCACCGCCGAAGCGCGCAGCGGCGCGTCCGCGCTCACGCTGGGCCTCCATCTCCGCCGCGAAGCCCTCCACGTCCACCGACAGGCCCCGCTCGCGGGCCACCTCCTGGGTCAGTTCCAGGGGGAAGCCGTAGGTGTCGTAGAGCAGGAACGCGTCCCTGCCCGCCACCTGGGCTCCCTGAGCCAGGAAGCCCTCCAGCACCGGCATGCCCAGGCCGATGGCCTCGGCGAAGCGCTCCTCCTCCGCCTCCAGGGTGCGCAGGATGAACGCGCGCCCCTGTGCCAGCTCCGGGTAGCGCTCGCCCATCTTGGCGATGACCACCTCGGCCACCGGGGCGTAGAAGCGCCCCTCCATGCCCAGCTTGCGGGCGAAGCGGATGCCCCGGCGCACGATGCGGCGCAGCACGTAGCCGCGCCCCTCGTTGGAGGGCACCACGCCGTCACCGATGAGGAAGGAGGCCGCGCGGGCGTGCTCGGTCACCACGCGCAGGGCGAAGTCCGTTTCCTCGTCGCGCCCGTAGGCGTGGCCGGAGAGCTCCTCCACCTTGGCCACGATGGGCCGCAGCAGGTCCGTCTCATACGCCGAGCCCACGCCCTGCATGATGGCGGTGATGCGCTCCAGGCCCATGCCCGTGTCGATGCCCGTGGCGGGCAGCGGGCCACGCGAGCCGTCCTTGGACTGGTAGAACTGCGGGAAGACCAGGTTCCAGATCTCGATGTAGCGGGTGGTGTCATCACCCGGCACGGTGCCGGGCCCATGCTCCTCGCCACGGTCGAAGTGGATCTCCGAGGACGGCCCGCAGGCCCCCTCGTCACCCGCCGGGCCCCAGAAGTTGTCCCTATCGCCCAGGGAGATGATGCGCTCGTTCGGCACGCCGACCTCGTCGCGCCAGATGGCGCGGGCCTCATCGTCCGAATGGTGCACTGTCACCCACAGCCGCTCGGGCGCCAGACCCAGCACGCCGGTGCAGAACTCCCACGCCCAGTGCACCGCCTCGCGCTTGAAGTAGTCGCCGAAGGAGAAGTTACCCAGCATCTCGAAGAAGGTGTGGTGCGTCCGATCGCCCACCTCATCGATGTCCGTGGTGCGGAAGCACTTCTGCACCGTGGTGACGCGGGTGCGTGGGGGCGTCTCGTCCCCGGCGTAGAAGGGCTTGAAGGGCACCATGCCCGCCGAGGTGAGCAGCAGGGTGGGGTCGCCCGCCGGCACCAGCGAGGCCGAGGGCAGGTGCATGTGACCACGCTCCTCGAAGAAGCGCAGGTAGGCGGCGCGGATGTCATCGCCGGAGCGGGGGGGCTGCTGGCTCACTCGAACGCCTCAGGGGGGAGGATGGGAAGAGGCCGCGGCGGGGCCACGGCCTCTCGCGCAAGTCTACGGAGCGGCGCGCAGAGGCGTCAAACGCACGCGCGTGCGCGTTAGTGCTAGCTTTGCGGCAGACAACGGCCTGCTAAACGGCGTTTGACCCACCCAGGGGGCTATGGCAGCGTCGAGCATGGTCGGCACGAGCGCCGGGCGGTCTGGGGAGGCCGCCGTCGACGGCACCGTGACGACCGGTGAGGGGACGCGGCGCATGCACACGGCCATCCCATCCGGGAACGACCGGCAGGCCCTCTGGGGCCTGGTGGACGAGCTCCTGCGTGAGCGCAGGCTGCTGCTGGCCGCCAACCGCGCGCCCATGGAGTACCACACCGGGCCCGATGGCACCCCCCAGGCCAAGCGCGGCTCCGGCGGGGTGGTCACGGCGCTGACGGGCCTGACCAACCACGTGGACTTCACCTGGATCGCCTCGGCCATGGGCGAGGGCGACCGCAAGGTGGCCGCCGCATCTGGTGGCGCGGCCGTCCCCTCCCCCCTGCCCGGCCAGACGGTGGCGGTGCGGTTCGTCTCCTCCGCCCGGCGCGCCTACCACAAGTACTACAACGTCATCTGCAACCCGCTGCTGAGGTTCCTGCAGCACTACATGTGGAACTCCCCCTACACCCCCCGGGTAGACGCGGCGGTGCACGACGCGTGGGAGAGCGGCTACGAGCAGGTGAACCGCGAGTTCGCCGAGGGCATCGTGGATGAGGCGCGCCGCTCCGGCCGCAGGCCGCTGGTGATGGTGCACGATTACCAGCTCTACCTGGTTCCGGGCATGGTGCGCCAGCGGATGCCGGAGGCGCTGGTGCAGCACTTCCTGCACATCCCGTGGCCCGCCTCCTCCTACTGGGAGCTGCTCCCCGCGCACATTCGCACGGCCATCTGCTCCTCCCTGTGCCAGGCGGAAATCGTGGGTTTCCAGGCGAACCGCGACGTGCGCGCCTTCCTGGAGAGCGTGGAGTCGTTCCTGGACGGGGCGGAGGTCGACCACCGGCGGGGGGTGGTCACCTGGAACGGGCGCGAGTGCCTGGTGCGGGCCTACCCCATCTCCATCGACGTAGATGAGGTGCGCGCCATCGCGGCCTCACCCCGCGCGCTGGAGCGGGAGTAGGCGCTGCGCCCCCTGCTAGACCGGCGCACCATCGTGCGGGTGGACCGGACCGAGCCCTCCAAGAACGTGGTGCGCGGCTTCCAGGCCTATGAACTGCTCCTGGAGCGCCACCCCGAATTGGCGGGGCAGGTGCGGCGCCTCGCCTTCCTGGTGCCCTCCCGCATGCACATCCGCCAGTACCAGCGCTACCAGGAGGAGACCCCAGGCGGCGGTGGACCGGGTGAACGAGCGGTTCGGCACCCCGGACTGGACGCCCGTGGAGGTCTTCTACGAGAACAACTACCCCCAGGCCCTGGCCGCCATGCGCCACTACGACGTGCTGCTGGTGAACGCGGTGATCGACGGCATGAACCTGGTGGCCAAGGAGGGGCCGGTGGTCAACGAGCGCGACGGGGTGCTGATCCTCTCGGAGACGGCGGGCGCCTTCGAGCAGCTCAAGGTGGGCGCCCTGCCCGTGGCCCCTGCCTACGTGGAAGGAACCGCACGGGCCCTCGCCCAGGCGCTGGCGATGCCCCTGGCCGAGCGCGCCGAACGCGCACGCGCCCTGCAGGAGAGCATCGAGCGCGAGGACATCACCCACTGGCTCACCCGTCAATTGGCGGACGTGGCGACGCTGAAGCGCCAGGAAGCGCTAGAGGCGCGGCCAGTCGGCCGACTCAGCCGCGAGCCACGTGAGGAACAGCTCCACCGCGTCCGGATCCTCCAGCCGGTAGTCAGCCAGCTCCAGCAGCTCATCCGGTGTGTCGGCCGCGGCCACGGCCACGCAGACGCCGGGGATGCCCTCGGCAGCGCGCAGCCGGTGCACCACCCGGAACGAGTCCACGTCGGTGGTGTCGTCGCCGAACACCAGCACCGAGGCCAGCCCGCGCTCGCGCACCACCTTCTCCAGCGCCGCGCCCTTGTCCGCATCCACCGGGGCGCGCAGTTCCAGCACCATCTTGCCGTGCCGGTGCACCAACCCGCGCGATTCCGGCACCTGAGCGATGGCCGCCTCGATGGCCGTGAGGGCGGCCTGCGGGTCGGTGGCGGAGCGGTAGTGGAAGGAGAGGCTGGCGCCCTTGTCCTCCACCTGCACGCCGGTCAGGTGCGCGAGGCGCTTGCCCGCAACCTCCGCCACGGTGTGCATCCGCCCCACGTAGGCCTGGGCCTGCGGGAGCACGCTGGTCCTGCCCCGCTCCCACCACTCCACGCCATGGTTGCCCACGTAGGTGATGGCGGAGAGGCCCACGATGCCGCGCGCGCCCGCCACGCTCCGGCCCGTGAGCGCCACCACGTGCAGCCGGTGCGAGAGGGCGTCCAGCGCCTGGCGCACGGCCGGGGTGACGGTGACCGCAGCCGGGTTGGGGTTGATGCGGGCCAGCGTGCCGTCGATGTCCAGGAACAGACCGGCGGGAAGCTGCCCACCCAGCAACTCGCGCACCTGCTCCCGGTGCGTGGTGAGGCTCATGGCCACCAGGGCCTCCTGCGCGCTGGCGTGGGCGTGGTGTGCGGCGACGAAGGGGTCCACCGTGGTGAGGGGTTCGCCCGCGGCGACCTCGCCATCGACGGCGACCTCGCGAGCCACGGGGGGCGCGGCGGCGGGGTGTGCGCCCGGAGCCCAGGTGATGGTGCGCTGGGGGAAGGGTATCTCGATGCCGGCCGCATCGAAGGCGTACTTGATGCGCCGGCGCATCTCCCCTGCCACCTCCCACTGGCGGATCGGCTTGGTGACGCCCACCACCTTGATGGTGACCGAGGAATCGTCGAAGGCGTTGACGCGCAGGGCTCGGGGCGGCTCGGTGATGAAGGGGCCGTAGTAGGAGTCCTGGGCCAGCTCCGCGCCCACCCGGTTGATCACCCGGATCACCCGGTCCAGGTCCTCCCGGTACCCCACGCCGATGTCCAGGTTCACGCGCGAGAACCCCTTGGAGAAGTTGGAGGCGGTGGACACCTCTCCGTTGGGGATGTAGTGGACGGTCCCATCCATGTCCCGCAAGACGGTGCGGCGCAGGGTGAGCCCCTCCACCAACCCCGTCTTGCCCCCCACGGCGGCAACGTCGCCCACCCGGTACTGGTCCTCGGCGATGATGAAGGCCCCCGCGATCAGGTCGCGCACGGTGTTCTGGGCGCCGAAGCCCACGGCGATGCCCACCACCGACACGCCGGCCAGGAGCGGGGCGATGTTCACCCCCAACTCCGAGAGCACCATGAACCCCACCAGCGCGATGAGGGCGATGCGCACGGCGTTGCCCGCCACCTGGGAGAGGGCTACGGCGCGCTTGGTGGCCTCATCCAGCTCCACCCCCAGCTTGCCCCGCGTGACGGCGGAGCGGATCAGGGGGGCCAGCACCGAGCGCAGGGTGCGGTTCACCAGGAAGCCGAACACCAGGATCAGCAGGATGCGCACCCCGTTGGTGCGGCCCCACTCCAGCACCCCCAGGCCAGCGGCCCGCGCGGCACGGGTCACCGGGCCGATGTCGGCCTCCAGCACCCACAGGGCGGTGATGATCGCGGCGACGGTGAAGGCGCCGTCCACCACCAGCTCCAGCCAGCGGGACGCGGGGATCTCCTTCTCCCGCAGCACCTCCAGAAGCGGCACGCGACCCAGCACCCGCATCAACTTGCGGAAGAGGCGCCAGATCACCAGCCGGTCCAGGGCGAACACCGCCACCAGGCACAGGCCGATGATGAGCAGGCGCACCTCCTGTCCGGCGGACAGTCCCGGTATCAACCCCTCGGTGGCCACCTGCAGGACGCTCACGCTCATGGCTGCCCCCGCCGCCGCTGCGGCGCACCCATGATAACGGCTGATGGCTCCGTTCTCCCCCGCTCGGGGCAACGGAAAGGGGGCGTCTGGCGAGGCCCCCTGGGGTTCACGGTCGGATGGGATGCGGCTATTGCGCCGCCTCGGTGATCTCACCGTGCGTCGTTTCAACGCCAGCCGGCTCACGCAACTCCACGCGGGTGACGTAGTTGTAGGAGATGATGCCGATGACCACGCAGGAGACGATGGCTGCCACCACTCCGAGGGCGAGCAGGAAGGCATAGACCTGGCGGGCGTTGGCGGGGGCGGCGGACTGGACGGCCATGTGCGTGTGCTCCGTGGTACGCGAGGTGGGCCCCGGTGCGGGCCGCGTTAAAACCTACACCAGCCCGCACCTGCCGGCAAGGCGCTGCGAACCGCCTTGCCCGCCTTCAGGCCCGTGGGCTAGCCTGCCCGCCATCCCGAGACGGCGAGGTGGGCATGGACGTTCTGGTGGTGGGTGCGGGCGGCGTGGGCGGGTACCTCGGCGGCCTGCTGGCCCGCGCGGGGCACCGGCTGAGCGTGGTGGCGCGCGGAGCGCATTTGAACGCACTGGCCCGTGACGGGCTGCGGGTGGAGTCCGTGGCCGATGGGTCGTTCACCGTGCCCGTCGAGGCCACGCCCACCGCATCCGCTGGCCGGACGGCGGACCTGGTGCTGTTCACCGTGAAGGGGTACGACACACCCGGCGCCATCGAGCAGGCCCGCGCGGCCGTGGGGCCCCACACCCAGGTGCTCACACTCCAGAACGGCGTGGTTGCAGCCGACCACCTGGCCGCAGCCTTCGGGCGCGAGTGGGTGCTGGACGGGCTGATCTACATCGAATCGTACGTCAAGGCCCCCGGAATCATCGCCCAGGACGGCGGCCCCCGGCGGGTGGTGTTCGGCAAGCGCGCGGGCAACGGTCCGCAGGAGCATGCCCTGCTGGCCGCGCTGCGGGAGGCGGGCTGGGTGGCGGAACTGGCCGAGGACATCGTCACGGCGCTGTGGGCCAAGCTGTGCTTCATCGGCCCCTTCGCGGCCCTCAACACCGTCACCGGCCTGGGTGGGCCGGGGCTGGCGAGCAACCCCGCCTCGGCGGGCGTGGCGCGCGCGCTCATCGCCGAGTACGTCGCCGTGGCGACGGCAGAGGGCGCCCGCCTGCCCGCCGACATGGTGGACGCCACGCTGGAACGCATGCACGCCTTCACGGGCCTCGCCTCCATGCTGCGCGATCGCATCGGCGGGCGGCGGCTGGAAGCGGACGCGCTGGTGGACGATGTGGTGCGTCGTGCCGGAGCCCACGCCATCCCCGTGCCCGTGGCCTCGACGCTGGCCGCGCTGCTGGCCCCGATGCGGGAGGGCGGCTCGCCCGCGCTGGGCGCCTAGGGCCGTATAATCGCCCCCACCAACCCGCAGGGAGCCCCCATGTCCAACCCGCAGCCATCCGCCAACAGCCCCTTCCGCCTGGACGGGCGCGTGGCGCTGGTCACCGGCGCGAGTCAGGGTATCGGCGAGGCCATCGCCCGCGCCCTCGCAACGGCTGGGGCAGCCGTAGCCGTTGCGGACCTGCCGTCCAAGCAGGCCGCGTCCGAAGCGCTGGCCGCCCAGCTGGGCAACGGCGCGCGCGGCTACGGGCTGGACGTGACGGACGTGCCGTCCATCCGCCCGTTCTTCGACCAGGTGGCCCGCGAGATGGGGAGCCTGGACATCATGGTGAACAACGCCGGCATCCGCTCCGGCACCCCCACGCTGGAGCTGACGGAGGCCGAGTGGGACCGGGTGCAGGCGGTGAACCTGAAGGGGACGTTCTTCTGCGCTCAGGCCGCCGCGCCGCTGATGCTGGAGCGGGGGTGGGGGCGCATCATCAACGTCTCCTCCCAGCTGGTGGATGCCTCATCCCCCTCCCGCGCGGCCTACGCGGCGAGCAAGGGGGCCATCATGGCGCTCACGCGCTCCCTGGCGCTGGAGTGGCCCACCCACGGCATCACCGTCAACGCCATCGGCCCCGGCCCCACCGCAACGCCCATGACCGCCGGGGCCTCGCCCGAACGCGACGCGCAGGTGCTGGGCCGCTCACCCCTGGGTCGCAGGCTGGAGCCCCACGAGATAGCGGGCTCGGTGGTGTTCCTCGCGTCCGAGGAGGCGGGAGCCGTCAACGGCCACCTGCTCTTCGTGGACGGGGGCTGGGTGATCTCCTAGGTCAGCGCGTCCAGCAGGGCGGGGACTAACTCCGCCCAATCGGCCAGCACGCCCAGGTCCACCTGCCGGAAGAGCGATGCGCGCCGGTTGTTGTTCACGCCCACGCTGAAGCCCGCGCGTTGCACGCCCACCATGTGGTTGAAGTCGCCCCGCACGCCGATGCCGATGTACAGCTCCGGCGCGATGGACCGTCCCGTGATGCCCACCTGCAGCTGCGCGGGCATCCACCCCGCCTCCACCACATCCCGCGTGCAGACGAACCGTGCGTCCAGCGCCGCGCGCAGCGGCTCCAGGGCGGCGATGCCGTCCGGCCCACCCACGCCCTTGCCCACGCCGATGACGCACCAGGCCGAGTCCAGGTCCGCAGCGTCCTCGCCGGAGGGCGTGGCGCTGACGCGCCGGGTCTGCGGGCCCACGGGCTCCGGCACCACCAGGGTGCGCTGGGGGGCGGCCCGGCCCTCGCCTGGCGCGAACGCCTCCACGATGCCGGGGCGCACCGTCACCAGGTTGGGCAGCGTGCGCGAGTACACCGGGGCGACGACGTTGCCACCGAAAGCCGGCTTGAGCATGGCCAGGCCCTGCGCATCCACCTCCAGCCCCACGGCATCGCCCGTGAGCCCCAGCCGGAGGCGGGCCGCCAGCAGCGCGGCCACTTCGCGTCCGTCGGGGGTGGAGGGCAGCAGCACGGCGTAGGGGCGCTCGGCCTCCACCGCCGCGGCCAGCGCCTCCACGGCAGCCCGGACGCCATGCCCCGCCAGCGCGGGCGCGGTGCCCACCGCGACCACGTCGGCCCCGTGGGCGGCAAGGTCAGCGGCGCGGGCCTCCACACCGGTGGGCCCCAGGAGCACGCCCACGGTGTGCCCCCCCACCGCCTCGGCCACGCCGCTGGCGGCGGCCAGCAGCTCATGGGAGACGGGACGCAGCCCGCCGGACAGGTCAACCTCCGCCAGCGCCCACACCGCGGGGCCGCCTGCGGGCCGGAGCCCCGGCACCGGGGCGGGCTGGCGGCGTGAGGCGCGTGCCGCCGGGTCCAGCAGGCCACGCTCGTACAGCGCCGCGGCCACCTCGCGGGCGGCGTCCTGCGCGCTCATCTCCTCCAGGACGCGCGGGGTGCGCGTGGACTCGGTGATGCGCAGCTCCCCCACCCAGGTGGGCGAGCCCTCGGGGCCCAGGTCGCCGGGGTAGACATCCAGGTCCGCGGCGCTGAGCACCGTCACCGGCAGTTCGGCGGCCTCGGCGATGGCCTCACGGCCGGGGAAGGTCTCCGGGGCCACCCCCTCCACCACCGTCACCAGCGCGGGGAGCGGGGCCTCCACCTCCTCGTCGCCGTCGTCGTGGTGACGCAGCGCGCGCACCGCCCCGTCCACCACGTCCAGGCGGCTGGCGCCGGTCACCAGGGCCACGTTCATCAGCCCGGCCACCTGCGGGCCAACCTGACCCGTCTCGGCGTCCACGCTGAAGGCGCCCATGAGCACCAGGTCGTAGCCCTGCTGGCCCAGCGCCCCCGCCAGCGCATGCGCCGTGGCCAGGGTGTCCGAGCCCGCGAAGGCCGTGTCCGAGAGGTGGTAGCCGTTGTCCACGCCCATGGCCAGCGCGCGTGTCAGCGCCTCGCGGGCCGAGGGTGGGCCCATGGTGAAGGCGTCCACGCTGGCCCCCAGCGCGGCCTTCAGTTCCACGGCGCGCTGGAGCGCCAGCACGTCGTTGGGGTTGGGCTCGGAGGGCACCCCCTCGCGCACGATGCGACGCGTTGCGGCGTCGAACTTCAGGCGCGAGACCACGGGCACCCACTTCACGCAGACGGCTATCTTCACGCGCTCACTCCCTGGTGCATTGGCCGGATGCTAGCACGCGGTTACACCAGCCCGTTGCCTCCGTCCACCGCCAGCGACTGCCCCGTGACGTAGGAGGCGGCAGCGGAGGCGAGGAACACCACCGCCTGCCCCACCTCGCCACCCCGGCCCACGCGACCCAGGGGGATGCGGTTGCGCACCCGGTCCTCATAGGCCGCCACCTCAGCGGCGGGTTCGTGCTCCGGGTCCGGGAACAGGCCCGGCGCCACGGCGTTCACGCGCACCCCGTGGGGGGCCCACTCCAGGGCGAGGGATGCGGTGAGCGAGGCGCCGGCGGCCTTGGCGGCGGCGTACGCCGCCATGTTCGGCCCCGCCCGGAAGGCGCGCACGCCCGTCACGTTCACCATCGCCCCTCCCCCCTGGGCCAGCAGGTGCGGCCCGAAGGCCCGCGCGCCCAGGTAGATGCTGGACAGGTTCAGGGCAACGATGCCGTCCCACTCGTCCGGTGCGAGGCCCGGCACCTCGGGCGCTGCGGGCAGGGCCACCAGCGGCCCACGCCGGGCGGAATCGCCCACACAGTTCACCACGATGGACAGCACCGGGAAGTCCGCAAGGACGGCGGCGGCGAAGCGGCCCATGCCCTCCGGGTCCACGGCATCGACGGCGTAGCCGCGTGCACCGGGCGTGAGCGCGCTGGCGCGGTCGGCCACGGCCTGCGCGTTCGCCAGGGTGCGGGCGGCCACCGCCACCCGCGCACCGGCACCCGCCAGCGCCAGGGCGATGTCGCGGCCGATACCGCGCCCCGCACCCACCACCACCGCCTCGGCCCCCGCCAGGCTGAACGCATCGTTGCCCACGCGCGCACTCCCCTACCCGGATGGGGCAACCATAGCAGGCGGGGCCGCACCTTCACCGCGCGGCGGACTAGGCGCGGGCGAACTCGCGCAGGGTGGCTGCGGGCTCCAGCGGGGCGCCGGTGACCTCGGCGACCTCGTCCACGGTGTAGCCGGGGGCTATCTCCCGCAAGATGAAGCGCTCACCGGCGGGCTCGAACAGCCCCAGGTTGGTGGCCACCAGATTGACCACCCCGCGCGCGGTCACGGGCATCTCGCACGCACTCACCAGCCGGGGCGCGCCCTCACGAGTGGTGTGCTCCATGATGATGAACACCCGTTTGGCCCCCACGGCCAGGTCCATGGCCCCGCCGATGCCGCCCCCCACGCGCCCCGGAAGCTTCCAGTTGGCGAAGTCACCGTTCATGGCGACCTGGTAGGAGCCCAGCACCGTCACGTCCACGTAGCCCGCGCGGATCAGCGCGAAGGAGTCGGCGTGGTCCAGCACGGCCATGCCCGGCAGGGGCAGCACGTAGCCGCCCCCGGCGTTGACCAGGTTGGGCTCCTCCTCCCCCTCCATGGCCATGGGGCCGTAGTTCACCAGCCCGTTCTCCGACTGGTAGATGATCTCGTGCTCAGGGTGGATGTAGTTGGCGCACAGCGTGGGGATGCCGATGCCCAGGTTCACCACCCACCCATCGCCGAACTCCATGGCGATGCGGTCGGCCATGGCCTGACGGTCGAGGGGGGTGCGCTCGGTGCTCATGGCGCGATTATGCACCGGCGCGTGCGGCTTGTGCAGGCGGGCCGGTGCGGGTAGCGTAGCGCCCGCCCATCCCAGCCCACAGGTGCGCCCATGCCTTCCAAGGTCTTCGACAGCTTCGATGCGGCGGTGGCCGACGTGCCCGACGGGGCCAGCGTGATGAGCTCCGGCTTCGCCGGGCCGGGTACCCCGCGCAACCTGCTGGCGGCGCTGGTGCGCCACGGGGCCAGGCGCCTCACGCTCATCGCCAACACCGCCGGGCGCTGGGGCGATGACCGCATGGACGTCTCGGACGTGATCCGCGCCGGGCTGGTGGCCAAGGTCGTCGCCTCCTTCACCACCTCCCCCCACCCGTCCATCAAGCTCGCCTTCGATGAACTGCGCGAGCAGGGGCTCATCGAGGGGGAATTGGTGCCGCAGGGCACGCTGGCCGAGCGCATCCGCGCGGGTGGGGCGGGCATCCCCGCCTTCTACACGCCCACGGGCGCGGAGACGGAGCTGGCCGAGGGGAAGGAGGTGCGCATCTTCGACGGACGCACCCACGTGCTGGAGACGGCGCTGCGGGCCGACTACGCCATCATCCGCGCGCACCGGGCCGATCAGCTGGGCAACCTGCAGTTCCGCTACACCCAGCGCAATTATGGGCCCATCATGGCGCGCGCGGCGCGGGTGACCATCGTGGAGGTGGACAACCCCATCGAGCCCGCCGGGGCCATCGACCCCGACTTCGTCCACGTCCCCGGCATCTTCGTGGACCGGCTGGTGGTGGTGGGCCCGGACGACATCCCGGAGGCCCCACCCCGGCGCACGCACTAGCGGGTGACGGGCTGCTCCACGCCCAGCAGCGCGGCCAACTGGCCCAGGTCTGGCGGCTTGCGCAGCACCGTGACCCCCTCCACGCCGATGGACTCCGGCTCCAACTGGTAACCGGTGAGCTCGATGACGCGCAGCCCCGGCCTCATCGCCGAGGCCTCGCGCGCCAACTCCGCCCCGTCCATGCCCGGCATGGCGATGTCCGTCAGCAGCACGTTGGGCTAGGTCCCCGCGCCCAGTAGGGCCATCGCCTCCTCACCGGACCCGGCCTCCACCACGGCGCACCCGCGCTGGCGAAGCCACTGACGCAGCATGGAGCGCACGGCAACGTCGTCCTCCGCCAGCAGCACCGAGGGGGCCGCCCCGCGCATGGGGTGCGCGGCGAGGAGGACGGCGGCGCATCGTGCTGGAAGGGGCGCACCAGCATGCACCCCAGGGTGAACAGCGCCACCGCCAGGGCGTTGGCGCCCAGCCACAGGCCCAGGCGCAGCAGCGGGTTCGCGTGGGTCTCCACGTGGGTGGCCGCGGACACCGTGGCGTTGGCCGCCGCCAACACCAGCGCTGCCCAGGAGGCGGCCACGGGGTCAACGGGGCTCGCGGTGAGCGACCACCGCCGAGGGGGCGCGAGCGGCACGTCAGGTTGCGGGGGCCGAGGGGTCATGGGCGGCGCTAGAGGCGCTCGATCCAGGTGCAGGTGACGGTGGAGGTCACGCCGGGGATCGGTCGCACCTTCTCCCGCAGGATCTGCGCCACGTACTCCGGCGCCTCCGTCTCCACCTCGAGCACGATGTCGTAGGGGCCGAGCACCTCATGCACCCGTGCGCCGGGGATGGTCTCCAGCCGCTCCACGATGGCCTCGGTACGGGTGGGGTCAACGGTGATGAGGATGTAGGCGTGGGTCAGGTGGGAGGCGTGGTGCTCGGCCATGGGCGCGTGCTCCGGGGACGTGATGCGTCACATTAGCACCCGCAGCGCAAGGAGGATAAGGGGGCGGGGGCTGGTCCTTGACGGCAGGGGCACCCCTGCGAGGCTCCGCCTCTACCTCCGGCAGAGAGAGGTCCCCTCTCCCCTGCACCCCTCTGGGGTTGAACGGGCGCTAGGCGCCCAGCACGCGCTGCAGGAAGGCGAGGGCCAGGGCCAGCCCCTCCTGGTTGATGGAGTGACCCAGTCCCGGCAGGATGTGCGCCTCCACGGGCACACCCACCTCGGCGAGGCGCGCGGCGGCTGCGGTGGTCTCCTCGCAGCCCAGCACCTGGTCCTGCTCCCCGTGCACCAGCAGGAACGGGGTCTTGCTGCGCACCTCGGCGGCCAGTGAGTCTCCCGTGGTCATGGCCCCGGAGAAGCCCACCACCCCTGCGAGGGCTGCCTCACGGCGTGGGGCGACGTGCAGGCTGACGATGCACCCCTGGGAGAAGCCCACCAGCGCGCACCGCTCCGGCCCCAGCCCATACCCGGAGGCCAGCTCATCCACGAAGGCGTTCACCACCGGGGCCACGGCGGCCACGCGCTCGCCACGGCTCTCCCACGGCTGGCGGGCGTACCACTGGTAGCCGAAGGGGGCCTCGGAGAAGCGGGCAGGCGCGTTGGGCGCATGGAAGGCCGCCCCCGGCAGGCCCGGCGCCAGCAGGTCAGCAAGCCCGATGAGGTCGTTGCCGTCGGAGCCGATGCCGTGGAGCAGCACCACCAGAGAGGTGGGCTTGCCCCCTGCGCGGGGGTCGCGGTGCGGGCCGGTGAGGGTGGGCATGGGGTGCTCCTGAGGGGTTTTTCGGTGCTGGACGGGTGGCAGGCCCTAGGCCAGGCCCGCCCGGAAGCGGGGAAGCACCTCGGCCTCGAAGCGAGCCCACTGGGCGCGCTGGTCCCAGGCGGCGAAGCGCACCACCAGGTGCGTGACGCCCGCCTTGATGAAGGCGAGCATCCGTTCGGCCACCTGCTCCGGCGGCCCCCAGGGGCCCCAGTTCCCGCCCCAGTGGTTCACCTTGTAGTAGCCCATGAGGAACTCCTCGCCCTCGGCCTTTGCCGCGGCGGGGTCGTCGCCGATGTGCACCGTCATGTAGTAGGCCCGCTCCAGCGTGTCGGGGTCGCGCCCTTCCTCGCGGGCGCACCGGGCCACGGCCTCCCACATCTGGGTGTACTCGGCCGGTGAGTCGGTGATGCCCATGACGCCGTCGCCGTAGCGGGCGGCGCGGCGCGCCTGGGTCTCGGAGCCGGTCTTGTAGTGGGTCGCCAGCAGCAGCGGCACCCCGCCCGGCTGCACGGGCCGGGGCAGCAGGGTGATGTCGTCCAACGTGAAGTGGCGGCCGTGGAAGGTGACGGGCTCACCCGTCCACAGTTGCTTCATCACCTGCACCATCTCGGTCAGCCGCCCGGCGCGCGTGGCCCTGTCCACCCCGGCGGCGGCCCAATCCTGCTGCTGGTCGGCGTTGAACGCGCCGCCCACGCCCGCGGCGATGAGCAACCGGCCGCCGGAGAGCACGTCCACCGTGGCCAGCGAATGCGCCAGGGGCACCACGGGGCGCAGCGCGGGCAGCAGCACGGCGGTGCCCAACTTGACGCGCCTCGTGCGCGCCGCGATGGCCGCCAGCATGGCAACGGGCTCCAGGCGCGGCTTGGACACCAGGGAATCGCCCACCCACACCGAGTCGAGCCCCGCCGCCTCGGCGCGCTCGGCCAGTTCCAGCACCGGCGCGGGATCCAGGGGCGTGCCCTCGCGCTGGGAGCGCAGCAGCAGCCCCCGTGTCCCCAGCAGCAATCCCAACTTCGTCTCAGCCACGCGCGTCCTCCTGTGCCAGGCGGCGCTCCCACGGCGCCACGGCGCGCGCCAGGCCCGGGTGAGCCGCCAGCGCGCGGGCCACATCATCGGGGGTGTCGGCGTCCGAGGCAAACCCGCGCCGGCGCACCGGGGCCAGGGGGGTGCCCGCCGCGGCGCACGCGTGGACGTGGCGCGCATAGGAGTCGTGCCCCAGCAGCGGCGCGAAGGCGGCCGTGGAGGGCAGGAGCAGTGCGTTGGTGCCCCCGTCGGCCTCGGCACGCGCCCCGGCGGGCCGCGTGCAGCCCCGGCTGGCCCGCACCACGGCGCGCACGTCTGCGGGGGTGAGCGCGGGCAGATCGGCGGGCAGGTAGAGCGCCCCGTCGGCCCCCTCGGCGAAGGCGCGCTGCATCGCCAGCCACAGTCCGGAGTTCAGGTCGCTCCCGTGGTCGGCCCACGCCTGAGCACCGGCGTCCTGCGCCACCTGACGGGTGCGGGCATCGCCACCCACCAGCGCCACGTTCCCCGCGCCCAGCGCGCGGACAGCGGCGCGCAGCGTGCGCTCGGCCAACGCCAGCACCAGCGCGGCCCGGCGGGGCTCACCCAGCGCGGCCAGGCGGGTCTTCGCACCGGCCAGCGGCTTGACCGGCACCAGCGCCACCACGCGGGGGGCTGAGCGCTCAGTCAAACCAGCCCTCCACCAGCGCCAGGATCCGGTGGGCCAGGCGCACCTTGTCAGACTCCTCATGCATCAGCGTGGGGGCGACCACCGGGCGCAGGCCCAGCATCTGCACCACGGGTGCATCGTCAGCGTCGGCCTCGTCCAGCACCAGCGCGTCGGCGATGCCCGCGTACCGGCGGGCCACCGCGCCGGAGCCCGGTTCCTCGCCCAGTTCGGCGAACATCTTAGCGGCGGGGCCCTTCACCGCCTGCCCGCCCACCAGCGGGCTCACCGCGATGCGCGGGCCGCCGAAGCGCTCCAGGGCGGCGCGCACCCCCGGCACCGCCAGCACCGGGCCGATGGACACCAGCGGATTGGAGGGGCAGTAGACCACGGCGTCGGCCTCGCGCAGCGCCGCGGCCAGGCCCGGCGAGGGACGCGCGGTCTTGGCACCGTCGAAGCGCACACCGGTGATGGCGGGCTCGCAATGGCGGCGCACGAAGTAGTCCTGGAAGGCCAGCTCCCCCTCGCCGGTGAGCGCCACGGTGCGCACCGGGTCGTCGGACATGGGCACGATGGCGTGCTCGATGCCCAGCGCCCCCGTGATGGCCGCCGTCGCCTCGGAGAGGGTGCGCCCCTCCCGCAGCAGCGCCGTGCGGCGCAGGTGCGTCGCCATGTCCACATCGCCCAGGCGGAACCACGTCTCGGCACCCAGGCGGGCCAGGGCCTCCAGCGTGCGGAACGACTCGCCCGCCACGCCCCAGCCCGTCTGGGGGTTGGTAAGCCCTGCCAGGGCGTAGGTGACGCTGTCCAGGTCCGGCGAGACGTGCAGGCCGTGGAACGTCTCATCGTCGCCCGTGTTCACGGCGATGGTCAGCGAGCCGGGGGCCAGCGTGCGGGCGAGGCCCACCGCCAACTTGGCACCGCCCACCCCACCGGCGATGGCGAGGACACGCGGCACGCTAGGCCCCCTGCCCCGCCTGCCGGGCCAGCGCCTCGGGCAGCGTGGGCCCGGCCAGGGCCGGGGCGCGCTGGCCCTCGTAGCGGAATGCCTCCAGCTCGATGAGCCGGGCGTAGGAGCCGAAGCGCGCCTCTGGGTCGTCCTGCGCCGCGATGTCCAGGGGCTCCGGCTCGGCGGGCTCGGTCTCGAAGGAGCGGCGCGCCCGGTAGAGGGTGTCGCGCTCAACGGGCACGCGCCCGGCATCGCGCACCCAGCGGCGCAGCTCGCGCGGGGGCACCAGTTGGCCGTGCGATGCGCCGGCGGAGGTGGAGATGGACTCGTTGATGAGGGTGCCGCCCACGTCGTTGCACCCGGAGGCCAGGAGGAGTTGGGCCAGCTTGGGCCCCTCCTTCACCCAGGAGCACTGGATGTTGCGGATGTGGCCCGCCAGCATGATGCGGGCGATGGCGTGCATGCGCACCACCTCGGCCCCCGTCGCGCCGGGGCGCAGGTCATCTCCCAGGCCCTGGACGAACATGGGGGCCTCCTCGTGGACGAAGGAGAGGGGGACGAACTCGGTGAACCCGCCGGTGGCCTTCTGGACGTCCCGCAGGAGGCCCAGGTGGGCGGCGCGCTGCAGGTTCGTCTCGATATGGCCGAACATGATGGTGGAGGTGGTGGGCAGCCCGATGCGGTGGGCGGTGGTGATGACCTCCAACCACTTCTCCACGCTGATGCGCCCCGGCGCGATGCGGTCACGCACGCCCTGGTCCAGCACCTCGGCGCTGGTGCCGGGGAGCGAGCCCACGCCCGCATCCTTCAGCGCCCGCAGGTAGTCCTCCACGCTGGCTCGTGCGCGCACCGCGCCATAGGCCACCTCCTCCGGGGAGAAGCCGTGGATGTGCATGTCCGGCAGTTCGGCCTTGATGGCGCGGGTCAGGTCCACGTACAGCGAGCCGTCCATCTTGGGCGGCAGGCCCGCCTGCACGCAGATCTCCGTGGCGCCCAGGTCCCACGCCTCCTTCGCGCGGCGCAGAATCTCGTTCAGCGGCAGGAAGTAGCCCTGCTCGGCGCGGTGGTCCCGCGAGAAGGCGCAGAACCCGCAGCGCTTGATGCACACGTTGGTGAAGTTGATGTTCCGGTTCACCACGTAGGTGACGGCATCGCCCACGGCCTCACGGCGCAGGCCGTCGGCCGTGGCCATGAGCGCCAAGAGGGCGGGGCCGTCGGCCTCGAAGAGGCGCGCCCCCTCCTCCACCGAGACCTCGCCGCCCGAGGCGGCCCGGTCCAGGGTGCGGGCGATGTCCGTGGGCACGCCGCCGAGCAACCGCTCCAGCGAACCGCTCAGGTGGGGAAAGGCTGCCTGGTCTACCACGCTTCCAGCTCCTCTCGCACGTAGCCGTCGTCCGCCGCCAGTTCGCGGACGCGACGCCCGGCGGGGGTGTCCGCCGCCCAGCCCCCTCTGATGAACGCCGGGTAGAGCGCCGTGCGCTCGCGCAGGGTGAACCCGGCCTGCGCCGTCACGGCACGCAGCCGGTCCACGGCGGGCCAGGCGGCCTCGGGGTTGATGAAGTCCATGGTCAGCGGTGAGATGCCGCCCCAGTCGTTGATGCCGGTGCCCAGGTACGCGCCGAAGTCTTCGTTCAGGTTGGGCGGCGCCTGGATGTTCATCTGCGCGCCCAGGATGAGCCGCGCGGCGGCCAGGGTGCGCACCATGTCGCCGGTGTCCGGCTCCGGCGCGCCGGACATGCGCGTGGAGCGCTTGGCCCGGAAGTTCTGAACGATGACCTCCTGCACCACGCCCGTGCGCCGGTGCACGTCAGCGATGAGCGCCAGGGCGTCGGCGCGCTCCTGCGGCTCCTCGCCGATGCCGATGAGGATGCCCGTGGTCATGGCCATGCCCGCGCGAGCCGCCGCCTCCAGCGTGGCGACGCGCTGTTCGGGGCGCTTGGTGAAGGTGTCCTGGTGCGCGCCGCCCCTCTCGAACAGCCGAGGACTCACGCCCTCCAGCATGATGCCCATGCTGGCATTCCACGGCGCCAGCAGCGCGAGCTCCTCATCGCCCAGCGTGCCGCAGTTGGTGTGGGGCACGAGGCCCGTCTTCTCCAGCACCAGCCGGGCCATGGCCGCGGTGTACTCCACCGTGGAACCGTAGCCCCACGCCCGCAGGGTCGCCAGGTGCTCCGGGTGGCGCAGCTCCGGGTGATCGCCCAAGGAGATGAGCGCCTCCTTGCACCCCAGCGCAGCGCCCCGGCGCGCCACGTCCAACACCTCGTCGGGGCTCATGGTGTGGGCCCCCGCCTGGCGCGGGCCGCGCACGAAGGTGCAGTAGCCGCACCGGTCGCGGCAAAGGTTGGTGAGCGGCAGGAACACCTTGCGCGAGTAGGTCACGCGCCGGTGGGGGCGGGCCCGCTCGCTCAGCGCCGCAGCCACAGCGCACAGGGCGTCCAGCGCCTCGGGGGGCGCGGTCATCAGGGCGCGCGCCTCGTCCAGAGGCAGCGCATCGCCGACCAGCGCACGCTGGAGGGCGCGGGAGAACGCTGCAGGGGCATCGGAAATGCTGGTGCGGGTCACGGCTCGGGCTCTCGTCCTGCGGAAGGGTTCCGTGGGCCGCTGCCGTGGCGGGACGCCGGGCATGGTGCGGCCGGACGAGGCGCGATGGGCCTCAGGGGCAGGCCGATGGTACCATGCGCGCCCGGACGGTCAAGCGTCCGCCGCACCACGGCGGGACGGAGGAGGGCCGATGCGCGTGAGCGGGCGGCAGTGGGCCGGGACGGCCGGTGTGGTGGCCATGCTGGCCGCCGGGTACATCGCCATCGACATCTTCGACGAGTGGGTGGGCAATTGGCACGGGCCCCTGTGGATGGTGGGCGCGTGGGTACTGCCCTTCTTCACAGCCCTGGCCATCGGCCCCCGCGCCGCGGGGCGCTGGTCCCCCGTTCTTGGCGTGGTGGTCGCCTTGACGGAGATCATCGTGCCCCTGGCGCTGATGGTGGCGCTGGTCCCCCCGGACGTCAGCGGCGAGCGCCTGGCCCTGCTCTGGGCGGTGTTCATCCCGCTGGTGGCCGCGCAGGGCGCGCTGGGCTTCCCGGTGGGTGCGCGGGTGCGCGCCAAGAGCGCGCAGAAGAGGGCGGCGGCATGAGCACGGGCAGCGGGTTCCTCTCCGGCAAGACGGCCCTGGTTACGGGCGCGGGCTCCGGCATCGGCAGGGCCATCGCCGGTGCGCTGGCGGGCGCGGGCGCACACGTCATCGTCAACGACAAGCGCGGGGCGGGGAAGGCCGTGGCCGAGGGTCTGGGCGGCTCGTTCATCCAGGCCGACCTGTCCACGCCCGAGGGCGCGGAGCGCCTGGCCGCCGAGGCGCTCGCCGCACGCGGGCGGGTGGACATCCTGGTGAACAACGCAGGCTTCCAGCACGTGAGCCCCATCACCGAGTTCCCCGTGGCCAAGTGGACAGAGATGCTGGGGCTGATGCTCACCGCCCCCTTCGTGCTCACCAAGGGGCTGATGGGCCCCATGATGGAGGCGGGGTGGGGGCGCATCATCAACATCGCCTCGATCCACGCCCTCATCGCCAGCCCCAACAAGGCGGCCTATACCGCGGCCAAGCACGGCCTCGCCGGGCTCACCAAGGTGGCGGCGCTGGAGGCAGGGGCCCACGGAGTAACGGTGAACGCCATCTGCCCGGCCTACGTGCGCACGCCGCTGGTGGAGGCGCAACTGCCCGCCCAGGCAGAGACGCTGGGCATCCCGGAGGAGGAGGTGGTGAGCCGGGTGATGCTTGAGCCCGCCGCCATCAAGCGGCTCATCGAGCCCGGCGAGGTGGGGGCGCTGGCGCTGTTCCTGACCAGCGATGCCGCCGCCACCATCACGGGGCTCGCCCTGCCCATGGACCTGGGCTGGACGGCGCGCTGAAGCGCTGGCCTCGCTCGCTGGGCTCGCTCGTCTGAAGGGGGACACCCCCTGGGCGTCCTGCGGACGCCGAACCCCCGGCGGGGGGAGGTGCCCTCCCCCACTGCACCCCCCTAGCCCGACACCTGTCGGCGGGACAGCGTGCTAACGCCCGACCAAAATCCCATCCCAACCACCGGGGAGAGCAGCCACCCCAGCGCCGTCGAAGCCCTGGGCCTCCAGCGTCTGGCGCACGGTCTGCTCCGAGAGGTCGGTGGCGAGGCCCCCACCGGGGCGCGGCCAGCATACCCACAGCACCCCGCCCGCCCGCACCGCGCGCGCCAGGGTGCAGAGGCGGTCGGCCAAGGTGGAGGCGTGGAACTCGAAGACCACCAGCACGTCCACCGGCCCCTGGTTCGGGCGCACCAGCAGCGCGCCGTCCGGCAGGGGCTCCAGCGCCGCGACGAAAGCTGCGGGAGCGTCCACCAGCGCCACGCGAGCGCCGGGGCCTATCACCAGCGTGTGAGTCACCTCGCCCACGGCGCTAGACCTCGGCGGCGGTGCCGCGCCGGACGGCCTCGTCCTGGTGGAAGGGCACGCCGTCCTTGGCTGTGCCCTTGTAGGAGCGCACCCGGTACGCCTCACCCTTGGAGACGATGACGGGCACCGTGCCCTCCATCAGGTCCACCGCCGCCTCCTTGAGCACGCGGCGCGCGCCCTCCACGGCGGCATCGTTCTCGGTGAGCTGCTCGCGGGAGCGGTCGACGATGGCCCCCATGCTCTCCTGGCAGGCGATGGCCATCTCCAGGGTGGTGGCGAAGCGCTGGAAGAAGGGCACCACCGTGGCACTGCCCTTCTTCCCCTCGCCCAAGTAGCTGTTGGAGGGGTTGCGCTCCCGGCGCACCGTGCCCTCGGCCAGGCGCTGGTGGACGCGCCGCCCGGCGCGGATGTCGGCCAGCACCTTCTTGGAGAGGGCGCGCTGGGGGTTGTAGGTGATGGCGAAGGCCATGGTGGACTCATCGTCCATGGGCACCCACGCCAGCGCCTCCAGCACGCCCCCCTTGTCCGCAGGCAGCGTGGTGTAGAAGGGCATGAGCCACTGGGTGACGGCCAATCCCGCCGGGGCGCCATGGTCCTGGGTGGTGGTGCCGATGGACAGGCCGTAGTCGGTCTGCACCGCCTCCACCCGGTGGGTCGTCTCGTCCAGGTCGGTGGGATCGCCGGAGTAGAGCCCCGCCTGGGCCAGCGCCTCCAGCCGCGCCGCGTCCAACCCGCCCTCCATGCCCTGGAGGTAGTTGCACTCCACGGCAAAGCGGGAGAGGTGGCGCTGCTCCGGCCCCACGCGCGTCCACTCGAACTCCGGCAGCTCCGGCGTCTCGTCCTGGGGGCCCAGGTAGCCCCAGATGAGCCCGCCATACTCACGGATGCCGAAAACCGGAGCCTTCACATTCCACAGGGGCGAATCCGCTGGCTCCATGGGCAGGTCCAGCAGGTTGCCGGACACGTCGAACTTCCAGTAGCAGCGTCCGCAGCGCAGCCCGCCCTCCTCGTTGAAGCCGAAGGAGAGGTCCGCGCCCCGGTGGGGGCAGCGCGCGTCCAGCAGGCCCAGGCGGCCCTGGGTGTCGCGGAAGGCGACGTAGTACTGGCCGAGGCTCTTGACGCGGATGGGCTCGCAGTCGGGCTCGGCCAGCTCGCTGGCCAGCAGCACCGGCACCCAGAACCGGCGCATCAGATCGCCCATGGGGCTCCCGGGCCCCACGCGCGTCAGCAGTTCGTTGTCCTCTCGGGAGAGCGCCATCCGTCATCCACCCCGCTGGTTCGTTGGGGCCCATTCTAGTGGCTCGCGCCGGCCGCCGGGGCCCGGCATGCGGGTGGAGATGTCCACACCACCCATGATCACGCGCCCCCTCAGCACCAGGTCTGGCTCACCGGCCACCGGTGCGCCGCCACGCCGGTCCTGCACGCCGCCCATGAGGGGTTCCACATCCACGTGGATGCGCCACTCCGGAGGGGCCACCACCGCAAGCCCACCCATCACCACCAACGCCTCGATGCGCGCGGGACGCCGGAGCAGCGTGCACCCGCGCAGGTCCAGCACCAGTCCGCCCATGAGCACCGAGACGAGGGCGTCCGTCACCTCTGCGTCGGTGGCGGCCACCTGAGACCCACCCTGGGTCACCAGGAAGTGGCGCCGGTTCCCAGCGCGGCGCTCCCGCGCCCGCCGGAACAGGACGGCTGCCAGCACCTGCGCCCGGCCCCCGCCGCCAGGGCGGCAGCGATGCGCCGCAGTCCAAGCATGCGCTAGGCCTTGTCGTAGGGGGAGAGGTGCTCCACGGTCTGTCCGGTGGCGGCGAAGGTGCGGGTGACGCGGGTGCCGCCGTACACCCACAGGATGCGCATCTGCGCACCGCCGGTGTTGCGGAAGCAGTGCACCTTGTTGGGGGGCACGAAGGTGGAGTCCAGCGCCTTCACCGGGCGCACCTCGCCCTCGATCTCGCACTCACCGCTCCCCTCCAGCACGGTGACCATCTCCTCCACGTTGTGCGAGTGGAGCGGGATGGCCGCGCCGATGGGGAAGGTGGTGATACCGGCGGCGAAGCCTGCCCCGTCGGCCCCGCCCACCAGCGGCAGGGTGGTGACGCCGTTGCCCCGGTCGATGGGCTTCTGGTCGGCGAAGACGATACGCTTCGAGTCAGCCATGAGAACCTCTTTCTCTAGCGCCACTGGGTGATGACATCCACCAGGGCGACGCGCTTGTTGACCGTCACCTCGTGGATCGCCCGCTCCAACGCCCCGGCAAGCTGGGCGGGGTCGGTGATGGGCCCCTCAGCCCAGGCGCCGAAGGAGCGCGCCATGGCGGCGTAGTCGATGTCCGGGTCGGTGATGTCGATGCCGATGTTCTTACGCGCCTCGTCTCGCGAGCGGGTCTGCGCCACCGAGCCCTGGTGCCCCAGGTCGTTCCCGTAGGTGCGGTTGTTGTGCATCACGATCATGTGCGGGATGTTGTAGCGCACCGCCGTGTGGATCGCCGCCGGGGTGAAGAGCGAGTCGCCGTCGGACTGCACGTTCACCGTGAGGCGGCCGGTGTCGCGGTTCGCCAGCGCAACGCCGATGGCCAGGCCCAGCCCGCGTCCCAGCCCACCGCCGCCGCGCGAGTCGGTGTTCTGGTAGGGGTGCTGGAAGTCCCAGATGCGCCGTATCCATCCCCGCAGGTCGCCGTTGGCCAGCACCCAATCGTGCTTGCGGACGGCCTCCCACAGGGTGTTGGCGACGTAGGAGAGGTGCATGGGCGCCTCGCCCGCGGTGGTGCGCGCGGTGTCCAGCGCTTCCTGCTTGCCCTTCTGATGCAGCGCCGCCAGCTGGGTGCGGCGCTTGCCACGCCCCTCGGCCAACGGGTCGGCATCGTCCAGGCGGCGCGCGACCGCATCGGCCAGGGACGGGACGGCGAGCGCCGTGTCGGCCGCGATAGACAGGTGCGTGGGGAACAGGCTCCCCTGCACGTCCGCCCAGGAGCGCACGATCTGGTGGCGCATGGAGATGTCCACCAGCTTGGCCGTGGGCGGGATGATGGGCTGGTTCACCCGGGTGCGCCGGTCCAGGTTGGTCAGGGACTGCTGCAGGTCGTACACGTCCATGGCCACCACCACGTCGGCCTCGGCCAGGATGTCCTCGGCCGAGTCGTTGGCCCACAGCGGGTGGTGCGTGGGGAAGTTGAACAGGTCGTCTATGTCCACCACCGGGGCCTGGAGGCGCTCGGCCAGGCGGCGCAGGGCGTCGACCGCCTCCTGCGAGCGGCCCAGGTAGCCCGCCACCAGCACGGGGCGCTGCGCTCCCGCCAGCAGGCCGGCGGTCTGCTCGATGGCCTCGGGGTCCGCCTGCAGGCGCGAGGGGTGGGGGAAGCGGGCCGGGTCCGGGAGGGTGATGTCCCGGTCCAGCTCCTCCTCCTGGATGCCCGCGTCGAAGTTGATGTACACCGGCCCCTGCGGGTGGGCGGAGGCCAGCCGGTGCGCGCGCACCAGCGACTCCAGTGCCGCCTCCACCGAGTGGGGCTGGTCGTCCCACTTCACGAAGTCTCGCACCGCCTGGCCCTGGACGTTGGCGGTGTGGATCCAGTCGATCCACGCACGGCGCTTGGACGCGTCCACCGGGCCCGTGGCCCCGAACAGCAGCAGCCCGGCGCGGTCGGTGTAGGCGTTGAACACCGCCATGCTGGCGTGCAGCAGCCCCACGATGTTGTGGACGAACGCCCCCATCAACTTGCCCGAGGCCTTGTTGTAGCCGTGGGCGATGGCGACGGCGATCTCCTCGTGGTGGCACAGGAGCAGCTGGGGCTTGGTGTCACCCAGATAGTTGACGAAGGAGTCGTGCAGTCCCCGGTACGTCGCGCCGGGGTTGATGGCGATGTACTCGATGTCCAGGGCCCGAATCATCTCCGCGATGACGTCGGAACCCCACTTGCGCTCCAAAGGCATGGCACCCCTCCTGAAGGTGTTGGGGACTAGAGCAGCGAGCGGCCCTCGAAGCGCTCGCGCCAGCGGGGCAGCGCCTCCGGGTTGAAGATGTGCTCGGGCACCTGCCCGCGCAGCGCGCGTAGCACGTCCTGGTTGCCCCACACGATGCCGGGGCCTATCCCCGCGCCGTGGTTGTGAGCGGCCATGTGCGGGGAGAGGAACACCCGGTCATCCATGGCCAGCAGTGGGTTATCGGGGGAGATGGGCTCATGCTCCATCACGTCCAGCGCCGCACCGGCGATGCGCTGGGTGCGCAGCGCGTCGATGAGCGCCTCCTCGTCCACGGCCGGCCCGCGCGCGGTGTTCACCAGGACCGCGGTGTGCTTCATCCTGTTGAACTGCGCCGTGGAGAGCATGTGGCGCGTCTCCTTGGTGAGCGTCACGTGGACGGACACCACGTCGGAGGTCTCCAGCAGCGCGTCCAGCGTGCGCATGCGCTCCACGCCCAGCTCTCCGAAGCGCGCATCGTCCACGTACGGGTCGTAGGCCACGATGCGCATATCCCACGGGCGCATCAGCTTGGATACCCGCGTGCCGATGCGCCCGAGGCCGATGATGCCTAGCGTGATGCCCTCATAGCCGTCCTCGCGCCGCCCCACGTAGGTGCCGGTCAGGGCGAAGTCGCGCCACGCGCCCGTCTCCTTCACCCACCGGTCGCGCTCGCGCATCTTCTTGAGCATGGTGAGCATGAGCGTGACGGTGTACTCGGCCACGCCGCCCCAGTTAGCCTCCGTGGGTGCGTGCGTCACCAGGATGCCCAGCTCCGTGGCCGTGTCCACGTCGATCTCGTCCACGCCCACCGTGTACTTGGCGATGATGCGCAGCGTCTCCGAGGCGCTCATGACCGCGCGGTCGATGCGCGTGTTCTTGATGCTCGTGCCCACCAGCGCGTCGGCATCGCGCGCCAGCGCCACCATGCGCTCCGGCGGGTCCGCCGTGGGGTTGGCCCAGTCCGCCGAGCCCAGCGCCACCTCGCACCCGCGCGACTCGAAGAATGCGGGGCCCTCCTCGTTGCCACGGGCGAACATGAAGACCTTTGGCTTGTCGGCGGGCATGGGCGGGCCTCCAGGATGGGCTTGGGGGGCTTGCGGGCGCGCGCATGATGCACCGGGCGCGCGAGAGTGGCAAGCCAGATCCGTTTGCGTGGTGGTGGCGCGCTTCGCTAGAATCAGCGGGTCAGGCGCCACCGTAGCTCAGCGGCAGAGCAGCTGTTTCGTAAACAGCAGGTCGTGGGTTCGATTCCCCCGGTGGCTCCAGCCTGCCCCACCCGTTGCCCCACTCTCACCGGCGCGCCCCCTGGGCGTGCCGGTGCTGTGGTCACGCGGCTCACCACGGCCACCTTATTAACCTCCCCGTCACCAAACTTGGGGGTACGCACGCAGGTACCGGCGCGGGAACGCCGGTACCGTGCACTTGTGACCCCGACGGAGCGGCACCCGCCGGGAACACACCGCTCAGGCCCCCGGCGCATGCCGGGGGCCTTATTGTTGGTGGAGGTGCGGGAAAGGGGGGCCTAGTCGCGGAAGTTGATGTACTGGAGCGGCAGGTCTAGTTCCATGCCCTTGATGTGGGCGATGGCCTCCTGCAGGTCGTCGCGCTTCTTGCCGCTCACGCGCAACTCCTGCCCCTGCACCGCCACCTGCACCTTAATTTTGGTGGCCTTGATGGACTTGACGATGTTCTTGGCCACGTCGGACTCGATGCCCTGGCGGATGCCCACCTTCTGGCGCAGCGAGCCCTTGGCGGCGGGCTCGGCGGTCTTGAAGTCCAGGGCGCGCACGTCCACGGAGCGGCGCGCGCAGTAGCCCTTGAGCAGGTCCTGCATCTGGCGCAGCAGCATCTCATCGTCGGCGGTGATGGTCAGCGATTCGCCGTCGCGCTCGATGGCGCACATCGTCCCCTTCAGGTCGAAGCGCGTCTGGCACTCGCGCTGCACGCCGTGGATCGCGTTGTCCAGCTCGGCGGATTCGGTACGGGAGACCACGTCGAACGAGGGCATGGGCACACCTCCTTGTGTCCCCCACAGCCTAGCGCGCCGGAGCGTGGGGTTCAAAAGGGGATGGGGCTCCCACGGCGGCGCGGGGCGTGGTAGTCTCGCTCCAACACCTGCGGGTTCCCCGCACAGGAGGAGCGAGATGGCCGTGCGTCAGAGTGTCGTCATCGCCTACGCCTGCCCGAGCTGCGGCAAGCAGACCGTGGTCAACCGGGAGGAGGGCCCCAAGCCGTTCCTGGAGTGGGAGAACACCCTGTGGCTGGAGCGCACCTTCGTGTGCACCTCCTGCAACTGGTCGGCCCCCGTCGCCCATGTGCCCGTGGGCAACAAGGCCTAGCGCGACGCAGGGGGTGTCCCCCTGACGACTACGAGAGAGACGAGGGCGGCGCGTATGCGCCGCCCCGCGGGGTGGAAATGCCTCTGCCGGATCCCGCCATGCGCCCTACCCTCTCCGCCGTTGCCCTCCTGTTCACCCTGGCGCTGGCCGCCTGCGGGAATGGGACGCCCGCGCCCGCTCGGACGGGCACACTGGAGGGGCGCGAGGTCATCGGCCCGCTGTGCCCGGTGGAGCCGTGCACCGGCGCGGCGAACCCCTACGAGGGGCGCTCCCTGGAACTGCGCGGGGCCTACCAGCCCCTGCGGCTGGTGGGGCTGGAGTCGGACGGGCGTTTCAGCGCCAGCGTGCCCGCCGGGCTCTACACCGTGGGGCTGACGGACTGCGGCTTCCTGGGGTGCGGTGTGACGCTGCCCACCCGGGTGGAGGTGCGCGCCGGTGAGACGGCCACCCTCACCATCCAGATAGACACCGGGATACGCTGAGGGCGCGTGGGCCGTCCGGCCCACGCATACAACCCTAGAGGGGTGCAGGGGAGAGGTCCCCTCTCCCCGCCGGGGGTAGCGCCGAGAGGCGCGCAGGGGGTGTCCCCCTGCCACTCAACCCGAGAAGGGTGCAGGGGGTGCCCCCCTGCCGTCAGAGAGCGGGTGGGGTGTCGGGGTTCCGGGGCGGGCGGGCGATGAGCATCAGCAGCGCGGAGGCGAGGAACGCCACGCCGAAGATCATGAACGCCAGCTCGTAGGAGCCGGTGACGTCGCGGATGATGCCGGCGGCGATGGGCCCCACGGGGTTGATGAACGCGTTGAACAGGCCCATATAGCCCCGGATGGCCCCCATGGACCGGCGCCCGAAGTAGTTGGGCACCACTACCCGCTGGGTGACGGTCCACCCGCCCTGGGCCAGACCGAAGGTGAGCCCGAAGGCGATGGCGCCCGCCAGGGTATTCACGCTGACGATGACCGCCATGCTCGCCAGGTACACCCCCGCCACCAGCATCAGCACGAACCGCACGTGCAGCCGATCCAGCACCCAGCCCCAGACGAAGGTGGTGAGGGCCGAGGTCATGGCGAAGGTGAAGACGATGAACGCCGAGTCCCGGAACGGCACGCCCAGCTCCCGGAAGTGGGGGACGGCGTGCAGGTTGGTGGCGGTCTGGGCGAAGTAGATGATGGAGGTGGCCAGCAAAATGAACCAGAAGGCGCTGGTGCGCCGGGCTTGCGCCACGGTCCACGTCTGCGCGTCCACGGCCGCCTGCTGGGCTGCGAGGCCGCGCGTGGGAGCGGTGGCCTGCTCGCCAGGCTGAGCGCCGTCAGGCAGGAGGCCGTAGTCCTCCGGGCGGCGGCGGAAGAACAGGAAGGCGGGCACGCTGACCAGCACCAGCACCGCCGCGGCGGAGGCGAAGTAGGCCCCACGCCAGCCCACGGCCAGGATCAGCGGCACCACGGCCAGCGGCACCAGCGCCTGGCCGAAGCGCAGGCCGAAGCCCGCCAGGGCCGTGGCGCGACCACGCTTGCGCAGGAACCAGTTGGAGATGGAGAGGGTGGCTCCCAGCTGCACGCCCGCCAGCACCATGCCCCGGCCCGCACCGAAGAAAATCCACATGTGCCAGGGTGCCTGCATCACCGCCAGGCCCAGCAGCGCACCGGCCACCACCATGCCGGAGATGGTGGTGACGGCCCGTGCGCCGGACCGGTCCATCAGTCGCCCCACCAGGTAGGTGAGGATGGACCCGGCAAAGGAGCCTGCGGTGAAGGCGGCGGAGACCTCCGCGCTGGACCAGCCGGTATCGTCCTGGATCGGCTTGAACCAGACCGAGAGCACCGGCCCGTACATGGGCACCGAGGCGAAGGAGACGACGAGGGCCGTCGCGGCGACGGCCCAGCCATAGAAGATGCCCCTGAAGGGCCAGAGCAAACGCGGAGCGGGGGCCTCGTGGCCCCCACCGTCAGCGTTGTGTGTGTCTCTGGCCACGGACTAGCGACCGATCCCGAAGAACTCCTTGGCGTTCCCACAGATCATCATGTCCACCTCGTTGGCGGGCACGCCCTTGAAGTTGAAGTCGATGACCCGGTCCGAGTCCGGCCAGTCGGACTCCTGGTGCGGGAAGTCGGAGGCCCACATGAGCCGGTCCACGCCGATGTGGTGACGCAGCTCAACACCGGAACGGTCCTGCTGGAAGCCCCAGTAGAAGAACTTCTTCAGGTACTCGGAGGGCATGCCGTCCAAGGGCTTGAAGCCCAGCTCCTTCTCGGCCCAGTGGATGTGGCGGTTGTAGCGCACGTCCGCCATCTCCATGAAGAAGGGCACCCAGCCCAGGTACATCTCCAGGCACCCGACGCGCAGCTCAGGCATGCGGTCGAACAGGCGCGAGAGCACCAGCTGCACGCAGTTGGTGCCGCCCACGCGGGCAAAGCGCTGCACCTGGAAGGCGAGCTCGGTCTGCTTGAGCGCCTCGGCGTCGTTGTTGGGGTAGTCCAGCAGGCGCTGGTTCGGGTCGCCGGAGCGGTCCAGCTCCACGTGCAGGCACACCTTGATGTCCCGCTCCAGGGAGGCCGCCCAGAACTTGTCATCCTCCGGCTGCGGGCGCCCGCCGCCGTTGGGGAAGGTCGTCAGCACCACGGCCTTGGCGCCCAGGTCGGCGCAGTGGTTGAGCTCCGCCGTGGCCGCGTCCACGCCCGTGGTGGGGATGGTGCCGATGGGGAAGAGGCGCTCCCGGTCGGCCGAGGCGTAATCCTCCTGCGTCCAGTCGTTCCAGCCGCGGAAGATGGCGTTCTGCAGCCCCGCGTCCTTCACCTTGGCCCAGTAGCGCGGGCCCACCACCACCGCCGGGAAGAGCACCTCGGCGTCGGTCTTGTCCTTGTCCTGCTCGGCGAGGCGCTGCTGCGCGGTGCCGGTGCCCGGGGTGGAGTCGTAGGTCTGCCCGTAGGGCTTCCACTCATCGCGCCCCTTGCCGCCGTACAGGTCCATGGGGTTCTGACGCGCGGGCATGTCACCGATGACCGTGCCGTCGCCGCCGTCGTCCAACTTCACCGTGCGGGGAGCCTGGTCGCGGTACTTCTTCTCGATGCGGTGCACCCACCGCTCGTTGGGTACCTCCAGGTGCGAGTCCGCGGAGATGCGCTTGTATTGACGTGCCATCGGGTCGTCCTCCATGCCTGTTCGTACGGTCGGTGCACAGGGACGTTACCGAACGGCGGGGTGCGCGTCAACGCGCGCGAACGCGCGCGTTGCTGTCCCGCTCACTTCGTTCGTTCGTTACAGGGGACTCCCCTGCGCGTCTGCGGCGCTACCCCGTCTCCGCTCGCTGGGTGCTCGCTCATGGCAGCAGGCGCGTGGCCAGCACGCATAGAACGGGGCACGCAGTGGGGCGCAGCCCCAAACCCGCTCACCAGCAACGGCGGGGCTAGGGGGGTGCAGTGGGGGAGGGCACCTCCCCCCTGCCGGGGGTTCGGCGCGCAGCGCGCAGGGGGTGTCCCCCTTCAATCGAGCGAGTACAGCGAGCGGGGAGCGCGCTAGCGCGCGGGCACGAACCGGTAGCCGAAGCCACGCACGGTCTCGAAGCGGCTGCCCCGGCTGGAGCCGCGGTCCAGTTTGCGGCGCAGGTAGCACATGTACACGCGCACGTTCTCCGGACCGCCCGCGCCGCCTCCCCAGGCCAGGTCCAACAGGCGCTCCGGAGAGAGCAACATGCCGGGGTGACGCAGAAAGGCAGCCAGCAGGCGGAACTCCTGGGGTGAGAGATCCACGGGCCGACCGCGCAGCGCAACCTCGTGGCTGGCCAGGTCCACCTCAAGTTCCGCGTCTCTGTACGTGCTGGAGGCGCCACTCGCCGTTGCGCCTGCGACGCTGGAGCGGCGCAGCACCGCGCCCACCCGGGCCAGCAACTCCTCGCGGGGGATCGGCTTGACCACGTAGTCGTCGGCCCCGGTGTGCAGGCCACGCACCTTCTCGTGCTCGCCTGCATAGCCGGAGAGCATGATCACCGGGGTCTGGGAGAACTCACGCAGGCGCTGGACGAAGGCCCACCCGTCCATGCCGGGCATGCCCACGTCGGTGATGATCAGGTGCGGACGCTGCTCGAACACCATGCGCAGCGCCCCGCCGCCATCGAGGGGCTCGGCGGCATCGCCACCGACATGGCGCTGCTGGCTCGCCACTTCCCCGAGCAGGGCAACTAGCGCCCCGGCCCGTCCAGGGGTGGGGCAGCGAAGACTCGCTGACGGTACCAGCGCAGCTCCTCGATGCTCTCGCGGATGTCATCCAGCGCCAGGTGTGAGCCCTTCTTGTTCGGCGCCTGGAGCGAGAACGGGTACCAGCGGCGCACCAGTTCCTTCACCGACGAGACGTCCACGATGCGGTAGTGCAGGTAGGCGTCGAACGCCGGCATCTCTCTTGCGATGAACAACCGGTCCTGATGCACCGAGTTGCCGCACAGGGGCGATGCCTTCTCACCCACGTACTCACGAACGAAGTCGAGGGTGCGCCGCTCCGCCTCGGCGATGTCCACCGCACTCTCCCGCACCCGCGCCAGCAGTCCAGAGGCCTTGTGGGTGCGCAGCGACCACTCGTCGATGCGCGCCAGCTCCTCATCGGTGCGCCGCACCGCCAGCACCGGCCCCTCGGCGATGACGTTCAGGTGGGCGTCGGTGACGATGGAAGCCACCTCGATGATGACGTGGCGCGCTGGGTCGAGCCCCGTCATCTCCAGGTCCACCCACACCAGCGGGGCGCTGGACGGGGGGTTCATCGGCCCTCCCCCCGGCGTCGCGGCGCGGGCTTGGAAACCGGCCTGGCCGAGGGCTTCGGTGCGGGCCTCGGGGCCGGAGCGGGCGCTGCGGATGCGGCCGGGGCGCGCCGTGGCCGCCGTGATGACGGCGCGCCCCCCGCACCCGCGGGGCGCGACCCGGCGGGCTTGCGGGAGGGCCGCCCTGGCTTCTTGGCGGTGCGCGGGGCCTGCGGGGCGGGCCCGCGCAGTGCGGTCACCTCCGCGTTGGTCAGTTCACGCACCGCGCCCGGCTCCAGGTCCCCCAGGAGCAGCGTGCCCATGCGCACCCGGGTGAGCAGGCGCACGGTGCGACCCACGGCCTTGAGCATGAGGCGCACCTCTCGCTTGCGCCCCTCGCGCATGACGATGGCGTAGCGCGGGGTGTGCGCGCCCAGCAGCGGGCGGCCCGCCTCGGTCTCGCTGGTGCGCGCGGGCGGTTCGTCGGGGGCGGGCAGGCGGCGCACCGAGACGGCGCGGCCCGTCTCGCCCTCAGGCAGCGGCACCCCCTCCAGCAGCCTGCGCTGCTCGGAGAAGGTGAGCACCCGGTCCAGGGCGACGTGGTACTCCTTCTCCACCCCATAGCGCGGGTGGGTGAGCCGGTTCACCAGCTCGCCGTCGTTGGTGAGCAGGATGAGCCCGGTGGAGTGCAGGTCCAGCCGTCCCGCGGGCACCAGCCCCGGGACGCGCAATCGCTTGGGCACCAGGTCCACCACCGTGCGCCGTCCCCGATCATCCCGCACTGCCGAGAGCACCCAGTCCGGCTTGTTGACGGCAAGGTAGACCAGCGCGTGCTCCGGGCCGCCTGCGCCGGCGCCCCCCACCTCCACCACGTCAGGCGGACGCAGGACGGCGGTGATGGCCTCGGCCACCTCCCCGTTCACCCGCACCTTTCCCTCCATCACCAGCCGCGCGCAGGCGCGCCGCGAGCCGAAGCCCGCCGCCACCAGGTGCTTGATGAGCGTGCGCGGGGAGTCGGGGGTGTCCATGCAGCAAGCCTAGCAGTTCCCCGCGCCTTTCGGGCGCTCGTCTGAAGGGGGACAGCCCCTGGGCGTCCTGCGGACGCATAACCCGTTCCCCGCTCGCTGCGCTCGCTCGATTGAAGGGGGACACCCTGGCGCTGCGCGCCGAACCCCCGGCGGCCCCGAAGGCCTACGATGAAACGCTTCCTTCCGGGGCCCTTCGGCCCCGCCCCCGGCCCCACTGCACCCCCCTAGCCCGGACAACCGTTGCTGGGGAGCGGGTTTGGGGCTGCGCCCCACTCCCCATCGCGAAGTATGCGTGCTGGCCACGCGCCTGCTTCCATGAGCGAGCGCCGAGCGAGCGGAGACGGGGTAGCCCCCGGAGGGGGCGCAGGGGAGCCCCCTGTAACGAGCGAGCACAGCGAGCGGGGCGCGCCCCTGCTAGAATCGCCCCAGGGCGTCCCGCGCCCCTCACCCCCTTCACGGAGCAACGCCCATGGGAGTACTGCTGGATAGGCTGGACCGCGCGAGCAAGGGCGCCGCGAGGCCCCTGGGCTTCGGGAGCGCGGCGCGCGAGGAGCAGGTGGCCCCCGTCCTGCTGCTGGGCGTGGTGGACGCGGGCGACGAGGCCGCCGCCTCCCTCGCTACCGAGGCCAGGGTGGACGCGGTGCTGGTGCGGGCCGAGGGCGCCACGAAGGCTGACCTGGCCAAGACCCACAAGGCGCTGGGCGGGCTGGTGCACGGGCTGTGGCGCGAACAGGCCACGGCCGATGGCCCCCAGGGTGACTTCCAGGTCTTCTCGTCCGAGGAGACGCCCATGGCGGCCCTGGGCGGCGAGGAGCGCACCAACGTCATGTTGGTAAGCCCCGAGGTGCCCGACGAGCTGCTGCGCACCCTCGACCTGCTGCCGGTGGACGCGTTCCTGGTCTCCCTCACCGACGTGGACGCGCTGAACGTGCGTCAGCTGATGCGGCTGGGGCGCGTGCGTGGGGTCACCTCCCGCTGGCTCTTCGCCGAGCTCGCAGCCCTCCCCTCCAAGGAGGAGCTGGAGCAGTTGCGCGAGGTGGGCATCGCCGCCGTGGCAGTTGCCATGAAGGGGCAGACCGCCGAGTCGCTGGCCGCCGCGCGCAAGGTGCTGGCCGAGCTGCCGCGCGAGCAGCCGGAGCGCACCAAGGGCCGCAACGTCGCCACCGTGCCGCAGGTCTCCGGCGCGCTGCCGGGCGGACGCCCCGCCCCGGAGCCCGAGCCGGACGACGACGACTACGACGACGAGTAGCCCATGCTGCTGAGCGGTCTCGACCTGCTGCTGGACAGCCCGTTCATCGGGTTCGCCCTGCTGTTCGCGGTGGCCGTGAGCATGGTGGCGGCCATCACCGTCCATGAGGCCGCCCACGCCCTGGCCGCCACGGCCCAGGGCGACCCCACGGCCTCACGCCTGGGCCGCCTGACGCTCAACCCCCTGGCCCACCTGGACCCGGCGGGCACGCTGCTGCTGCTGGTGGCGGGCTTCGGGTGGGGCAGGCCCGTGCCCGTGGACATCCGCCGCCTGCGCTCCGGACGGGCGGGCTTCGCGCTGGTCTCGGCGGCATGCCCCGCGGCCAACCTGCTCACCGCCGCGCTGCTGGGCGTGGCCTTCCAGGCGGGGCTGCTGGACGCTGATGCGGTGACGGCGGCGGGGCTGCGGGCCATGCGACCGGATGCGTGGGCGGGGCTGGTGGGCCTCTACGCCGTGCAGCTGAGCCTGGTGCTGGCCGCCTTCAACCTGCTGCCCGTCCCGCCCCTGGACGGCGGGCACATCCTCATGGGCCTGGCTCCTCGGCGCTGGCTGCCCGCGCTGGCGACCCTGGCGAAGTGGGGGCCCATCGCCTTCATCGTCCTGGTGGGCGTGAGCATCGCGGGTCTGGCCGACCCGCTGGGGGTGCTCTTCGGCCCGGTATTGGCGTTGGCGAACGCCCTGACGGGCTAGGCCGGCTGGGACTTGAGCGCGTGGATCTCGTCCAACACGCCGCGCTTGACCGACTCGGTCAGGCGGGTGAGTTCGTTGGCGGTGAGCCGCCGGCCCATGACCTCGCGCTCGTAGGCGGCGACGACGTTCATGAGGGTGCGGTCGTTGGGGGTGGTCAGGGCCACGGGCTGCCTCCGTCGGGTGCTGCCTCTGGAGGCTACCACGCGCTCACGGGTTGACCCAACGCACCCCCTGCGGCGATGGTGGCCCCCTGCCCCGCCGCAAGGCTGGGGGCGAAAGGAGGACCCATGTTCGTAATACGCCGCGTGTGGAAGGTGAAGAAGGGGACGGCCCGCAAGGCCGCCGCCGTCATCACCGAGATCGGCAAGATGTACGAGGAGGCCGGGCTGCGCACACCGAGCCGCGTCTACACCTCCGGAGGCTCCGTGCCCGGCCCCGCCGACACGGTGTACATGGAGTGGGTGGAGGAGGCGCTGCGCGACGCCTACCGGGAGGACAACCCGAAGCCCGCGCGCGAGGACGAGCTGTTCGCCCAGCTGCGGGAGCTGCGGGAGGACGAGTACGTGGAGTTCTACCAGCTCTACTCGGGCAAGTAGCCCACACCGGGAGGGTGGTGCGCTAGAATCGCCCCACCCTCCCATGCAGGTGAGCAAGCCCCATGCGCGCCGTCATCAGCCCGCCCAAGGCCCTGCGGGGCGACCTGACGCCCCCCGGCGATAAGTCCATCTCCCACCGCTCGGCAATCTTCAACGCCATCGCGGAGGGAGCAGCGCGGGTGGAGAACTTCGGCCCCGGCGCCGACTGCCGCTCCACCCTGCGCGTGCTGCGCGGGCTGGGGGTGCGCATCGAGGGCTCCGGCCCGGCGCTCACGGTGCACGGGGTGGGCCTGCGGGGGCTGGCGGAGCCCGCCAACGTGCTGAACGCGGGCAACTCCGGCACCACCACCCGGCTGATGGCCGGGGTGCTGGCGGCCCAGCCCTTCCTGACGGTGCTCACGGGTGACCGCTCGCTGCGCTCGCGCCCCATGGCGCGGGTGCTGGACCCGCTGCGGGCGATGGGGGCATCGGTGGACGGACGCGACGGCGGTCGCCTGGCCCCGCTGGTGTTCCGGGGCGGGGCGCTGCGGGGGCTCACCTACCGGATGCCCGTGGCCTCGGCCCAGGTGAAGAGCGCGCTGCTGCTGGCGGGCCTGTACGCCGAGGGCGAGACGGTGCTGGAGCAGCCCGCGCGCTCGCGCGACCACACGGAGTTGATGTTCGCGGCCATGGGCGTGCGCGTGCGCGAGGACGGCCTGCGCCTGTCCATCGCCCCCGCGCCCCTGCGCGCCGTGGACGTGCGCGTGCCCGCCGACATCTCCTCCGCCGCCTACTGGTTGGTGGCCGCCGTGGCTCACCCGGACGCGGAGGTCACCATCCGCAACGTGGGCGTGAACCCCTCCCGCACCGGGGTGCTGGATGCGCTCGCGCAGATGGGGGCCGACGTGCGGATGGTGAACCAGCGCGAGGAGGGCGGCGAGCCGGTGGCCGACCTGGTGGCGCGCTCGAGCCGCCTGCGGGGGACGGTGCTGGAGGGCGACCTCATACCCCGGCTGGTGGACGAGGTGCCGGTGCTGGCGCTGGCTGCGTGCTTCGCCGAGGGCACGACCGAGGTGCGCGATGCCGCCGAACTGCGGGTGAAGGAGTCCGACCGCATCACCACCACCGCCACGGAACTGAACCGCATGGGCGCGCGCGTGAGCGAGCTGCCCGACGGGCTGCGCATCGACGGCGTGGGCCGCCTGTCCGGCGCGGAGGGACGCACCTACGACGACCACCGCATCGCCATGACGCTGGGGGTGGCCGGCCTGCTGGCGCGCTCGCGCACCACGGTGGTGAAGGCCGAGAACGCCGCCGTCTCCTACCCCTCCTTCTGGGAGGACATCGCCTCCCTTGGCGCAGGGGTGCGCACCGAGGGCGCGGCGGGGCGGGTGCGCTCGCGGGAGGACGGGTGATGGCGCAGCGCGCCGGGCTGCTGGTGGTCGTCTCTGGCCCCTCCGGGGTGGGCAAGGACGCGGTGCTGGCGGCTCTGCGCCGGCTGCACCCCCAGATCCACTACCCCGTCACCGCCACCACGCGGCCCCAGCGCGCGGGCGAGGTGGACGGGCGCGATTACCTGTTCATCAGCCCGGAGCGTTTCGAGCAGCTGGTGGCCGAGGGCGGCTTCCTGGAGCACGCCGAGGTGTACGGGCGCCGCTACGGGGTGCCCAAGGCCCGCGTGCGCGATGAATTGGCCGCCGGGCGTGACGTGGTGGTGAAGGTGGACGTGCAGGGCGCGCGGACGATACGCGCCCTGGCTCCCGACGCCGTGCTGGTGTTCCTGGCCGCACCGTCGATGGACGAGCTGGAGCGCCGCCTGCGCGAGCGCAAGACCGAGTCCGCCGAGCAGTTGGCGATCCGCATCGAGACGGCGCGCGAGGAGATGGCGCAGGCCTCCTGGTTCGACCGGGTCATCGTCAACGGCACGGACGACGTGGAGGGCACCGTGAAGGAGCTGATCGCGGCTATGGACGAGGAACGCTCGCGGGTGCCCGCGCGCGAGGTGCGGCTCTAGCCCACCAGCACCAGGTGGACCTGGCCAGGGCCATGGACACCGATGGTGAGCGTCTGCTCGATGTCGGCGGTGCGCGAGGGGCCGGAGATGAAGTTGAAGTAGGGCGCCCAGTGCGAGCGCCTCTTCTGGTGCTCAAGCCGCATCACGGCGAAGAAGTCGTCCAGGCTCTCCAGCACCTGCTCCGCCTCCACCACCACGGCCAGCACCGGCGGAGCGAGGGAGGCGAGGCGCGCCACGCCCTTGCGCTGGATGACGGCGCATGAGGCGGTCTCGGCGATGGCGTAGGCGACGCCCACGATGCCCAGGTCCGCCCGGAACGCCATGGGCTTGAGCTCGGACCGGCGGCGCGCGCGCCCGGCGGCCAGGATGGCCGGGGAGATGCCCTCACGGCGCAGCGCACCGTCCACGTCCACTCGGGTGAACACGTCCTCGGCGGTGCGGACGACGTGGCGCGCCTTGAGGCCATCGGCGATATCGGCGAGCACCTCGGCCGCACGGTCGGACGTGGCGGCGCGGTGAACGTTCCATGAGGCGCGCGCGGCCACGTCAGCGAGACGCTCGCACAGGACGGAGCGGCGGGCCGCCACGCGCGCCAGCACCGTGCGCACCTTCTCCTCCTGACGCGTCTGGTTGGACTTGAGGGGGGCGTGGTCCGGCGTGTGGAGGATGGGCTCGGTGCGGCCCAGCGCCTCGCGCACACGCGCCAGGAACGCGGCCTTGTTGGGGTGCTCCGCGGGCATGTCCGGCATGGCTAGCGCCCCTCCCCGCCCTTGGCGCGGCGGGCCTGGCGCTCCTGCCAGGAGGCGACGAACGAGCGCTTCGCCAGCGCGGGGAGATCGCGCGACTTGGTCCAGTTGCCGATCATGGGCAGGGGCGCCCGTCGGATGCGCCCTCCGCGGGCGAAGGGCCCCTGGAACAGGCGGGCCAGGCGCGCGCCGGACTCCATGGCCTGGCGGGTGCGCATCGCCTTGCGCCAGCGGCCGATGAAGGCGCGCTCCAGCCGCCCCACCACGGGCCCGTGCTTGCCGTCGCCCTCGGCCGCCTGGTGGCGCAGGTGCAACAGCAACTTGGGGATGTCTATCTTCACCGGGCACACGTCCCGGCACGCCCCGCACAGGGTGGAAGCGTACGGGAGATCCTTGGCCTGCTCCATGCCCGTCATGGGCGGAGTGACGATGGCGCCGATGGGCCCGGAGTAGACCCACCCATAGGCGTGACCGCCCACGTTGCGGTAGACGGGGCAGTGGTTCAGGCACGCCCCGCACCGGATGCACTGGAGCGCCTCGCGCAGGATCTCATCGCGCAGCAGGTTCAGGCGCCCGTTGTCCACCAGGATCAGGTGGAACTCCTCCGGACCGTCCTCGTCAGAGGGGTTGCGCGGGCCGGAGATGAAGGAGTTGTAGGAGGTGATGCGCTGGCCCGTGGCCGAGCGGGGCAGCAGGCGCAGGAAGAGCGCCAGGTCCTCGATGGCCGGGACGATCTTCTCCATCCCCGCGATGGCCACGTGGATGCGCGGAGCCGAGGTGGTCATGCGCCCGTTGCCCTCGTTGGTGACGATGCAGACCGTGCCGGTCTCAGCCACCACGAAGTTGGCGCCGCTGATGCCCATGTCGGCGATGGCGAACTTCTCGCGCAGCGCATCGCGGGCGATGACGCACAGGCGGGTGATGTCCTCGGTGGGCGCGGTCTTGAGCCAGCGCCCGAACAGTTCGGAGACATCCTGGCGGGACTTGTGCATCGCCGGGGCGATGATGTGGAACGGGGTCTCGCCGGCCAACTGGATGATGTACTCACCCAGGTCCGTCTCCACGGGCTCGATGCCGTTCTTCTCGAGGATCTGGTTGATGCCCATCTCCTCGGAGACCATGGACTTGGACTTGATGACGGTCTTGACGTTGTTGGCTCGGGCGATGTCCAGCACCATCTGCGAGGCCTGCTGGGCGTTATCGGCGAAGTGGACGTGCCCGCCGTTTCGGCGCACGCTCCTGTCCACCAGGTCCAGGTAGTAGTCGAGCCGCTCGATGGTGTGCGCCTTGATGGCGGCGGCGCGCTCGCGCATGGACTCCCAGGATTCCTCCTCGAAGTCAGCGGCGATGGCCGAGGCGCGCGCGGTGGTGAAGTGGTCCATCACGTGGGCCAGCGCGTGCTGGAGCTTGGGGTCGTGGACCGCGCGCTCCGAGGCCTGCTTGAACTGGGCGGACTTCACCTGGGCCATCAGGCCCCCTCCGCCTCGCCACCGGCCAGCAGCTGGGCGATGTGCTGCGCCTTGATGCTCAGCCCGCGCCGTGCCATGGCCCCGCGCAGGTGCATCAGGCAACCGCAGTCGGTGGCGACCACCGTGCCCGCGCCGGACTCGGCGATGTGGGCCAGCTTCTGCTCCATGATGGCCTCGGAGATGGCGGGGAACTTCACGGAGAAGAGCCCGCCGAACCCGCAGCAGGTGTCCGAGGCCTCCATCTCCTGCAGCTCCACCCCTTGGACGCCCTCGATCAGCGTGCGCGGCTCGCTCTTGAGGCGCAGCTCACGCAGGGTGTGGCAGGAGTCGTGGTAGGTCACCAGGCCCTCGCCGCTGGAGCCCGTCTCACTGACGCCCAGCACGTTCACCAGGTAGTCCGTCAGTTCGTGGGTCTTCTCGCCCACCGCCTTGGCCCGGTCCAGGGTATCCGGGTCATCCGCGAACAATTCTTGGTAGTACACCTTGACCATGGCAGCGCACGAGCCAGAGGGCACGACGATACGTTCGGCGTCACCGAACACGTCCAGGAAGTGGCGCGCCACCTCGGCGGCCTCAGTGCGGAAGCCGCCGTTGAAGGCCACCTGCCCACAGCAGGTCTGAGCGGCGGGAACGTCCACCTCCACGCCCTGCGCCTCCAGCACCTGGACGGTCGCCTCCCCCACCTCAGGGAAGAACTGGTCCACCAGGCACGTGGCGCACAGCGATGCCCGCACCTTCGCCTTGGGGGGTGCGGGTCGCGGAGTGCTATGGCGTGAACGGGAGCGATTGCGGGCCACGAGAGAACGTTAGCAGAGGCGGCCCGCCCCTTCAATGGAGGGACGGGCCCGTTATCGGCCCTGCTGAGCAGGAGCGCGCCCTAGGTGGGGCTGCCCGCCATCTCCCCGGCTTCGATGTATGCCTCGCCCAAGCTGAGGAACGGGGTCTCCTTGCCGTTGAACGCCACGGCATAGGTGGTGGGCCCGCCGTCGCCCGTCACCTCGAAGATCTCCGCCTTGCCCTTCGGCCCCTCGACGCTGGCCACCGAAGACTTGCTCGCTGCCATCTGCGCCTCCTTGGCTCCGGCAGCGAGTGGCTGCCGGTGGGCGCTGCTCACGCCCGGTGGGTTGACGGCATGACCCTAGGCCGGATGCATGAATGCACCGTGAACACGCCCCGTGGGGGCGTGAACGGGTGGTGAAAACGCCGAGGGGAGGCGGGAGGCCCTAGGCCGCCGAACGGTCCGTGAAGGACGGGAAGCGCAGGTCGTTGCAGCGCTCGCACACCTCGGGCGGGATGATGCCGAAGCGCATCAGCCAGCCGAAGGTGAAGCACCCGGCGCAGAAGCCCACGAAGGCCTCCAGCCCCGCGAAGAAGACCAGCACCCCCAGCACCGCCTGCGCCGCACCCACCAGGCCGAAGCCGTACACCAGCACGATGGCGGCGGTGGAAAAGACGAGGCCCACGCCTTGGGCGAACTGCTTGGGAGGCCCGGCCACCAAACGCGTGCGCCGGAGCACCTTGGGCGCGATGACCCTGGTGGCCAGGGTGCCCATGATGCTCAGCTTCGGCCCGGTGAGCACGCGGGCCAGGAAGCCGTAGGCCAGGAAGAACAGCAGCCAGTGGACGCCGGTGAAGATGATCACCAGCGTGAGGGTGAAGACCATGGCCGCCACGGCGCGGGCTGCGTACTCATTGACGGGGTGCGGGAAGCTGAAGAGCGTCCGCAGCCCGGAGTTGGACTTGATGGGTTCGGTAGTCATCGCTGCTCCCTCAGGTGAGATCCCACAAAAAAAGCCCCCGTCACACTGCATGCACCCGCAGGCGGACGGAGGCCGCTACCTCTGGCTGAGGCGGGGTCAGGGGCGCATACAACAACAGGAGCAGTGGTGCATCACGCGCCGATGATAGCACGATGCGCAACCCTCCGCAGCAGAACCGGATGCCTGCGTGTTTTCCCTCATGCCGATGTGGTACCCGCCCCCTGTCGGCGCCCCGGCCCAGGCGGCACCATGGGGGGAGTCCTGCACCAGCGGGGCAAAGGAACATCATGCGCAACGCATCACATGCCCTCAGGGCATCGCTCACAACGCGCCTGCGTTCGCAGGCGGGCATCACCGGTATCGAGGCGGCGATCATCCTGATCGCCTTCGTGGTGGTGGCCACCGTGTTCACCTACGCCGTGCTCTCCGCGGGCATCTTCGCCTCGGACAAGGGCAAGGAGGCGATCTACCGGGGGCTGGAGAAGGCGAGCACCAGCTTCGAACTGTTGGGCGTGGTGAAGGCGGATGGACAGCGCTCCACCACCCTCTCCGCCGTGGACACCCCCGGTGCGTGGGTGCCGCAGGCCAACGTCACCGGGGCCACGGAATCGTCCGACCGCAAGTCCGGCACCGCCGCGCTGCGGCTGACCATCGCCAGGCTGTTCGGCACGGGGTTGGTGGCCTACGAGGACCTTGGCTCCACCGTGGATCTCTCGGCCCACTACGCCGCAGAAGTGTGGCTCAAGCCGGATGTCGATGTGGCGGCTGGAGTGCTCCAGCTGCTGCTGGACGATACCGCGGGGTGTGGTTCTCCCCTGGAGACCCTCGCCGTCCCCGCGCTCACGGCCAACACCTGGAAGCAGGTGCGTGTGAACACCGCCGACCCCGCGGGCCTCACCGCCGTTGCCTGCGTGGGACTGAACGCCTCCTCGGAACCCGGTGCGCTCACGCTGCTGGTGGACCAGGTGGAAGGGCCCGATGAGGTGCAGGCACTGCATCTGGTGCTGGGTCCCACGCTGGACACGGCGCCTCTGGCCTTCAACACCACCGTGGACTCCGACTCCGACGGCCTCCTCTCCGACAAGGGCGCCAAGAACCACGACCTGGTCATCTCCTACATCGACTCCGAGTCGGTGGTGCGGGACCTGGCGTGGACGACCACGGAACTTGGCAAGGGCGACGGGGACGTGCAGCTGGAGGCGGGCGAGAAGTTCCAGTTCAACGTGGACCTGCGCGCCGTCTCGCCGATACCCTCCGCCAACACGCTGGTGGTGCTGCACCTGGCGCCCTACGACGGAAGCTCCACGGTGTTCGATAAGCGCATGCCCGCCAACATCGAGGTCTCCATGGTCATCCCCTAGGCCGGCAGGCGCGATAAACGGGAAAAGAGAGGGGCCGCTGCGATGCAGCGGCCCTCTGACGTTCTCGACGTGCGGCCAGGACTAGAAAATGCGGGTGGTGATGAAGTGCCAGACCGCGGCCTGGGGCCAGATCACCGCCAGGAACCGGTCCATCAGGTAGATCTGGAAGATGCCCACAATGGCCACGGAGATCACCGGGCCCAGGTAGCGCCACTTGCCCTGCATGAACAGCACCGGGCTCAGGATGGCGTAGGCGACGGTGGCCCACTGCATGCCAATGAAGCCGGTGACCACCACGAAGGTGCCCAGCATCGTCGCCACCTTGTAGATGTTGGTGCGCAGCCCCTCCATGCCGGAGGACTTCATGCCGATGTCCATGATGTCGGCCTTGCGGTAGGAGCGCTTGGTCAGGTGCGTGTAGAGCTGGGAGAGCGAGAGGATGATGATGCCGATACCCGCGCCCATGGGGAAGATGCGGGCCTCGAACCGGAAGCCCATGGACGAGACGATGAACGCCAGCGAGCCGCCGATGGCCAGCAGGATCGGCATGTTGTACCAGGAGATGAGCGCCTTCTTGAACGAGAGCGTCACCACCTCCTCGCTCGCGTAGGCCTTGGCATCCTCAGCGGCCTGCTTGGCCGCGGAGCGGGAGAAGAAGACCATCGTCGCCACCACGATGATGAACAGCGCGACGGTGAGCGGGCGCACGAGCACGCCGCCGGAACTGGTCCACCCGTGCAGGTTGATGGCGGTGGTCAAGTTCCGCTCGATCACCTCACCCAGGATGATGCCCAGCAGCATGGGCGGGCGGGGCCACTGGTACTGCTTCATGATCAGACCGATGCCCATGAACACGAACATGATGGGCAGCGAGAGCCACGAGGTGGACTCGATGAGCCCCGTCAAGAAGACGATGGGGATGATGATGGCACCCACCATGGGGTACGGCACCAGGGTGAGCTTGGCCAGCTGACCGGTGAAGCCGATGCCCAGCACCATCAGCAGCAGGTTGCCGATGGACAGGGTGATGACCATCAAGATCAGGATGTCGGCCCTATCCCCCAGCAGTGTGGGGCCGGGGCTGATGTTGTAGGCCAGCATGGCCACCAGGATCAGCGCCCAGGACAGCCCGCCCGGCACGCCCAGGGCGAGGGTGGGGATGGCCTGACCGGACTCCTTCGCGTTCTGCGCCGACTCGGCGAAGATCACGCCCAGGAGCGAGCCCTTGCCGAACTGCGACTTGTCCTCGGTGAAGAAGATGCCGAACACGTAGGAGAGCCAGTCGATGGTCGCCTGCCCCACGCCGGGGATGGCGCCCAGAAACACGCCGAAGATGGACTGGCGGATGATCACCGGCCAGTACCGGAAGCCCTCCTTAGCTCCGGCGACCACCTGCCTGGTGGAGACCTCGGAGCCCTTGGGGGCCACGGACTGCCCCGTGAGGGTCAGGTCCACCATCTCCGGCAGGGCGAAGAGGCCCAGGGTCGCCGCGATGAGGGGCAATCCGCCCCACAGTTCAGGGCGCTGGAAGACGAACCGCTCGTCACCGGTGCCCGGTGCGATGCCCACGCTGCCCAGCATCAAACCCAGCAGGCCGGCCGCCAGGCCCTTGCGCATGGCGCCCTTGGACAGGCCGGACACCATCGCAACGCCGAACAGCGCCAACATGCCGATCTCCGCGAAGGAGAAGGAGAGGACGAAGGGTTTCATGATGGGGATGACGGCGGCGAGGGTCAGTGCGCCGACCACGCCACCCAGCATGCTCGCCGCGTACACGGCACCCAGGGTGTGGGCCGCCTTGCCCTGGCGCGCCAACTGGTGGCCCTCCAGGAACGAGACGTTGTTCCCGCCGCCCGGCTGGCCCAGCAGGATGGCCGGGATGGTGTCCAGGCCGTTGTTCACGCCCGTCACCGTGGCCAAGGCAACCAGACCGATGGCCGGGTCGCTCACGTTCTGGAGCAGGAACGGGATCATGAGCGACATCACCACGATGCCCGAGGCGCCGGGGATCAGCCCGGTGAGCGCGGAGGCAATGGCGGCGCCGATGACCACACCCCAGTAGACGGGGTCTCCGAGGGTGCTGAATGCCTGCAGTATCTCGTCCATGGAGCGACACCTCGACCCACCGCGTCAGCGGCGGCCTGTCCTTGGGCTAGCGGGCCAGAACCGTCTTTCAGAACGATAGCCCCGAGCGCCTCCAGCGAAGACGCGCGAGGCTATCCAGCGTGAACCAGATAGGCCATGAGCCGGGGCGGGTTTCCCCGCCCCGGCTCGGGAGGCTTACTTGACGAACTTCTCGTAGTACTTGTCGCGCAGCTCGTCGTACTTAGTCTGGTTGGCGCGGAAGAAGACCGACATGCGCTCGAGGGCCGCCTGGAACTCCACACCAGGGGTGAAGTTGTTCAGGATGCCCGAGAAGGTCTGCATGCCGTCCGCGAACTCCTGGTCGGCCATGGCGTCGGAGAGCGCCTTACGCAGCGCGTCACGCACGCCCTCATCCATGCCCGGAGGGCCGACGATGTTCTTGGCGAAGGAGGCACGCACATCGTTGAAACCGGTGAAGGTGTCGATGTCGGCCTGGTCGGTCATGTACTCCTGGGCGACCTTGCAGTTGAACTCGCCCTCAGCGTTGGGGCTGACGGTGGTGCCGGAGAAGGACATGTCCACGAACGGGATGATGTACTTGTCGGCAACCCACCCGGGGCGGCGCAGGGGGATCTGGTTCCACACGGTGGCGGAGGTCCAGGAGTTCACGTCGCCGCGCTCGAGCATGAGCATCTGGGCGTTGGAGCCGGTGTCACCGGCCACGTGGATCGCCCGGTAGTTCACGTCCAGCATGTCAGCGATCATGGCCGTCAGGAACGAGGTGGAACCCATGTCGCGGGCGGAGGCGATGCCGTCCGCCACGATGAGCTCAGGGCCCGCACCGTTCATGGCGGTGTCGATGCACCCGAGGCCCAGGTTGCCACGGATGACCCAGAACTGGTCACCACCGGAGGTGGAGCCGATACCGGTCACCTGGTCCATGGTGAACTCAGCCGCGCCCTCGTACTCGTCGTTGATGCCAGGGGTGGCCTCAACGCCGAGGGTCAGCCCGTCGGCCTTTGCGTTCCAGACGAAGTTGCGCTCCGTCACCACCGGCACGATGTTGGACACGATGAGGCGGGGGTTACCGGGGATGAACTTGCCCCAGTTGGCCGCCAGGTACCGGGCGGTGGCGTCGGTGCCGCCACCCTGGCCGAAGCCAACGGTCAGGCGGATGGTCTTGCCCTTGAAGTAGGCCGCCGCGTCGAAGGACGGGGTCGGCGTGGCAGCGGGGGTGTCGCCACCGTCAGCGGGCTTGGGCGTAGCGGTGGGGGTAGCCGTGGGGTCAGCGCCACCACAGGCGGCCAGCGCCAGCGCCAGCAGGGCCCCCAGCAGGCCCGTCGCGATGATCTTCTTGAGCCGGGACGTCATACCTTTGCCTCCCTATGAACTTTCCTCGGCCGTTGCTCGGCCGGGACTGCGGGCCGTTGTGCTCAGGCACAATCCAACCCACCGCGCGGGTTCCCCGCGATTAGCGCTGAACCCTACCGCGCCAATTGCTACGCGTCAATCACCTCCGTGGTTCTTTCGGCCGTATCAACAGGTGTGCGCGCGCGTGTGAGGCGGTAACTGCTCCATCTTCCGGGCAGCGCTAGTGCCCGTTCATCTCCGCCAGCAGGGGGCCGCGCCAGTCCGTCGTTGCGGGAACGGTGACGGCCCCCGCCCGCGCCCGGCCATAGCCCGTCTCCCCCACGTCGGTCTGCCCCTTGGGCTGCCCGCCGTCCGCCACCACCTGCGTGCCCTCCAGCAGAAGGCGGCGCGCCGCGATGATGGCCTTGTCAGCCGGGCCCAGGTACTCCCGGGTGCGATCCATGATGGCGCCCATGGACTCCTGCACCGCGTGGTCCTGCACGTTGACGCCGAAGATGCCGGTGAACGTCTCGGTGCGCTGGGCCTCGCGGTCGATCAGGTAGTCGTTGGCCCGGTTGCGGGTCTTGCGGTAGAGCGCATCCTGCTCGCCGTGCCCCGTGCCCAACTCGCGGGCCACCAATTCCGGGTCGGCCATGGCCTCCCCGGTGGTGGAGTACTCCCAGTTGTAGACCATGCAGTTCTCGTCATCCATGGGCACCCACATGTGCCCCGCCACCAGCGCCTGACCGCCGAAGTCGGTGCCGGGGCGTATCTGGGTGAAGGGCATGATGAACTGGTAGCCCCGCACGTACAGCCCGTCCTTCACCTCACGTACGCCGTAGTAGCGGTAGCCGTAGTCGGTGACCTCCACCTCCAGCTTGGGCGGCTTGCCCGTCACGAAGGGGGCATCGGGCGGGACGCCGGGCAGGTCGGTGTCCTTGCGGATGCGCCGGTGCAGGATGGGCGCGTGGGAGGTGTCGATGCCGCCCTCCAGGCCCTGGAGCCAGTTGCACTCCTGCCACGTCTTGTTAACGTGACGGGCGGGATCGGGCACGCGCGTCCACTCGAAGGCTGGGGCCGGGGGCTGGGAACCCGCCGGGCCCATGTACGTCCACACCAGGCCCGCCAACTCCAGCGTGGGGTAGGCCCTCAGGCGCACCTTGTCACGGAAGTCGAACTCGTCGGGCTCGTTCATCATGTCCACGCACCGCCCGTCCACGTCGAACTTCCAGCCGTGGAAGACGCACCGCAGCCCGCACTCCTCGTTGCGGCCGAACCAGAGGGAGGCGCGCCGGTGGGGGCACGCCTCGTCCACCAGGCCCACGCGCCCGTTGGTGTCGCGGAAGGCCACCAGGTTCTCGCCCAGCAAACGCACCCGCACCGGTGGGCAGTCGGGCCCGGGGAGCTCCTCCGACAGCAACGCCGGCATCCAGTAGCGGCGCATCAGTTCGCCCATGGGCGTGCCGGGCCCCACCCGGGTGATGGCCTCGTTCTCTTCCCTGGTCAGCATTCGGTGTCTCCCTCGCTCTGGCTCCGCACCGGTGCGCCGAGCCTTGGCCCGGTGCGCGTGTGCGCCTATCCTCTGGCACCGGCGCGCCCGGTGCAACCGCACCCGCGCCCCAACCCGTCCGGTGAGGAGGCCGTCATGGGCCGCAGGCAGACCATCCACATCCCCGGTGTGCAGCACTCGGCCCCCATCCCCTTCGGGGCACGGGTGGGCAACGTGGTGTACTCGTCCGCTATCCAGGGCATCAACGCCGACACCGGTGCGCTCTCGCCCGACGTGTTCGAGCAGGCGCGTCAGTGCTTCCGCAATCTGCGCACGTTCCTGGCCGCAGCGGGCGTCAGCCCCGACGACGTGGTGCGCATGACGTGTTTCCTGGCGGACCTGAACGAGAAGGACGCGCTCAACGGGCCGTGGCTGGAGCTGTTCCCTGACCCGGACGATCGGCCCGCACGCCACACCACGCGCTACGACCCGCCGCCCAACGGCATGCGAGTGCAGCTGGAGGTAGTGGCGGTGGCGCCGGACTAGGCCTCAGTCGCCTCGTCAGGCCGGGGGCCGAACACGTCCAACGTGAAGCGCGGCTGGGAGGGCGGGCGCTTGTAGTCGAGCACCGCGTTGGGCAGCTGCTCGTCGACGCCGGGGCCCACCAGCAGCACCGTGCGCCCCTGGTAGTCCACCTGGGTGTCCAGCGGGCTCAGGCCGTCGATGACGATGCCGAAGTCCCCCTCACCCGCCCACTCCGGCGGCACCGCCAGACGCAGGTAGCGCCCCGGCTCCAGCGAACGCTCCGCGGCGATGTCGCGCAGCTGGCGCTTGGCGGAGATGGTGATGCGGAGCATGGGCCCTCCCGGCAGGTGGTCTCCCGACGCTAGGGGAGGGGCGCCCCGCCCGTCAAGCCGCGCCCTCCTCCATCCGGTATGGCGTAGAATCCGCCCGCCACACCGCCCCAGGAGCCTCCGCCATGACCAGCACACCCACACCCTCCGTCGTCATCGTGGGCGGCGGTATCGCGGGCCTCGCCACTGCCTATGAACTGGCGCTGGAGGGCGTGGCGGCGACGGTGGTGGAGCCGGACGGGCTCGCCTCCCACGCCTCGGGCTTCGCCTACGGCGGGCTCTCCGGCGGGGTCACGGGCCGCCCCAACGCCAACACGCCCATGACGCAGGAGGGGATGCGCCTGCACGCCCTGCTCGCCGAGCGCCTGCCCGCCGAGACGGGCGTGGACACCCAGTACCGGCGCTCCCCCCAACTGCGGTTGGCCTTCACCCAGGAGGAGATGGACTCCTTCGCACCGGACATGGAATGGCGCAACGCCCACCCCGGCTTCCGGGCCGAGGTGGTGGACGGCGAGGGCGCACGGCGCATCGAATCGCGCGTCTCGCCCGACGCGCTGGGCGGGCTGTACGTGGAGGGCTCCGCCGACCTGGAGCCGTACCGGCTCTCGGTGGCCCTCGCCCAGGCCGCCGAATCACGCGGGGCGCAGGTGCGCACCGGCCGGGCCGTGGGCCTGGAGCGCACGGACGCGCGCGTATCCGGCGTGCGGCTGGAGGACGGGAGCGTCCTGGCCTGCGAGCGCGTCGTGCTGGCCACGGGCCCGTGGCTGGGGCAGGCCGCCGCCTGGTGCGGCCTCACCCTGCCCATACGCCCGCTCAAGGGGCAGATCATCCGTCTGCGCGCCGGCGGCCCGCCCTTCGATGTGAGCGTGGGCTACGGTAAGGACTATGCCATGACCAAGCCGTCGGACGGGCTGGTATGGGCGGGCACCACCGAGGAGGAGGCGGGCTTCGACGAGTCGAAGACCACCGGCGGGCGCGATGAGATCATCGAGGCCCTCCTGCGCTTCCTGCCCTCCCTGACGGACGCCGAACTGGTGCTCCAGACCGCCTGTCTGCGCCCCGTGAGCGCCGATGGCGCCGTGGTGGTGGGCCCCGCGCCCACCCTGGACGGCGTGGTGCTGGTGGGCGGCGGCGGGCGCCAGGGCATCATGATGGGCCCGGCGCTGGGCCGCACCGCCGCGCAGCTGGTTCTGACCGGTTCCTCGCCCCTCGCCCTACCCGCCTACGCACCTGGGAGGTTCGCATGAGCACCGCCGCCGCGGCCCACCCCACCCGCGCCGCCCGCATCCTGTACGGGGCGGGCTTCTCCTACATGGTCACCCTGGGCGCCACCCAGGTGCTGGTGCCCCTGTACGCGCTGCACCTGGGCTACGACCTGCGTCGTCTGGGCATCCTGGTGGCGAGCCAGGCGGTGTTCGGCCTGGTGCTGCGGGTTTCCGGCGGGGCCATGGCCGACCGGTTCGGGGAGCGCTGGGTGCTCTGGTTCAGCTTCCTGACCATGGTAGCGGGGTCGGTGGTCTTCGCCCTCACGGACGATTTCTGGGTGCTCATCGCGGGCCAGACCTTCATGGGCTTCTCCCGCGCCGCCTACTGGACCTCCACCCAGTCCTACGCCTCCCGCATCGACCCGGCGCGCGCCCCCGTGTTCCTGGGCCGCATCAACTCCTCCGGCACCGCGGGCAACCTGTTCGGCACCTTCGGGTGCGGCCTCCTGGTGCTGGCGGCGGGCTACCCCGTCACCTTCGGGGCGTGCGCGGCCATCGCCACCGTGGGATTGGCGGGCGCGGTGGGGCTGCCCCACCTGCCGGGGCGCGCGGTGCCGCGCACCGTGAGGGCCGCCGTCGCGTCCATCCCCGTCATCGCCCGCCACCGGCCCATGAGCTTCGCCGCCGCCACGGCGTTCGTCGCCTCGTCGTCCATGGCGGCGGGGGTGGTGCTGTTCATCCCCTACTTCGAGCACCTGGGCTACGACGAGGGCGTCAACGGCGGCCTGCGCGCCGTGTCCATGGCGGCGGGGATACTCTCCGGCATCTACTTCGGCCAGATCATCGACCGCATCGGCGAGCGCAGCGTCTACTACGTGGGTCTGGCGGGCATGGCGGCCATCCTGGCCATCACCCCTCTGCTGGGCCCCACCCTGATGCTGCTGGGGGTGCTCATGGCCTTCCAGGGCTTCACCCACCATCTGATGGGCACCGCCTACACCGTGACGGCGGCGCGCTACTCCGCCGCTGAGCAGCGCGGCATGGCCATGGGGTACGTGGGGCTCTACTGGGGCATAGCCCAGCTCATCGTCCCCGCCGGGCTGGGTGCCCTGGCCGCCTGGGTGGGGCTGGAGACGGCCTTCTGGGTGACGGCGGTCTGCTTCGGCACCCTGGCCGTGGCGCTGGCGCCGGTGTACCTGCGCCTGGTGACCCGCCCGCTGGGGGGCAGGAGCGTGCCCGTGCCCGCCGGAGGGCACTAGGGGGCGGGCGCTTGAGTCGCCCGGCTCCCGGTGCTAGATTCGCCGCGTGAGCCGCCCCGGCGGCGGAAGGAGGCCTCTCATGCCCGTCATCGACTCGGATGCCCACGTGCTGGAGACCGAGCAGACCTGGGAGTACACCCTCCCGGAGGACGCCGCGTACAAGCCGCAGATAGTCACCCGTGGCGACGGCAAGCGGTTCTGGCTGGTGGACGGGCAGGTGAAGGGCGAGGTCCGCGGGATGGTGGCCGCCAAGGGGCTGGACGAGTCGGTCACGCGCAACATGGTCACCGACCCGGCCAAGCGGTTCATGGACGACATCGCCGGGCGCATCGACCACATGGACGAGCTGGAGATCGACGTCCAGGTGCTCTACCCCTCCATGTACATCCAGCGCTGGTGCGAGACGCCCCAGTCCGAGATGGCTATGTCCCGCGCCTACAACCGGTGGCTCGCCCACATCTGGGAGGAGGGGAAGGGCCGTCTGCGCTGGACGTGCATCCTGCCCCTCTCCAACATGGACGAGGCCATCAAGGAGGCGCGCTGGGCCAAGGAGCACGGCGCCTGCGGCATCACCATCCGCCCCGTGGAGGGCGAGCGGCTGCTGGTGGACGAGTACTACGACCCGCTCTACCGCGAGGCCGTGGCGCTGAACATGCCCATGGCTGTGCACATCGGCAACTCCAACCCCATGTTCCCCAAGCTCATGGCGGCGGACAAGGCGGGCGGCACCTTCGCGACCTTCCGCCTCACCTCGGTGGCGGCCGCGCACGCGGTCATCTCCAACGACATCGCAAAGAAGCACCCCCAGTTGCGCTTCGGCATCGTGGAGGCCTCCAGCCAGTGGGTGCCCTACGTGGTGCACGACCTGCGCCGCCGGCTCAACACCCGCGGTCGCACCCTGGCCGCCGAGCCCTTCAAGGCCCACAACGTGTGGGTGACGTGCCAGACCGACGACGACATCCCCTACGTGCTCAAGTACGCGGGCGAGAGCCAGCTGCTCATCGGCACCGACTACGGGCACCAGGACCAGTCATCGGAGATCGAGGCGCTGCGGAACATCCGCAAGTCGGGCGACATCGACCCGGCCATCGTGGACCGCATCCTGGGCGAGAACGCCATCACCTTCTACGGGCTGTAAGCGTTGCCCGGCGGTAATGGCGGGCGAGAGGGGTACCCAGATTCGATGCTGGGGCGGTTGCCCGCTGCCATGAGCGATCGCCCAGCGATCGGAGACGGGGTAGCGCCGAGGCGCGCAGGGGAGCCCCCTGGAACGAGCGAGCGCCAAGCGAGCGGGGGCGCTACTCCAGCACGCCCGCATCGCGCAATGCCCGGTAGCGCTCATCGCTCACGCCCCACAGCTCGCGCAGCACCTGTTCGGTGTGCTGGCCAAGCATGGGCGCGGGCCGGTACTGGGGCGGCGTCGCGGAGAGGGTGAAGGCGTTGCCGTCGGCGGCATAGCGCCCCATCTCCGGGTGCTCCAGCCACACGAAGTGCTCCCGATGGGCCAACTGCGGGTCGGTGAACAGGTCGCGGCAGTCGTTGACGGCCCCGGCAGGCACGCCTGCGCGGGCGCACGCCTCCATCACCTCGGCGGGGGTGCGGCCCGCCGTCCAGGCGGCGATCGCCGCGTCCAGCTCGCCCTCGTGCGCCTTGCGCCCCGCCACCGTCTCGAAGCGCGGGTCGGCAGCCAGCCCCGGCTTCTGCATCAGCAGCATCAGCGATTGGAAGGAGGCATCGTCCGGGCACGCGATGGTCACCCACCGCTCCTCTCCCGCGCACGGGTAGGCAGCATGGGGGGCCATGTCCGGGTCGGCGTTGCCGTCGCGCTGGGCGACCCGCTCGTTGGCGGCGTGGTCCAGCAGCGGCACGCCTGCGTAGTAGAGCGAGGCCTCCAGCTGCGAGACGTCGATGTGCTGCCCCTCCCCGGTGCGCCGCCGGTGCTCCAGCGCCGCGGCGATGGCGGCGATGGCCAGGTGCGGCACCAGGAAGTCGGTGTAGGCCCCGTAGGGGGAGACGGGCACGCGGTCCGGCCAGCCGGTGCCGTTGGTCAGGCCGCTGAGGGCCGTGAGCACGGGGCCGTAGCCCGGCTGGGCATCATACGGCCCGCCCCGGCCCAGCATGGAGGCGCTGAACATCACCACGCCGGGGTTCTTCGCCCGTACCGCCTCGTACCCCAGCCCCCACTTCTCCATGACGCCGGGGGTGAAGTTCTCCGCCACGATGTCTGCCCACTCCGTCGCCGCCACGAAGGCGAGGGCCCGCCCGCGCTCATCGCCCATGTCCAGGGCAAGGCCCAGCTTGCCGGAGTTGTAGGTGGACCAGTAGCCGGAGCGGTTGATGCCCGGCTTGCCCTCTGCGAAGGGCGGGCCGTCGCGGATGACGTCGGGCCGCTTCGCCGATTCGACCCGCACCACCGTCGCGCCGAAGTCCGACAGATAGCGCGTGGCCATGGGGCCGATGACCACCCAGGAGAAGTCCAGGACCTTGAGCCCAGCGAAGGGCTTGCCCACGGAGGGCTGCGGAGTGCTCACGCCACCACCCCCTGAGCGCGCAGCGCGCTGATGTCGTCGGGGCCCAGGCCGCACCAGCCGGCCAGCACCTCGTCCGTGTGCTCACCCAGCCGGGGCGCGCGACCCACCCGCAGCGGCGCCGCGGAGGCGCGGGCCCACGGGCCCAGGGTGGTCATGGGCTCCCCGTCGGGGCCCTCCACCTGCCGGTAGAAGCCGCGCGCCTCCAGCTGGGGGTAGGTGAGCAGGTCAGCGGCATCGTTCACCGGGAACAGGAGCACCCGGCGGGCGATGGCCCCCTCGGACAGCTCGCGCTTGGTGCGCGGGGCGAAGAAGCGCTCCAGGGTGCGCTCCATGGCATTGAGCAGCGTGTCCGGTATCTGGCCGAAGCCGAAGCCGCCGAAGTCCACCCCGTCCAGCTCCGGGTCGCCCTCGTTCGTCTCGTTGACCCACGCCACCAGCGCGGCCATGTTGCGCCCGCCGGAGCGCCCGCCGGGTTGGATGAAGTTCACGTAGCCGTCGGCGCACGGGTAGTTGATGCGCAGCCGCTTGCCCGCCCCCAGCGGCCGGTAGGGCCCCTGGCGGGTGAGGATCACCTGGTTCAGGTCCCAGAACTGGGGGGCGTGGGAGAGGGTGCGCGCCACCGCCTGCTGGCAGGAGGCGTCCACCCACTGTCCCTCCCCGCTCCATGAGCGCGCCTGATGCGCCACCATAGCCCCGGCGGCGGCGGCCGCTGCGCCCAGGCTCCAGAAGTGGGGGATGCTCACGCGCAGCGGCGGCCTATCAGCATCGCCGGTAAGCCACATGAACCCGCCCAGGGCCATGCCCGTCAGGTCCGTGGCGTTCATGCCCGCGTAGGGGCCGTCCTGGCCGAAGGGACTCACCGACACATAGATGAGCCGGGGATTTGCGGCGCGCAGCGTCTCGTAGTCGAGGCCCACGGAGGCCATGAAGCCGGGGCGGAACGATTCCACCAGGAAGTCGGCCTGCTCCGCCAAACGTGCCACCAGCGCGCGCCCGGCGAACGAGGCGAAGTCCACGACGCAGGAGCGCTTGTTGGCTGCGTACAGCTGCCAGAACAGGGAGTTCTCGATGTCGGGGGCGTCCTTCCAGTAGGGCGCGATGCCCCGCGCCACGTCGCCCCCCGGCGGCTCCACCTTCACCACGTCGGCGCCCAAATCGGCCAGGACGCGCCCGGTGAAGATGCCCCGGTCGTCGGCCAGGTCCAGCACTCGCAGGCCAGACAGCATGCCCCCGCCCACAGCCGGTGCGGCCATCGCCTACAGGCCCAGGGCCGCGCCGAGGCTCTGGCGCAGGTGGCGGGGGCCGCCCAGGAAGTGGTAGAGGGTGCGCGACATCTGGGTGTGCAGGCTCAGGCCGTACTCGCGCACGATGCCGATGCCCGCATGCGCGTCGTGGGCGCTGTTGCACCCCAGGTAGTAGGCCTCCTTCGCCACGGCGGCGGCGGTGAGCGATGCTGCAGAGAGTTCGTCCTCCGGTTTGCCGGTATCCGCCTTCCAGGCCGCCTCGTAGGCCGTCCAGCGGGCGGCATCCTTCTGGTTCACCAGATCGATGATGTGGTCCTGCACCCGCTGGAAGCGCCCGATGGGCTGCTGGAACTGCACACGGGTGCGCGAGTAGTCGAGGCTCATCTGCGCCACGCGCTCCAGCGCACCGGCGGCGTAGGCGCACAGCACCGGCAGCGCGCGGGAGAGAGTGCGCTCCCAGTCGGCCCAGCGGGCCACCAGCGCATCGGCGCCCACGCGCACCCCGTCCAGGCGCACCTCGGACAGCCCCGTGGCGAAGCCCGCCAGGGGGCGCACCGACACGCCCGCCGCGCTCACCGGCACGGCGAAGAAGCCCACCCCGTCCGCCAGGCGCGCGGCCACCAGCAGGTGGGTGGCATCGTCCGCGTGCAGCGCGTGGGGCTTGACCCCCGTGAAGGTGAAGCCGTCGCCCGCGGGTGTGGCGGGCATGCGCACGTCGTCCTGCGCCCACCCGTCCTCCGGCTCGGTGAGCGCCAGGGCGAAGGCCACCTGCCCCTCGGCGATGGCCGGCAGGTGGGCCGCCTGCTGCTCAGGGGTGCCCCCCTGCTGCACGAGCAGGGCCGCCAGCACGCCGGACGAGAACGCCAACCCCGGCACGGGGCCCTTGCCCAGCTCCTCGAACACCACTGCGGCGTCGGTGATGTTCCCGCCCACCCCGCCGTGCGCCTCCGGCACCAGCACCGACAGGAGGCCCGTCTGGGCGATGGGCCCCCACAGGCTCCCCGCCGTGCGCTCGCCCCGGTCGATGGCGACCAGCGCCTCGCGGGTGGCATCGCGCCGCATCAGCTCGGCCACGGTGGCCTGGAGCATCTTCTGTTGTTCGTTGAGGGTCAGGTCCATGGGTCTCCCGCCTGGCGAGGGGCTGCCGGGCGCTGCCCCGGCGGCCCCCTTTCTACCACGCGAGCCCCCTGTGACGCGGAGGCGCCGGATGGCGGGGCCCCTGTCCACGGTCGTTGGAGGTCGAAGGAGACTAGCGACCCTTGGCCTTCCCGTTGCCCTGGTCGTGGGGGACGGTGACGCTCACCTGCCCAACGCAGGAGGAGACCCCGTCGTCAGCGCCAGCATGCTCACCAGTACCAGCAGCAGGACACCAAATCGTCGCATCGCACACGCTCCTCGGGACGGATTCCACAGGGCCCCCCTGCGGCGGGCACGCTACGAACCGGCCTTCTTATGAACAAGACCACGCGCGCCGCTCGCTCGCGTGCCCCGCTATACTCGCCCCACCCTCCCCCAAGGAGCCTCCCATGCCCACGACGCCCTACCGGGTCATCGGCACCGCATCCCCCCGCGCGGACGCGGTGGAGAAGGTGACGGGCCGCGCCCGCTACACGGCGGACACCACCATTCCGGGGATGCTATGGATGAAGGCGCTGCGCAGCCCCTACGCCCACGCGCGCATCGTGTCCGTGGACACGGCGGCGGCGCGGGCGCTGCCCGGCGTGCACGCGGTGCTCACGGGAACGGACGTGGCCGGGGTGCGCTTCGGGCGGCGCCTGCGCGATGTGCCGGTGCTGGCGCAGGGGGTGGTGCGCTTCGTGGGCGAGCGCGTCGCCGCAGTGGCAGCCGAGTCGGCGGCCATCGCCGAGGCGGCGTGCGCGCTCATCGAGGTGACCTACGAGGAGCTGCCCGCCGTGCTGGACCCGCAGGCGGCGCTGGCCGCCGATGCGCCGGTGCTGCACCCGGACGTGAACTCCTACGCCGGGCTGCCCCGGCCGGTGGAGGGGCACCTGAACGGCTTCGTGCGCGATACCTGGGGCACGGGCGAGGTGGCGCGCGGGTTCGCCGAGGCCGAGGTCATCGTGGAGGGGACGTACCGCACCCAGCGCGCCCACCAGGGGTACATGGAGACGCACGGGTGTCTGGTGTGGGCGGACCCGGACGGGCACGTGGACGTGTGGGCGCCCAACAAGGCCCCCCACCGCCTCAAGCACGACGTGGCCGCCGCCCTGGGCATGCCGGAGGAACGGGTGGTGGTGCACCACTCGGCCATCGGCGGGGACTTCGGCGGCAAGGGCTCACCCATGGACGTGCCCGCCTGCTACTTCCTCTCCCAGGCCACGGGCCACCCGGTGCGCGCCGCGATGACCTACGCCGAGGAGCTGGCGGCGGGCAACCCGCGTCACGCCTCGGTGGCGCACCTGCGCACGGGCCTCAGGCGCGACGGCACGCTGGTGGCGCATGAGGCGCGCATCCTCTTCGACTCCGGAGCCTACGGGGGCTTCAAGCCGGTGCCGGGGGTGAACCTGCCGGGGGCGGCCCACGCGGCGGGGCCGTACGTCATCCCCCACGCGTTCATCGAAGCCGTCCACGTCTACACCAACGCGGTGCCCGGCGGCTTCTACCGCGGCCCCGGCGCGGTGCAGGCCAACTTCGCCATCGAATCGCACATGGACGTCATCGCCGCCCGGCTGGGGATGGACCCCATCGCCCTGCGCCGCAAGAACCTCATCCAACCGGGCCAGATGACGGCGATAGGCCACGAGGCCCCGGAGATGAACCCGGTGGGCACGCTGGATGCGGCGCTGCGCACGGCGGGTTGGGATGCCCCCAAGCCGCCGAACGTGGGCCGGGGCATCTCCCTCGCCTACAAGGGGCAGGGGGAGGGCGTCTCATCGGCGGGGGTGGAGCTGCGCACCGACGGGACGGTGGTGGTGCACACCTCGGTGTTCGAGCAGGGCACGGGGAGCTACACGGCCTTCGCGCAGATGGTGGCTGAGGAGCTGGGCCTGCGTCCGGATGAAGTGGCGGTGGAGCCGTGGGACACGGACGTTGCCCCGTTCGATACCGGCATCGGCGCATCGCGGGTGACCCGCGTGACCACCCCCGCCGTCCACCAGGCCGTCTCCGAGGCGAGGGCGGCGCTCATCACCCTGGCCGTCAGCGCCCTGGGCTGGCCGAGGGACCAGGTGCGGGTGGCCGGGCACGAGTTGGTGCGCGCCGACACGAGCGCGCGCTGCCCGTGGGTCAGCTTGGTGGCGCCCACGGGCGAGGCGATCGTCACCCAGGCAACGTCCAGGGTGCGGGAGGAGTCGCCCGTGGCCTCCTTCATGGCGGCCATCGCCGAGGTGTCGGTGGACCCGGAGACGGGCCAGGTGCGCCTGCTCAGCGTCACCTCGGCGCACGACGTGGGCCAGGTGCTCAACCCCATCGGCCACCAGGGGCAGGTGAACGGCGGCATCATGCAGGCCATCGGCCACTCGCTGATGGAGGAGGTGGGCATCGGGGAGGACGGGCGCGTGGACGTGGCGAGCCTGGCCGACTACAAGCTGCCCACCAGCGCCGACGTCCCTGAACTGCGCACGGTGCTGGTGGAATCGGAGTCGGGGCTGGGGCCCTACCGCACCAAGGGCATCGGTGAATACGCCATCGAGGCGCTCGCCGCCGCCGTGGCCAATGCCGTGGCCGACGCGTGCGGGGCGCGGGTGAGAAGCCTGCCGGTGACGGCGGAGAAGGTGTACCGGGCGCTGCGCCAGGGGGACTGAGGGCTTCTCTCTGCCCATGGGTACCCGGTACTCCACCAACCCCGCCCCTCTGCGCGCGGAGCGTCACTGCCCGAAGGTACGATGCGCGCCAGCAACCGTTGCCCTACCATCCGGGCCGCTGGTGCGTTATAGGGGGAGACGGGCCCGCGGGACGCCGTGGGCCACGGACGGGGGAGCATGAACGGACGCAGCGAAGCGACGGCGCACGCCGCAGCGCTCACGGGCGCTGCGTCCGCACGCGCACGCCTGTCCACCCCCCTCGCTGGTACGAGCGGCCGTGGTGGAGCGCTACGATGCCCTCTTCCCCCGGGTCCACCGCTATATCGCCGTCCGCATCGGCTCTCCCGATGCCGCCGAGGATCTGGCCGCCGACGTGTTCGTGCGCGCGCTGCGCTTCGCCACCTCCTACAAGGGCACCGGACGGCCCATCGAGGCGTGGATCTTCCGCATCGCCCACAACTTGGTGGTTGACCACCTGCGCAGGCGGGGGCGCTCGGCCAACGTCGTCCCCCTGACGGACGCGGAGGAACTGGATAGCGGCGAGCGCACCGGCGAGCGGCTGGAGCGCGCGCAGGACATCGCCCTGCTGAACCAGGCCCTGGAGCACCTGACCGAGGCCCAGCGGCAGGTCATCGCCCTGCGCTTCGGCGCGGGGCTGCGCTCGGATGCGGTGGGCGAACTGCTGGGCAAGAACGCCGGTGCGGTGCGCTACCTGCAGCACGCCGCCATCGAGAAGCTGCGCAAGGTGCTGGCGAACCTGGGCATGGAGATGCCCGCATCCCCCACCTCATCGAGACGGTGCGCGGCTTCGGCTACCACTACGCCCCGCCGGAGCGCTAGAACCCGACCCTGACGTTCCGGCGGCTGGTGCGTTCCCCTTTCGCAACCCGCTCCCCAGAGCGGGCCTCAGGAGGTACGCCGTGCCCACCGCACCGCGCCGTTCCCGCTCGCTGCTCATCGCGGCCATCGCGCTGCTCGCCCTGGCCCTGGCCGCCTGCGGCGGCGCTGACGCGACGCCCACCAGCCAGACCAACACGGCCACCGTCACCCGGGGCACCTTCTCCATCACCGTCACGGCGGCGGGCTCGGTCGCTGCGGCGGACGAGGAGACGCTGCGCTTCGGCGTGGCAGGCACCGTGACCGAGGTGCTGGCCTCAGAGGGGGCCGTGGTGGCAGAGGGCGATGTGCTCGCGCGGCTGGACGCCACCAGCCTCACCGCCTCGCGGGACCAGGCGGATGCCGCGTTGGCCAACGTCCAAGAGGCACTGGACGCGCTGGTGAACCCCACTGAAGAGGCCACCGCACAGGCCGCGCTGGATCTGGAGTCGGCCACCCTGGCCCAGACGGCCACCGAGCGCAGCCAGCGAAAGGCCGTGGACGCCGCGCAGACCGCCCAGGACAACGCAGCCGAGGCGTACGCCTACGTGTTCCGGCGTCATTATGGGATCGAGCCCTCCGGCACCGACCTGCTGACGCTCACCCCCGATCAGATGCTGGCGGCCTACCCCAAGGATCCCACCGTCCTCTACGCGTGGACCACCTTGTTCCCCGCACTCCCCCCGAACGAGAACGAGTTCACCACAGCGGCGAACTCCGCCCACGTGGCGGTGCAGGATGCAGTCCTGGCCTTCAGGCAGGCCACCACGGCCCAAGCCCAGGCCCTGGCCACCGCCCAGCGCAACGTGGAAAAGGCGCAGGTCGCCGTGGCGACCCTGGCCTCCCCCGACCGGCTCGCGCTGCTCCAGGCACAGGCCGCCGTCACCGCAGCCAAGGGCAAGCTGGCGGACGCCCAGCTGGCGCTGGACCGCGCCGTGCTGACGGCGGACTTCACTGGGACCATCACCGGCCTAGCAATCGCGGTTGGTGACGACGTGACCGCCGCCACCAACGTCGCCACCCTCACCAGCACCGGTGACCTGGTGGTGGAGGGTCAGGTGGATGAGATAGACATCGCCCAGTTGGCCGAGGGCCAGCAGGTTCGGGTGGAGCTGGACGCCCTCCAGGGCGTGACCCTGGCGGGCACCCTCTCGACCATCTCGTCATCGCCGGTGACCCAACAGGGTATCGTCTCCTACCCCATCACCATCGCGCTCACCATCCCGCGTGCCGGTGCAACCGGGCTGCGGGTGCTGCCGGGCATGACCGCCACCGCAACGGTGGTGGTGGCCGAGCAGGCGGGCGTGCTGATGGTGCCCGCGGGGGCGATCCAGCGCGACGGCCAGAACCGGGTGGCCGACGTGCTCCTGGCCGACGGCACCACCCAGCGCACCCAGGTCACCATCAGCGCCTCCGACGGGCGCGTGGCGGTGGTGAGCAACGGGCTGTCCGAGGGCGATGAGGTGGCGGTGCCCGCGGGCTCCGCCGCCACGGTGAATCAGTTCACCACCTTCGGGCCCGGCGGGCTCACCTTCCCCGGCACCGGCACCGGCCCCACCCGCAACGCGGACGGCACCATCACCCTGCCCGACGGCAGCGTCATCACCCCGGGCCAGGGCGGCTTCGGCGGCGGGCGCGGCGGCAACGGGGGCGGGCGCGACGGCAACGGGGGCGGCCAGTGAGCACCCCGGTCATCGAGCTGCGTGATGCCGCCCGCACCTACCGAACAGGCTCCATCGCCGTCCAAGCCCTACGCGGGGTGAGCCTGCGGCTGGACGACGGAGAGATGGTGGCCATCATGGGCCCCTCCGGCTCCGGAAAGTCCACCATGATGAACACCCTGGGCCTGCTGGACCGGCCCACCGGCGGGGCCTACCTGCTGGACGGGGTGGACGTGGCGGGCCTGCGCGACGGCGAACTGGCGCGCCTGCGCAACGAAAAGATCGGCTTCGTGTTCCAGTCGTTCAACCTGCTGGCCCGCACTAGCGCCGTGGGCAACGTGGAACTGCCCCTGCTCTACCGGGGCGCTCGCGCGCGGCGCTTCGCGGCCATGACCGCCCTGGAGCGTGTGGGACTCGGCAAGCGCGCCGGGCACGTGCCCTCCCAGCTCTCCGGCGGTGAGCAGCAGCGCGTGGCCGTGGCCCGGGCGCTGGTGACCCAACCCCGCCTGCTGCTGGCCGACGAGCCAACGGGCAACCTGGACACACGCACCAGCATGGAGGTGATGGCGCTGCTCCAGGAGCTGAACACCCAGGAGGGCGTGCTGGTGGTGGTGGTGACCCACGAGCACGACATCGCCGCGTGCTGCTCGCGCGTGGTCACCATGCGCGACGGGCGCGTGGAGTCCGACGAGCCGGTGCGCGAGCGGCTGTGGGCCGCCCAGGCCCTGGCCGCCATGCCCGCCGAGGGCGCGGGGGTGCAGGCATGAGGCCCTCCGACGTGCTGGCCAGCGCCGTGGGAGCGCTGCTCTCCAACAAGCTGCGCTCCCTTCTGACGGTGCTGGGCATCATCATCGGCGTGGCCGCGGTGATCGGCGTCATGGCCGTTGGCCAGGGCACCCAGGCCACCGTGTCCGACCGCATCTCCGGCCTGGGCACCGACCTGATCTTCGTGCGCCCCGGCGCCGTCACCACCCAGGGCGTGAGCCAGGGCCAGGGCAGCGCCCAGACCCTCACCCTGGCCGACGCGCAGGCCATTGCCGCGCCGGGCGCGGTCCCCGCCGTGGGCGGCGTGGCCCCGGAGCTGTCCACCACCGTGCAGCTGTCGGTGAGCGGGCAGAACTCCCGCTCGCGCGCCACGGGCACCAGCCAGGACTACCCCCAGGTGCGCGGGGTGAGCCTGGCCGAGGGGACGTTCTTCACCGCGGACGACGACGCGTCAGCCCGCGCCGTGGTGGTGCTGGGCGCCAGCGTGGCCGAGACGCTCTTCCCCGACGGCGAAGCCGTGGGCGCCGTGATCCGCGTCAGCACACGCCCGTTCACCGTGGTGGGCGTGCTGGCGAGCCAGGGCGGCACCGCCCTGGGCAACCTGGACGACCAGGTGCTGCTGCCCATCACCACGGCGCAACGGCGCTTGTCGGCCGGGCGCACCGTCAGCGGCGAGCTGGTGGTCAATTCCATCACCGTGCAGGCGGCGGACTCGGAGAGCATCGAGGCGGCCAAGGCACAGATAACCGCGCTGCTGCGCGAGCGACACGACATCATCGGCACTGAAGACGACTTCACCGTCACCACCCAGGAGGACCTGGTGGCCACCGCGAGCCAGGTGGCCGACGTGTTCACCATCTTCCTGGGCTCCATCGCCGGCATCAGCCTGCTGGTGGGCGGCATCGGCATCATGAACATCATGCTGGTGTCCGTCACCGAGCGCACCCGCGAGATCGGCATACGCAAGGCCGTGGGCGCCCGCTACCGGGACATCATGGCCCAGTTCCTGGCCGAGGCCATCCTGCTCTCGGCTGCGGGCGGCGCGCTGGGCATCGGGCTGGGGTTCGGCCTGGCTGAGGTGTTCGGCCAGCTGAGCCTCAACGGCTCCCAGCTGCGCACCGTGGTCACCCCCGGCGTGGTGGGTCTTGCCGTGGGCGTGGCCGTGGCCATCGGCCTCTTCTTCGGCCTCTACCCCGCCACTCAGGCCGCCCGGCTCGACCCCATCACCGCCCTGCGGCACGAGTAGGGGGCGGCTAGAGCGCCAGGCGGGAGCGGTGGTCCAGCTTGCCCGTGGGCACGGGGCTGACGGCGAAGAGTGCCCCACCCTCCGGGCCTATCTCCTCGTCCGGGGTGGGCTTGCGGCTCGACGTGGTGACGTAGAGGGTGTCCAGGGAAGCACCACCGAAGCCCGCCGAGGTGATCTTGCGCGCCGGGAAGCGCACGCGCGCAACCTCCCGCCCCGCCGGGTCGAAGCGCACCAGCGACCACCCGCCGCTGAAGGCCACCCACAGGTGGCCCTCGGCGTCCACGGTGAGGCCGTCCGGCGAGGCGCCTTCCTCCTTGGACAGGTCCACCAGCGTCGTGTCGCCGGACACATCGCCCGTGGCCCCGTCGTAGGCGTAGCACAGGATCTTGCGCCCGCGCGTGTCCGCCACGTACAGGTAACGCTCGTCGGGCGAGAAGGCCATGCCGTTGGGCATGCCGATGTCCGTGCGCAGCGTGCGCACGGCGCCGTCGAGGGCGATGGAGTAGAGCCTGGCGGGGCCCGTCCCCACCTCCATGGGCACCACGCCGCCCAGCACCCGGCCCGCCGCATCGGCGATGACGTCGTTGAAGCGCCCGTCCGCCTCGCCCGCGAACCCCTCGTTGACGATGCGCGCGGGCCCGTAGCCGTCACCAGCCACCGGGGCCACGGCGATGCGCGCCCGGTCCAGGAACAGCGCCAGGGCGTCGTCGGGCTGGAAAGTGAAGGCGTAGACCCGCAGCCCCTCCACCACCGTCTCCACGACGCGGGTGGCCGGGTCCATGCGGTACACCCGCTCGGCCCGGTTGTCCGTCCAGTAGATGCGCCCCTGGCCGGGGTGCCAGAGGGGGTTCTCGCCCACCTGGTCGGGGTTCTTGGCCAGCTGGAACACGGCGGGGTCTGCCACGGCGCGCCTCCGGGTGCGGGATGGGGGCATCCTAGCACCGGGGAGCCCTGCTATCCTGCCCTCCCCTGCCCTGAGCGGGCGGGCCGAACAGCAGGCACCAGGAGGCGCGCATGGCCATCTACCGCATGTACACGGGTGAGGACGGGCGCACGCACATCGAACCGACGCCCCTGGCCCAGCACCCCGAGCTGACCAACCTGGAGCAGGTGGCGGGGGTGTACCTGCGCACGCGCGCCGACGAGGCGATGGCCCCGCACCCGGCGCCGGAGCGGCGCTGGATATTCATCGTGGCGGGGGCGATGGAGGTGCGTCCGGCGCATCTGGCCGAGGGCGTGCGGCTGGTGCCCGGCGATATCGTGCGTATCACCGATACCACGGGCGAGGGCCACGCCACCACGTTCAGTGGCGGGTGCACCTTCGCGGTGCTGCCGCTGGGCAACGCCTAGCCGCCACCCATCCTGGGGAAAGGAGAGGGCCCGGGCGCTGCCGGGGCCCTCTTTCATCTACTGCTACTGCGAACGCAGGAGTCTAGGACTGTTTCTCGGCCCAGCCGCCCACCAGGGGCGCCTTGTAGTGCTTGCCCTGCACGGCCATGACCATGAGGCCGATCCACGCAACCAGCGAGACGACGCCCACCAGCCAGTACAGCAGCGCGCCGATGCCGGGGATCCAGTTCGCCACGATGCTCGCCACGGTCAGCGGGACGAACACGGCGATGGACTGCCAGGCGTGGAACCGGACGGTCTTGTTCTCCTTCTCAACGAGCAGGAACACGATGCCGGTGACCCACGTCAGCAGGTAGGCCAGCAGGCCAGCGACGTTCTGGCTGACGCCCAGGGCGGTGGTCTTCTTCTCGCTCTCCCTGTACACCTCACAACGGCCGGATGGTGACGGGTCGCGGCCATCCTAGGTGCGGAGTCCAGTGAGCACAACCGCACTTCCAGACGATTCTCGCCGTACGAGCGGCCTGGGGCGTCAGTCCTCGGGGTGCGGGCGGGGCTCCTGGCCGGGCCAGAGTTGGGAGCGCAGCACCATGCCGTGCTCCGGGCACAGGAGGGAGAAGAAGCCGACCTCGTCGTGGTGGTCCTCGTGCTCCACGTCGGTCTGGAACTCGACGCGCGCCCAGCCCACGGGCAGGAATTGGTGGGCGACGCGGTCGGAGTCGAGGTACTCGTCGGCCACCTCACAGCCGGGGTAGTCGCACTTGATGGAGACGATGGACGAGTAGCCCACGGCGCATGCTCCTGGGACGGGGGTTGGCCCACAGCATACAGGGCAACCCTTGCCCCCGCTGGTACCCTGCCCCCAGTTCCGATGGGGAGCGAGCGATGCGGCGGTTCGAGGGCCTGGCGGACATCGTGGAGAACCGCTTCTGCACCTCCTGCGGGCTGTGCACCCTGTGCGCGCCGGAGGGGGTGGTCCAGATGGGGTGGGCGGCCAACGGGCAGCTGCGCCCCCGCGCCGCACGGCCGCCGCGCGCCTGGCGGGAGCCATCACAGCGGGAGCGCCAGCCCCGGACTTCGCCGGGCTGGGCGAGGCGCTGGCAGGGCTGGTGCTGAGCGCCCAGGAACAGGCGGCGGTGTTCGCGGGCACCCTGGAGCGGGTGCGCGCCGGAGGGGCGGACGAATCGACCGAGCTCGACAACTGGCAGCCGGTGCAGGAGGAGGAGTGAGGGGAGCGCCCGACACGACCACGGTGGAGGACTACCTGGCGGGGCTCCCGCCCGAGCGACAGGCGCACATGCGCGAACTGCGCTCCCTCTTGCGCGAGAACCTCCCAGCAAAGTTCGAGGAGGCGGTGCAGTACGGGATGATCACCTACCGGGTGCCCCTGGCCCGCTACCCCAAGACGTACAACAAGCAACCCCTGGCCTATGTGTCTCTGGGCAACCAGAAGCACCACATGGCGCTCTACGGGGGCGTGCCTGCAGAGGATGATGCCGGGTTCCGGGCCGCCTACGAGGCGACGGGCAAGAAACTGGACATGGGTGTGGGGTGCGTGCGCTTCAAGCGCCTGGACGACCTGCCGCTTGAAATGCTCACCGGCATCTGGCGCGAGGCAACGGTGGACGGGTTCATCGCCCTCTACGAGCGCATGCGCGCGAGCGCGGGCAGGCCGAAGCGCTAGGTATCTCCTGGCGTTGACGTGCATTGCGCGCCCCAGGCGTCATGCAGATGCGCCCCTGCTCGCCGTCTCGCGCGCAAGCGCAGGGAGAGCGGCCGGGAAAACCCTCGCTCCAGACCCTTGACATGCCCCCTACATACGCCACAATAGTCATGATTCTGAACGCACTGCGAAAGGTGTATGGACGAAACAGACGATTGGCCCCGCTTCGGTAGGCTGCAGGTTGACCCCCGTCTGTTCGAGTCCCGCCCCATTGAGCGCTGCCGCATCGAAGAGTGCCGCGCGTCCTGCTGCGGCCACGGCGTCTACGACGACCGCGACAACGCATACCGCGTGCTGGCGGCCGCCGATGAGATCGCTCCCTTCCTCACCCACGAGCCCCAGCCCCGCGAGCGCTGGTTCGACCCCACGATCCACCCCGACACGGACTACCCATCGGGGCTGCGCCGCGGCACCCGCACCATCCCCGACCCACACCACTCCGCAGGCACGCGCTGCGTGTTCCTGCGTGAGGATAACTTCTGCGCCATCCAGGCCATGTCCATGGCCAAGGGGGAGCACCCGTGGTCGCTCAAGCCGCACTACTGCGCGCTCTACCCACTGATCGTCCTGGGCGACCGTCTGCTGCTGGATGATGAGAATGAGCTGACGCGCACCGGCGGGACGTGCTCACGCCCCTCCCCCACCCCCCGTCCCCTCTACGAGATCTACGACGTGGAGATGATCCTGGCGCTGGGCCACGAGGCGTACGAGGAACTGCGAGGCTACGCCGCCTCCCTGGGGGCGACGCAGTGAGGATCGGCATCGCCTACGACATGAAGGACGACGCCCCGGCCGCGGGGTCCGAAAGTGACGATGCCTCGGAGGAGTACGACCCTCCCGAGACCATCGACGCTCTGGCCCGCACCATCGAGGACCTGGGCCACGAGACGGTGCGCCTGGGCGGCGGGCGCGATTTCCTGCGCGCCGTGGTGGACGCCGACGTTGACCTGGTGTTCAACATCGCCGAGGGGCGCGGGGTTCACCGCTCCCGTGAGGCGCAGGTGCCCAGCGTGCTGGAGATGCTGGGCATCCCCTACACCGGCTCCGACCCGCTGACCCTGGCCGTCGGCCTGGACAAGGCCGTGGCCAAGCGTATCGTAGCCTCCCACGGGGTGAGCACGCCCTGGTCGCTGCTGGCGCACAGCTTGGACGAGGTGCTCTCCGCCGGCCCCAACGCCTTCACCTACCCCCTGGTGGTCAAGCCCACCTACGAGGGCTCCAGCAAGGGGGTGCGGGCGGACTCCAAGGTGGGCGAGTGGGCCTCCTTGGTGCATATGGTCGCGCTCATCACGCAGGAGTACCGCCAACCCGCGCTGGTGGAGCGGTTCGTGCCGGGCCGCGAGGTGACGGTGGGCATCGTGGGTCACGCCGACCCGCGCGTGGTGGGGGTGATGGAGGTGGTGCCCAACACCGGCCTCGACGACGGGTTCATGTACACCCTTGAGGTGAAGCGCAACTACCGCGCCGTGGTGCGCTACGACTGCCCGCCCCGCATGGCCCCCGCCGTCATCGAAGCCATCGAGCGCGAGGCGCTGGCCGCCTTCCAGGCGCTGGGCTGCCGCGACGTAGCACGGCTGGACTTTCGCGTGACCCCCGCGAGCGAGCCGGTGTTCATCGAGGCCAATCCCCTGCCTGGCATGGGCTCCTACTCAGACCTGCCCATCATGGCGGGTCTGCGTGGCTGGTCGTTCTCACGATTGGTAGAGGAGATCCTCTCCTCTGCCATCGAACGCACGGGCGCCCCTCGGCGAGCCCGCGCCACCACCCACACCGGACGCTAGGGATGAACGTGCTCATCGCGCACAACGCGCCCACCCCTTCCCGCTATACCACCCTGGGCGAGCAGGCGGCGGTGGAAGGTGTGCTGGAGTCGGCAGAGGCCGTTGCCCACGCGCTGCGTGCCGCCGGCCACCGGGTGGAGACGCTGGCGTTGACCCCGCCCCTGGAGGCCGCCGTTGCCACGGTGTTGTCCTCCCGACCCGACGTGGTGTTCAACCTGTTCGAGGGGTTCGAGGGCCAACCGAAGACCGAGTGGCGCTTCGCCCGGGCGGTCGAGAGCGCCCTGCCCTGCACCGGCGCCTCCAGCGCAACGCTGCGCCTGTGCCTGGACAAGGGCGCGGCGAAGGAGCGATTCGCGCAGGCAGGCATCCCAACGGCACGCTGGCAGGTGCTGAGCGCGGGCGATGCGGCCCGCTGCACCCTGGCGTTGCCGGTCATCGTCAAGCCGCTGAACGAGGACGCCTCCCACGGCCTCTCGGAGGCGAGCATCGTGACGGAGCGCGCCGCGCTGACCGAACGCATCGGCTGGGTGGAGGCTCACTACGGCAGCCCCGCGCTGGTGGAGGAGTTCCTCCCCGGCCGCGAGTTCAACTTGGCGGTGCTGGGCACCTGCGCACCACGCGTGCTGCCGCCCACTGAGATGGTCTACGCGGGGGGCCCCCGTTCCCCCCGCATCCTCACCTTCGCCGCCAAGTGGGACGAACACCACCCCGACTTCGCCGCCATCGGCGTGCGCTGCCCCGCCGAGGTGGACGCGGACCTGCTGGCCGAGGTGCGCGGGCTGGCGCTGTCCGTCCACGAGACGGTTGGGGCACCGGCCTACCTGCGGGTGGACCTGCGCCAGGACGCCGAGGGGCGCCTGTGCGTCATCGAGGCCAACCCCAACCCGGACATCGCGCCCTCGGCGGGCTTCGCCCTCCAGGCCACCGCTGGGGGGCTCTCCTACGCCGACCTGGTGGGTGCCATCTTGGCGAACGCACGGGTGGGGGTGAGCGCATGAGCATGGACATCAGGCCCATGACCCCCGCTGAGAAGGACGCGCTGGTGCGCATCACCGCCGACACCGGCTACTTCTCCGAGGAGGAGGTGGCCACCGCCAATGAGGTGCTGACCGACTGCGCCCAGAGGGGTGATGCCTCAGGCTACTTCACCCTGGTGGCATGGGAGGGCCGGGAGCCCGTCGGGTATGTCACCTACGGGCCCGTGCCCCTCACCGCCGCCTCCTACGACGTGTACTGGATCGCCGTTGAGCCGGGCCGCCAGGGACGCGGCACCGGCAGGGCGCTCATGGCCGCCGCCCAGGGGTGCATCCAGACCGCTGGCGGGCGGCTGATGCTGGCCGAGACCTCCTCCCGTGACCAGTACGCGCCGACGCACCGATTCTACCGGGCCACAGGTTTCGAGGTGCTCTCGCGCATCGACGACTTCTACGACGAGGGCGATGCGCTGTTGGTGTTTGGAAAGCGCTTGGGAGGTGCCCATCAGATGGTGCCGTAGGCAGGCTGGTCGTCCCGTTCCGTCCGGCTTCACCCGTCGTCGGTCACGAAAGGAACACCCCCATGGCCACCAGAACCAGGTCCGCCACATCCGCGCCCCTTCCCGTCCCTCAGGTCTCCCTGCGCGAGCGCATCCAGGCGGTGCTCCAGCCCACGCCCGAACAGTGGGCGGACTGGAAGTGGCACTTCCGCAACCGCTTCAACTCCGTGGAGAAGCTGGCGCAGGTATTCCCACTGACGGAGCAGCAGAAAGCCTCGCTCCAGACGGTCTCCCTGCGCTTCCCCTTCTCCATCACCCCCTACTACCTTTCCCTGGCCCGCTCCACGGACCTAGCCGACCCCATCCTGCGCCAGGCGATACCGTCCTTCGACGAGATCTCCTACGCGGACATGGGGGAGTCCGACCCGCTGGACGAGAAGGACGACTCGCCGGTGCCCGGCCTGGTGCACCGCTACCCGGACCGTGCCCTGCTGGTCATCACCGACATCTGCCCGCTGCTGTGCCGCCACTGCACGCGCAAGCGTGAGTGGGACGGCGGCTCGTGGTGGGTGCGCCACCCCGCACAGCTGGCACCCGCCTTCGAGTACCTGCGCCGCACACCGGCCATCCGCGACGTCATCATCTCCGGCGGCGACCCGCTCACGGTGGACAACAAGGGCCTGGAGTGGATCCTCCAGCAGCTGCGGGCCATCCCGCACATCCAGATGATCCGCTTCGGCACCCGCTTTCCCGTGGTGCTGCCCATGCGCATAGACGACGAGTTCACCCGGATGATCGACCAATACGGCCCCATCTGGCTGAACACACACTTCAACCACCCCAACGAGCTCACCCCCGACGCCGAGCGCGCGGTGCGCGAACTGCTGCGCGCCGGTGTGCCGGTGAACAACCAGACGGTGCTGCTGCGCGGGGTGAACGATTGCGTGGAGACCCAGCTCGCCCTCTCCCACGCGTTGCTGCGCAACCGGGTGCGCCCCTACTACCTCTTCCATACCGACGAGGTGGCGGGCACCGAGCACCTGCGCACGCCGGTGGAGACGGGCATCAAGATCATCGAGGGGATGCGCGGGCACACCTCCGGCCTGGGCGTGCCCACCTTCGTGGTGGACGTGCCGGGCGGCGGCGGCAAGATACCGCTGATGCCCAACTACGTCCTCTCCATGACCGAGGACGAGCTGGTGCTGCGCAACTACGAGAACCTGGTGTTCCGCTACCGCAACCCCCGCCCCGCCCAGCGCGAGGCGAAACACCCGCCCGCGCTCTCGCAGCAGCGCAAGCCGCTGGTGCTCACCGGGCGCACAGAACGGCGCACCATCAAGCTCACGGCCAAGGAGTAGCGACTTGGTCAGGACGCCTCTCGTCATCAGGGAGCTGGACCCGCGTCACCTCACCCCTGAGGAGGCGCACGCGCTGAGCCGGTACGACAACATCATCCGGGCCGAGCTGTGGCCGGAGGACGCCCCCGTGCGCCCGGAGGTGACGCTGGCCCACTGGCGGTACGTGCCCTGGTACGAGGACCACCACCAGTGGATCGCGTGGACACCGGAGGGCGAGGCCGTGGGCCGGGGGCTGGTGACCGTGGGCAAGACCCAGGACAACCAGCACATGGCCGACTTCGACATCGACGTGGTGCCCTCCATGCGCGGGCAGGGGTTGGCGCGCGGGATCCTGGCGAACATCGCGCGGGTCGCGCGCCAGGAGGGCCGCGAATTGCTGCTGTGCACCACGGACAACTACCTGCCCGCGGGCAAGATATTCGCCCGCCGTATCGGCGCACGCCGGGGCCTGGCATCCCAGACCAACCAGCTGCTGCTGCGGGAGACGGACTGGGCATTGGTGGACGAGTGGGCCCGCAAGGGCCGTGCCCGTGCGGGCTACGAGCTGGGCATCTGGGAGGGGGCCTACCCGGCCGAGTACCTGGACACCATGATCGCCATGAAGCAGCTCATCAACACCGCCCCCACGGACAATCTGGAAGTGGAGGAGTTCACCTGGACCCGCTTCGACCTACGCGAGGAGGAGAGGGCCCTGGAGAACAAGGGCGGCAAGCGCTGGACCATCTTCATCCGCCACAGGGCCAGCGGCGAGTTCGCCGGATTCACCGAGGTGCTCTGGGCCCCGCACTCGCCCGACGGATACGAGCAGGGCTACACCATCGTGGTGCCCAACCACCGCAACCGCGGTTTCGGCCAGTGGCTCAAGGCCGAGATGCTTCTGCTGCTGCGCGCGCGTTCGCCCCAGCTGCGCTGGCTGCGCACGGGCAACGCCGATGCCAACGCCTCCATGATCAGCATCAACCGCCGGGTGGGGTTCCGCCGCTACAAGTCTTGGACCACCTGGCAGATAGACCTGCCCCAGCTGGAGCGTTACCTGGCCACCCGCGCCGCACCGGCGCCCGCCCGATAGCGCCCGTTACCAACCCAGGAGTACGCCCATGGTGATGCGCAGCTACTGGCGGCCGAGCCGCGAGGAGGTCATCGCTCCCACGGCCATGGTGACGGCCATGGAGGCGGGCGCCGCCGAGGCGGGCATCGAGATGCTCAAGAAGGGCGGTAACGCCATCGACGCCGCAGTGGCCATCGGCTTCTGCAACATCGTGCTGGAGCCGTTCATGGCCACCATCGGGGGCATGGGCTACATGCTGGTGCACCTGGCTGAGCAGGGGAAGACCATCGCCCTGGACTTCAACGGGCGCGCCCCGCGCGGGGCCACGCCCGACATGTACACGGTGACCGGCCCCGCCGAACCCGGCGGCTACCACACCTTCGAGGTGGCGAACGATGCCCACAGCCAGGGCGCGCTGTGCGTGACGGTGCCCGGCTCGTGCGCCGGGTTCCTTGAGGCGCACCGGCGCTGGGGCAAGCTGCCGCTGGAGCAGGTGCTGGAGCCAGCGATACAGTTCGCCTCCGACGGCTTCGAGGCGGGCTGGCACATCACCCTCTACGCGGCCAACGACTATGAGTTCCTGAACCTGGACCGGTATCTGGCCAGCATGTGGCTGCCGGACGGCCACCCGCCGCGCTCCTTCCCGGAGTACGGCGACCGCATCGTCCAGAAGGACCTGGGCGACCTGCTGCGCAAGATCGCTGCCCACGGCCACCGGGCGATGTACGGGGGCGAGGTGGCCGCCGAGGTGGAGCGGTTCATCAAGGACGGCGGCGGGGTGCTCGCTGCCAAGGACCTGGCGGACTACAGGCCCATCGCTGCCAAACCTCTCTCCAAGCACTACCTGGGGTACGACATCCTGGCCGTCCCCACGCCCTCCGGCGCCCTGACGAACCTGCAGACCTTCGAGATACTGCGCAACTTCAACATGGGGGCGTTCGAGCACAATTCGGCGGACTACCTGAATCTGCTGATACAGGCGAGCCGCCACGCCTTCGTGGACCGCTTCCGCTACCTGGGCGACTGGGACCAGGTGCCCGTGCCGCTGGAGGGGCTGCTGTCGGAGCAGTACAACAAGGAGGTCGCCAAGCTCATCAACGTCATGGCCGCGGGCTACTTCGCCGCCGAGGAGGAGGAGCCGTGGACGGCGTTCCTGGATACGGCAGCCCACGACCCGTGGCCCTACGAGCCCAGGGGACGCAGGCGCGGGCACTTCCACCCCGCCATGGACGACAACGACGAGGGCACCACCCACTTCAACGTGGTGGACAAGGACCGCAACGTGGTCGCCTGCACCCACACGGGGGTGTTCACGGCGGGGGTGAACCCGCCCGGCACCGGCGTCTACCTGACGGGGGGGATGGCCTGGTTCGTGCCCAAGCCGGGCTACGCCAACTCCATCGCCCCCTGGAAGCGCCCGCTGAACAACATGTGCCCGTCCATCGTGCTCAAGAACGGGAAGCCCTACCTGTGCGCGGGCTCTCCGGGGGCGCGGCGCATCATGAACCGCAACGTGCAGGTTCTCAACAACGTGCTCGCCTTCGGCATGAGCCCTCAGCGTGCCATCGCCGCGCCCACCATCGACGCCAGCGGGCGCGACACGCTGGTGAACGCACGCATCCCCGACGACGTGGTGGGGGCGCTGCGCCGATTGGGCCACCGCATCGAGGTGGTGGAGGAGACGCCCTCCATGACCGGGGCGTTCTCGCGCCCTTCGGCCATCCTCATCGACCCGGAGACCAACCTGCTCCACGCGGGCATTGACTCCTACCGGCCCACCATGGCCATCGGCTACTAGCCAGCGACTGCTCTGCTACCATGCCCCGCCAGCGGCACCTCGCCGGGGAGAGAACATGGGACGGCTACGACTCACCATCGCGTTCTGGGACTACGACCGCGTGCGCCCGCTCATGGACGGGCGCATCCAGCCGGAGGGCATCGAGCTCACCCCGGTGATATCGCGCCCCTCCGAGACGTTCTTCCGGATGCTGCGTCACCAGGAGTTCGACGTCTCGGAGCTGTCCTTCTCCAACTACACCATGCTGCGAGCCAGCGGCGACGATAAGTTCGTTGCCATCCCCGTCTTCCCCTCACGGCTGTTCCGCCACTCGTGCATCTACGTGAACAAGAAGGCGGGCATCCACGAGCCCAAGGACCTGGTGGGCAAGCGCATCGGCGTGCCGGAATACTCCATGACCGCCGCGGTATTCGCCCGCGGCATGCTGCTCCACGAGTACGGCGTGGAGCCGGAGAACATCGAGTGGTTCTCCGGCACCCAGGACGGTCTGCAGCGCCCCTCGCGCATCGACTTCGAGCTGCCGGGGGTGACGCTCCATCGCATGCCGCTGGAGCAGGACATGGGCCCCATGCTCGATAGCGGGGAGATTGACGCCATCATCTCCCCCAACGCCCCGCGCTCGCTGGAGCTGCCCGACCCGCCGGTGCGCCGCCTCTTCGAGGACTACCGCACGGCGGAGAAGGCCTACTACGCCAAGACAGGCATCTTCCCCATCATGCACACGGTGGTGTTCCGGCGGGAGGTGTACGAGGCCTACCCGTGGGCGGCCACCAGCCTGTACGAGGCGTTCATCGCGGCCAAGAAGTGGGCGTATGCCCAGCTGGCCGAGACCGACGCGCTCAAGCTGACGCTGCCGTGGGTGGTGGCGGAGCTGGAGGAGACGCGCCGCATCATGGGCGATGACTTCTGGCCCTACGGGCTGGAGCGCAACCGCACCTCGCTGGAGGCGCTGCCTCAGTTCCTGCACGAGCAGCACCTGGCCCCGCGCATCCCCAAGATAGAGGAGCTGTTCGCGCCCAACACCCTCGACCCGAAGGAGTAGGGGCGCCGGGCGCAGGAACGAGAAGGGGGCGCCAGCCCGTAGCTGGCGCCCCTGTCTATCTGGGTACCTGCGAGCCTACTTCTTGAGGTCCTCGCCGAAGATGGCCGCGCCCCGCTCCTCGCTGGCGGCGTAGGTCCACTGGTAGTCGTAGTTGGCGTAGACCTCCTCCGGCATCAGCACCTTGCCGCCGCGCTTCTCCACTTCCTCGCGGAACATCTCGCGGATCCAGGGGGCCTCGTCCGGGTACTCGATCTGGTCCTCGCGCGGCACGAACTCCTCGTTGCCGGGGCGCGTCTGGCGCAGCGGTGAGAGGGCCAGGTAGCGCGCGGGGACGGTGCTCACGTTGAAGTGCTGGTGGAACCAGCGGTTCGGCGGCACGAACATGGACGCCTCGTGCCAGGGCACCACCACCTGCTCCTCACCCTCCGGCCACATCACCGAGAAGCCCTCGCCCGCCGGGATGATGATGACCACGCCCGGCCCGTGCCGGTGGCCCTTCTTGTAGGTGCCGTTAGGGAAGACGGACATGTGTCCGCCCATCTCCGAGTTGGGGAACTCGATGTCCACCACGTGACCGCCGCCGCCACGCTGGCGGTGCGGCACCAGCCCGTCCCAGGCCGCCAGGTCCGTGAAGAAGTTGCCGCGCCAGGTGGCACCGCGCCCGCCCTCCGAGCGCGTGGCCACGGAGTAGGCGTCGCCCTCGTGCACCTCCAGCAGATCCGGGTCGGCGTAGGAGCCCGACCAGAAGAACCGGGGGTCCGGGAACATGGCCATGGCCAGGGGCAGGTAGGAATTGGTGGCCAGCTTGGCCACCTGGTCGCCACGCGCGTTGGAGAAGGTGCGGTGGACACCCTGCGGGATCATGAACAGCGAGCGCGGGCCCCACTCGAAGGTGTGCTTGCGCTTCTCGTCCACCCACACGGTGGTGAAGCCGTGGCCCTCCAGGACGAAGAACGTCTCGTCGATGGCGAAGGTGTGGGCGGGGATGGCCCCCCCGCCGGGTATCTCCAACACCTTGGACTCGGTGACGCCCTTCATGCCCTCCAGCTGGATGATGGCGGCGTTGCACTCGAACTCATCCCACGGGGCGAGTTCGATCTTGCGCAGGTCCTCGATATAGTACCCGCCGTGCACCGGCAGGCCCAGCGAGTCGATGAACTTGTCGTAGACGTAGCCCTCCCGGTGACCGGCGTTGATCCGCGGGAAGTTGTAGACGGACTTGACCATGACCCCTCCATGTTCGCTCGGGCTTGTGGAACCGGCGCCAATCTCGCAGCGAGGGCGCGGCGCGTCAAGTTTCAGCAGCGATGCGTCCTCCCTGCGCCGTCTAGTGGAGCGGCGAGAATGAGGCGGGTACCAGCAGCTTGTTCTGCTGACGGATGTAGTGGCGCCCATCGTCCACCGGCCACACGCCCCTGGCGATGGTCTCCTCGCGGATGCGCATGCGTTCCTCGAAGGACTCGTACGCCCACAGGTGGAAGAGCTGGTTGCCCACGCCCCCCACGCCGGTGGTGAGCCAGCAGCCCACCAGGGGCGAGTAGGCCCAGCGCGCCTCGATGCGCGCAGCCCACGCCTCCATCACCGCCCCGCGCGAACCGGGCACCAGGTCGTAGATGCGCAGCTCATACAGGTTGCCCAGGTGCTGGGGGCCCTCCCACGGGGCCATGAAGGGCGCGGGGGCCAGGATCTCCGAGTGCTGCATCACCAGGTGCTCCCGCAGCCCCGGGGGCGGCCACATCTTGCTGGGGTCGCTGGCCGCCTCATCCCGGATGCGCTCCAGCGCCGCCAGGTCCTCATAGGGCCAGATGTGGACGATCTGGTTGAGCGGCCCTATCTCCGTGGAGAACATCCCGCCCAGCGGGGAGTAGCGCTCACGCACGGGCATGGAGCGCCCGAACAGCTCCAGCGCCGCAGGCACCGAGCGCGGTTTCATGGTGTAGGTGCGCAGGTCGTAGATCACGGGGGCCTCCTATGGGCTGGTGGGGGCGGCAGGCTAGCGAACGTCCGTGGGGCCGATGGTAGCGCGGCCGCGTCCAACGCGCAGAACCCATGCCAGGCAGACATCTAGGGCAACGCACACGTCGCTGCGCTCACTGTCCCTTCCTTACTGGATGCCAGTGCTCCTGCACGTAGCGACGCCATTCTCCCGGCGGACGCCTGCCCATGGAGCCCACGGAGAAAATACGTTCTTCTGCTTGTTGGGGTGTCACGTCCAGTTGAACCGCGACCGTCTCCAGCACCTGGCAGAACCACTCGTAGGCATGTTCATCATTGTCCGCGTCGTTCATCCAACCGTAGGCATTCACAATCGGGAAGCGCTGCCTCGTGAGTACATCGATGGATTTGCCGGTCTATTGGTCCATGATGTATGCATCCGGCTCCGGACGCAGGAAGTAGAGCAACTTGGCGTAGTAGGTGGGGCCTATCGCTGGCAACGCGCATCTCGCGCAGGCGCTGCGCGCATTCGCCGCTGGGCTGGAGAGCCTGGCGCGGGCGATGGAACTCGAACGAGAAAAGCGATGAGTCTACTCGTGGAGACGGCAAACCTGGAATGGGTGCTTTGGGCGGAGTCTGATGAAAAGGCTATTTCTCTGTCGGTGCGAACGCCTCCAAGCCCTTCCGTTTACTGACCGCACGAAAGGTTCCTATTGCTCGTTCCCTAGCCTCATGGTGGCCGATTAACGGAGCGCAGGCAAGCGATGTACCTGCTTCAGGTACCCACCGATGAACCCAACTACCAGCCGGATCAAAGCGCGTAGCTTGCGTCAGCGGATTAAGTATCCGGAACCAAGGCTGCGCGCCTGGACCGGTCCCAGCCACGTGCTGCCAACCCAGGGTATTGGCCGCAGGCTCTGCGTCCACTAGGAGGAAATGAAAGTGGCGCGCGCCCTCCTGCCAATCCACCAGCAGGTGCTTGGTCAGGAAAGATGCGGCGAGCATACGCGCCCGGTTGCTGAGCCAGCCGGTGGCGGCCAATTGACGCATCGCCGCGTCCACTGCGGGATAACCAGTGCGCCCCTCCTGCCATGCTCGCAGCCCAAGGGCGTCGTCGCGCCATCGGACGTGGTCGAACGCTCCCTCGTGGGTCGACCGCAGGAGGTTGCCCCACGCCGCCAACTGAGCGGCCGTGTGCTCGCGCCAAGCGTTCTCACGCAACCAAGCCTCAACTCCTTCCCGCGGGGCAGTTCCCAATTTGCCATCGCGCGCGCCGATCCCCGCGCGAATGAGCGCGGCGCCTGACAGGAGGCCGAAGCGCACGTAAGGCGAAAGAAGGGCACCGCCCATCCCATCAAGCCGCTCCCGCTCACGAGCGTACTTGCCAACCAGGGCCCCTGTCCCTTCAGTGAACGCACTTAGGCGCCGATGCGCCTCTACCGATGTGGCGGGGAACAGGGTATCCGCTGGCTGACGCATCAGCGCATCGAGGGCGACGGCATTACCGGCCAGGAAACGGCCAGGCATGGGGAACGGCAGGGGCCCGGGGAGATGGTCCAAGCGCGCAGCCCAGCGCCGCCAGAAGGGGGTGAACGACGCGAAGGGCGCACCGTCCTCGCGAGCGATGACCCCCGGCGGAGCGACGGCCGCGGGCGGCACGCGGACGAGGTGTAGCACCCGCTGCACTTCGGATTCCCGTCGCACCCCATGGGGCGCGTGGGCAGCCTGAGTGAACACCGTCGGGCCTTCAAACTCAGCCGCTATGCGCCCCAGAACCGCAGCAGGGCTGCCCCACTCCACTTGGAGCCCACCACCCAACGCTCCAAGCCTGGCCTGCAGGTCTCGCAGTGCACCCGCTAGGAATCCCGCCCGGTGCGGGCCTGTGCGCGCGGGATTCCACAATCCCGGCTCCAATACGAACACCGCCTGCACCGGCAGGCCCGTAGCAAGCGCGGCAGTCAGCGCCGGGTTGTCCTCCAAGCGCAGGTCAGCGCGCGCCCACCAGATGGCTGCACGTGGCACGCCTATCCCGCCAGAACCGCGGCGAGGGAGCGAGCAGCCTTCGACGCACCTCGACGGAACACCCAGCCCAGCACCGGGGCGAGCAGCCGCATCGGCCCCCGCAACGTCATGGTCGCCTGATAGCGCACCCGCGAGCCGTTCTTGTCTGGCTCCACGTTGATCACGTCCTCCACAGTGAAGGACGGGCGTACGGCCCGCAATGTCACCGACCTGCCCTCCTGTAATGCCGTAACCGTGTACTCCAGCGGGACGATTGATGCCCCGAAACGGAAGTCGAGAGCGAAGCGTGAACCCTCATGAACGGGCTCTGCATCGAGGGCACGCGCGCCGACGACGCCAGGATCCCATGACGTAGCATTGGTGAAGTCGGCCATGTAGGTCAGGGTATCCTCGGCACTGCGAACCGACCTGATCGATGCCGTAAATCGGGCCATGCCTACCTCCTGAAGATGCGTGTGACGAGCCACTCCCCTACGGGGCGGGGCAGCGCACCGGCAAGCTTAATCGGCCACAGCAGTCTGCGCGGGAAATCCACCTGGCTCTGGCCGCGTTCTATGCCCGAGAGCACCATTGCGGCCGCCTGCTCCGGCTTGAGCAGCGCGGGCATGGCGAAGTCGTTGCGCTCGGTGAGCGGAGTGCGGACGAAGCCAGGGTGTACCGTCAGCACCCGCACGCCGCTGGAGCGTAGGTCGATGCGCAGGGAGCGCAGGAAATAGGTGGCGGCGGACTTGGTTGCCCCATACACCTCCGCGCGGGGGAGCGCCAGCAGGGCACTGGCGGAGGAGAACCCCACCAGCAGTCCTTCCCCGCGCTCACGCATAGCGGGCACCGCCAGCGCCGCCACGCGCACCAGACCCGTGAAATTGGCTGCCACCTGTGTGTCCAGCGCGGCATCGAGCCGCTCCGGGGAGGCGGGCTCCCAGGCGCCGGCGCAGTAGATCACCACATCCGGTGCGCCACGCTGGGCGCACAGGCGCTCCCAGCCAGCGCGCAGTTCCGAAGGCTCCCCAACGTCCAGCGGCAGTGGGATGATCCTGGCGTCGTGGGTGGAGGCCTCGGTGGCCAACTGGTGAAGCGCATCGGCCCGTCGGCCACTGGCTGTCACCACCGCACCCCGATCGGCGAGAGCCAAGGCCAGAGCCCGCCCCATCCCGCTGCCGCCACCGACAGCCCACACATGCCGTCCGTTCCAGTCCATACGCCTACTCACAGCACGCCTCCTCTCCGGGAGGCCGCCGGTAGCGGGCTCCCCGTACCAGCAGACCGATCGCGTGGCGATAGATGTTGACCGTGGTGGCCCACGAGGTCAGCGGGTGTCGGAGCGTGCTGCGCGCCAAGGCTGCACCAGTGAGTGGCTCCGCTTGCAGCGTAAGCCGGGCATCCAGCCCCTCGCCCCCGGCACCTGAAAAGGCCACTCGAACGCTCAGTGAGCGTTCCTCCCACGCGACGTCCAGCAGGTAATGGCCCTCCATCGGTTGGAATGGCGAGACGTAGAACTCCTTGGCAAAGGACGCACGGAAGCGCCCGGGCTCGGGGGCATCGGCCGTCAGCAAGTAGCGATGACGCCCGCCGTGCCGATTGCTCACCTCAGCCCACACCCGGCGCACCCGTGCCCGCTCCACCGGTGCGCCGGATTCCACCACCAGGTAGAGCGAAAGGGGGTTGAACACGTAGCCCAATAGGTGGGGCTGCGTGAGCACCAGCGCGCTTTCACCTGGCCCCGCGAGCCCCGAAGCGATATCGCTCAGCCCTGTGCGACCGTCCCACAGGTGCGCGGGGCGCAGGCCATAGATACCCCACCCCCCGGCTCCGTACAACGGCCCCCAGAACCGTGACGGCGGGGCGGATAGGTCCGCCAGCAGATAGCTCGCGCGGTGGCTGAACGCGTTGGCAGCCGGACCGGTGCGCCGGTGGGAAAGGGTGCCGGTAAGCAGCAGCGGGGCGTCCATCACGCTACTCCCGCCAGCGACGCGACCCTACCAAGCGCACGTGCTGCCTCCACCCCGGAACGGTAGCCATCCTCGTGGAATCCGTGGCCGAGGTATGCGCCCGCATAGGCGGTGCGCAGCGACCCGCTCACAGCGCGCAGCGCCGCCTGAGCACCCACCGAAGACTCGGTGTAGAGCGGGTGAGCCATCACCGTCTCGTCGAGCACCGTCTCGGGTGCGGGCTCGCGGGCCGGGTTCACGGAGACAAAGTAGTCCTGGCGAGCGCTCAGACCCTGGAGCCTGTTCAGGTGATAGGTCACCGACACGCCGGCATCGCCGTCGCCGCAGGCCGTCGAGCGGTAATTCCATGAGCACCATGCTGCCCGCCGCCGAGGCATCAACGAAACGTCCATGTGGGTCACCACCCGCGAGGGCGAGTAGGCCAGCGCGGCGAGCGCCCGGCGCTCCACAGGCGTGGAGCGCTCCAGAAGCCGGAGGGAGACATCGGCGTGGGTCGCCAGCACCAGGGCGTCGAAACGCTCCGGCCCGCGTTCGCTCACCACGCTCACCCCCGCGTCGTCCCGGTGCACCACGTGCACCGGGCTCGCGGTGCGGAGCCCCTCTCCTAGCAGCGCCGCAGCCCGCTCCACGTAAACGCGCGAGCCGCCGGTCACCGTGCGCCAGGCAAGGCGTCCGCCCACCGAGAGAAGCCCGTGGTTGGCCAAGAACCGGAGCAGAAAGGCAAGGGGGAACCCCTCGACGCGCCCGGCGGGCATCGACCAGACTGCAGAGATGAGCGGCACAATGAAGTGGTCGCGGAACTCGCGCCCGTACCCGTCTGCCAGCAGGTCGCCCAGCGTCTTCGGGGCCTTCTCCGGTTCCCGCAGCGCGGCGCTTCCGGCCCGGTAGAATCGCACAAAGTCAGCCAGCATCCGCACCCGCCCTGGTCGCAGCAGATTAGAGGGCTGCGCCAGCATGCTCCGCATCCCTCGGCTCCCGTACTCGAACTCATGCTGGGGGCAGGAGGCGCCGAAGGACATGTCCGACTCCTGCGTCGGCACGCCGAGCTGGGACAGGAACCGCGAGAAGCCGGGATAAGTCGTCTCGTTGTAGACCAGGAAGCCGGTATCGAGGTGCACGGGCCCGTCGGGCGTGTCCAGCGAGAGCGTGCGCGCGTGCCCTCCCGCCTGCGCCTGCGCCTCGAAGAGCGTAACTGCGTGGCCGTCATCGAGAGCCTGTATCGCGGCTGCGATGCCGCTTATGCCCCCGCCAACTACCGCGACGCGCATCCCTCCTCCCCGACCCGCTCGTTTCTGCACCATGCTCATGACTTCTCCTCGTTCCGGCCTGCCCGTTCTGCGCATCACCCGTTCACGCGTCCTCGGTCCACACCTGCGCCGTCCCCTCCCCCATCGGGACGTCGAGTAGCAGGCGCTTGCCGAAGAACCCAGCGACCAGACTTGCCCCCTGCGCCGTGACTACCGCGTGCGTAGGGGTCACGCGCGCTGCCGGGGCTCCATCGATCAAATCCGCGATGTCGTAGTTCGAAGTCATCGCGCCTGCATCAGCGTCTCGACGCTGACCTCCAATGCCTCGGCGACCCTGAGCAGGATGCCGAGGGTGGGGTTCTGCCGTCCGTTCTCCAGCCCTGAGAGGTAGGCCCTATCCACCCCGAGGCCTCGGCCGGCTACTGCTGGCTCCAGCCTCGCGCGCGCCGCGCGACCTGCGCCTGCTGACCTACCCGGCGCAGCAACGCCTCCAGCGGGTGCGCCTCGGCCGGGGCGCCTGCCAGGTGACGTGCGAGCCGCCGCGCCTCGCGAGCATCCGCTGCGACCGCGTCGGCAGCCACGACCGTCCGGCGGGGCCTCCCACCAGGATGGGCACCCTGGCAGCCGCGCAGCAGCCCGATGGTCTCCTGCGTGGCGGGAACGGTTCGCATCGAGCACCACCGAGAGGACCACCAGGTCCGGGGCCAACGTGGCGGCGTGGGCGGCGAACTCGCCCGGCGGCACGTTGGTCAGCATGTACGTCCCACCCGTCCAGGGCCCCAGGTCGGCCACCATCCGGGCGCCCAGTTCATGTTGCTCCGGCTGCACCGTCCCCACCACGCGCTGCGGCCGTTGTCCGCATGCGAGGGGAAGCGCGCCCGCAGGGCGTCCATGCCGGCGCACCAGGTCCGTCGCCAGATGCTCCTGGGTGATGGTGATGAGCCCCCTGGGCCCACCGCTCACCCACCGCCTCCTGCGCTGGGCTGAGCAGTTCGAGGTAGATGGCCTCGAGGCCCAGGCCGCCCTCTATGGCACTGTCCAGGGCTGCCGCGACCTCCTGCGCGTCCGCGGTGACGAGCGCGTTGGTGAGCCGTGGGAGCAGGCGATAAAATGAAAGCGCCATGTGGACTTTTTTCAACCTTGCAGCCTTTTGTGTTTTATTATTTGAACACATACTGTGACTGTGTTGCAAGCAAACAACATCCAACCTTTGAGGTGGAACATGACCAAAGTGCTGCTGCGGGCCTGCCCTCGCTGCGCCGGGGACGTGCGGGTGTACCGGGATCTGGATGGCGATGTCGCCTGCAGCCTGCTGAGCCTCACCGGCAAGTCGGTGCTTGGCAGGCAGGCTTTCGTGGCAACGCTCGCTCGGGTGGACTGAGGTCCGCAGCATGCAACGGAAAGCCTCCTGCTCACCACCGCCCGCCCTTACCCCCTCATGGAGTGGTGGGGGGCGCTTGGGTTACTCAATCGTCATGTTCATCGTGCTCTCCACGCTGGACAACGTTGCTTTAGGGGTACCCGTACCCCTCTATCCGATAATCGCGCGGGGGCTGGACGCTAGCGAGAGTGCCGTGGGCGCGGTTACGGCGCTAATGATCCTAGTAACCGGTACAGGTGCCCTCGCCTTGGGCTTCGCCGGTGACCGGGTGGAAAGAAAACCCCTGATCCTCTTTAGTACCTTGACCTGGGTGACGGGGATGGTCATCAGTGCGTCAGCCGGTGGCATCGCCCAATACGCGACAGGCCAGCTCATTGCGGCGGTTGGATTCGGCGGCATCATCTCCGTCGGATTTAGCGTGATCGCGGATATGATTCCACCGGAACGTCGCGGCCTACTGCTGAGCATCTGGGGCGTGTCTCAGGGTCTAGGGGTGGGTACCGGCGTCCTTCTCGGCGGGCTTCTTGGTCCCGGAGATTGGCGGCTCCCATTCTGGGTAATCGCTGCTTCTGGATTGGTCTGCACCGCCGCATACCTGCTCGCTGCCACTCCGCCCCGCGGTGCGAGTGAGCGTGAGCTTGCTGATGCGCACCGAAATGGGGCACGGTACGCCTACCGTTTGCGCACAGGGGACATCGCGGGGCTCCTGCGCCGGCCGGCAACCATGTGGTTGATTGTCGCTGTACTGTTCAACCAACTGACCTACGGCTCATTCATCTGGCTCCCCCGACTATTCGCCGCGAAGGCTGAAGCAGCAGGCCTCGGATTGGAAGCGGCGACAACCATGGGAAGCATCTTCGCCGTAGTGTTTCAGGTCGGCGGACTGTTCTCGGTGGTGGGCGGGCACCTGGGCGATCACTTCCAACGCAGGGATCTGCGGGGGAGAACATGGGTGAGCGCTATCGGGCTTGCAGCTTCTGTGCCATTTCTCGCGGCCCTATTCCTGCTACCTCTCTCGGGCCTTGAGCACCAGACCGGGTCCGAGGGAACAGGGATCCAGGTATGGCTTGCCATCCGGTCGATGGTGACCAATCCATGGGTCGCAGGAGCCTTCATGCTGGCGCTGATCGGCATCGCGCTCTCATCGCTTGATTCGCCGAACTGGTTCGCCCTGATGGGAGATCTGCACCTGCCTGAACACCGGGGCACGGTCATGGGTCTCGGCCATGTCGCTATCGCGCTCGGGCGCTCCGGAGGCACGGCGGCAGCGGTGTCAGGGTTTAGCGCGTTCGCCGGTCAAGATGGGTCGGCGTCCTACTCCATCACCCTGACCCTTATGCTCGTCTTTTTCCTTCCAGCTGCAGCGGCGTACCTGCTCGCCGGATTCCATGTAAGGACTCAACGGGCTCTGGTTCTGCGCACCATGACACAGCGGGCATCCGTGCTCACCTCTACGGCCCCGATGGCAAACAGCCAGCAAGGCTACTTTGAGAAGCCTTTGCAGCGTTGAGGCCAAACTCCAATTGCCTTAGGGGTTAAAGCCTTGCAGGGAGCCGCATCAACGTTTCGCCGACCGCAGCTAGGAGAATGGAGGTTTGAGCGTGAAGCAGCTACGCCCGTCCGTGCCACTTTTTAAAGCGGGCGTGGAAGCTTTGGCCCAGGCGCTAGAAGAGCACCGGAGCCGGACACCCACGCACCGGATGCGTGGGAGGAGGGTGGCCGAAGCCCGTTTACCGCATCATCAGGCGCTGGCGGGAGTGCGTGGGAGTCGAACCCACCCCGGAACGGGAAGCCGCCCCGGCAACGGTTTTGAAGACCGCGAGGACCACCGGACCCCATCCACTCCCTGCACCGCGCGCCCCGCGCCGGTGAACGCGGCGGCGCCCCGGCCGAGGTGCCGGGGCGCCGTTCAGTGTACCGCGATGGCAACGGGCCGGTGGGGTTAGCCCACCACGTTGTCGATCTTCTTCTTGAGGACCGACTTGGGCACCGCGCCGATGACCTGCTCAGCCACCTTGCCGTCCTTGAAGATCAGCAGGGTGGGGATGGAGCGGATGCCCAGGGCCATGGCCGTCTGGGGGTTGGCGTCCACGTCCATCTTCTTGACCTCAAGCTTGCCCGCGTACTCGCCGGCAAGCTCCTCCACCACCGGAGCGATCATCTTGCAGGGCCCACACCAGTCGGCCCAGAAGTCCACTAGCACCGGCTGGCCGGACTCCAGCACCGTCTGCTTGAAGTCAGCATCGTTCACCGCCGCAAGGTTGGCCATCATCCCTCCTCGACAGGCCACGCGTCAGCGGGCCTGGACTCGACATTGAACCGGCACCGGGCCGGGCCTCTCGATACCTTTGATGCGCGCACCCCGCGCGGGGATGCACGGAGCACGTCCGGAACCCTACCACGCCACTGGCCGGGCGGCCAGAGAGGGCTAGGGCTCCGGCACGAGCCGCCCGCCGGCCCACAGTTCGCCCGCCCCCAGCGGCAGGTCGGTGGGCAGCGATGCGACGCGTGGGCCCAGCGCCCAGCGCTCTGCGGCGATGGCCGGCATGAACAGCCACGCCCCCTCCAGCGCCTCCCGCTGGATATCCGCGACCACCCCCGCACGAGCCGCCGCGTCCGTCTCGGCGGCGTACGCCTCGATGGCCGCGTCCAACGCCGGTGAGCCCGCGCCCGTAACGTTGGACGCACCGGCGGTGTGCAGCAACGCCAGGGCGAAGTCATTGGGCAGGTCCGTGGGGGGCAGCGGGCCCACGAATGCGTCGAAGTTACGTTCGGCCCACACCCGGGAGAGATACTCCCCCCGCGTCACCACCTCCACCGTCACCGTGAAGCCCGCCGCTGCCAGCTGGGCGGCCAGCGCACGCCCGTGCTCGACGTACACCTCACCGAAGTTCGCCACCAGCAGGGTGAAGCCGGGAGTGCGCCCCGCCAGCAGGGCGTTCGCGGCCGCCGGATCGTTGAAGACGTCCTGGGGCGTGGTGGCCCAGCCCGGCTCCTCCAGCGGCATGCCCAGCCCCCACGCACCGATGCCGAAATGCGCCTCCAGCGCCGCCTGCGGGTCTAGGGCCAACAGGGCCGCCCTGCGCACGTTCGGGTCGCTGAATGGGGCGCGAGCGGCGTTGAGGCCAAGGGCCACCCCCCTGCCCTGGCGCTGGAGCACCACCGACCGGAAGCCCTCCGCCTCCAGCGCGACCCACTGCTCCTCGGTGACCTGGGCGATATCCACCGCGTCCGCGCGCAGCAGCTCCACGCCCACCTCCAGGCTCACCGCCCGCTGGAAGGTGATGCGCTCCACCCCCGGCTCAGGGCCCAGGGCGTAGGCGTCCCACCGCTCCAGCACCGCCCCGCCCGACAGCTGGGCCGTGAACCGCCACGGCCCTGCGCCCACCACCCGGCCGGTACGCAGGTCCACCCGGTCCAGCGCGTCGGGCGCCAGCACTACGGCGTACGGGCTGGCCAGGGCCAGGGGCAGGCCTGCGTCGGGGGCGCGCAGGCGCAAGCGCACCGTGTCCGTGCCCACCGGCTCGATGGTCTCCACCGCCGCCAGCAGGTGGGCGTGCGCGGCTCCCGGCTCGCGCAATCGCTCCAGGCTGAACACCACGTCCTGCGGGGTCACGGGGCGCGAGGCGAATCCCTCAGCGTCCTGCCAGCGCGCGTGGGGTGAGAGCACAGCCTCGAAGGTGAGCGGGTTGGCCCACCGCCAGGAGGCGCACAGGTCACACACGGGGCGCAGGGCGGGCGCGGGGCCGCTCACGTCGAAGCGCAGCAGCCGGGCGTAGGCGGGGCCGGGCCCGTAGAGCGTCGCCCACTCCGATACCTCGCGCTGGATATCAAGGTGCGGCGCCGCACCCGTGACGGCCACGCGCAGCTCCCCCGCCGCGGGTGGCGCCGGGGTGGGAGTGGGAGATGGCGTGGGGGACGGGGTGGGCGTGGGCGGCCCGGCGCAGGCGGAGAGCGCCAACGCGGTCAGGAGCAGGAGGCGCAGGTGCATCAGGCTTGTCCGCCCGGGCCAGGTGACGCGGTGTCCGGCGCCGGTGTGGAGAAGGGCATGCCCATGCGGGCGAAGACCCCTGCCGCGATGAGCAGCGGTGGCAGCACGATCTGCAGATGTAACACCACCGCAAGTGTGAACGCGGGCGCGGGATCCACCCCCGCGGACTGGAGCATGGACATGGCGGCGAAGTGGAACGTGCCGATGCCTCCGGGGAGCGAGGGGACGGCGGAGACGAAGAAGGTGGACGCAGCCATGGCGATGGCCAGGGTGATGGGGGAGACGGACACGCCCAGGGGCCGCGCCACCAACCACCCCGCCACCCCCATGCACAGCCAGAAGGCGAGCGTGGCAACGAACGAGGTCCCGAGAAGCCGGGGGCGGTGACGGAGCATGCGCGTGGCCTCGGTGAGGCGCACGAAGAAGGGGACGCGCCCCACACCCGGCACCGCGTCCAGCCCCCGGGAGATGGCCACCAGCACCAGGACGGTGATCACCAGCATCACCACCGAACCGGCCAGCGGGATGGACAGGCGCATGGCGCGCATGCCCGGCACCAGCAGTACGCCCAGCCCCATGAGGATGCCCGTGGCGAACACGTCCATGGCGTTGCCCACCACCAGCCCGGCCAGCGCCGTGGGGAAGGGGACGCCGTAACGACGGGTGATCAACGCCAACTGCACCGGCTCGCTCATCATGCGGATCGGCAGGACGTTGTTCAGGCCGATGCCCGCGTTCTGGGTGAGGAAGGTCTGGTGGAAGCGCGCGCGAGCTCCCGGCATCACCACGTGCCAACGGCCTGCACGCAGCACCAGCGCGGCGGCGACGGGTACGGTGCTCAGGAGCAGCAGAGGGAGGGAGATGTCGCCGAAGGCGGTGAAAACCTCGCGCCAGGCCAATGCGTGCGCAGCCACCCACACCAACGCAACGCTGGCCAGTGTCCCCACCACCAGCTGGAGCCAGCGATTGCGCGAGAGGCGGGCGAGGCGGGCCAGTCGAGGCATGTACGCTCCGCGGTTCCGTCGATGGCCGCTCTCGAGACCGGCGCGGGCCACCGGTTATGATGGGTGCATGGAACCCGCACCCATCGCCCGCACCCCGCTGGTGGACGGGCACACCCACGTGGACCAGTACGACCCCAGCGAACTGTCCGGTCTGCTCTCTCGTGCGCAGGCCGCCGGAGTGGGGCTGATTATAGCAGCGGGCACCTCGCTGGCCTCCTGCGCCCGCGTGCTGGAATTGGCCGGTTCGTACGCCATGGTCCGCGCCGGGCTGGGCCTGCACCCCGCGGACCTCGAGGGGCCGTGGAGCGATGCCACGGAGTCCGCGCTGCGGGCCATGGCTGCCCACCCCGCGGTGGTGGAGTGGAGCGAGTGCGGCCTGGACTACATGCCCGGCTCCCCGGAGCGAGCGGTCCAGCAGGACACGCTGCGCCAGCAGGTGCGCCTGGCCCGCGAGCTGCGCCTGCCGCTGGTGGTGCACTCACGCGAGGCGGACGAGGACACCTGGCGCATCCTGACAGAGGAGCATGCCGAAGAGGTGGGCGGTGCCTGGCACTACTTCGGCGGCACGCGCGAGCAGGCCGAGCGCGCCTTCGATCTGAACTTCCACATCTCCCTGGCCAAGCCGCTGCTACGCGACGAGGCGCTCCAGCAGGTGGCGGCCCGCCTGCCGCTGGGGAGGGTGGTCGTCGAGACCGACTCCTACCCCCAGCCCTTCAAGAAGTACCGGGAGCGCTGGACCGAGCCGTGGCATCTGCCCCAGGTGGTCGAGGCGCTGGCTGCGGCGCAGTGCGTGGAGCCAGAGGCGGTGGCCCAGGCCACCACGACGAACTATCTGGCCATGCTGGGCGGGCGAGTAGACCCGGCCAGCATGGGGCTCTGAAGGCGGGGGACACCCCACCGCGCATGCTAGGATAGGACGCACCATGGCGACCCCCCGCAATTACTGGATGGTGTCCATCCCCTCCTCCTACGCCGACGTGTGCCGCGAGCACGGCTTCACGCTCCTGGGCATGGGCAAGGCGCACCGCAAGCGCGCCCAGCGCATGGAGGTGGGCGACAGGGTGCTGTTCTACGTGAGCGAGGAGATGGTGTTCGCCGCCACGGCATCCGTCTCCTCCACCTACTTCGAGGACGAATCGCCCACCTGGCCCTCCCCCGACCCGGAGGAGCGCTTCGCCTGGCGCGTGCGCCTCAAGCCCGACGTGGTGCTCGACGCCGAGCACCTGATCGACGCGCGCCTCCTGGCCCCGCGCATGGAGTACGTGAAGAAGTGGGCGCCCGAGCTGTGGCCCCTGGCCTTTCAGGGCCTGCTGCACCTGGTGCCCAAGGTGGACTTCGCGGTGGTGGAGCGTGAGATGCGCCGGGGCGTCCTGCGCCCGCAGGTGCGTCTGGGCGAGGGCATAGCCGAGGGGGCCCAATGCATCCTGGACCGCATGACAGCGGAGGCCTAGCGTGGCTGTATCCATCGACCTGTCCGGAACCAGCGCCGTCGTCTTCGGCGTCGCCAACCACCGCTCCATCGCCTGGGCGGTGGCGGAGCGCCTCCACGCTGCGGGCGCGGCGCTGACCATCACCTACCAGAACGAGCGGCTGGGGCGCGATGTGCTCAAGCTGGCCGCATCGCTCCCCGGTGCCCAGGCCGTGGAGTGCGACGCCATGAACGAGGCCACCGTGGAGGCCGCCGTCGCCGCCGCCGCCGTGCAGGCCCCACTGGCCACGGCGGTGCACGCCATCGCCTTCGCCAACCGTGACGACCTGGCCGGCGAGTTCTCCCGCACCGGGCAGGAGGGCTTCCGCACGGCGCTGGAGGTCTCGGCCTACACGCTGCTGCCCATCGCCCGCGCCGCCGCCGCACGCATGGAGATCGGTGGCTCCATCCAGACGCTGACGTTCCACGCGGCGGACAAGGTCTACCCCGGCTACAACATCATGGGCGTGGCCAAGGCGGCGCTGGAGAACGAGGTGCGCCAGCTGGCCGCCGAGTTCGGCGCCCGCAACATCCGGGTCAACGCCATCAGCGCGGGGCCCCTGAACACCCTGGCGGCGCGCGGCATCTCCGGCTTCACCAACATGGCCGAGACCCACGCCCAGCGCGCCCCCCTCAAGCGCAACATCACCCAGGAGGAGGTGGGCACCACAGCGCTGTTCCTGGCCAGCCCCCTCGCCTCCGGCATCACCGGCCAGACGATCTACGTCGACGCTGGCTACTCGGTGATGGGCGTCTAGTCCTTTCCCGCCTCATCCGCATCAACGCGAAGGGGCCCCGCGCCGCGGGCGGGGCCGCGGGGGGTAGGGCGGGGGGGGGGTGGGGCCCCCCGGGGGGGGGGGGGGGGCGGGCCCCCGGGCGTAAAACCGCCCGCCGGGGCCCCCCCGGGGGGGCGGCCCCGCAG
>JAYQTA010000009.1:0-84704 GCA_038147155.1 Candidatus Australimonas brisbanensis
GAGCCGCTCTTTGACGATTGCCGCATCGGTGGCGCTGCGGGCGGAAACGAAGAATGCGCGCGCAGACCCCCTTCGATAGTGCATCGCGTAGTGGGCATGCGAGGGCACCTGGGACTAGAGGGCATCGAGCCACGTTCCGATGAGCTTGCGATGGCCTCCTGCATCCCTTCCGAGGTGGTGATAGGCAACCACCACAGGGAACTGCGCACACAACCGCGACCATTCCGGCACTGAGGTGTGTTTCACCGAGGCGTTACTGCTTGAAGAGATGCCGTTATCCGGGTCGATGAAAACCAGGTCGACCCCTTGGGTGCATGCCAGAGCCGCTTGCAACCATGCGCTTCGAGCAGGACCGGCGGGGACTTCCTGGTCGAACCACCGGCTGGCCTGGGTCAGCAGCCCAGAGGCTCTAACCGCCGATACGTTCCGGGAGCCGGTGCGTATGAGGTGAATGAGGCCGTGGAACAGCGCGGGGTCACAATCACGATACGACGACGCATTCGGCGGGTCGGTGTAGGTGATGTGCTTTCCATCCTTCGCGGCGCGGTCGTCGGGGGTGAGGTACCAGATGACCCCCACGCTCAGGGGCTTCCGGTCATCCCCAGCGATAGCGGGGTCACTGAGCTAGCGCAGCAGCCCGTACTTGCCGAAGTCGCCAACATCACCGACGTCCTGGTTCTTCATAGCGCACCTTTCTGGTGTGACTATAGCGCGCTGGAAAGCGCACCCCACGCGCGCTAGCATGGCCCCGCGCCACCCGCGAGGGCGGCGCGGGGAGGTGCGCGCGTGTTGACACCCGAGCAGAACCAGCGGTTGACCCAGGTGGGCCCCGGCACGCCCATGGGAGAGTTGATGCGCCGCTACTGGCACCCGGTGGCCGCCGAGGCCGAACTGGTGGACCGGCCCACCAAGCGGGTGCGCATCCTGGGCGAGGACCTCACGCTCTATAAGGACGGGTCCGGCACCTACGGGCTCATCGGCCAGCGCTGCCCCCATCGGCTGGTGAACATGGCCGTGGGCATCCCGGAGCAGCACGGGCTGCGCTGCGTATACCACGGCTGGCTGTTCGACGAGACGGGGGCGTGCCTGGAGACCCCCGCCGAGCCCCCCGCCTCCGCCTTCAAGGAGAAGGTGCGCATCAGGGCCTACCCCGTGGAGGTGCTGGGTGGGTTGGTGTGGGCCTACCTGGGCCCCCAGCCCGCTCCGCTGCTGCCCCGGTGGGACCTGTTCGTGTGGGACAACGTCTACCGGCAGATCGGCCAGACGGTGCTCCCCGCCAACTGGCTCCAGTGCCAGGAGAACTCCGCTGACTCCTGGCACGCGCACTTCACCCACGGCCACTACGCCACCTACCTGCTCAAGCTGCGCGAGCAGCGGGGCGAGGTGATACCGGAGGCGGAGCGCGAGGCGGTGAAGGTGTTCATGAACCCCGACGCGCGCCACGCCTACGAGCGCTATGAGTACGGCATGCTCAAGCGCCGGATACGCCAGGGCGATTCGGAGCAGGTGCACGGGTGGAAGGTGGGCCACCCCATGCTCTTCCCCAACTACGTGCGCATCGGCAAGAAGGGCTGGTACGCCTTCCAGATGCGCGTGCCCATCGACGACACCCACACCTGGCACCTGCACTACGAGGTGGCCCGCCCTGGCGAGGGCATCACCGTGCCCCCCCAGGAGGTGGTGCCGCTGTTCGACGTGCCGCTGATGGCCGAGCCCGACTTCATCCTGGGCCAGGACTTCGTGGCCTGGCACGAGCAGGGGGCCATCACCGACCGCTCCCAGGAGATGCTGGGCGTTTCTGATGAGGGCGTCATCCTGCTGCGGCGCATGCTGGAGGAGCAGATGCGGGTGGTGGAGGAGGGGGGCGACCCCATCAACACCTTCCGTGACCGGGCGGCCAACGCGTGCATCGAGCTGCCCACCGAGGACTACGGGGGCATGGAGACCTACCGTGACGGGGCCTTTGCCTTCTACGACACCGGCCACTACGGGATGATCGAGGAGATTGAGGGGCTCTTCCAGGAGGCCAAGGCCGCCGCCAAGGGGCGCAGGGGTGGCTGAGCCCTCCGGGTTCCCTTCCCGGCCCAGCCCTCCACCGCTCGCGCGGGAGCGCTGGTCGGGCCAGGCGGGGTTCCTGGCGGAGACGGCGCTGGTGGCCGTGGGGCGCTACGTGGTGACGGGGGCTATCGCCGCGGCCCTGGTGGGCGCCTTCTTCACGCAGCTGTAACACCGGTGGTTTGACAGCCCGCTCCCCCGCGCCGGATACTTTCTCTGTTAGCGAATAGTGATGGCGTTGACGGGGAGGAGTAATCCGCGAGGCGGGGCCACAGAGATCCGGGGACAGGTGAGAGCCCGGCGCCAGCGCAGCGGATGAATGGGCCCCTGAGCCGCGGTCCGAACGCCCAGCCGGGCAAGTAGGCGCCGCCGGGACCGTCCCGATACAGACGGCAGACCTCTCGCCCGGGGGTTCCCTCAGCGAGGCGTCGAGAAGGTCCCGCACCGTGAGGGCGGGTCGAAGAAGGGTGGCACCGTGGCATGCCCCGCCCCTTTTGGAGCGGGGTTTTTCGTTTGTTCGCGAACAGGGCCAAGGAGCACGAGATGGCGACGTACCACCCCAGCCGTGAGGAGTTCGCGGCGCTGGCCGCCGGTGGGGCCAACCTCATCCCCGTCTACCGGGAGGTGGTGGCCGACCTGGAGACGCCCGTCAGCGCCTTCCTGAAGGTGGCGCGAGGGCCCTATGCCTTCCTGCTGGAGAGCGTGGAGGGCGGCGAGCGTCTGGCGCGCTACTCGTTCATCGGCACCGAGCCGGCGCGGGTGCTGCGCACGGGCAGGGGCGAGCCGGGAGGGGAGACGGACCCGCTCACCGGCGTGCAGACGGCCCTGGCCGGGTTCCGGCCCGCCGCCGTCGCGGGGCTGCCGCGCTTCACGGGCGGAGCCGTGGGGTATCTGGCGTACGACTGCGTCCACTACTTCGAGCCCCGGGTGCCCATGGCCGCCCACGATCCGCATGGGCTGCCGGAGTCGGTGTTCATGCTCACCGACTCGCTGCTGGTGTTCGACCACGCCAAGCACACCATCAAGTTGGTGGTGCATGCCCACGTCGAGGGCGATGTGGCCGGGGCCTATGATGGCGCCGTGGCCCGGGTGAACGAGCTGGCCGCCCGCCTGGCCGCCCCCCTCACGCCTCCGCCCGCCCTGGGCGAGCCGGGTGCCGCGCCCCAGCCCGCCTCCAACAAGACGACGGCCGAGTACCACGCCATGGTGGAGCGAGCCAAGGAGTACATCGTCGCGGGCGACATCATCCAGGTGGTGCCCTCGCAGCGCCTCGCCGTGCCCGTGTGGGCCGCCTCGTTCGACCTGTACCGCGCGCTGCGGGCGGTGAACCCCTCGCCCTACATGTACTACCTGCGCCTGGACGGCGTGGACGTGGTGGGCGCCTCGCCCGAGATGCTGGTGCGTGCCGAGGACGGGGTGGTGGACACCCACCCCATCGCGGGCACGCGCCGCAGGGGCGCCAACGAGGCGGAGGACGCTGCGCTGGAGGCCGAGCTGTTGGCGGATGAGAAGGAGCGGGCCGAGCACGTGATGCTGCTGGACCTGGGCCGTAACGACATCGGCCGCGTGGCCCGCCCCGGCTCGGTGCGCGTGACCCAGACCATGGAGGTGGAGCGCTACTCCCACGTGATGCACCTGGTCTCCCACGTGCAGGGGGAGCTGGCCGAGGGGCTCTCGCCCTACGACGCGCTGCGCGCCTGCTTCCCGGCGGGCACGGTGTCCGGCGCGCCCAAGATACGGGCGATGGAGATCATCGCCGACCTGGAGGGGGAGCGTCGCGGCGTGTACGCGGGGGCGGTGGGCTACTTCTCCTTCTCCGGCAACATGGACACCGCCATCGGCATCCGCACCATGGTGGTGAAGGACGGGACGGCCTACCTGCAGGCAGGGGGTGGGGTGGTGTTCGACTCCACCCCGGAGCGTGAGCGGGCCGAGACCTATGAGAAGGCCGGGGCCATGCTGCGCGCCATCGCCCTGGCTCAGGGCGCAGAGGGGTAACCCGCTGTGCTTGCCGGAGCAAAGAGAGGCGCGCAGGGGAGTCCCCTGTATCGAGCGAACCAAATGAGCGGGATCAGGCCCGGCAGGGCGCGCAGACTGGAGTTCGGCGCACAAAGTGCGCCCAGGGGGTGTCCCCCTTGCATCGAGCCCGGCGTCAGCCGGGCGGGGCGAGCGAGCGTAGCGAGCGGGGCCTTAGAATGGCCGGGAGGGCGCGATGATCCTGCTGATAGACAACTACGATTCCTTCACCTACAACCTCTACCAGTACCTGTGCGAACTGGGCGCCGACGTGCGCGTGGAGCGCAACGATGCCGTGGGGCTGGAGGACATCGAAGAGATGGCCCCGGAGCGCATCGTCCTCTCCCCCGGCCCCTGCACCCCTGCCGAGGCGGGTGTGTGCGTGGACGTGGTGCGCCGCTTCGGCCCCCACATCCCCCTGCTGGGCGTGTGCCTGGGCCACCAGTGCATCGGCGAGGCGTATGGGGCGGTGGTGGCAGGAGCGGGTGAGATCGTCCACGGCAAGACCAGCCCCATCACCCACGACGGGCGCGGGGTGTTCACCGGGGTGCCCTCACCCTTCGAGGCGATCCGCTACCACTCCCTGGCCATCGTGCCCGAGACGGTGCCCGCGGAGCTTGAGGTGACGGCGGGCACCCCGGGCGGCATCATCATGGGCGTGCGGCACCGGACGCACCCCGTGGAGGGCATCCAGTTCCATCCGGAGTCCATCATGACGCTGGAGGGCAAGCGGCTCCTCGCCAACTTCCTCTCCGGCGCGGGCAGGGAGGTGGCGGCATGAGTTCCCCGGACACCCTGGCGCTGCGCTGGGAGGGCGAGACACCCGCACCCGACGCGCAGACGCTCGCGGCGGCGGTGGTGGGCGTGCTGGCGGCCCAGGGGTACGCCATCGAGGAGCGGGAGGCCACCCGCGTGCGTGGCACCCGCACCCGCGTGCCGGACGAGCGCCTGCGGGTGTGGGGACGCAGGCTGCTGGTGGTGGCCGGTGCGCTGCTGCTGGTGAACCTGTTCCTGCTCACAAGCACGGAGCTGTCCTATGAGTCGGCATCGGCCCCCATCGTGGCGGCGGTGCTGGTGGGCGGGTGGGGCCTCTCGTGGGCCTCCCGCACGGTGCGCAGCGCGCCTCGGACGGTGGAGGTGCGCCTGGAAGGGAGCGCTCCAGCGCTGCGAACGCGGGTGCTGGGTGATGAGACGGTGGGCGTGCGGGCCTTCGCGGCGCTGGCGCGCCGCCAGCAGCGGGCATCGGCCCGCACAGGAGGGGCGTGATGATCCAGGAGGCGCTGCGCGCGCTGATGGCGGGGCAGGACCTGTCCACGGAGCAGGCCGCCGCCGCCGCGAGCGAGATCATGGGCGGGGAGGCCACCCCGGCGCAGATCGCCGGGTTCCTGGTGGCCCTGCGCATCAAGGGTGAGACGCCCGATGAGATCACCGGCATGGCCCGGGTGATGCGGGAGAAAGCGCTGCGCGTCCACACGGACGGCCACCTGGTGGACGTGGTGGGCACCGGCGGTGACGGCGTGGGCACCTTCAACATCTCCACCGGCGCGGCGCTGGTGGCCGCGGCCTGCGGGGCGAAGATAGCCAAGCACGGCAACCGGGCGGCCTCCGGCGCCTATGGCACGGCGGACGTGCTGGAGGCCAACGGGGTGAAGCTGGAGCTCAAGCCCGAGTCGGTGGCGCGCTGCATCCAGGAGGTGGGCATGGGCTTCATGTTCGCCCCCGCCTTCCACCCGGCCATGCGCTTCGCCGGGCCGGTGCGGCGCGAGCTGGGCGTGCGCACGGTGTTCAACATCCTGGGCCCGCTCACCAACCCCGCCGGGGCCGACCACCAGCTGCTGGGGGTGGGCTTCGAGGGGCAGGCCGAGGCCATGGCCAACGTGCTGGCGAACCTGGGCACCCACCGCTCCTGGGTGGTGCGCGGGGACGACGGCCAGGACGAACTGTCCATCACCACCACCACCCAGGTGTGGGAGGTGCACCACGGCAAGGTGCGCCACTTCACCGTGAGTCCGGAGGACGCGGGTCTGGGCCGCGCCGCGCTGGCCGACATCCTGGCGCCCGACGCCGAGGCGGCCAGGGGCATGCTGGTGCGCGCGCTGGGCACCGAGCCGTGCGCCCCGCGCGATGCGGTGGTGCTCAACGCGGCCGGGGCGCTGGTGGTGGCCAACAAGGCGGCTGACCTGCGCGCGGGCGTGGCGCTGGCCAGGGAAGCGATAGACGCTGGCGAGCCGCTGGCGCTGCTCAAGCGCCTGGCGGCCCTCAGCCAGAGCCTGGACTAGGACACGCACACGGGGTAAGACATGGCCACCGGCACCATCCTCGACACCATCCTGGAGCACAAGCGCGTGGAGGTCGCGCGCCACAGGCGCGAGACGCCCCTCGCGGCCCTGGAGGCCGCCATCAAGGAGGCGGACTTCCCGCTGAACCTCTCGGGTGCGCTGTGGGGGGAGAGGGTCCGGCTCATCGCCGAGGTGAAGAAGGCCTCCCCCTCCAAGGGGCTCATCGCCCCGCACTTCGACCCCGTGGCCCAGGCGCGCCTGTACGCGGAGAATGGGGCGGCCGCCGTCTCGGTGCTCACCGAGGTGGACCACTTCCAGGGCTCGCTGGAGCACCTGCGCGCCGTGAAGGCCGCCGTTGCCCCCGAGGGGCTGCCGGTGCTGCGCAAGGACTTCCTGTACGACCCCTACCAGCTCTACGAGGCGCGCGCCGCGGGCGCCGACGCGGCGCTGCTCATCGTGGCGATGCTGGAGCCCGCGCAGCTGGCCGAGATGATGGCCGCCGCCCAGGGCATCTGGCTCCAGACGCTGGTGGAGGTGCATTCCGAGGCCGAGCTGGAGACGGCGCTGGGGGCGGGAGCCGAGATCATCGGCATCAACCACCGGGACCTGAAGACCTTCACCATGGACATGGGCCTGGCGCTGCGGCTGCGGCCTCTGATTCCCCCCGATAGGATGGTGGTGGCCGAGAGCGGCATCCACTCGGCCGAGGACGTGCGCCCGCTGAAGGCGGCGGGAGTCAACGCGATACTGGTGGGGGAGGCGCTGATGACCGCGCCCGACCTCGCCGCCCGGGTGCGGGAGCTGGCGGGCGTCTAGCGCGCCCCAGGAGTGGAGAGAGCATGACCCACGTGAAGATATGCGGCTTCCAGACCGCCGAGCCGCTCATTGCCGCCGTGGAGGCGGGGGTGGATGCGGTGGGGCTGGTGTTCGTCCCCTCAGCGCGCAGGCGTCTGACCATCACCCAGGCCGCGGGCGTGCTGGACCAGGTGCGCGCCGCGGTGGGTGGGCGCATGCCGGAGCTGTGGGGCCTCTTCGCCGACCAACCCGCCGATGACGTGAACACCGCCGTGGACGCCCTGGGCCTCACGGGGGTGCAGCTGTGCGGGGCGGAGGGCATGGGCTACGCCTCCGGGCTGCGCCCCGTGACCATAGCCAAGGTGGTGAGCGTGGACCCGCAGGTGCCGGTCCAGGCGCAGCTCCCGCGCATCATGACGCTCCAGCAGCGGCACCGCCTGGCGGGCCACCGCATCGTCCTCGATACCAAGTTGGCGGGCGAGTACGGCGGCACGGGCCAGCGTTTCGACTGGGGCATCGCCGGTGAGTTGGCCCAGGCCTTCGACCTCACCCTGGCGGGTGGCCTCACGCCGGAGAACGTGGGCGAGGCGGTGCGCGCCGTGCGCCCATGGGGGGTGGATACCTCCTCGGGCGTGGAGACGGACGGAGAGAAGGACCCGGCCAGGGTGTGGGACTTCGTGCGAGCGGTCCGCGAGGCGGACGCCGCGCGCGCCCCGCGCGGACTGCGCCGCCTCTTCGCGAGGAGCCGCCCATGAGCACCACCAACGCCCCCCTGCCGGACGCGCACGGGCGCTTCGGGGCCTACGGCGGCCAGTACGTGCCGGAGACGCTGATGGCAGCGCTGGCGGAGCTGGAGGCCGCCTACCGGGCCGCGCGCTCCGACCCCGCCTTCGAGGCCGAGCTGGCGGGGCTGCTGCGCACCTACGTGGGGCGGCCCACCCCGCTCTACCACGCGAAGCGGCTCACCGCCGAGGCGGGTGGGGCGCAGATCTACCTCAAGCGTGAGGACCTGGCCCACACCGGGGCGCACAAGATCAACAACGCGCTGGGCCAGGCGCTGCTGGCGGTGCGCATGGGCAAGAAGCGCATCGTGGCCGAGACGGGCGCGGGCCAGCACGGGGTGGCGACGGCGACGGTGTGCGCCATGCTGGGGCTGGACTGTGTGGTGTACATGGGCACCGAGGACATGCGCCGCCAGGAGCCCAACGTGTTCCGCATGCGCATGCTGGGGGCCGAGGTGCGGGGGGTGACGGCGGGCACGCGCACGCTCAAGGAGGCCGTCTCCGAGACGATCCGTGACTGGGTGACCAACGTGGCCGACACCCACTACATCATCGGTTCGGTGGTGGGCCCGCACCCCTACCCCATGATGGTGCGCGACCTACAGACGGTGCTGGGAAGCGAGGCGCGCGCGCAGATGCTGGAAACCACCGGCGCGCTGCCTGACGTGGCCGTCGCCTGCGTGGGCGGCGGCTCCAACTCCATGGGCCTCTTCCACCCGTTCATCGCCGATGCGGGGGTGCGCCTGGTGGGCGTGGAGGCGGGCGGGGAGGGCGTGTCCACGGGCCACCATGCGGCCAGCATCGTGGGCGGGCGCCCCGGCGTGCTCCACGGCGCCATGAGCTACATCCTGCAGGACGCCGACGGGCAGATCATCGAGACCCATTCCATCTCCGCTGGGCTCGACTACCCCGGCGTGGGGCCCGAGCACGCGTGGCTGCGGGATGCGGGGCGGGCGGAGTACGTGAGCATCACCGATGTCGAAGCCGTGGAGGCCTTCAAGCTCACCTGCCGGTTGGAGGGCATCATCCCCGCTCTGGAGAGCTCCCACGCCATCGCCTACACCGTGCGCACCCTGGCACCCACGCTGCGGGCCGACCAGTCCGTGCTGGTGTGCCTGTCGGGGCGGGGCGACAAGGACATGGGCACAATCATGGCGGGGGACGGCGGCCAGGGCGCCGTGTAGCCGCTCCCGGAGCGCGTTGACACGGCCACGGCTCGCGTAGAGGATAGTCCGAGCAGCCGACGGGAGTGCGCATGGACGGGTATACCGTAAACTGGACGGCGGTGGCGCTGGCTGCCATCGTCGGCACCGTGGCCATGGGCCTCATGCTCGTCGCCTCCTGGCTGCTCTCCCCTCGCCGCCCCTCCGTGGAGAAGGGCATCCCCTACGAGTCCGGCATCCTCCCCTCCCACCTGGGATGGACGCAGCTGCACGTGCGCTACTACGTGTTCGCGCTGCTCTTCCTGGTGTTCGACGTGGAGGTGGTGTTCCTGTTCCCGTGGGCGGTGGTGTTCCTCCAGGCCGCGGACTACGTCTTCTACGCCATGGTGCTGTTCATCGCGATCCTGCTGTTCGCGGTGGCCTACGCCTGGCGCAAGGGGGCTCTCCAATGGCGCTAGACCCCCATCAGCAGGCCCCGTCCGGCGCCGTGCCCATGACCTGGCACCGGGAGAAGGGCGGACGCTTCTTCGACTCCCCGGAGAACGGTGGTGTCTCCACGGGGGTGGGCAACCACCCCGCCCCCGCGCGAGTGCGCTCCGTGGTGCCCGGCGTGGTGCTGACCACCCTGGACGAGCTCTCTGCGCGCGCGCGCTCCAACTCCCTCTTCACCCTCACCTTCGGGCTGGCGTGCTGCGCCATCGAGATGATCTCCACGCACAATGCCCACCACGACTTCGACCGCTTCGGCGTGGTGACGTGGCCCTCGCCGCGCCACGCCGACGTGATGATCGTGGCCGGCACCGTTGTGAAGAAGATGGCCGAGCCCATCAAGCTGCTGTATGAGCAGATGCCCGACCCCAAGTGGGTCATCGCCATGGGCACCTGCGCCACCTCCGGCGGGCCCTACTACCGCTCCTACTCGGTGGTGATGGGCGTGGACCAGCTGATCCCCGTGGACATCTACATCCCCGGCTGTCCGCCGCGCCCCGAGGCGCTGATGGACGGCATCCTCAAGCTCCAGGAGAAGATCAAGCGCGACGCGCGGGAGAAGCAGGGCTGATGAGTGAGCAGGAACCGCAGGCGAGCGCCGAGCAGGCGCCCGCGGAGCGCCCCGCCCGCCACGGCCCGCCCGTGGCCGACGCCCCGCAGGTGCTGGACGCGCGCGGGCAGGCCTCGGCCAAGCTGCTGGCCCAGGCGGCAGGCACCAACGCCATCGACTCCGGTGGCGGGCACGATGTGCCGTGGGTGCGTGTTGCGCCCGAGCACCTGCTCGCCGTGGCCGGGCGCCTGCGCGAGGGGGCGTTCGGGGCCGAGATGCTCCACCTGATCGCCGCGGTGGACTACACCGAGCGCATCGAGGTGAACTACTTCTTCCTCTCCGCCACCAAGGGTCACAAGGGCCAGGTGAAGGTGGACGTGCCTCCCGAGGCCCCCACGCTGCCCTCCCTCACGGGACTGTGGACGGCGGCCGGGTGGTTCGAGCGCGAGACGCACGACCTGTTCGGCGTGGTGTTCGAGGGCAACCCGGACCTGAGTCCCCTGCTGCTGTACGAGGGGTTCGAGGGCCACCCGGGCCTGCGCTCCTATCCCTTCAACGACTACCAGGAGTGGTAGGGATGACCACCCCGCAACACACCGACACCCTGGACATGATGCTGAACATGGGGCCGCAGCACCCGGCCACCCACGGCGTCTTCCGCATGGTTCTCGCCCTCGACGGCGAGGAGGTGATGGACGTCATCCCGCACATCGGCTACCTGCATCGCGGCAGCGAGAAGCTGTGCGAGGGCGAGTCCTACGGGCAGGTCATCACCCTGTTCGACCGGATGGACTACGTCTCCAACATCAACAACGAGCTGGCCTTCGTGCGCGCCGCCGAGCGGCTCATGGACATCGAGGTGCCGGAGCGCGCCTCCTACATCCGTGTGATCCTGGCGGAGCTGAACCGCATCGCCTCCCACCTGCTGTTCCTGGGCACCTACGCCATCGACCTGGGCGCCATCACGCCCATCATGTACGCCTTCCGCGAGCGCGAGCGCATCCAGGCGCTCTTCGAGGCGACCACCGGCGCGCGCATGATGCACAACTACCTGCGCATCGGCGGGCTGAAGGAGGACGCCCCGGCGGACTTCGAGCCCCGTGTGCGCGAGTTACTGGACCAATTGCGCGCCGGGGTGGAGGAGATCGACCGGCTCCTCTCGCTCAACGAGGTGTTCCTCGCCCGCACCAAGGGCGTGGGCATCATCGACGGGCCCACGGCACTGGCCTGCGGGCTCTCGGGCCCCTCGCTGCGCGGGTCGGGCGTCGCCTACGACGTGCGCAAGGACCACCCCTACGAGGTCTACCCGTACCTAGCGTTCAAGGTGCCCGTGGGGCAGGCGGGGGACTGCTGGGACCGCTACTACTGCCGTCTACTGGAGTGCCACGAGTCCATCTCCATGGTGGCCCAGTGCCTGGAGCAGATGGAGGCCGGGCCCATCCGGGCCGCTGGCCGGCGCATCGCCCGTCCGCCGCGGGGCGAGGTGTACGTCCACTCCGAGAACCCACGCGGTGACATCGGCGTGCTGCTGGTGAGCGACGGCACCGACAAGCCCTACCGGGTGAAGGTGCGCCCGCCGTCCTTCTGCAACCTGGTGGGCCTCAAGCCCATGATGGAGGGCGCGTACGTCGCCGACGCCGTCTCCATCCTGGGCTCCCTGGACATCGTGCTGGGGGAGGTGGACCGCTGATGGCCTCCCGACCCGCGCAGCTGGTGCTGTTGGCCGTCATCGCCGTGGGCGTCGCCGCAGTGTTCGGCGGCTTCGTCTTCGTCACCCGCTGGCTGGGTGCGCCCCAGGAACTGACGGCCCTCACGCTGGTGCAGTTCGCCGTTGCCCTGCTGGCGCTGGTGACGCTGCTGGCGGTGGCGGGCATGTCGCTGGTGTGGCTGGAGCGCAAGGAGCTGGGCCGCATGCAGGGGCGCCCCGGCCCCACGCGCGTCGGCCCCTTCGGGCTGCTCCAGCCCGTGGCGGACGCTGGAAAGCTGCTCTTCAAGGAGGACGTCGCTCCGGGCGAGGCCTCCAAGCTCATCTTCTTCGCCTCGCCGCTGCTCATCATGGTGCCGGGGCTGATGGTCTGGCTCACGGTGCCCCTGGGCCCCACGCTGGTGGTGCGTTCGCTGGACCTGGGCATCTTCTTCTTCGTGTCCATCTCGGTGCTGTCCATCGTGGGGCTGGTGCTGGCGGGGTGGTCGTCCCACTCCAAGTACGCGGTGCTGGGCGGCATCCGCTCCGCCGCGCAGATGGTCTCCTACGAGATACCGCTCATCATGGCCATCCTGGGCGTGGTGGTGCTGGCGGGGAGCATGCGCTTCGAGGACGTGGTGGCCCTGCAGGACGGCGTGCCCTACATCGCGCTGCTGCCCGCAGCCTTCGCCGTCTTCCTGGTGGCGGGCCTCGCCGAGGTCGGCCGCACCCCCTTCGACATCTACTTCGCCGAGTCGGAGCTGGTGGGTGGGCCCTTCGTCGAGTACTCCGGCGCCCACTGGGCGGTGATGCTGCTGGCCGAGTACCTGAACACCTTCCTGGTCGGCGCGCTGGCGGCGCTGCTGTTCCTGGGCGGCTGGCGCTGGCCCTTCGGCGACCTGCCCTTCGGGGCCGCCGTCGCGGTGATGCTCGCCAAGACCTACCTTGTGGTGGCGGTGATCTTCTGGGGCCGGGCCACCTACCCGCGCCTGCGCTTGGACCAGCTGATGGGGCTGGGCTGGAAGGTGCTGCTACCTCTCTCCTTCGCGTCCATCCTGGCGACGGCGGTGCAGCAGTTCTACGGCTGGCCCGCCTGGACGCTCACGCTCCTGTCGGTGGGGCTGCTGGCGGTACCCATCGCGCTCCAGATGCGCGGTCAGGGTCGCCCGGCCAGCGCGTACGCGGCGCGATTGCGCGCGGGCGCCGTCGCCGTCGCTGCGCAGCCCCGGCCTGCACGGGCTGCGGCGGGTGCTGACGGTGCGAGCGCGGAGGAGGAGGCATGAGGGCATCGCTGCGTGGCCTGGCCACCTCCTTCCGCTGGCTCTTCCGGCGCACGGTGACGGCCCAGTACCCGGACAGGCACCTGGCGGTGCAGGAGCGGTACATGGGCTTCCCCGCCCTGCTGTGGGACGAGACCGCCGACGAGCCCTTCTGCACGGGCTGCATGGTGTGCGTGCGCGAGTGCCCCACCCAGTGCATGTCCGCCCAGATGCACGACAACCCCCACTTCGCCGAGGGCTCCAGCCACCGGCGCAAGATCATCGAGAACTTCTCCATCAACCTGAACCGCTGCATCCTGTGCGGGGTGTGTGCCGAGGTGTGCGCGCTGGACGCCATCGAGATGTCCCACGAGCACGAGCTGGCCTCCTATGCCCGCGCCGGTGCGCGCGCGGACCTGACGATCCTGCTCTCCCAGGGCCGCCGGTACATGGCCGAGACGGGTTGGAGCGCCAAGAACCCGGAGAAGAACGTGGCGGGCGTGGCGCTGGAGAAGGCCAAGCAGGCCGCCGCCGCCAAGGCTGCTGCCGCTGCGGCCAAGCCTGCGGGCGACGCCCAGCCCACGCCGGAAGGGGAGGAGTAGCCATGGAGCTGGTGCTCTTCACCATCGCAGCCGTCCTCTCGGTGGGCGGCGCCGTGGGCGTGGTGACGGTGAACAACGTGGTGCACGCCGCCGTCTACCTGCTGGTGGCCATGCTGGGCGTGGCGGCGGTGTTCGTGCTGCTCTACGCCGAGTTCCTGGCCCTGGTGCAGTTGCTGATCTACGGTGGCGCCGTGACCATGGTGATCCTCTTCGCTCTGATGCTCACGCGCCGCTCCGCCCACGAGGAGCAGGCCGAGCACGTGCGCTGGCCCATCGCAGCGGGCGTCTCGGGTGGGGTGTTCGCCCTGCTGGCGACGGTCTCGTTGCTGGACGTGGAGCGGCTGAACAGCGCCGAGCGCACCGGCATAAGCTTGGAGACGCTGGGCCGCACCCTCTTCGAGGAGTGGGCCATCCCCTTCGAGGTGGCCTCCCTGGTGCTGCTGATCGCCGTGGTGGGCGCCATCGTCATCGGTCGGGCGGGCCGCATCGAGGACATGGCCAGCCCCGAGGGCGCTCCGCCGCGTCACGTGCGCCCCGGGACGGGCAGGGGAGGGAGCCGATGACGCTGCTGCACTTCCAGTTGCTGGCGGCCGCCCTCTTCAGCCTGGGCCTGTACGGGGTGTTGGCGCGGCGCAACGCCGTGCTGGTGCTCATGGGCGTGGAGTTGATGCTCAACGCGGTGAACGTGAACCTGGTGGCCTTCGCGGCCTACCGGGACATCCCCATCGCCACGGGGCAGGTCATCGCCATCTTCATCATCACCCTGGCCGCCGCCGAGGTGGGCCTGGCGCTGGCGGTGGTGCTGCGCCTGTTCCGCTCGCGCGGGACGGCAGACGTTGACGCCATCCGAGGGATGCGGGGTTAGCATGGAGAACGCCTGGCTCATCCCGCTCTTCCCCCTCGGCGCCTTCGTGGCGCTCGCCCTCTTCCGGCGCTTTCTGCCCGGCCAGGGCAAGTGGCTGGCGGTGGCGGCGGTGATTGCGGCTTTCCTCGCCGCCTGGCCCGTGCTGTTCGATCTGGTGGGACGGGGCGTGGGCCCCTACCACTTTCCCCGCGAGTGGTTCAGCGCGGGCCCCCTCTTCATGGGCTGGGGCACCCTGGTGGACCCGCTCACGGTGGCGATGCTGCTGCTGGTGACCTTCGTCTCGGTGCTGGTGCAGGTCTACTCCCTGGGCTACATGCGCCATGAGGTGAAGGGCCGCCGGGGCTCCCACGTGGCGGACGATCCGCGCATCGGTTGGTACTACGCGGCGCACTCGCTGTTCACGGCCTCCATGCTCACCCTGGTGCTGGCGGACAACCTGATCCTGCTGTACGTGGCGTGGGAGCTGGTGGGGCTGTGCTCCTACCTGCTCATCGGCTTCTGGTACGAGCGCCCCAGTGCGGTGGGCGCAGCCAAGAAGGCGTTCATCACCACGCGCATCGGCGATGTGGGCCTGCTGATCGGCATCGCGCTGCTGGTGGCCCACACCGGCACCTTCGACATCTCCGCCAACCTGGAGATGGTGGAGCACGGAGAGCTCTCCTCGGGCATCACCACGCTGGTGGCGTTGCTGCTGTTCGCGGGGGCCGTGGGCAAGAGCGCCCAGTTCCCTCTCTTCGTCTGGCTGCCTGATGCCATGGAGGGCCCCACCCCGGTCAGCGCGCTGATCCACGCCGCCACCATGGTGACGGCGGGGGTGTTCCTGGTGGCGCGGTTGCTCCCTCTCTACGAGGCGAGCGAGGCTGCCCGGCTCACCGTGGCCAGCGTGGGTCTCCTCTCCGGCCTCATGGGCGCGAGCATGGCCCTGGCCGCAACGGACCTCAAGCGCATCCTCGCCTTCTCCACCATGAGCCACCTGGGCTTCATGTTCCTGGCGCTGGGCGCGGGCGGCTACACGGCGGCCACGTTCCACCTGCTCACCCACGGCGTGTCCAAGGCGATGCTGTTCCTGGCCGCGGGTTCGGTGATGCACGCCCTGCACGATGAGACGGACATCCGCCGCATGGGCGGGCTGGCCCGCCGCATGCCCGTGACCGGCACCGCCTTCGTGCTGGGCGCGCTGGCGCTCTCCGGCGTGCCGCCGCTGGCGGCCTTCTGGAGCAAGGACGAGATACTGGTGGCGGTGGCCAACGGACTGAACCCGGTGTTCCTGGTGGGCTTCCTCATCGCCATCGTCCTCTCAGCCCTGTACATGGCCCGCGCGGTGCGGGTCGCCTTGTTCGGTGAGCACCGCGCCGACGCCGCCCATGCCCACGAGTCGGGCTGGGTGATGAAGGGCCCGCTGGCGCTGCTGGCGGTCTGCACGGTGCTGGTGGGGCTGGTGGCCCTGCCGTTGGGTTTCGACGGGGTGGGTTCGTTTCTGTTCGATGCCGCCCACGGCCCCCACTCCTTCAAGGCAGACCCGGTGTGGATGCCCGTGGGCATCGTCCTGGCCCTGGCCGGGCTGGGGCTGGGCTGGTGGCTGTACGACCGGGCACCGGGGCGCGTGGAGGCGCTGCGTTCCCGCTTCGGCGCGCTGGCGCGCCTGCTGGAGAATCGCTACTACCTGGACCCGGCCTACCAGTGGCTGGTGGACCGGGTGGTGCTGGCCGCCGGGCGGGTCATCGCCGCCTTCGACCGGCGCTGGGTGAACGATGTGGGCATGGACGGGCCGGGGGTGGCGACCCTGGCCGTGGGCACCCGGCTGCGGATGCACGTGTCCGGCTTCTTCGCCGACTATGGCCTGGCGGTGGCGGCGGGCGCAGTGGCGCTCGCCCTGCTGCTGTGGTTGGGGGCTTAGCGCATGAGCTACTTCGAGCGCCACGTCCTCGAATCGCTGATCTACCTGCCGATGCTCACCGCGCTGGTGCTGGTGTTCCTGCCCGCGAAGGGGCGTGCGCTGATCCGCACCGTGGGCATCGCCTCCGGCGCGCTGGCGCTGGTGGGCTCGCTCTATGCGTTCCTCGCCTACGACGAGGCGGTGGGCGGCTTCCAGCTGGTGCGGGTGTACCCGTGGTTCGCGGGCCTGGGCATCGACTTCCGGCTGGGGGTGGATGGCATCGCGGCGCTGATGGTGCTGCTCACCGGCATCGTCACCTTCGCGGGTGCCGTCGTCGCGGCCAACCGCGACGAGGACCCCAAGGCCTATTACGTCTTGCTGAACCTGCTGGTGGCGGGGGTGTACGGCACCTTCGTCTCCACGGATCTGTTCTTCTTCTTCTTCTTCTACGAACTCGCCATCGTCCCCATGTACCTGCTCATCGCCATCTGGGGCTCGAGCTCGGTCTTCCCCACCTTCTCTCGCACCAAGGAGTACGCCGCGCTCAAGTTGGTGCTGATGATCGTCGCCGCCAGCGTGCTGGTATGGATCGGCATCATCGCCATCTACGTCCAAGCGGACGCGGGCACCTTCGACATCGCCGTGCTCGCCCAGGCGGCGGCGGATGGGCGATTGGACGCCGGCTTCCAGCGGTGGGTCTTCCCGCTGGTGATGGTCGGCTTCGGCCTGCTGGCCGGCATGTGGCCCTTCCACACCTGGTCGCCTGACGGCCACGTCAGTGCACCCACCTCGGTGAGCATGCTCCACGCGGGCGTCCTGATGAAGCTGGGTGCCTTCGGCATCATCCGGGTGGGGATGCAGCTGCTGCCCCAGGGCATGGACGACTGGTCGCTGGTGCTGTTCATCATCGGCACCATCAATGTGGTGTACGGAGCGGTCTCGGCCTTGGCACAGACGGACCTCAAGTACGTCATCGGCTACTCCAGCGTGAGCCACATGGGCTACGTGCTCATGGGCCTGGGCACCCTGGACAGCGTGGGGTTCACCGGGGCATCGCTCCAGATGTTCTCCCACGGGGTGATGACGGCTCTCTTCTTCACCCTGGTGGGGGCGATCTACGAGCGCTCGCACACCCGTGACTCGCTGGTGCTCAACGGCCTCGCCTCCCGCATGGGCTGGGCGTCGGGTCTGTTCATCCTGGCGGGCCTCGCCTCGCTGGGGTTGCCGGGCCTGTCCGGGTTCGTGGCCGAGGTGCTGGTGTTCATCGGCGCCTTCCGCACCGAACCGGTGCTGGGGGCCATCGGCATCGCGGGAGCCGCCATCACCGCCGTGTACATCCTGCGGCTGGTGGGCCGGGTGTTCTTCGGCACGCCGGACAAGCAGTGGGACAACCTGCGGGATCTGAACCTGCGCGAGGGAATAGCCGCCGCAACGCTGGTGGTGCCGGTGGTGGCGGTGGGCATCTTCCCCGCCCCCTTCCTGGACGTGCTGCGTCCGGGCGTGGCGGCGGTGCTCGCGGGGATCGGGGGCTAGGCGATGCACACCGACTTCTCCATCCTTCTCCCCGAATTCCTGCTGGCGGGTCTCGCCCTGGCGGTGCTGGTGGTGGACATGGTGCTGCCCCAGGCATTGCTGCGTCGGCGCTCCGATGTGGCGGCGATCATCGCCACCGTGGGCATGGCGCTGGTGCTGGCGGTGACGTTGCTCACCGCGCGCGAGAACACCGGGTTCCTGTACGAGCAGCTCCTCTTCACCGACCGGTTCGCCCTGCTGTTCAAGGTGCTGTTCCTGGGCACGGGTATCGCGGTGAGCTGGATGTCGCAGGAGTACGTGGGCGCCAAGATGCGCCACCCTGGCGAGTTCCACGCGCTGGTGGTGCTCGCGGTGCTGGGCGCGGGCCTCATGGCCTCGGCGGGGGAACTGCTCACCGCCTACATCTCCATCGAACTGCTCTCCTTCGCCCTCTACGTGCTGGTGGGGCTGGGCCGGGGCGATAGGCGCTCGGCGGAGGCCGTGACCAAGTACGTACTGCTGGGTGCCGTCTCCTCAGCGGTGATGCTCTTTGGCATCTCCCTGCTGTACGGGGCGACGGGCCAGACGGCGTTCCGTTACCTGGAGGGGCTGCTGGACCAGGTGTGGGCTCCTGTGCCCATCGTGGGCTTCGCCTTGCTGGTGGCGGGCCTGGGCTTCAAGCTCTCCGCCGTGCCCTTCCACCTGTGGACCCCCGACGTGTACGAAGGCGCTCCCACGCCCGTGACGGCGCTGATCAGCGTGCTCTCCAAGTCCGCCACCGTGGCCCTGGTGATCCGGTTCCTGGCCGAGGGGGCCATGGGCTACCAGGAGCATTGGCAGGTGGCGCTGGTGGTGCTGGCGGTACTCACCATGACGGTGGGGACGCTCACGGCCATGGCGCAGACCAACGTGAAGCGGCTGCTGGCCTACTCATCCATCACCCAGGTGGGCTTCGTTCTGGTGGGCCTGGCGGCGCTGTCCGAGGGCTCGGCGAATGCCATCGCCCTGCACCTGGCAGGGTATGCCTTCACCAACCTGGCGGCCTTCACCGTGGTCTCCATGGTGGAGGTGCGCGCGGGGCGCGAGTCCATCGCCGGCTACGCGGGGCTGGCCTCGGCCTCCCCCTTCTCGGCCATGGTGCTCACCGCCGCGCTCTTCTCGCTGGCGGGGCTGCCCATCTTCGCGGGGTTCATCACCAAGTTCGCCCTGTTCACGGCGGCTGCCCAGGAGGGCCTGCTGTGGCTGGTGGCTGTGGCGGTGCTTGCCTCACTCGTCTCGCTCTACTACTACCTGCGCATCGTGCGCGCCATGTACGTGGATAAGGCCGAGGCAGGCAGCCCGCTGGCCGGGCGATTGGCCCTGAGCCCCGTGAGCGCAGCCCTGGCCTGGGCGCTGCTGGCGGGCACCATCGCGGTGGGCGTCTACCCCGGCCCGCTGGCGGGCTGGATAGATGCCGCCACCAATGCCCTGGGCCCGTTCCTGGGCACCTAGCATCACCCGTGGCAGGGCGAGCGGGCTCTGCTAGAATGCCGGTGCCCTGCGCGGGCGTGCCATGAGCAGTGATCCAGCCCCCACACCACCCCCCCTCGCGGACGCCAACGGGCGTCCGCTCATCATCGCCGTCATCGGCGCAGGTGCGCCGCCCGCCAGCGCCATCGCGCTGGCCGAGGAGGTGGGACGTGAGCTGGCCCGCCGCGGCGCCATGGTGGTGTGCGGCGCCGGAGGCGGGGTGATGGAGGCGGTGTGCCGTGGAGCCAAGGAGGCAGGGGGCACCACCATCGGCATCCTGCCTGGCAACGACCCCTTCTCCGCCAACGGACACGTGGACATCCCCATCGTCACCGGCATGGGGTATGCCCGCAACGTCATCGTGGTCAAGACCGGGCGCGCGGTCATCGCCGTTGACGGGGCCTACGGCACCCTCTCAGAGATCGGCCACGCCCTCGGGGATGGCATCCCCGTCATCGGCCTGGCGACCTGGCAGCTTCCCCAACGCGACGATCTCCCCCTGCAGGTGGTGCATGCCAACACCCCCGCAGAGGCGGTGGAGCGGGCCATCGAAGCGGCCCACCAGCGGGATGCGCGCGAGCGCACCCGGCTGCATTAGGAACACCCAACCCGCGGCCCCGGCCGCACCCAGAAGGAGCACAACAGACATGGCGCGTATCACCGACATCCACGCCAGGGAGATACTCGACTCGCGCGGCCTGCCCACGGTGGAAGCCGTGGTGGGGCTGGAAGACGGCGCGCGTGGCTGGGCGGCGGTTCCGTCCGGGGCCAGCACCGGCTCCCACGAGGCGCTGGAGCTGCGCGACGGCGATGCGGCCCGCTACGGCGGCAAGGGCACCCAGCAGGCGGTGAAGAACATCCGGGAACAGATCGCCCCGGTGGTGCGGGGGCTTGATGCCGCCGACCAGGGGGCGGTGGACCGGGCCATGCTGACGCTGGATGGCACGCCGGATAAGTCGTCCCTGGGCGCCAACGCCACCCTGGCCGTGTCCCTCGCCACGGCCCACGCCAACGCGGCCTCGCTGCGCCAACCGCTCTATCGCACCCTGGCCACGGCAGCGCCGCTGCTGCCCACGCCCATGCTCAACGTGCTCAACGGCGGCAAGCACGCCATGGACTCCACGGACTTTCAGGAGTTCATGGTGATGCCCCTGGGCTTCACCTCCTTCGAAGAGGCGCTGCGGGCAGGAGCCGAGGTGTACCAGGCGCTGCGGGGCATCGTGGCCAAGGCGGGCAAGTCCACCAACGTGGGCGATGAGGGTGGCGTTGCCCCCTCCCTGCCCACCAACGAGGCGGCGCTGGAGCTGCTGGTGGAGGCCATCGCCAAAGCGGGCTACGAGCCGGGCGCGCAGATAGCGCTGGCGCTGGACGTGGCCTCCTCCGAGCTCTACCAGGACGGGCGCTACCGGCTGGAGCGCGAGGGGCGCACCCTCACCAGCGCTGAGATGGTGGACTACTACGAGGACTGGGTCTCCCGCTACCCCATCGTCTCCATCGAGGACGGCCTGTTCGAGGACGACTGGGAGGGTTGGTCCCTCCTCACCCAGCGCCTGGGCGGGCGCGTGCAGTTGGTGGGCGACGACCTGTTCACCACCAACACGGAGCGCATCGCCCGCGGCATCCGGGACGGGGCAGGGAATTCCGTCCTGGTCAAGCTGAACCAGATCGGCACCCTCACCGAGACGCTGGAGGCCATCGCCATGGCTCAGGGCGCGGGATGGAGCGCGGTGATCTCCCACCGTTCCGGCGAGACGGAGGACACCACCATCGCGGACCTGGCCGTGGCCGTGGGCGCGGGGCAGATCAAAACCGGCGCCCCGGCGCGCTCGGAGCGGGTGGCCAAGTACAACCGGCTGCTGCGCATCGAGGATGAGTTGGGGGCCGACGCCCGGTACGCGGGCGGAGCGCCCTTCGCCCGACTGGGTGGCCGTTAGCCGGAAAGGTTGCGTTGATTCGCCCCCGAGGGGGCGCTAGCATGGGACGCCCGCCGGTGAGCGGCGCCACGAACAACCCTGGAGGAGAGCGAATGACCACGCGCATCGGCATCAACGGCTTCGGCCGCATCGGCCGTCAGGTGCTGCGGGCAACCCTGGAGCGGCACCCGGACGAGCTGGAGGTGGTGGCGGTCAACGACCTGGCCAGCACCACCACCAACGCCCACCTGTTCAAGTACGACACCAACTACGGCGTCTACCGTGGCGAGGTGAAGGCGGGTGAGGGGTCCATCTCCATCGATGGGCGCACCATCAAGTCGCTCTCCGAGCGCGACCCGGCCAAGTTGCCGTGGGGCGATCTGGGCGTGGACCTGGTGGTGGAGTCCACGGGTATCTTCACCAACGCCGAGAAGGCCGCCGCGCACATCGAGGGCGGCGCCAAGAAGGTCATCATCTCCGCGCCCGCCACCAACGAGGACAAGACTCTGGTACTGGGCGTCAACGCCGACCAGTACGACAAGTCCAAGCACCACGTGGTCTCCAACGCCTCCTGCACCACCAACTGCGTGGCCCAGATGGTGAAGGTGCTCAACGATGCCTTCGGCATCCGCCACGGCCTGATGACCACGGTGCACGCCTACACCAACGACCAGCAGATCCTCGACCAGACCCACCCCGACCTGCGCCGCGCCCGCGCTGCCGCGCAGAACATCATCCCCACCTCCACCGGCGCGGCCAAGGTGGTGGGTGTGGTGATCCCGGAGCTGAACGGCAAGATCCACGGCACCGCGCTGCGGGTACCCGTCTCCACGGGCTCCATCACCGACTTCACCGCGGACCTGGGCCGCAAGGTCACGGCCGACGAGGTGAACGCGGCGTTCAAGAAGGCGTCCGAGACGAACCTGGAGGGCATCCTCGCCTACACCGAGGACCCCATCGTCTCCTCGGACATCAAGATGAACCCGGCCTCCTGCATCTTCGACGCTCTGGCCACCATGGTGATGCAGGACGACATGGTGAAGATCTTCGGCTGGTACGACAACGAGTGGGGCTACTCCTGCCGCACGTCGGACCTGGCCGCCTTCATGGCCTCCAAGGGCTTCTAGCCCTCCGGTACACCGATGCGGACGAGGGGCGGCGCTCAGGCGCCGCCCTCTCGCTTTCTCGCACACGGGAAGGGGCTTGTCCGGCGGGCCCGGCGGCTAGAATGGGCGCGCCATGCAGCCCAACCGCGTCCGTCTCCCTCTCCCACCGCGCCAGCGCTGGCCCGCCCTGGCGGCGTTGGCGCTGGTGCTCCTAGCGCTGGCGCTGCGCCTGCCGGGCCTGGACTGGGACGGCGGGCACTTCTTCCATCCCGACGAGCGGTCCATCTACCTGCGCGCCGAGCAGATGTACGACACGCTCACCGACACGCCCAACTGGAGGGCGGACGCCAACCGGGACTTCCCGTTGGACACGCCGGGCTGGCCCTCCCCGTCCACGTTCCTGGACCCGGACGCGAGTCCCCTGAACCCCCACTGGTTCCCCCTGGGCTCGGTGCTGATCTACGTGCTGGTGGCCGTGCGCTTCGTGCTCGAGGCGTTCATGGACCAGGTGCGCCTGCAGGACCTGGCCACGGCGGGCCGGACGCTGGCGGCCCTGGCCGATGCGGGCACCGTGGGGCTGCTGTTCCTGTTGGGCCGACGCCTGTTCGGCGCGCGGGTGGGCCTGCTGGCTGCTGCCCTGGCGGCGTGCAGTGTCGGGGCGATCCAGTTCGCCCACGTCTACCGGCCGGAGCCCTTCGTGGTGCCGCTGGCGCTGGGCCTGTTCTGGTGGCTGCTGAACCTGGCCGAGCGTGGCGGGCGGCGCGAGCACCTGATGGTGGGGTTGTTCGTGGGCCTCTCCTTCGCCCTGCGCGGCTCCTCGCTGCCCCTGCTGGCCCCGGTGGCGCTGGTGTACCTGGCGCTGGTGGCGCGCGAACCGCGCCGGTGGGGCAGGGTGGTGGGGGAGGGGCTGCGCGCCGCAGCGGTGGCGCTGGGCGTGTTCGCGCTCCTGCAGCCCTACGCGCTGCTGGACCTGGACAAGTACCTGGGCGATCTGGGCTGGGAGGCGATGATTGCCCGCACGGCGGGGCTGGTGCCCTACACCCTCCAGTACGTGGGCACGCCACGCTGGGGGGTGTACGAGGTGAGCCAGTCGGCCCTCTGGTCGCTGGGCCTGCCCCTGGGCCTGGTGGCATGGGGGGGCCTCGCCATCAGCGTGGTGGCAGGGCTGCGCCGCCCCCACCTGCGGGAGTGGGTGCTGCTTTCGTGGGTGCTGGCGGTGCTGCTCACCATCGTCCCCACCTTCGAGGTCAAGTTCCTGCGCTACGTTTCTCCGGTGCTGCCGGTGTTGGTGCTGCTGGGTGCGCGCTGGCTGCTGGCCGCACACGCCCTTGCGCGCGTGCGCTGGCCCGTGCTGGGACGCGCTGTGGTGGGGCTGGGCGTGTTGGTGCTGGCTGCCACGGCGTTCTACGCGCTGGCGTTCGTGGCGGCGTATGCGACGCCCCACCCCGCGGTGCAGGCGAGCACCTGGCTGCGCGAGCAGGTGAGCCCCGGCGCGCTGATCCTCACCGACAACCACTGGGACGAGGGCATCCCGGACCTGTTCGGCTTCCGGGTGGAGCAGCTGCCCGCCTACGAGTCTGACAACCCCGCCAAGACGGCGCGCTACGCCACGCTGCTGGCCGAGGCGAACGTCATCGTCGCCTACTCCAACCGCCCGTGGGGTTCCATCGCGCGGGTGCCGGAGCGCTACCCGGTCACCGCCGCCTACTACCAGGCGTTGTTCGACGGGCGGTTGGGATATTCGCTCGAGGCTGCTTTCGCGCGCTATCCAGCGCTTGCGGGTGTGGCCTTCACCCATGACCCGTTCACCCGCGCCGGCGTCCAGGCCCCCGCCTCGCTGCCGGGACTCGATTCGCCCATCGCCCTGCACCTGGGCTGGGCCGACGAGAACGTGACCAACTACGACCGCCCGCTGGTGCTGGTGTGGCGCAACACGGGCCACCTGTCCGCGACCGACATAGCCATCCTGCTCAACAGCGGGGCCAACGCGGTGCCGGAGCCGCTGCTGCTCTCCGAGGCGGCGTGGGAGCGCCAGCAGGCATCGGGCTCGTGGAACTCCCTCTTCGCCCCCGGCGGCCTTAACGGGGCCCTCCCGTGGCTCGCCTGGCTCTTCGTGGTGGAGTTGGTGGGTCTTGCCGCGCTGCCCCTGGCCCTCTGGCTCACCCGTCCGGTGCCGGGGCTGGGGCCCTTCATCGCCCGTCCGCTCGGCCTGCTGGCCGTGGCGTGGGTGGCCTGGTGGGGGGCGAGCATTGGCGTGTGGGACTTCGGCCGTGGCAGTGCGCTGGCGGGCGTGGGGCTGGTGGCCCTGGGTTCGGCAGGCGTGGTCTGGTCCCGTCGTGCGCGCTGGCGAGAGGTGGCTCGCCGCCACGCCCGCTCCGTGGCCTGGGCTGCGGCGCTGAGCGTGGGTGCCTTCGCCCTCTTCGCACTGATCCGCGCCGCCAATCCCGACCTGTGGCACCCGTGGCGCGGGGGCGAGAAGCCTATGGACCTGGCGTACCTGACGGCGGTGATGCGCTCGGTGCGCTTCCCCGCCTACGACCCGTGGTACGCGGGCGGACAGCTCAACTACTACTACTTCGGCTTCGTCCTGGTGGGCGCGGTGGCCCGCGCTGCGGGCACGGTGCCCACGCTGGCGTACAACCTGGGCCTGGCCACCCTGGCCTCGTTCACCCTCACGGGGGCGTTCGGCGTTGGCATGGGGCTCGCCAGCGCCTGGCGCGTGAGGGCCGGGCTGCGCGTGAGCGCGCGCAGCACCCTGGTTGCCGGTGCCCTGGCCGCCGCGCTGGTGGGGGTGGTGGGCAACCTGGACGGGGTGGCCCAGCTGGCCCAGGGGCTGGGCCGCGTTATCAATCAGCAGCCCTTCGGCGGGTTCGACTTCTGGCGCTCCTCACGGCTCATGCCGGGCGAGTGGGCCATCAACGAGTTCCCCTTCTGGACGTTCCTGTTCGGTGACCTGCACGCGCACCTGATGGCCCTGCCCGTGCAGGTGCTCACCGTGGCGCTGGCCGCAGCCGTGGCCCTCTCGGCCGGGGGCTCCTGGCGGGCCCTCGGCCCCCGCGTGGGCGCGCTGGCCGTGGTGGTGGGGAGTCTGGCGGCCATCAACACGTGGGATGTGCCCGCCTACGGATTGCTCTCCCTGGGCACGGTGGGCGCTGCGGTGGCGTTGCACCATCGGGGCCCCGTGCGCCCCATGACCGCGGTGCGCTGGGGCGCGTGGCTGGTGGGCATGTGGGCGCTGGCATACCTGGCCTGGGCCCCCTTCCACCTGCACTACGACGCCCCGTCCGGCGGGGTGGAGCCGGGGCGCTGGCGCACGGTGGCCTGGCAGTACGTGGCGATCCACGCAGTGGTGGCCTTCGGTGCGCTCTCGTGGCTCGCGGCGGTGAGCTGGCGCACCGAGGTGCGCCGCCGGGTGCTCACGCGCCTCGCGGCCCGGCGCGCGGCCGCGGCGGGGGTGGGCGCTGGCCTGGTGGCCGTGACGCTGTGGGTGGCGGCTCCGCCCCTGCGGGAGTGGACCACCTTCACCCTCCTGGTGCTGGTGCTGGCCGCCACGCTGGCGCAGGGCGTGCTGTGGGCGGCGCGTAGACGCCGGGAGCCCGAGGCGCCGGTGCGCCTCCTGGTGCTGGGCATGGCGGCCCTGGCGGTGGGCATCGGCGCCGGGGTTGACCTGGTGCGGGTGACGCCCGACATCGACCGGATGAACACACTGTTCAAGTTGGGTCTGAACGCCTGGATGCTGTATGCCCTGGCGGGTGGGGTGGGCCTCTGGCACCTGTGGGCCACGGGCGCGTTGCGCCGGCGCACCGGGCCCCTGGGCCCCCTACGCAACGGTTGGCTCACCCTGGCGCTGGTACTGGGAGCGGCGGGGCTGGTGTACCCGGTCTGGGGCACGCTGGCGCGGGTGGACGACCGGTTCGACACCGGCGTGGGGCTCACCCTGGATGGGGAGGCCTACCTGCGGACGGCGGTCTACGGCGACCCCGGCCCCGCCGACACCCAGGCCGACGACGTGCGCTACCCACTGGCGGACGATGCCGAAGCGCTCGCCTACCTGCGTGAACACGCTGCGGGTACGCCGGTGGTGCTGGAGGCGGCGTACCGGCACGGTTATCGCTGGTACCCGCGGGTGGCCGCCTACACGGGCCTGCCGGTGGTGGTGGGCTGGGAGTGGCACCAGGAGCAGCAGCGGGGCGACGGCGGGCGCGTCACCCGCAACGTGCGCGCGCGTCTGGCGGACGTGGAGACGGCCTACGCCACCACCTCGGACGAGGCGCTGCGTGCGGTGCTGGCCCGCTACGTTGTGGACTACATCTACCTGGGGCCGACGGAACGCGCCTACTTCCCGGGGCCGGGCCTGGCCAAGTTCGATGCGCTGGTGGGCAGGGGGCTGGAGGTGTTCTTCACCAACGGCCAGGTGCACATCTACCGGGTGGACGATGCATGGCGGGATAAGTCTGACGGTGTGTAAGATGAACGAGGCTTGCACGGGAGTGCTAGGCTAGGAGCGCACCAAACGCCGGTGCGGGGAGACCAACATGGAGCAGGCGGCTGACATCGCGACCCTGGTACGGGACATCCTCATCAGCGTCTACCTGCTGGCGGGTGTGCTCATCACCCTGGTGCTGGGGGTGATGGCCTTCCTGGTGTTCAAGGGTGTGCTGGGCCTCACCCACAAGGCGGGCGAGACGCTGGAGAACGTGAGCAAGGTGTCCGAGGCCGCGGTGGAGCACATCGTGGAGCCGCTGTCCGAGGGCGTCTCCTTCTCCTCCAGCGTGGGCAACGCCGTGGGATTCGCCTCCGGGTTCATCTCCGGGCTCATGGGCAAGCGCCCCGGCGGCGGCAAGGACAAGAAGAAGAAGCGCTAGGCGGCGGGCTTGAAGCGCGGGTAGGAGCCGAACACCTTCAGGTGTGAGACGCGCCCGCGCACCCGCTCCAGCACCGTCGCGACCGCCGGGTCCGAGCGGTGCCCCACCAGGTCCATGAGGAAGTAGTAGCGCCCCAGCCCCAGCCGGGTGGGGCGTGATTCCACCTTGGCCAGGTTGATGCCGGACTGGGTGAACTCGCCCATCACTCCGTACAGCTGGCCGGGCTTGTCCTCCTCGAAGGTGAAGGCGATGGAGGTCTTGTCGTCACCCGTGGGCGGGGCGTCCTGGCGCGCCACCACCACGAAGCGGGTGGCGTTGGAATCGTCGTCCTGGATGCCCTGCGCCAGCACCTGCGCCCCGTACAGCGCCGCCGCGCCCAGTGGTGCGATGGCCGCCGCGGGCACCTCGGCGTTCATGGCCTGCTCCACCGACCCCGCCGTGCTCAGGGAGGGTGCCAACTCCGCGTTGGGGAGCAACCGCTCCAGGTAGCCCTTGCACTGGCCCAGTGCCTGGGGGTGGGAGTAGACCCGGCTCACCTGCTCGAGCCGCACGCCGGGTGCGGCCATGAGGTTGTGGACGACGGGGATCACCACCTCGGCGGTGATGGCGAGCCCCTCCCCGTGCAGCAGCAGGTCCAGCGTCTCGGTGACCGCGCCCTGGAGGGAGTTCTCGATGGGCAGCGCGGCCCGTTCGGCACTTCCGTCCCGCACGGCCTGGGCCGAGGCGGTGATGGTCGGGTAGGCCACCAGCTCCGCGTCCGGCGCGTGCAGCGCCGCCGCCTGCTCGGTGAAGGTGCCCGCGGGGCCCAGGTGCGCGATGCGCATGTCTACGCGCCCCCCGTGAGCGCCTGCCACAGCGCGCCCTCGCGGTCGGGTGGGGTGATGGCGACCACCTCGTCGTTGGCCTCGATGGGCGGGCAGTCGGCCAGGGAGCGCAGCTCGCCCTCGCGGCTCACCACCGCCGCCAGCACCGTGCCGGAGGGCAGCGCCAACTCGCCGGGGATGCGGCCTACCACGGGCGAGCCCGGGGGGATGCGCACACACACGATGCCTGCCGAGGCGCCCGAGGGGGAGATGCCGTGGAGCTGGAGCACGTGCACCAGCGGCCCGCCGGTGAGCCCCTCTTCCATCGTGGCCAGGATCAGCTCGGTGGTGGAGATGGTCACGTCCACCCCCAGCGCCTTCAACAGGGGCACGTTGGCCGGGTCCGTCACCACGGCGATGGTGCGCGGCACCTGGTAGGACCACTTGGCCACCTGGCAGGCCATCAGGTTCACGGCGTCCGCCCCGGTGGAGGCGATGAGGATGTCGCAGCGCTTGGCGCCCGCCTCCCCCAGCACCGTGGGCTCGGTGCCGTCGGAGGAGATGACGATGCCGCCGAACTCATCCCGGGCGGCGTCCGCGCGGCCGGAGTCGCGCTCCACCACCACCACCTCGTGGCCCGCCGCCAGCAGCTCGCGGGTTAGATAGTAGCCGATCTTGCCCGAGCCGACCACGATGATGAACATGGCTATGCGTCCAGCGCCTGGGTGACCAGGTCGGTCATGATCTGGGAGGGGCTCACGGTGCGCAGCCCCAGTTCCTCGTACATCTGCTGGCGGATCGGGTCGTTCACCCGGCAGACCACGTGGGGCACCCTGAAGGTGACCTGCGCCGTCTGGGCCGCCAGGGCGTTGGTGGTGTCCTGGCCCGTGAGGGCAGCGAAGGAGTCCACCGACTCGATGCCGTCGCGGCGCAGCTCATCGTGCGAGGTGCCGTCGCCCAGCACCATGGTCAGGCCCGGCTGCTCGGTGAGGCGTCGGAAATTCTCCGCCTCCAGGTCCAGTATCACCACCTCGTCGCCCCGCTCTAGCAACGCCTTGGTCACCATGGCGCCCAGGCGTCCACATCCCACGATGAGCACCTTCTTGCCGCCGCTAGCCACCCTGCGCCTCCCTCACGAGATGCCCGCCGTCACCCGGGCCTCGCTGCGCAGCACCAGCACCCGGCAGGGGCTGTGCTTGAGCAGGTAGGGCACCGTCTCGCCCAGGGTGGGCACACCGTAGTGCTCCTGGTAGGCGGCGCCCACCACCAGGGTGCCCGCGCTTCGGCTCTCCGCCTCCTGGACGATGGCCGAACCCCTGCTGCGCGCCTGGAGTATCTCCCCCTCCACCTTGCACTTGAGCGAACGCGCGTGGCGCTCCAGGGACTGGAGCACCTGCTCGCCGCGTGCCGTCTCCACGGGCACCTCCGCGTCCAGCGGGAGGGCATGGGAGACCTCGATGACGTAGAGGATCACCACCGGGGACTTCTCGCGGCGCGCAAGCTCACAGGCCAGGCGCACTACCTCTTGGTCCTGGGGGCCGCCCTCCACGGGCACCAGCACCAGGGGACCTTGCGTGCCCATCCTCGCTCCTACCGCAGCTTCAGCCGCTCGAGGGCATCCTCAGGCCCCGCGACCACCAGTTGGTCACCGGCCTGGAGTTGCTCGTCCTTGGAGGGCGCCAGGATAGGCTCGCGCCCCCGGCGGATCGCCACCACGGCCGAGCCGTATCGGTCGCGGGCGCCGGAGAAACCCGCCTGCTCCAGGGTGAGGCCCACCAGCGCCTCGGGCACGTTCAGCTTGGAGAAGCCGAAGTCGGCGGTCAGTTCCATGTACTCCAGCACCGCGCGCTGGAAGAGGCTGTGCGCCGTGCGCAGCCCTGTCTCCTGCTCCGGGTAGACCACCCGGTCCGCGCCCACCGCCTGGAGCGTCTTGCCGTGGAGCTCGCTGATGGCACGCGCCACCACATGGGCAACCTGGAACTGCTCCTTGAGCAGCACCGTGGTGAGCACGCTGGACTGGATGTCCGTCCCGATGGAGACGACGGCGGTGTCGAAGTTGCGGATGCCCGCCTCCTCCAGCAGCTCCGGGGAGGTGGAATCGCCCATCACCGCGTAGGTGACCTGGCCCATCATCTGCTGCACCAGCGACTCGTTCCGGTCGACGGCGAGCACGTCGTGGCCGATGCGGTACAGCTCCCTCGCGAGGGAGACGCCGAAGCGGCCCATGCCGATGACTGCTACTTGGTGTGCCATTGCGCCCTAATCACCCTATCCTAACCCGTTCCTGTGCGTACCGGTAGACGGCCCGGCGCTCGCGCAGGGCGAGGCCCAGGGCCACGGTGAGGGGCCCCAGACGGCCCAGGTACATGGCGACGGTGATGGTGAGCTTGCCCGCATCGGACAGGTCCGGCGTCACCCCGCGTGAGAGGCCCGTGGTGCCGAGGGCCGAGACCGCCTCGAACAGCACCGAGAGGAACCCGAACCGCCCCTGCTCCACCCCATCGAGCTCCGTGATGGCGAGGGTCAACACCACGGCAGCCAACACCACGCCCGACAGGATCAGGATCGCCAGCGCCCGTGCCACCTGGGGGTAGGGTATCTCCCGCCCGGCGAACTCGGCGCGCTCGCGCCCACGCACGGAGGCCAGCCCCGCCACCAGCAGCACCATGAAGGTGTTCACCTTGATGCCGCCCGCTGCCGAACCCGACGCCCCGCCGATGAACATGAGCACCATGTACAGGAAGTCGTTGCCGGGGCGCGTGGCGGAGAAGTCGATGGACGAGAAGCCCGCCGTGCGGGCGGTGATGGCCTGGAAGGTGGCGTTGGTGATGCGGTCGAACCAGCCCAGGCCCCCCAGGGTGGCCGGGTTGTGCAGTTCGAACAGCAGCATGGTGACCGCGCCTGCGGCCCACAGCACCAGGGTGCCCACGATGACCAATCGCGTGTCCAGCGTCCAGCGGGAGGGGCGCTTGCGGCGCGCCAGCTCCGCGACCACGGGGAAGCTGATGCCCCCCAGGACGATGAGCACTCCGATGATGCCCAGGGTCCACGGGTCGGACTGGTACCCCTCCAGGGAGGCCGAGCCCTTGAAGATGGTGAACCCCGCGTTGTTGAAGGCGGAGACGGCGTGGAACAGCGCGTCCCACGCGGCCTGCCCCAGGGGGTACTGGAGCGCGAAGCGCATGAAGAGCACCGCGGTGCCCACCACCTGCACCGCCAGGGCGAACCAGAGGATGTTGCGGCCCAGCTGCACCACCGAGCCCAGGGAGGCCGAACCCATGGTCTCGCGCACCAGGATGCGCTGGTTGAGGCTGATGCGCCGGCCGATGGCCGTGAGCACGACCACGCCGGCGCTCATGATGCCCAGCCCACCCAGGAACATGAGTACCGCGATGACCCCCTGCCCGAAGCCGCTCCAATAGGTGGCGGTGTCCACCACCACCAGCCCCGTGACGCAGGTGGCCGAGGTGGCGGTGAACAGCGCCGTGAGCCAGCCCGCCCCGCCGGGGCCCACGCTGGCGGACGGGAGCATGAGCGCCACGGTGCCCGCCGCGATGAGCCCGGCGAAGCCCAGGGTGAGGGTGAGCAGGGCCGAGGTGGAGGCAGGGGGCGAGAAGCGCCGCCGCCGGTGCACGCGCACCCGCACCGGGGTGAGTTCCTGCTGGCGCGCGCGGCGCACCACGCGATCACCCAGGCGCCGGGCGTTAGGACGCATGGCGCGCACCGGCGCGGGGGGTGATGGGGGGCTTGGGGGTGATGAGTTGCTGGTGGGGCATGCGTGTTGCCCGTGGGCCCGGCGCGGGCGCCTCGGGGCCGGGCGCGAGCGTACGGCGCGGGCAGGGGGGTGTCAACGAGCCGCGGGTGCGGACGGGCGGTAGAATCGGGGACATGGATACCCCCTCTCGCCCCGTGCACGTGCTCGACCTGGTGGGTCGCACCCCGCTGGTGGAGCTCACGCACCTCTCCCCCAAGCCCGGCGTGCGCATCCTGGCCAAACTGGAGGGGGGCAACCCCTCCGGGTCAGTGAAGGACCGCATCGTGCTGGCCATGGTGGAGTCCGCGGAGCGTGCGGGGCTGCTGAAGCCGGGAGATACCATCGTGGAGGCGTCCACGGGGAACACAGCCATCGCCCTGGCCATGGTGGGCAAGCAGAAGGGCTATAAGGTGCGCATCGCCCTCCCGCGCGGCATCGTCCCATCCATACCGGATTTGCTCACCCTCTACGGGGCGCAGCTCACCTGGTGCGAGCCGGAGGGGGGCATGCGCTCGGTCATCGAGGCCGCGTGCGCCATCGCCGAGCAGGAGGGGGCGCTGGCGCTGAGCCAGTTCACCGATGTCTCCAACGTGGAGTGCCACTACCGCACCACAGGTTGGGAGATCGCCAGCGCGGTGGAGAGGGTGGACGCCTTCATCGCGGGCATCGGCACCGGAGGGACCATCATGGGTGCGGGGCGCCGGCTGCGCGAGCGCTTCCCCAACGTGCGGGTGGTGGGCGTGGAGCCGCGGTTGGGTGAACGCCTCCAGGGGCTGCGCTCCCTGGAGGAGGGCTACCTGCCGCCGCTGCTGGACCTGTCGGCGCTGGACGGGCGCTACCTGGTGGACTCGGCCTCGGCCATCGCCGCCGCGCGCACCGTCATCGAGACGGAGGGCATCTTCGCGGGTGTCTCCTCAGGGGCGACGCTCCACGCCGCCTGGCGCGTGGCCGAGCGCATGGAGCGGGGCACCATCGTGGTGATGTTCTCCGACGGGGGCTGGAAGTACCTACCCGCGCGTCCGTGGGACGCTACCGGCGCGCAGGCCGAGGCGCTGGACGAGGTCCACTGGTGGTGAGGGGCTAGGCCTTCACGCCCAGGACGCGCTCCAGGGCGCGACGGGTGAACACCACGGCCATCTCGCGCTTGTAGTCGGCGGAGCCACGCACGTCCGAGGTGGGGTCCACGATGTCCGCCACCAGCGCGGCGGCTTCGCGCACCGCAGCGAGCGTGGGCTTCTCGCCCCGCAGCGCATCCTCCACCGCCGACGCGCGCAGCGCCGTGGGCGCGACGGCCCCCAACCCCACGCGCACCTCGGCCACCTTGCCCCCCTCCACGCGGCCCAGCGCGGCCACGGAGACGGTGGCGTAGTCGTCCTCGGTGCGGGGCAGGTACTTGGTGTAAACCCACTCGCCCTTGGGCTGTGCGGGGACGGAGAGGCCCGCCACGATCTCCTCGGGCTCGGCCACCGTCTCGTAGTAGTCGGCGTAGAACTCGCCGATGGGCACCGTGCGCTCGCCCTTGGCCGAGACCAGGCGCACGGAGGCGTCCAGCACCAGCAGGGAGGGAGGCGGGTCCATGGCGGGGTCAGCGTGGGCCAGGCCACCGCCCACGGTTGCAGCGTTGCGGATGCGCACCGTGGCCACGCGCGAGTAGGCGTTGGCCAGCAGCGGGGCGACGCGCTTCACGTCGGCGGAGGTCTCCATCTCGCGCTGGGTGGTCATCCCGCCGATGGTGAGGGCGGTGCCCTGGGCGCTGATGCCGGAGGCGTCCTTCACCCGGTGCAGGGAGATGATGTGCTCCGGGGTGATGAGCGATTGCTTGAGCAAGATGGCCAGTGAGGTGCCGCCGGAGGCGAGCTTGGCTGCATCGGCGTGCTGGGCCAGCAGCCCAGCGGCCTCCTGGAGCGTTGCGGGGGTGTGGTAGGCGAAGTCCTGCATCTAGGCCCCCTTGCTCATGGTCTGCGCGGCGGCCTTGATGGAGTCGATGATCTGGTAGTAGCCCGTGCAGCGGCACAGGTTGCCCATCATCCACTCCTTGATCTCGGCCTCCGAGGGAGAGGGGTTGGTCTCCAGCAGCGCCTTGGCGGCCATGATCTGGCCGGGGGTGCAGGCGCCGCACTGGAAGCCACCGTTGGCGATGAACGCCTCCTGCACCGGGTGCAGGTCATCCCCGTTGGCCACGCCCTCGATGGTGTTCACCGCGCACCCGTCGGCGCGCACCGCCAGGGTGAGGCAGGAGGAGACGATCTTCCCGTCCAGTTCCACGGTGCAGGCACCGCAAACGCCCACGGAGCAGGTCTCCTTGGTGCCGGTGAGGCCCAGGTCGTACCGAAGCAGATCCACCAGGGTGCGGTAGGGCGGCACCTCGGCGGAATACGGCTTGCCGTTGACGGTCAGGCTGACTTTGACCCGGGCAGGTGCTTGCGCCATGTGCTCCCCCGTTGGGTGGACTCGCCCGCGCTGACGGGCCTGCGCGATACTACCGCACCGGCGCACCCGCTGCCAAACGCGGGCCCGTGGAGGGTGAGGATGGATGTGACGGTGCTGCTGCTGGTGGTGGTCTCGGCGGCGTTGGCGGCGGCGGGGCTGTTCCTGGTGGCCCAGGGACTGCGCGTGCGGGGCGAGATATCCCGCGCGCTGGTGGCCGAGCACGCCACCGCGCCCAGCGCTCCAGCGGGGGGAGCAGGCGGTGCGCTGGAGGCCCTGGCTCACGAGCCCATCAGGGATGCGCGCACCGCCCGGGCGCGGGCAGAGCAGATACGCCACCACACCCACGAGGAGGTGGGCAACTTCCAGCAGACGGTGGCCGATTCGCCAGAGCGCCAGTGGTTCCTCAACGGCCTCACGATACGCACGGCGCTGAATATGGCCATCATGGGCTACGGCGTGGCCAACCTAGCCATGGCCACGGGCGCGGGCATGCTGCTCACCGCCATCGCCCTGGCGGGTGCGGGGATACCACTGGCGCTGCGCTAGCGCCGGATGCGCCGCGCGGCCAGGCCCGCGAGAACCAGGACCGACAGCACGCCCACCGCGGCCAGCAGCCCCAGCGCCGCCGCCTCCCCGGTGTGGTTCCCCCACAGCCGCCACACCAGGGTGCTCACCACCAACGGCTCGCCCTCGCGGGTGAGCACCAGGGGCAGCGTGAGTTCCCGCACGGCCACCACCGCCAGCAGTGCCCACGCCGCCAGGGTGGAGGGGGCGGCCAGCGGGGCCAGCACCGAGCGCAGGACACGCACCGGCCCTGCCCCGGCCACAAGTGCGGCATCGCCCAGCGCCTGGTCCAGCTGCCCCAGGCCCGCGGCCTGCACCCGGTAGGCCAGGGCGATGCGGTAGGCGTAGGCGAGCACCAGCACCGCCAGGGGGGCGATGGGCGGCAGCCACAGGTAGAACACCAGCAGGCCGTTGGCCGCCAGCACCGCGGGCAGCGCCACGGATGACGAGGCCAGCGCGTCCACCCCCGCGCCCACGCGCCGGCCCACCACGCACATGCGCACGGCCCACGCCAGCACCAGCGCCACCCCCACGGCCAGGGAGGGCGCGGCCACGGCCAGCACCGCCGTGTTGGCCAGGGCCCCTGGCAATCGCGCATCGCCCAGGAGGCCACGGTACTGGTCGAGGGACGCCAGCGCCCATGCCTCGCGCCCCGGTGGCAGGTACTGGGGTAGCAGGCTGGTCCACGCCAGCACCGCCAGCGGGGCCAGCGCGGTGAGGGCCAGCCACCCGCCCACCAGGCCCGCCGCGGGCCAGCGCCAGCGCCCCAGGGCCAGCGGGGCGCGCGGGTGCCCCCCGGCGCGCAGGGTGGCGAAGCGCGCGCCCTGGCGCGTGAGCCGGGCGAAGGCCCACACCAGCACCCCCGTCAGCGCCAGGACGTGCAGCCCCAGTGCGGCCACGGTGCCGTGCGCGGGTTGCCCTCCCACGGCGTCGGCCAGCGCGTAGTAGATGCGGGTGGAGAAGATGTCCGCCCCCGCCCCCAGCGCCAGCAGCAGCGGCACCTCGAACGCCTCCACCGTGAGCACCGCCGCCAGCGCCATGGCCCCCAGCAGGTGGGGGCGCACCGCGGGCAGGGTGATGTGCAGCGCCACCCGCCAGTCCGGCGCCCCTCCCACGCGTGCGGCCTCCTCCAGCGCGGGGTCCACGTTGCGCAGCGCGGCGCGGGCGAACAGGTAGAGGAGCGTCACCAGCCCAACCCCCTGCACGAAGACCATCCCGCCCATGCTGAAGGGATCGAAGGGCCCGGCGCTGGCGGGCCAGGGCAGAAGCCAGCGCCAGGCCAGGTTCATCAGCCCCGTGCGCTCCCCCAGCAGGAGCACCCAGCCGATGGTCTGGGCGATGGGGGGCGTGAGCAGGGGGGCCAGCAGCACCAGGGGCACCAGGGCGCGGCCCGGCAGGTCGGTGCGCTCGGTGAGCCAGGCCAGGGGGACGGCGATGACGGTGCCCACCAGCACGGAGCCCGCCGTGAACAGGGCCGTGTCCCCGGCCGTGCCCCACAGCCCGCCGCCTGCGTACAGCCCCGTCACGTTGCCCAGGCCCCAACCGGTGCCCTGGGCGAAGGGCAGGGCGGTGGCCGGCACCCGGAACGCCCCCAGCGCCAGAACCAACAGGGGCGGGGCCACCAGCCAGCACGCCGCCACCACTCCGGCCAGGGCGGGCAGGCGGGGCGAGCGGAGCGCGCGGCGGAGGGCGGTGAGAGGTTGCACGCCCGCAGGATAGCCCCGGCCGGGGCAAGGGCGCCTCCCCGCAGACGCTAACTGCCGGGGAAGAGGGCGTCTTGGAAGGTGCGGGTGGCCGCCGAGCGTTCCCGGAAGGTGGCGGGGCTCTCGTACACCAGGTCGAGTTCCGCGAAGCGCCCGCTGGTGAGCCCCTCCGGCCCGTGGCCGAAGGCCGCCCACCCCTGGCCGATGGCCTCCCAGGAGAGGGCCGAGGCCTCCCGCGAGGTGCTCCACGCCGCGAACAGGCGCGCCGCGTTGGGGTGAGGTGCGCCCGCCGCCACAGCGTGGGAGAACAGGTTCACGCCCATGCCCGGGTTCCAGAAGGGCTCGATGAACCCCGTGCCCAGCAGGGCCTGCGGGTACCCGTAGCCCAGGTACTGGAGCGGGCGCTCACCGGAGACGGTGAGCGCGTCGCAGTCCGAGGTCACCACCACGTCCTGCTCATCCAGCAGGCGCCGGTGGAACTCGATCATCACCTGCGGGTCGTAGTAGAGCGCCAAGAACCCGTTGCCCGCGCGCAGCAGGAAGTCCGGTGCGCAGATCAGGCCCTTCCAGCGCGGGTCGAGCCAGTCGGCCAGGGTGCGGGGCAGGTCGGCGGGGTCCACGTCGCGGGTGTTGGCGAAGTGGGTGTACTGCGATTGGGCAACGCCGATGGCGCTGCCCACCCCGTCCGCGTCCCAGGCGCGCTGCGCCGGCGCGCCCAGCGCGGCCCAGTCCACCGAGGCGGCAAGGCCTGCGTCGAGATAGGCGGCCATCTGGGACATGGACAGGTAGGCCACATCGGTCTGCGCGCGCCCTGCCTCGGCCTCGGCGGTGAGGGTGCTCACCACCTGGAAGGAGGCGAGTGCGCGCCCTGAGCAATCGATGGAGAATCGGGCGGTGAACACCGCGCACCAGGCGTCGATCTGGTCCTGGTTGTACCCGTCCCAGCGCACCGAGCCCTCGGCTCGCGCCGCGGCCACCAGCGCCTCCAGCCCGGTGGCGTCCCAATCGGCGTCCAGCGTTCGGTAGGCGCTCCCTTCAGCCAGACGGGCCGGGTTGCCGCGCGGGGTCAGGTCCAGCGCGGGGGTGGGGGAGGCGGCGGGGGCGCTGGAGCAGCCCACCAGCAGTGCCAGGGCCAGGGGGAGCAGGAGCAGGGAACGGGGCATGGGCTCTCCTTCGTGTTTGGGAGCGGGTGCGGAGAGACATTGTACGGCCCCTGGCACGGGCTGGTCACGCGGGCGCGCGCTTGACCCCCCGCACGCGCCCGCCTCAAAATCTGGCCGGAGGGTTCATGGCGCGTACCCCGGAACGCAAGCCCGGCAGCTACGCCGAGCAGGCCCAGTCCGCTCGTCTGGAGGCGGATCTGGCGTTGCTGCGGCGCCGGTTAGGCATGTTCGCCGCCCTCTCCCAGCGCCTCTCCGCCAGCCTCGACCCGCAGCAGGTGCTGCGCAGCGTGGTGGAGGGTGCGTGCGAACTCCTGGGCGCGCGCTACGGCGCGGTGGGCATCTTAGGCGCCGACGGCACCCTGGCCGAGTTCGTCACCCACGGCATGGCCGAGGCCGAGCGCGAGCGCATCGGCCATCTGCCCGTGGGCAGGGGACTGCTGGGGCTGCTCCAGGAGGAGCAGCGCCCGGTGCGCCTGGCGGACCTGCGCACCCACCCGCGTTCCCTCGGCTTCCCGCCGGGTCACCCGCAGATGCACACCTTCCTGGGGGTGCCGCTGTGGCTGGAGGGGGTGGTCATGGGCCACCTGTACCTGACGGAGAAGCTGGGCGGGCAGGAGTTCTCCGCCGACGATGAGGAACTCGCCGTGCTGCTGGCGGGCCAGGCGGCCATGGCCATCCGCAACGCGCACCTGCACGCTGACGCCGAGGGCGAGCGCGAGCGCCTGCGCACCCTGGTGGAGACCTCCCCCGCCGGGGTGTTCGTGGTCTCGGCGGGCAGCGGCATCGTCGATTCGCCCGTGCGGCTGGTTAACCGGGAGGCCGCGCGCATCCTGGGATCCGGCGCCGAGGCCGACGGGCCGCTGGCTGAATTCGTCCAGGGCGCCACCTACTTCCGCTTCGACGGCACCCCCTTCCCTGACGACGAGCTCCCCCTGCGCCGCGCGCTGTTCAAGGGTGAGCGGGTGCAGGCGGAGGAGCTGCTGGTGCGCCGGCCAGACGGCACCGATGTGCCGGTGCTGGTCAACGCCACGCCGCTCTATGACGCGGAGGGACGCATCAGCGCCGCCGTGGGCGTGCTCCAGGACATCAGCCCCATCATGGAGCTGGAGCAGCTGCGCAACGAGTTTTTGGCCATGGTGAGCCACGAGCTCAAGACCCCGCTCACCGCCATCAAGGGCTCGGCCGCCATGGCCCTGGGTTCCAAGCGCCTCCTCTCGGCCGACGAGTCCCATGAGTTGTTCGAGATCATCGACGACCAGTCCGACCGCCTGCGAGACCTGGTGGACAACCTGCTGGACGTCTCGCGCATCGAGGCGGGCACCCTCTCCATCGCACCGGAGCCCGTGCACCTGGAGCCGTTGGTGCAGGAGGCGGTGGCCGCGCTGGAGCGCATGGGGGGGCGCCGCGAGGTGGTGGTGGAGCTCGCCGACGACCTGCCCGCCGTGCAGGCCGACCCCCAGCGGGTGCAGCAGGTGCTGGTGAACCTGCTCACCAACGCGGCCAAGTTCTCGCCGGAGACGGCGCCCATCACACTGCGCGCCGAGCACACCGGCTCCTCGGTGGAAGTGTGCGTCGCCGACCACGGCCGCGGCTTCTCTCCCCAGGAGGCGGGGCTGCTCTTCCGCAAGTTCTCCCAACTGCCCGTCCAGCCGGGGGGGCGGCGCCAGGGCTCCGGGCTGGGGCTGGCCATCTGCAAGGGCATCGTGGAGGCCCACGGCGGACGCATCCGCGCCGAGAGCGCGGGGCCGGGGCGCGGATGCGCCTTCGTCTTCACGCTGCCCGTGGCCGCCGAGCAATCTGCCCGCCCCGCGCCCGCCGAGGTGACCCAGCGTGCCGCACATGTGGGGCGCATCACCCGTCCCGGTGAGCGCACCCGGGTGCTGGTGGTGGACGATGAGGCCCAGGTGCTGCGCTTCGTGCAGCGCGCGTTGGATGAGGCGGGGTACCGGCCCATCAGTGCGCGCGACGGGGGCGAGGCGGTGCGTATGTTGGAGGGCGAGGAGCCGGACCTGGTGCTCATGGACGTGAACCTGCCGGGGCAGGATGGGCTGGAGGTGCTGCGGCGCATCCGTGAGTTCTCCGGCGTGCCGGTCATCTTCCTGACCGCGGTGAACGATGCGGAGCAGGCGGCTCACGCCCTGCGCTCCGGTGCCGACGACTGGGTCACCAAGCCCTTCGTGCCCGATGAGTTGCTGGCCCGCATCGAGGCAGCGCTGCGCCGGCGGGTGCTGGCCGACCGCACCGAGGTGCGCGCACCCTACCGCAACGGCGCGCTGGAGATCGACTTCGCCGACCGGCGCGTGACGGTGGATGGGGAGCAGGTGCCCCTCTCGGCCACCGAGTACAAGCTGCTCTTGGAGTTGGCCTCAAACGCGGGCCGGGTGCTCACCCACGACCAGATCCTGCACAACGTGTGGGGACCGGAGTACTCGGGCGCCAGCGAACTGGTGCGCTCGTTCATCCGCAACCTGCGCCGCAAGCTGGGGGATGACGCGCGCAACCCCCGCTACATCCTCACCGAGCCCCAGGTGGGGTACCGCATGGCCCGCGCCGACGCCTAGCCAGCGGCCATTTTCACGTTCCACTCACACGCTCCCCGCGCCTGTTTCACGTGTGCTGCATGGCCCACGCCTAGCGTGGGTGGTGTCCCACAGGGGGACCAACGAGGTGTGGCATGGCGGAGTTGGGTCTGCGGACGCCGGTGCTGCTGGTGGAGGACGATGAGGGCGTGCGGCGCATGCTGCGTGCCGTGCTGCGCCGCGGTGACTTCGATGTGACCGCCGTCACCACCGGCACCGAGGCGCTGGCCCACCTGTCCGAGCGGCCCGTGGGAGCGGTGCTGCTGGATCTGGATCTGCCCGATGGGCGCTCCGCCGATGTGCTGCGCTGGTTGCACCAGAACGACGAGAACCCCCCGTGGATGGTGATCTCGGCCATGGACCGGCGCGATGCCCTGCGCCTCGATGAGGCCATCGGCAAGCGGTTCATGGCCAAGCCCTTCGACCCCTGGGCGCTGGTGGACTCCAGCAGGGCGATGACCCAGGTGGCGGGGGATGCTTCGAGCGGAGGTGTGTGGTGACGTACTGGTTGAAGGCGTGCCCGCGCTGCGGGGGAGACATGGAGCTGGTGCGCGAACCGATGATGGGTACGTACGTGACGTGCATGCAGTGCGCCAACGTGCTCACCGCGCGTGAGGAGGCTCACCTGCGCATCACCGGCTCCATGCCCGCTGAGGTCACCGCCGAGGCGCCCCCGCCGGTGCTCATCGAAGGGCGACGGCGCAGCGCATAGGGAGGGCGACGGCGCAGCACGCAGTGCTGACCTATCCCTTGGGCCCGGCGCGCCTCCGAGGCGCGATGCGAGCGAGTCCGCGAGCGGGGCATCTTCTCTACCAGGCTCCGGCGTAGGGGTCTTCGTCGGGCGGGCGCTGGTCCTCGCCGAAGGCGAGCCGCTCGCGGGTCGAGCGCACGATCTGGGCGATGAGGGCCCGTTCCACGCCCAGATCATGCAGGCTGGAGCGCAACACCTCCAGCGCCGCCTCCATCTCCGGCCAGACCACCTCCTCCACGCCCTGCGCCCGCAGCGCCTCGGCCTCTTCGCGGTAGCCCACGCGCCCGATGATGGGCAGTTCCGGGTGCATGCGGCGGGCGTGCTGGACGGTGACCAGTGCTGAGACGGGATCGGTGACCGTGAGGATGAGCAGCCGGGCGTGCGCCACCCGGGCCTGGCGCAACACCTCCTCCAGCGCCGCATCGCCCTGTATCGCGAAGCCGTGGGGCGGATGCACGCGCGCGGCCGCCACCGGGTCGATGTCCACGCCGATGTGGGGGATGTGCAGCGTGTTCAGCTCATCCGCCACGAAGGTGCCGATGCGTCCCAGCCCGGCGACGACCACGTGCCCGTGCAGTTCGGGGATGCGCCCGGCCACCTCGGTGGCGTGGGGGCCCGCATGCATCGGCTCGCGCCGCAGGATGCGATAGCGCGTCTCCAGCCCGCCCACCAGCCGGGAGGCCCCGGCGATGACCAGCGGCGTGGAGGCCATGGTGAGCAGGGCCGTGGCGATCACCGTTGGCAGGAAGCCCTCGTCAGAGAGGCCCAGTTCGGCGGCGGCTGCGGCCAGGATGAAGCTGAACTCCCCCAGTTGCACCAGGCCGGCCCCGGCGCGGGTGGCGGTGTTGGGCAGGTAGCCCACCGCGCGCACCAGCACCGCCACCAGGGTGAACTTCACCGCGATGGCAGCGGCGACCACCAGGGCGATGGTGAGGGCGTTCTCCACCAGGAAGAGGGGGCTGGTGAGCATGCCCAGGGCCGCGAAGAAGAGGGCGCCGAAGATATCCCGCATGGCGCCCACCTCCTGGAGCGCCTGGTGTCCTGCCCAGTCGGTCTCGCTCACCACCAGGCCCGCCACGAAGGCCCCCAGCGCCGCGGAGAGGCCCACTGAGGAGGTGGCCGCCGCGCTGGCGAAGGTGATGGCGACCACGGTGATGACGAAGGTCTCCCGTGAGCCCAGCACCGCCACGCGGCGCAGCAGCCACGGGATCACGCGCCCGCCCGCGACGAAGGCGATGGCCAGCACCGCGGCGGCCTTGCCGGTGCTCACGCCCAACTCCCACACGAGCGAGCCGCCGTTCCCGGCGAACACGGGTAGCAGCGCGATCATGGGGATGAAGGCCAGGTCCTGGAGCACGAGGACGCCGGTCATCACCCGGCTGTGCAGCGCTCCGAGTTCCCCCCGGTCCATTATGGTCTTGAGCACCACCATTGTGGAGGAGAGGGAGAGGGCCATGCCCAGCGCGGCCGACTGCCCGGTTGGCCAGCCCAGCCCCAGCCCCAACAGGTAGCCTGCCAGCGCGGTGCCCACGATCTGCCCGCCGCCAGCCACCAGCACGCGCCAGCCCGCCCGGCGCAGGTCCGCCAGCGAGATCTCCACGCCCACGGTGAACAGCAGCAGTACCACGCCGAATTCGGCCAGGGACTGCACCTCATCGGTGTTGTGGATGAGCCCGAAGGCGTGCGGGCCGATGGCGACGCCTGCCGCCATGTAGCCCATGATGGCGGGCAGGCGCAGCGCGCGCGCGATGAAGCCGCCGGCGAAGACGGCGACGAAGACGATGACGATGTCGGAGAAGAGCCCTGCCTGCTCGTGCACCGGGCTGATACCCCCTCAACGAACGCGGCGCCGCCCCCAGGGCGGCGCCTCGATTTGCCTGCGCCCTCCCGAGGTCTGGCCGGGCCGCACCACCAGCACCGGGCCTGAGCTGTGGCGGATGACCCGGTCGGCCACCGACCCCAGCACCCAGCGCTTGACGCCGGAGCGCCCGTGCGTGCCCATGACGGCGAGCTTGTCGCCGCCCTCACCCAGCTCCTCAAGGATAGCGGTGCCGGGGTAGCCGGTCATAGCGACCTCGTTCACGTCACTGATGCCTGCTGCCTTCACCTACTGGGCGATCTTGGAGGCGTACTGCTGGGCGTCGGCCTCCACCTCTGCGTACAGGTCATCGTAGGCGGCGGGCACGTACTCAGCGAAGGTGTCGCCGAAGGCGGTGGGGGGGATGGCGCGCAGCACGGTGATGCCGGTGCCCAGCGCCTTGGCCATCTCGATGGCGTGGGAGATGGCGCGCTCGCCCGTCTCGGATCCGTCCACCGCGAGCACCACGCGGGAGATCCTGGGCGCGGCGGAGGCCACGTCACCTTCGGCTGAGCGGATCACCAGCGTCGCGTGGTTGGCCTCACGCACCTTCTTGTCGGTGACGGAGCCCATGACCCAGCGCCCCACGCCGGAGCGACCGTGAGTGGAGATGACGATGAGCGTCTCGGCCACCTTGGTCGCCTCGGTGTTGATGGCATCAGCCGGGTCGCCCTCAGCGGCGATGCTGCCCATCTTGGCGCCGGAACCCTTCAGGTTCGCGGCCTCCTTGGCCAGGCCTGTCTCGGCTGCCTTGCGCTGCGCGGCGGTCATCTCGGCCAGTTTGGTGGGGTCGACCTTCGCCGCCACGCCCTCACGCATGCCCCGGCCCACCTCCGCCCAGATCCCCTCGGGCAGGGCGTTCTAGGCGCGCAGCAGGTCCACGCGCGCGCCGGTGGAACGGGCCACCAGCAGGGCAACGGGCAGCGCCTGGAGCGCCAGGGCGGAACCGTCCAGGGGAATCAGCACACGCTTGTACATGCGGACCTCCTCCGAGGTGGAACGGGTTGGGGACGAGACTACTGGGCGGTGAAGCCCCCGTCGGCCACCAGCTCGGCGCCGGTGACGAAGGAGGCCTCGTCAGAGGCCAGGAACAGGATGCAGTTGGCGATCTCCACGGGCTGCGCCATGCGGCCGATGGGGTGCATGCGCTTGCCCAGGTCCGGGTCGGCGCTCAGCGCACCCTCGGTCATGGGAGTGACGACCCCGCCGGGGTGCACGGAGTTCACCCGCACGCCCTCGGCGGCGTACCCCACCGCAGCGGCCTTCGTGATCAGGTGCACGGCGGCCTTCGTCGCCCCATAGAGGGGGGGGGGTGTACACCATGCCCACCAGCCCCGAGATGGACGAGACGTTGACGATGGACCCGCCACCATTCACGCGCATGTGGCGCACCGCCTCGCGTGTGCCCAGGTAGCACCCACGGGCGTTCACCGCCATCAGCCGCTCCCAATCGTCCAGGGACGATTCGGCCAGGGGCCCCATGGCGAGGATGCCCGCGTTGTTAACCACGATGTCCAATCGCCCGAAGCGGCGCACCGCCTCACCCATTGCCCCCGCCCACGCGGCCTCGTCGGCCACGTCCAGGTGCAGGTAGGCGGCCTGGGCGCCGCCCTTGGTGAGCCGTGCGGCAAGCGCCTGACCGGGCTCGTCCAGCACATCAGCGATGAGTACGCTGGCACCCTCCTGGCAGAAGCGCTCCGCCGTGGCCGCGCCGATGCCACGCGCCGCTCCGGTGACGAGGGCAACCTTGCCAGACAACCTCATGCGCACCTCTGTGGGCCTGGGTGGGACTCCACACCCGCCACCGTCAGGCTAGGAGAGGGCCGTCAATCCATCGTTAGGGGAGGGCATGGCGGCGTGAAGGGTGCGTGAAGGTGCGCTCAGGAGGCGGGCACATCACGGAAACCCGTCAATACCGCGCTCACCAGCAGGCGTTGGTCGTACTTGAGGCGTGGGTAGCAGGTGACGAGCGTGAGGCGGGCGTCGCCTGCCTGGGTCAGTTCCAGCGCCTCTGCGGGGACGATGCCGGTGCCGCTCACCTGGTAGAGGTACTGGCGGCTTCCGGTCTGGAGGATGACGTGCACGTCCTCCCCCGCCCGCAGCAGTCCCGGTATCTGGGGAAGCGCGGCGAAGACGTTGCCCTCCCCCAGCACCGGCGATTCCAGGTGGCCGAAGTACCACCCATTGCCGTGGGAGCCGGGGTTGGGTGTTGCGGGGATGTGCCCCACCATGAACTTGGGCGTCTCGTAGGCCGATGAGTCGCCCAGGTCCAGGATGGCCAGTTCATCCACCGCTGCGTCCACGCCGATGGCGGGGATGATGATGCGCTCGGCCTGGCCCACTGCCCCGGACAGCGAGGGCTGCCCCAGTGGAGAGAGGGGGATGAACCCCTCCAGCGTGCCCGCGCCGGGCACCGCGAAGCCGAGGGTACCGCGCGGGTCGGCCCACTGGCGCGCGGGCAACTGGCTGCCGGGGTAGAGGGAGGCCCATGCGCCCGCCTGGCTTCCGGGGCCTGCGGGGGTGGGCGTGGACAGCGTCTCCGCCGGGCCGCCCGTGGTCACCAGCCCGCCCGCCCCGCGTCCTGCCAGGAAGGTGTAGGCGTAGTAGGCAACCGCTCCGGCCAGGAGCACCAGGCCCACGACCAGCATGCCGGTGGAGGCCCAGAGGCGCAGACGTGAGGAACGCTGTGGCGAGGGGCTCATCACCACGGGTACGCTCCGGGGCGGCGTTCGGACGCCTGCCGGGTCAGCGCCCGCGCCCCTCCCCATCGGAGATGGGCTCGTTGCGGATGATCTCGCCGTTGCGGATCTTCAGGTTGAAGCCGCATGCGGGGTTGGTGCAGACCCATGCCTTGTAGTGTACCGGCGCGCCCTGCCCGCCGAAATCAGACAGGGGCACCAGGTCACCGGCACCGCACGAGCGGCAGGGGGGCATGCTCACATCCACAGGGCTCCTCCTCGTGCGTGGCGCCCCAGGGGCGCCCGGCCCGCCCTTGCGGGTGGGCGACGCGGATACTACCACCGCGTGCGGTGAACCGTCCGTGGGGGCATGGATTGGGCGCGACGGGCGGTCTATGCTGGCCGGGTTGGCAGTGGAGGTGCGGGATGCTGGAGCAGACGGTGCGGCACGTGCGGCGGCTCATCATGCCGTGGATCTCTCGCTCCAACAGCCAGCGCCGGCATGAGGGGCACCGGCCCGAGGGCTCCATGCTGCGGGAGGTGGTGTTCGGCGCCAACGATGGGCTGGTGTCAAACGTGGCTCTGGTGGCTGGCATCGCGGGCGGCACCTCGGACCCCAAGGTCATCGTCCTCGGCGGTGTGGCGGGCCTGGTTGCCGGGGCCATCTCCATGTCCCTGGGCGCCTACGTGTCCACCAAGTCGGAGCGTGAGTTCCGCGAGGCCGAGGAGGCCCGGGAGCGCTACGAGGTGGAGCACATGCGGGAGGTTGAGCTGGCGGAGACGCGGCACATCTTTCGCCTCAAGGGCATCACCGGCCCGCTGCTGGACGAGGTGGTGGAGACGGTCTCCCGCGATCACGACGCCTGGGTGCAGCTGATGATGACCGAGGAGCTGGGCTTCCCCGACCAGCCCCCGCGCCCCGTGCTCTCCGCAGCCCTCATGGGCATCGCCTTCGCCGTGGCCGCCTGCGCACCGGTGCTGCCCTACCTGTTCCTGGAGGGCACGTCCGCCTTCGCCGCGTCGGTGGGGTTCACGGGCGCTGCGCTCTTCGCCGTGGGCGCCTGGCGCGCCACCCTCAGCGCGGGCAACGTGCTGGTGAAGGGGACGGAGATGGTGCTGCTGGCCGCCGCCGCCGTGGTGGTGGCGAACCTGATCGGCAAGCTGGTGGGCGTGAGCCTCTAGCGCGCGCCCAGCGCCGCCAGGGCGGTGAGCAGTTCGCCCCGGTTCACCAGCCCCTCGAAGCGCGCGGCCACGTTGCCGTCGCCGTCCACAACGAAGGTCCACGGCTCGGTGGGCAGCCCCCACTCGGTGGCCTCCGGGGCCAGCACCAGGCGGCCCTCCTCGCGGGCGAGCGAGAGCACCCACGGCTCGATGTGCAGCATGGGCACGCGTCCACCCAGCGCCTCGTATGCCGCGGCCACCTCGTCCACCACGGGCCCGCACAGCGCACTCACGCAGAAGGCCGGCGAGGCGAAGGCCACCACGAAGGGCTCGCCCAGCGCCAGCGCACCGGCCACGGAGTGGCCGTGGAGCGGGTCCGTCTCCACCGCTCGGGAGGAGAGGTCCCGGAATGATGCGTCGGCCAGGGTCAGATTGGCCGTGGGCGGTGCGGGTGCACCGATGGCGGGGACCGTGGTGGCGTCCACCCGGAACGCGGGCGGCTCCACGCGGACGGCGCGGCCCTGGGCATTCACTGCGTCCAGATGCGCCTGGTAGGTGCCAGCCGTGGGCAGCATCACCCCGTCCGCCGTGTAGTAGCCGCGCACGTCGAAATGGGTGTGGAGCGAGCCGTCGGGATGGGGGTGCGGCGTCCCGCCCTCGGCCCGGCGCCACGTGGCCCGCGCCTCGGCCACCTGCTCCTCGCTCCCGTCCGCCAGCAGACGCACGATGCGCACCGTGACGTCGGCATCCTCCAGCAGCACGCCGTTCACGTCGGCCAGCACGAAGGGGATGCGATTGAGCCCGGGGGTGAACTGGGTGGCGGTGAGGAAGCCGGAGTAGGTGGGCGCCTGCGTGTCGCCGCAGCCAGCCAGCGCCGCGAGCAGCGCGGCGGACAGGGCCATGACGGTGGTGAGACGGCAGAGGATGCGCATGGGGTTGCGTGGTGGGCGGTAGAGGACTCGAACCTCTGACCTCCGCGATGTCAACGCGACGCTCTAACCAACTGAGCTAACCGCCCGCAACTCGGCCAGTATAGCGGGCGCTTGTGGTGCCCGCCTAGCGGCGGGCCCGCCACGCCCCTTTGGCCCGGCGCTTTTCCCGCTCGCTACGCTCGCTCGATGGAAGGGGGGCTCCCCCTGTCCCCAGCTGCCTGCGGCAGCCTCGTTCCCGGGGACTCCCCTGCGCCCCCTCCGGGGGCTACCCCGTCTACGCGCCCTGCCGGGCGCTCAACGTGGGGCCTGCGGCCCCGCTCGCTGCGCTCGCTCATGGAAGCAGGCGCGTGGCCTGCTCGCATAGTTCGCGATAGAGAGTGGGGCTCAGCCCCAAAAGCGCCGACAAGCCTAGGAGTGTCCGGGCTAGGGGGGTGCAGTGGGGGAGTGCAACTCCCCCCGCCGGGGGTTCGGCGCGCAGCGCCCAGGGGGTGTCCCCCTTCAGACGAGCGAACGAAGTGAGCGGGCCCCCTCGCGCGCGCACGCGTGGCGTACGCACGCGCGATGTGCTATGGTTGTGCGGATTTAATCGCAGATATCGCTGCGCGCTGTTGGCGTGCCACCAGATATGGGGTGATTGTCCCGCTGCCCACCGCGCTGGTGGGCCTCGCTGAAAGGAGCCCGCATGGTTCTCGGTTCCGGCAACATCCGCCCGGTCCGCATCGAGGAGGAGATGCGCTCGGCGTACCTGGACTACGCCATGAGCGTCATCGTCTCGCGGGCGCTGCCCGACGTGCGCGACGGCATGAAGCCCGTGCACCGGCGCATCCTCTACGCCATGCAGGGCATGGGGCTGCGCCCCGGCTCCTCCTACAAGAAGTCGGCGGCGGTGGTGGGCGAGGTGCTGGGCAAGTACCACCCCCACGGCGACTCGGCGGTGTACGACGCCCTGGTCCGCATGGCGCAGGACTTCTCCATGCGCCACCCGCTGGTGGACGGGCAGGGGAACTTCGGCTCCGTGGACGATGACCCCCCGGCAGCCATGCGCTACACCGAGGCGCGGCTGGCGGCGGTGGCCGAGCAGGTGCTGGCGGACATCGATCGCGACACGGTGGACTTCGCCGACAACTACGACGGCTCCCAGCGCGAGCCCACGGTGCTGCCGACCCGCCTGCCCAACCTGCTGATCAACGGCGCGTCGGGCATCGCGGTGGGAATGGCCACCAACATCCCTCCCCACAACCTGCGGGAGGTGGCGGCGGCCATCGCGCACCTGATTGAGAATCCCGATGCCACCGTGGACGACCTGATGGGGTTCATCCACGGGCCGGACTTCCCCACCGCCGGCATCATCATGGGCAAGGAGGGGCTGCTCCAGGCCGCGCACACGGGCCGGGGCAGGGTGGTGGTGCGTTCGCGCGCCAGCGTCGAGGACATGGAGCGCGGCGACCGCCAGCGCATCGTGGTCACCGAGCTGCCCTACCAGGTGAACAAGGCGAGCCTCGTGGAGAAGATCGCCACCCTCTCCAAGGAGAAGAAGATCGAGGGCATCTCCGAGGTGCGGGACGAGTCCGACCGGGAGGGTCTGCGGGTGGTGATTGAGCTCTCGCGCGGGGCCGCCCCGGACCAGGTGCTCAACAACCTGTTCAAGCACACCACGATGCAGTCCGCCTTCCACGTGAACATGGTGGCCCTGGTGGATGGCCAACCCCGCGTGCTCTCCCTGCGCGCCGCGCTGGTTGCGTTCATCGAGTTCCGCCGCAACGTGGTGCGCCGGCGCGCCGAGTACGACCTAGGCCGCGCCCGCGAGCGCGCCCACATCCTGGAGGGGCTGCGCATCGCGCTGGAGAACCTGGACGCGGTGATCGCCCTGATCAGGGCCTCCGCGGACACGGAGGCTGCGCGCAACGGGCTGATGCAGCAGTTCGGCCTCACGGAGACCCAGGCCCAGGCCATCCTGGAGATGCAGCTGCGCCGCCTGGCCGCCCTGGAGCGCGAGCGCATCGAGAACGAGTACCGTGACCTGATGGCCCGCATCGCGGACCTGGAGGGGCTGCTGTCGGATCCCGCGCGGGTGCTGGCGGTGGTCAAGGACGAGACGGCCGAGGTGGCCCGAGCCTTCGGCAACCCCCGGCGCACGGAGGTGTGGGAGCAGGAGGCACAGGACTTCTCCAAGGAGGAGCTGACCCCCCACGCCGACGTGGTGATCACCCTCTCGGACCGCGGCTACGTCAAGCGGCTGCCCATCGAGGCCTACCGGCTCCAGCGCCGGGGCGGCAAGGGCGTGCGCGGGCAGGAGACGCGCGAGGGTGATGCGATCCAGCAGCTGGTGGTGTGCGACACCCATGACTGGCTGCTGTTCTTCACCGACAAGGGGCGCGTGTACCGCGAGCGCGTGTTCAACGTGAAGGAGGACTCCACCCGCCAGACGCGCGGCACCCCCGTGCAGAACTACATCGCCATCAACCCGGCGGAGGAGACGGTGACGGCGGTGGTGTCCATCACGGACCTAGAGGTGGACAAGTACATCTTCATGGCCACGCGCATGGGCGAGGTCAAGCGCATGGCGCTGGCCCAGTTCGCCAACATCCGCTCCAACGGCCTGGCCGCCTTCGACCTGGAGAAGGGCGACGCGCTGCTGGGCGCCCGCCTCGCGGATGAGTCCATGACGGCCATCATGGTCACCCGCAACGGCAAGGGCGTGCAGTTCGCGCTCACCGACGTGCCGGTGCGTCAGACGCGCGGCGCGGGCGGGGTGCGCGGCATCCGGCTGCTGGACGACGACGAGCTGGTGGGCATGGACGTGGCCAACCCCGACGACCAGCTCTTGGTGCTGACGGTGCGCGGGTTCGGCAAGCGCACACCGGTCAACCGCTTCCGCACCACGGGGCGCAACGTGCAGGGGGTGATCGCCCTCAAGATCTCTGACAAGACCGGCTCCCTGGCAGGTGCGGTGATCACCGGGCCCGACGTGGAGGAGGTGATGGTGGGTTCCTCCAAGGCCATGGTCTACCGCACGCGGCTGGAGGAGATCCGCACCCTGGGCCGCAATACCCAGGGCGTCATGGTGATGACCAAGCTGGCCGACGCCGACCGCGTCATCTCCCTCTCCGCCTTCAAGGAGCGCTCCTGGGAGGAGATCCCGCAGCTGCCGTCCCTGGCCGCAGCCCCCAAGCCCCCCGCGGGCAAGCGGGGGAAGAGCGCCGCCGCACCGCCACCGCCCGCACCGGCCCCGCAGCTGGCGCTGGGCCTCGATGACCAGGAGCCGGACGAGCCGGACGCCGAGGACGCCGCAGATGAGGAAGAGGAGGACGAGTAGGCGTCCTGGCCCCCCACCCCTTGTCAGCAACGGGCTGGGGCGGCTAAAATCCCCTGGTTGTGAGCATGAACTACGCAATCATCGAAACCGGCGGAAAGCAGTACCGGGTCCAGCCCGGTCAGACCATCACCGTGGAGAAGCTCCCCGGCGAGGTGGGCAGCACGGTCGAACTCGACCGTGTGCTCCTCCTGGCCCAGGACGGCGCGGCCACCGTTGGCACCCCCACCGTTGAGGGGGCCAAGGTCGTGGCCGAGGTGGCCGAGCAGGGGCGCGGCGATAAGGTGATCGTCTTCAAGTACAAGCCCAAGGTGCGCTACCAGGTGAAGCAGGGCCACCGCCAGTGGCTGACGAAGCTCTCCATCAAGGAGATCGTCGGTTCCGGCGCGGGGGCGGCTCCCAAGCGCACGCGGAGCAAGAGCAGTGGCGCATAAGAAGGCAGGCGGTTCCAGCCGCAACGGACGCGACTCCAAGAGCAAGCGCCTCGGCGTGAAGCGCTTCGGGGGTGAGCAGGTGCGCGCGGGGACCATCATCCTGCGTCAGCGCGGCACCCAGTTCTTCCCGGGCCTGAACGTGGGCATGGGGCGCGACCACACGCTGTACGCACTGGTGGATGGTGAGGTCAAGTTCGACCACGCCACCAAGCTGCGCAAGCGGGCCAACATCGTCCCCGCCACGGCCTAGCAGCACCGTTCTCCAGGGCCCGGGCATCATACTGGCACGGGCCTTGCTCGTTCCCAAGGCACAGGAGCAGCACGATGAAGACCGGGATCCACCCCACCTACTACGAGGAAGCGCAGGTTACCTGCTCGTGCGGGAACACATTCACCACGGGTGCCACCACCCCCACCATCAAGGTGGAGATTTGCGGCGCCTGCCACCCCTTCTACACCGGTGAGCAGCGCATCGTGGACACCGAGGGTCGGGTGGAGCGCCTGAAGCGCCGCTTCAACCTCCAGTAGCCCCCTTTCGGGCGGGAGTCCCCGTGTCCCAACAGCGGTTCGTGTACGGCGGTCAGGCGGTCATCGAGGGTGTGATGATCCGCGGGCGCAGCGCGTACACCGTCGCCGCGCGCCACCCCGACGGCTCCATCCGCACCATCCGCCGCCCCGTGCCCACCTGGAGCACCGGGCGCTGGCGGCGCGTGCCCTTCGTGCGCGGCGTGCTGGTGCTTGCCGAGTCGCTGGTGGTGGGCATGCGCGCCCTCACCTACTCGGCCCAGGTGGCCGCGGGTGAGGAGGAGGACGAGCAGCCCATCCCCGCCTGGGCCCTGGCGCTGACCATGGCGGCCTCCCTGGGGTTGGGCGTCGGTCTCTTCTTCGTCCTGCCCCTGGTGCTCACCCACTACGGCGTGGATCGGTTCACCGGCAACTCCATCCTCTCCAACCTGGGGGAGGGGGTGCTGCGCTTGGGCATCTTCTTCGCCTACCTGGGCCTGGTGGGGCTGATGCCATCCATCCGCCGGGTGTTCGGCTACCATGCCGCTGAGCACATGGCCGTCCATACCAACGAGCATGCGCTGGACCTGGAACCGGACAACCTGCGCCGGTTCCCCGCCGCGCACCCGCGCTGCGGCACGGCCTTCCTGCTCACGGTGATGCTGGTGAGCATCGTGGTCTTCGCGCTGCTGGGTACGCCGGACCTCCCCCTGCGCATCGCATCGCGCATCGTCCTGGTGCCGGTGATCGCCGGCATCTCCTACGAGGTGATCCGCTTCAACGCGGCGCACTCCGGCAATTGGCTGGTGCGTGCGGGGACCATCCCCTCGCTGGCGCTCCAGGCCCTCACCACCCGCAAGCCGGACGATGGGCAGATCGAGGTGGCCATCGCCGCCATGAACGCGGCCATCGCCGCCGATGAGGCCCCCGAGGCCGCCTAGGCGCACCGCCTGCACGCGCGGGCGCATCTCAAGACCAGTGAGGTGAGCCCCTATGTCCAACGCCGGCGTCCCACTGAACCGTGTGTCCGTGGAGTGCCTCACGGGGTTGGCCGCCCGCGCCTCTGCCCGCGGTCACGTGGTGGTGGCCGACGAACCCCCCTCGGCAGGGGGCGCCGATGAGGGCATGCGCCCCTCTGAGCTGCTCCTCTCCTCACTGGGCGGCTGAATCGCCATCACGCTCCGGCTGTACGCCGGGAGGAAGGACTGGGCGCTGCGCGAGGTGCGGGTGGAACTGGCCCACCGCAAGGTGGAGGCGGAAGGTGGCTCGCCGGTGGACGAGATCGACGTCGAGGTCACCGTCACCGGCGACCTCGACGCCGCGCAACTCGAACGCCTGGAGCAGATATCCGGCCGCTGCCCCGTGGCCCGCACCCTCAAGGGTGGAGGGCTGCGCATCAGCGAGCGCCTCACCCACCTCCCGGCCTAGCGCACGTTCACGCTGGCCGCCCCCACGCTGATGGACAGGTCCACCCGGTCCTGCGCCGTGGCGTAGTCCGCCGACTCCCACACGTCCCCGGACTTGGGGAAGCGCTCCGCGTCCACGCTTACTGACGAGAGCCCCGACGATGCCCTGATGCGCGCCGCCACCCCCACCGGGATGATAAGGGTGATGTCCGCCGCGCCGCCGCTCACGCTGGCGCTGAGGCGCCCGTAGGCGGGCAGCGTGATGCTCACGTCCGCCGCACCAACGATGACGGAGAGGCTCTCGATGGACAGCGCGGACAGGTCCACGTCAGCGTCCGCCGCGCCGATGTCCAGGTCCATCGCCATGGGGATGCCGCGCGCCAGGGCGATGTCCCAGTTCGCGTCGTTCTCACCCCAGCCGAAGGGCAGGTCGAGGAGGCCACCCTCGCCGGGCGCGTAGCGCAGGGTGGCCGTCCCGCCGGTGCGCTCTACCGCGGCGATGGGGTCCTTGCCGGGCATCACCTGGGTAGACTCGGCCAGCAGGCGTGAGTCCTCGGGAAGGGCGTTCAGGCGCAGCGAGCCCGCGCCGAAGTCCACCTCCACGTCCATGTGCGAGACGGGCACGATGCCCAGCGGCTCGTTCACGTAGAGGGTGCACATGCCCGCGTGGGTGGGGCCGATGAGCGCGGCGAGAGCGATGGCCCCGGCCAGCAGCGCCGCCACGATGGCTCCCGCCACCAGGGGCGCGCGCCGCCCCAGCACCAACTGCACGCCGGCGATGATGATCAGCACTGGCCACAGGCGCTAGAGTGCGCCCCACACGCCCCAGGCCACCACGCCGGTGGTCTGGAGCAGCAGCAGCGCACCCAGGGCCACCAGCACCAGGCCGCCGATGGGGATGCGTGAACGCCTGGGTTCCTTGTTCATCGCTTGCCTCCGCGCATCTGGCGGCCGGCGATGATGAACACGCCCACGCCGATGATGACCAACGGCCAGAACACGTCCCAGCGCCACCAGAAGAAGACGTTGAAGTTGGAGGCGAGCAGCACCGCCCCCACCAGCACCAGCACCAGTCCGGCGGCCATGCGGCGGCGCTCGCGCATCGCACCGCGGCGCTCCTTGTCCTCAGGGGTCGGCGCGCTGGCGGGGCTTGCATCCTTCGCCATCGGGTCATCAGGCATGCCGGAGACCAACGGGTCGGCGGTCTTGGGCGCCTCGGGCAGGGCGATGGCCAGGATGATCTAAGCGATGATGCCCACCCCGGAGGCGAGGGTCAGGGCGGCGAAGACCACCCGCACCAGCACCGGGTCCACCTCGAAGTACTCGGCGAGTCCGCCACAGACCCCCCAGATCACCTTCTCCTTGGAGCTCTTATGCAGCCGTTGTTCCATGGGTGCCTCCCCGGCGTGGTGTTGGGCCCATCTTTCAGCGTGCACGCTAGGGGCCATGCGTGCGGCGGACGTGTACCCATTACCATCGGACGTGGAAGGGGCGTGAACGGTTCCCGTCGGCCGAGGGGTGTGGGAGGAGGGACCGTGCGGTGGTAGGCTTGCGCCGCTGGAGTCAGCGGGCACAGGGAGGTGACGCGTGGGGTGCATGGCCATCTTCGCCATCCCCTCGGCGGGGGTGAGCTTCTTCTTCAGCGCGTGGGTGCTGATGCTCTTCGCCGGGGTCATCAACCCGTGGCTGGGCCTCAAGACGGTGAGCTACGTGGAGGCGATGGTCATCACCATCGCGCTGTGGATCGTGGTGGCCCCGCTGGTGGCCGCCGTGGCCGGTAGCCGCAGGCGCCGCTAGGGCGCCGAGGAGGGCAGGGATGCTGACCGCAGAGCAGAACGAGCGCCTGAGCCGGGTGGGGCCGGGCACCCCCATGGGAGAGCTGCTGCGCCGCTATTGGCACCCCATCTCCACCACCGGGGAGCTGGCCGAGAACCCCGTGCGCCCCGTGCGGGTGCTGGGCGAGTCGCTCACCCTCTACCAGGACACCCGCGGGCGGCTGGGGCTCATCGCCCAGCGCTGCCCGCATCGGCGCGTGGACCTGAAGTGGGGGATACCCACCGATGACGGCCTGCGCTGCCCCTACCACGGCTGGACCTTTGACGAGTCCGGCGCCTGCACCCTCCAGCCAGCGGAGCCGGAGAGCTCGCGCTTCAGGGACAAGGTGCGGGTGAGCGCCTACCCGGTGGCGGAGCTGGGCGGGCTGATCTGGGCCTACCTTGGCCCCGCGCCAGCCCCGCTGCTGCCGGCCTGGCGCCCCTTCACCGTGGAGGGGGCGCTGCGCCACGTGGCGGTGACGACCATCCCGTGCAACTGGCTCCAGTGCGTGGAGAACGCTCTGGACCCGGTGCACGCCGAGCACCTGCACGGCTGGTTCTGGGAGTACCTGTCGGCCCGGCGCGGGGAGTGGTCGGAGGCGCTGGGCGCCACGTTCGAGCGGCTCAAGCGCCCGCACTCGCGCATCGCCTTCGAGCCCACGGCCCACGGCATCAACAAGCGGCGCATCCTCCAGGGACAGGACGAGCACGCCCCCGATTGGGAGCACGGGCACCCCTTCGTGTTCCCCACCGCCGTCACCCTGGGCACCTCGGGCCTCTACCAGATCGAGATCCGCACCCCCATGGACGATGAGACCACCTGGTCCATCATCTACCAGGCCTGGGTGCCGGGGCACGGCGTGGCGATCCCGGAGCAGCCGCACCTGGTCACCTTCGAGGCCCCGCTGGAGGAACTGCCCTCGTACATCGCAGGGCAGGACATGGTGGTCTGGCGCGACCAGGGGGCCATCGCCGACCGCACCGAGGAGATGCTGGGTGAGTCGGACCGGGGCATCATCCTCTTCCGTCGCATGCTGGAGGAGCAGATGGCACGCGTGGAGCGGGGCGAGGAGCCGATGAATGTGTTCCGGGGCCCCGACCCGCATCCCGCGCTGCCGCAGGCCTCCGAGGAGTACGGGCCGGTGAAGGGGTACGTGCCGGGCGCCGCCCGCCTGCGGACGGCGGGGCCCTTCAGCCCGCTCATGGATACCATCGACGAGGTGCTCATCGCGGGAAGCCGCGCCGCGGAGGAGGCTGGTGTGCGGGAACGCGAGCGGGTGAAGGGGAGCCTGGACTACTAGGGCGTCGAGCGCTTGAGGGCGTCTGCCTCGGCCAGCAGCTCGCGGGCGGCCCCACCCAGGCTGGCGGAATCACCGCCCAGCAGCGCGGCAACCTCGGCACGGCGCCCCTCGGCGTCCAGCACCTCGGCCCCGGAGACGGTGCGCTCGCCGTCGGTGGCCTTGGTCACGCGGTAGTGGCGGTCGGCGAAGGCGGCGATCTGCGCCAGGTGCGTCACGCACAGCACCTGCGCCCCGTGCCCCAGTGCCCACAGCTTGCGCCCCACCACCGCACCGGCGCGCGCGCCCACGCCCGCGTCCACCTCGTCGAACACCAGCGTGGGCACCCCACCGCCCGCCGCCAGCGCCCCCTTGAGCGCCAGCATCAGCCGCGCCGTCTCGCCCCCTGAGGCCACGCGCGCCAGGGGGCGCAGCCCCTCGCCGGGGTTGGTCTCCACCCGGAACTCGGCATCGTCCACGCCCCGGCTCCCGAAGGCCAGGGTGCGCCCACCGGGGCAGGGGAGCCCAGACGGGTCATCGCGCTGGCCCAGCGCCACGGCGAAGCGCACCCGCCCCAGCCCCAGGTCGGCCAGCTCCGCCGCCACGCGCGCCTCCAGTGCGCGGGCTGCGTCGGCGCGGGCGCTGGAAAGTTGGCCTGCCAGCAAACCGGCATTCTGGGATGCGCTGGCCGCCTCACGCTCCAGCCGCTCGCGCAGCGCACCGGCATCGCCCGCCGCCTCCAGGCCCGCACGGGCGCGCTCGGCGAAGGCGAGCACCGCTTCCTCGGTGGCCCCGTACCGGCGCTTGAGGGAGTGCAGGGTGGCGATGCGCTCTTCGATGGCCTCCAGGCGGCGGGGGTCGGCCTCCAACCCATCGGCGTGGGCGTGCAGCTCGTGCGCGGCCTCCTCCACGCCCGCGCTCGCCGCCTCCAGCGCCTCTGCCTGGCGGGCCAGCGCCCCGGTGGGGTCGGGTACGCGCCGCAGTGCCGCTAGCGCCTGGCCGATCAGGTCGGCGGCGTTCTGTCCCCCGGCGTACAGCGCCTCGTAGGCGGCGGCGCACGCCTCGCCCACCTCCTGGGCGGAGGCCAGCACCGCACGCTCCTGCGCCAGCGCGGCCTCCTCGCCGGGCTGCACCTGCGCCGCGTCTATCTCCCCCACCTGGAAGGCGAGCAGGTCCGCCTGCTGGGCCGCCTGACGCGCAGCTTCTTCGTGCCCGGCCAGCGCCTCGCGCGTCGCCCGCACCGCGCGCACCGCCTCGGCCACGCCCGCGCGCTGGGGGCCGAGGCCTCCGGCTGCGTCCAGCAGGGCCAGTTGGGTGCGCCCCTCCAGCAGGGAGAGGTGGTCGCCCTGGCCGTGGATGTCCACCAGCAACGCGCCCACCGCACGCAGCGTGCCCACGGGCACCGTGCGCCCGTTGACCCGCGCCACGGTGCGCCCATCGGCGCTCACCTCGCGGGCCAGCGCCAGCACGCCGTCCTCGTCCAGTTCGATGCCCAACGACTCCAGCGCCGCGGCCCAGGCCGGGTCGGCAGGGGGCAGGTGAAAGACGGCCTCGGCCCCGCCCCGCTCGGCACCGGCGCGCAGCAGCTCACGCCCCGCGCGTGAGCCCAGCACCAGTTCCAGCGCGTCCACCAGGAGCGATTTGCCCGCGCCCGTCTCGCCGGTGATGACGTTGAGCCCCGGTCCCAGTTCCAGGCGCGTTGAGGCGATGACCGCCACGTTGCGGACGGACAGTTCGGTGAGCAGCGCCTGGGGGCGGGTGGGCGGCATGGGCCGATTATACGGCGCGTCTGCCCTCGGCCCGGGCGGCCACCACCGCACCGCCCAGTATCAGCACGGCCCCCGGCGCCAGCACCCAGCCGGGCACCTCGCCCAGCACGGGCACGGCCAGCAGCGTGGCGACCACTGGCTCCGCGCGCACCGCCAGCGTCACTGTGGTGGCGGAGATGTGCGCCAGCGACCAGTTGAGCAACGAGTGGCCGATGACCTGCGGCACCAGCGCCACCAGCCCGATCCACAGGTAACTGGCCGGTTCCAGCCCGGCCAACGGGCTGCGGGCGGCCAGCGCCAGTGCCAGCAGCACCAGCGCGGCCACGGTGTTCACCACGGTGGAGTAGGCCAGCACCCCCATGCGGGCGCGCACGCGCCGCCCCACCAGCAGGTAGCCAGAGACGGTCGCCGCACCCACCAGCGCCAGGGCATCGCCCGCCAGGTGGCCCTCCCCGCCCGTGGAGTCCAACGCCAGGACGCCGCCTCCCGCCATGGAGAGGGCCACGGCCCCCCACATGAGGCGTGAGGGGCGCTGGTGGAGGAACACCGCCTCACCCAGCGCCACGAACACCGGCGTGGTGGTCACCAGGAACACGGCATTCGCCACGGAGGTGAGGGAGAGGGAGGAGATGAACGCGGCGAAGTGGGCCGCCAGCAACAGGCCGGAGCCCACTAGGGGGCGCGCATCGGCCCGGCGCAGGGCGCGCAGCCCCGCGCGTTGCCAGATGAGGGTGGGCAGCGCGATGAGCAGCGCCCCCAGGCTCATGCGCAGCGCGGCAACCGAGAGGGGAGGCGCGTCGGCCAGGCGGATGAACACCGCCGAGCCGACACCGCCGCCACGCCCACGGCGAGCCAGAGGACGGACCGGGAGCGGGCTTGGCCCACCGCCTAGCCCTGGCGGGCCATCAGGCGGGCCACCTCGCCCACGTTGGGCGCCCCGTCCAGCGCCCACACGGCCTTGCGCAGCGCCTCGGTCTGCGCCGCGCCCAGCACCTCGGCGGTGAGTGCGGTGTATTGGCCGTGAGCACATCGTCCGGCATGGGGTTGGAGGGGAGCCGGTGGCGTGCTCCATGGGTCTCCATGGTGCGCCCGTCGGTGAGGCGTATCGCCAGGTACACTTCATCCTCCTCGATGCCCTTCTCCGGTTCGCCGAGACCTTGTCGCGCAGGGCGCTGATGACCGGGTCGGCCACCTTGGCGTCGGAGAACTGGGCATCGTGGCCCGCCCCGTCCACCAGCGCTGCGGCGCGCGGTGCTGGAAGGAGACTGCCCTCCAGGCCCCGTCGGGCTCCGGGCGAGTTCATCAGCTCCAGCACCAGCGGGTTCACCCGTGCGGTGGCCGCCACCTGCTCGGCCTTCAGGTTGTGCTCGTTGCGCAGGCGGATCACCGCGTCCTGGATGGGGTGGGAGACCACGCCGTTGGCGTAGGGCTTGAGGCCGTTGTTGCCCAGCTCCCAGTGCTCGCCCAGCCGCCCGTCAGCTGCGCCTCGTCGCCCATTGGGGAGAGCACGGCCCAGAAGCCGCGCCGCCCGCCGATGATGTCGTCAGCGGCCGTGAACCAGGCCTGCGCCAGCTGCGCGGCCTGCAGGCCGTTGGAGGCGGCCTTGGCGGCGTGCAGCGCCTGGCGTCGGAACCAAACACCTCACGCACGCCCGATGCCTGCGTCCCGGCGGCGCCAGGGCGTACACCAGTTGGCCCTCGTCCAATCCCAGCAGCCGCCCGCGCCGGCGGCGTCATCGCCGGCGGTGCCGGTGATGTGCCAGCCCGCGTCGTAGTGCCAGGGTGAACGGACATGGCGATGCGGCAGGCGGCCTCCGCGCCCAGGGCGAAGGCGGCCAGGGCATCGCGCCCTGACGCGCCGGTCACCTCGGCGGCGGCCAGCACCGCGGGCCACACGGGCGCCGTGGGGTGGAGCACCGTGGGGAAGTGGGTGTCGTCGTAGTCCTGCAGAGTGGGCGGCGTAGCCATTGATCAGAGCGGCGTTGAAGGCGCTGGTGCGCAGCCGGAACCGATGGCCGTGGCCTTCCCGCTGGTGCCCTCGGCGCGCGCCCACTCGGTGAGGAGACCACGGGCTTCTGCACCGAGGCGGAGACGGAGACGGCCAGCATGTTCAGCAGGGTGCGCTTGGACTCGTGGAGCACCCAGTCCGGCAGCGACTCGCTGCGGGCGGAGATGAGGTAGTCGGCCAGGGTGCGGGTGACGGACACGGTGCGCCTCCGGAGGGGAACTGGGGATGCGCGCGAGTATAGCGGGCGAGGCATGGCCTCGCATCAGCGGGGGTTCTCCTTCAGACCAGCGCAGCGTAGCGAGCGGGGCTGCAGGCCTTATGTTGAGCGCCCGGCAGGGCGCGGAGACAGTAGCCCCCAAAGGGGGCGCAGGGGAGCCCCCTGGAACGAGCGAGCGCAGTGAGCGGGGTATGGCGAGGGCCCCGGCGCTGGCCAGCCTGCTCCTGCTCGGTGTTGGTCAGCCTGCGCTAGGAGGCGGCGGCGAGGCGGTCCAGGTGGTCCTTGTGGTCCTTGGGCTCGCGGGGCGCCAGGGCGCGCTGGCCGGCCTGCACCGTCTCCAGCAGCTTGGCGATCTGCCCCTCCAGCTCATCCAGGGAAGCGCGGGCGTACTCGTCGGCCCCGGCGCGCCGGCGGCGAGCCTCCTGCTCACCGGCCTGGATCAGCCGCTGGGCCTTCTGCTCAGCCTCGGCGACGATCTCCTCGCCCCGCTTGCGGGCGGACTTGATCAACTCCGACTCCTCCACCAGCGCGCGGGAGTCCTGCTCGGCGGTGTTGCGGATGCGCCGGGCGTCCAGCATCGTCTGGTTGATGATCTGCTCGCGCCGCTCCAGCACCTCGGAGGCCTCCGAGATGTTGCGCGGGATGGCCAGGCGCAGCTGGTCGATGACGTCCAGCAGCCGCTCGGCGTCCACCATGGCCATGCCGGTGATGGGCATGCGCTTGGCGTGGGATGCCATGTTCTCCAGCTTGTTGATCAGTTCCAGGATCTCCATACCGTTCCTCCTTGCCCCGTGGGGCGGCTGTACCCTCTCTCCCTCTCCGACCTGACCGGTGCGGCCCGCTAGGCCGGGTGGCCTAGCCTGGCCGCCAGCGCCGCGATGACGTTGGGTGGCGCGAGGCCGTCGATGTTCCCGCCCAACCGCGCCACCTCCTTGATGCGGCTGGCGCGGACGAACTGGTACTGGATGTCCGTCATGAGGCAGACCACGTCCAGGTCTGGGGCGAGGCGCCGATTCATGAGGGCCATCTCGAACTCGTACTCGAAGTCGGCGTTCATGCGGATGCCCCGCACGATGGCGCTGGCCCCGTTGGCCCGGGCGCAGTCCACCAACAGGCCGTGGAAGCTGGTGACCGAAACGTTGGGCGTGCCCTTGACCGCCTCCTGGAACAGGGCGATGCGCTCGGCGGTAGAGAAGAGCGTCGCCTTCTCCGGGGCCTCGAACACCGTGATGATGACCTGATCGAACAGGCGCGCGGCGCGCTGCAAGATGTCCAGGTGGCCCATGGTCACCGGGTCGAACCGGCCGGGGTAGATCGCGACGGTCATGCCGCTCGCTCCTCCACGTCCTGCTCCATCTGGTAGAAGGCGAGGCTCGCATCGCCGTAGCGACGGTCCTGCACCCGCACCAGCCGCCCGCACTGGGCCGGGGCCTCCACGCGGGAGGCGTGCCCACATACCAGCAGGCCCCCCTCGCTCAGCAGTTCACGTTCGCCGATGCGCTCGAGCACCATGGCAGGGAAGGGCTTGGTGTAGGGCGGGTCCATGAGCAGGAAGTCGAAGCGCCGGTCCAGGCGCTCGACCGCCTGCTCGACGGGCGATGCGATGAGTTGGGCGCGGCGGGCCGTCCCGGTATCGCGCAGGTTCGCCCTGATCACGTCCACCTGCCTGCGGTCCATCTCCACGAAGTCCACGTGCTCCGCTCCCCGGCTCAGTGCCTCGATGCCCAGCGCCCCGGTGCCCGCGTACAGGTCCGCGCACACCGAGCCCTCGATGCCGTAGGGGGCGAGGATGCTGAACAGCGCACTGCGCACCCGGTCGGTGGTGGGTCGCACGCCGGGGGCCTTCGGCGAGTGCAGGGGCCTGCCCCTGGCGGCACCGCCGGTGACCCGCACGCCGTCCTCCCCACGGACCGGAGCCCGTCTCCCACGGCAACGATTAAGCACAATCTTAGAAAAAGTATGAAACTGGGTTCAATGAGATTGAGAGGCACTTGCGGGGCTGTTGGTGGGCGCCGACGCCGTGAACAGCCCATTGAAGCGCACGTCAGCGCTAACGCTCACTCACCGCTGCTGCCCCGTGCTGACGTGTGCGCGACGCTGCGGGTGCCCCGGACGGCGGGGGTGATGTACAATAGCCACCGCGCAAGGCTGGTCGGACGCACGGCGCCGGGGCCCCCTTCAGGGCTCGCCGGTGCCTATCTCTGTAGGGCGGCGTTCTTGCCTGGGACGCACCGCTCCCCACGATGCGAGGTGTGCCCATGCCACAGGAAGAGACCTACCTCACAACGAAGGGCCTGCGTGCCTTGGAGGCGGAGCTGGAGGAGCTGCGCACCGTTCGTCGCGAACAGGTCGCGGGACGCATCCACGAGGCCAAGGAGGTCGGCGAGCTGGAGAACGCCGAGTACGAGGAGGCCAAGAACGAGCAGGCCTTCGTCGAGGGGCGCATCCAGGACCTGGAGTTGATGATCCAGAACGCGGTCATCATCCCCGACCACGGCAAGGGCGGCGCAAAGTCCGACGTGGTGGAGCTCGGCTCCGTGGTCAAGGTGCAGGCGGCCTCCGCCAAGCGCGCCGACACCTACACCATCGTGGGTAGCGCCGAGGCCTCCCCCGCCGATGGGCGCATCTCCAACGAGTCCCCCCTGGGCCGGGCTTTGCTGGGCAAGAAGGCGGGCGACCAGGTGGAGTTCTCGATCCCCTCGGGCACCCAGCGGGTGAAGATCGTCTCCGTCCGCTAGCCCGCGCCATCACCCCGGCGGGGCACCCCGCCACCCTATGGAGGGCCCATGCCCCAGCGTGGTGAAGAGCTCCTGCAGAGCCGCCGCGCCAAGTTGGCGCGCCTGCGCGAGCGGGGCATCGACCCCTACCCCCCTCGCTTCAAGCGCACCCATGACACGGCGCAGGCCGCTGCCGCCTTCAACGCGGCGGAGGGTGCGGGCGGCGCGCCTGTGCGCGCGTCGGTGGCCGGACGCCTCACCCGCGCACGCAACATGGGCAAGGCCGCGTTCCTGGACATCGAGGACTCCGCCGGACGCCTCCAACTCTTTCTGCGGCGCGACGCGCTGGGCGAGGGCTACGCCTTGCTCGATGAACTGGACCTGGGCGACTTCGTGGGCGCCTCCGGCACCATGATCCGCACCCGCATGGGTGAGGTGTCGCTGGAGGCCGAGTCGCTCACGTTCCTGGCCAAGGCGCTGCGCCCGCCGCCCGGCAAGTTCCACGGTCTGAAGGACGTGGAGCGCCGGTACCGGCAGCGTTACCTCGACCTGATCGCCAACCGTGACGTGCACGAGACTATGCGCGCGCGTTCGCGCATCATCTCCGGCATCCGCCGTTTCTTCGATGGGCGCGGGTACCTGGAGGTGGACACGCCGGTGCTGGTGCCGGTGCCCGCCGGGGCCATGGCCCAGCCCTTCGTGACCGAGCACCTGGCCCTGGGGCGCCAACTCTTCCTGCGCATCGCTACCGAGCTCTACCTCAAGCGGCTCATGGTGGGCGGGATGGACCGGGTGTACGAGATAGGCCGGGTGTTCCGCAACGAGGGCATCGACGCCGACCACAACCCGGAGTTTACGCTCCTGGAGTCGTACGAGGCCTACGCCGACTACAACGACATCATGGCGCTGGTGGAGGCGCTGGTGCCGCAGGTGGCGCAGGAGGCGGTGGGCACCACCAGCGTGGAGTTCGAGGGCCAGCCCATCGAACTGGCCGGCCCGTGGCCGCGCCTGGGCCTGTACGATGCGGTGCGTGAGTACGCGGGGGTGGACCTGAACCACCACCCTGACGCACGCTCCCTCGCCGATAAGATGCGCGAGCTGGGCGTCCCCGCCACCTACGCGGAGAGCCGGGGGCGGCTCATCGACAAGCTGGTGGGCACCTACGTCGAGCCCCGCCTCATCCAGCCGACGTTCCTGGTGGACTACCCGGTGGAGATGTCCCCCCTGGCCAAGGCGAGCCCGGACGACCCGCGCTACGCCGAGCGGTTCGAGGCCTTCGCTGCGGGCATGGAGATCGCCAACTCCTTCACGGAGCTGAACGACGCCGACGTGCAGCGCCAGCGCCTCAGCGACCAGGAGGAGCTGCGCAAGCACTATCAGGGTGAGGACCTGGATCGGCTGGACGAGGACTTCCTGCGCGCCCTGGAACACGGTATGCCCCCCACCGGGGGCCTAGGCATCGGGATAGACCGGCTGGTGATGTTGCTCACGGGGCAGAAGACCATCCGGGACGTGCTGCTCTTCCCCCAGGTGCGTGAGGCAGCGCCCGGGGCGCCAGAGGACGACCTGGACGACGAGGACGAGGAGGACGGGGCCGATGCTCGCGCTTGAGTTGCTGCGCCGCAGTCCTGAGGCCATCACCCGTTCGCTCACCCGCCGTGGCGAGGACACCGGCGTCGTGGCGACGCTGGCGGGCCTGGACGAGCGCCATCGGGCGGTACTGACGGAACTGGAGGAGTCACGAGCGCAGCGCAATGAGGCCTCCAAGGCCATCGGTGCGCTGATGCAGGCGGGCAAGGCCTCCGAGGCCGAGGCGCAGAAGGCCGCCGTCCGTGAGCTGGGCGAGCGGATGAAGGCGCTTGAGGAGTTTGAGCGCGCCTTGGGCGAGGAGTTGCGCGCCGGGATGCTGCGCCTGCCCAACATCGTCTCGGACGAGGCCCCGGACGGCCTGGACGCCGAGGCCAACGTGGTGGCGCGCACCGAGGGCGAGCGGCGCTTCTACGACTTCCCGCTGCGCCCCCACTGGGAGCTGAGCGAGAGCCTGGGCATCACGGACTTCGAGCGTGGCGCGCGGGTGTCCGGGCGCATGTTCGCGGTGTACGCAGAGACGGGGGCGCGATTGCAGCGGGCGCTGGTGCGCTGGATGCTGGACCTGCACCGTGAGAAGCACGGGTACCGGGAGTGGGCGCTGCCCCTGCTGGTGCACGGGGAGAGCCTGGTGGGCTCCTCCAACCTGCCCAAGTTCGCCGACGCCCTCTACAAGGACGGCGAGGAGGACCTGTGGCTGATCCCCACCGCTGAGGTGCCCCTCACCAACCTGCACCGCGATGAGATCCTCGAGCCCGGCACGCTGCCGCTGCTCTACATGGCGGACACCCAGTGCTTCCGCCGCGAGCGCGCCGCCGCGGGCTCCCAGGTGCGCGGGCTCAAGCGCCTGCACCAGTTCGAGAAGGTGGAGATGTACCACTTCGTGGAGCCGCAGGACTCCCCCGCCGCGCTGGAGGCGCTGGTGGAGCACGCCTCGGACGTGGTGCGCGGGCTGGGGCTGCCCTTCCGCATCCTGGAGCTGTGCGCGGGGGACATGAGCTTCCCCTCCACCCACTCCTACGACGTGGAGATCTACACCCCCGCCTCCGACGAGTGGCTGGAGGTCTCCTCCTGCTCCAACTGCACCGACTTCCAGGCCCGCCGCGCCAACATCCGCTTCCGGCGTGAGGCGGGCGGACGCACGGAGTTCGTCCACACGCTCAACGGGTCGGGCCTGGCGCTTCCGCGCGTGCTCATCGCGCTGCTGGAGACCTACCAGCGCCCCGACGGCTCGGTGGCCCTGCCCCCCGTGCTGGTACCCTACATGGACGGCCAGCAGGTGCTGGAGCCGCTCTCCTAGCCCATCCCCCCAGCGAGGTGTCGATGTTCGAGCGCAGCGTCCTCCCCAACGGCCTGCGGGTGCTCACCGCGCCCATGCCGGGCACGCGCTCGGCCAGCGTGGGCATCTTTGTGGGCACGGGCTCGCGGCACGAGGACGACGCGCACGCCGGGGCCTCTCACTTCTTGGAACACCTGCTGTTCAAGGGCACGGCCAAGCGCTCGGACCCGGAGCTGGTGAGCGGGGCCATCGAGTCGGTGGGCGGGCTGATGAACGCCTCCACCGACCGGGAGGCGACGATCTACTACGCCAAGGTGGGTGCGAAGCACATGGCCCTGGCGCTGGACGTGCTGGCCGACATGGTGGCGGCGCCCCTGCTGGACGGGACGGAGATGGAGCGTGAGCGCGGGGTGGTCATCGAGGAGATATCGATGACCTACGACCAGCCCGACGCCCTGGCCGACATGTTCCTGGACGAGACTCTCTGGCCATCCCAGGCCATGGGGCGCGACATCGCCGGCACCAAGGAGTCGGTTGGGGCCATCACCCTGGCCCAGCTGCGCGACTACCACGCTCGCCAGTACACCCCCGCCAACATGGTGGTGGCCGTGGCGGGGGCCGTGACGCACCAGCAGGTGCTGGAGGAGGCGGGGCGTCTGCTGGGCGGGCTGAGCGCCGGGCCCGCGCCGCTGCCCTGGCTGCCCGCTCACGCGGGGCCCGTTGGTGACCGGGTGAAGGTGTATCGCAAGCGCACCGACCAGGCGCACATCGCGCTGGCCACGCCCGGGGTGCCCACCGACGCGCCGGACCGCCCGGCGTCCGACCTGCTCAACGTCATCCTGGGCGAGGGGATGACCTCGCGCCTCTTCCTGGAGGTGCGCGAGCGCGGGGGCCTGGCCTACGACATCCACTCGGCGGCCATGCACTACCGTGACACCGGCGCCATGACCGTCTACTGCGGTACCGACCCGTCCAAGGTGGACGCGGCGCTGCGGGCGGTGCTGGGGCAGTTCGCATCGCTGGCGGGCGGGGTGCCGGAGGAGGAGGCCGCGCGCGCCCTCTCCTACGCCGTGGGGCGGCTGGACCTGCGCCTGGAGGATTCCCGCGCCGTCATGGGCTGGGTGGGCGGCCAGGAGTTGCTGCGCGAGCGCGTGCGCACCCCCGACGAGGTGGTGGCCGACCTGCGCGCCGTCACCACGGCGGACCTGGCAGCCGCCGCAGGGCGCCTGCTGGCGAATGCCGACAAGCGCCTGGCCATCGTGGGGCCCTTCGCCTCCGAGGCGCGCTTCCGCAAGCTGCTGGCCGCCTAGTCCCCATCCTCCCCACCGCGTGAGCAGACAGGCCCCGGCGCATGCCGAGCCTCTCGGTGTAGTGTTGGCTGGAGTGGACTAGAAGTCCATGTGGTCGCCGTGGCCGCCACCCATGGGGGCGGGCGGGTTCTTCTCCGGCAGGTCGGTGACGGTGGCCTCGGTGGTCAGCACCATGGCCGCCACGCTGGATGCGTTCTCCACCGCAGCGCGGGTCACCTTGGCGGGATCGACGATGCCCCGCTCGAGCATGTGGCCCCACACGCCGGCGCCGGCGTCGAAGCCCCAGTCGCCCTTGGACTTGCGGGCCCCGGCCACGATCACGTCGCCCGGCTGGCCGGAGTTCACCGCGATGACGCGGATCGGCTCCTCCAGTGCGCGGCGCAGGATCGCGGCGCCGGTGCCCTCGTCGCCCTTGAGCTTGAGGGCGTCGATGGCCGCCGTGGCGCGCACCAGCACGGTGCCGCCGCCGGGGACGATGCCCTCCTCAACCGCCGCGCGGGTGGCCGAGAGGGCGTCCTCCACGCGGTCCTTCTTCTCCTTCAGCTCCACCTCGGTGGCGGCGCCCACCTTGATGATGGCCACACCGCCGGAGAGCTTGGCCAGGCGCTCCTGGAGCTTCTCACGGTCGAAGTCGGAGGTGGTCTCCTCCACGCGCGCCTTGATCTGGGAGATGCGGTTCTGGATCTCGTCCTCGGTGCCGTGGCCCTCCACGAAGGTGGTCTCGTCCTTGGAGGAGACCACGCGGCGGGCGCGGCCGAAGTCGTCGGGCTCCACGGAGTCGAGCTTGCGGCCGATCTCCTCGGAGATCACCGTGCCGCCCGTGAGGATGGCGATGTCCTGCAGCATCTCCTTGCGCCGGTCGCCGAAGCCTGGGGCCTTCACCGCCAGCACGTTCACCGTGCCGCGCAGCTTGTTGACCACCAGGGTCGCCAGGGCCTCGCCCTCGACGTCCTCGGCCACGATGACCACGTTCTTGGAGATTTGGAGCACCTTCTCCAGCGCGGGGAGCAGCTCGGAGACGGCGGAGATCTTCTTGTCGGTGATCAGGATGTACGGGTCGTCGATCACCGCCTCCATGCGCTGGGAGTCGGTCAGGAAGTAGGGGGAGATGTAGCCGCGGTCGATCTGCATGCCCTCGACGTAGTCCACCTCGTAGGAGAGGCCCTTGGACTCCTCCACCGTGATGACGCCGTCCTTGCCGACCTTCTCCATCACCTCGGCGATCAGCTCGCCCATCTCGTTGTCGTGCGCGGAGAGGGAGGCGACCTGCGCGATCTGGGCCTTGCCGGAGACGGGGGTGGACTGCTCCTTGATGGATGCGCGCACCGCCGCCACGGCCTGGTCGATGCCGCGCTTGATGGCCATGGGGTCAGCGCCCGCGGCCACGTTGCGGAAGCCCTCGGAGATGATGGCCTGGAGCCAGCACCGTCGCGGTGGTGGTGCCGTCACCGGCCACGTCGTTGGTCTTGGTGGCGGCCTCCTTCAGCAGCTGGGCACCCATGTTCTGGTAGGGGTCGTCCAGCTCGATCTCCTTGGCGATGGTCACGCCGTCAGAGCACACGTTAGGGGGGCCGAACTTCTTATCCAGAATCACGTTGCGGCCCGAGGGGCCGAGCGTCACCTTCACGGTGTTGGCCAGGATGTCCATCCCGGACTTGAGCTCCTTACGAGCGTCGTCGCCGAACTGAATCTGCTTCGCCATGTGTGGCTTCCTCCTCGCGAGATGGCCCGCGCCGGCGCGGGCGGTTCAGGGACGCCGCGCCGCCTAGCCGACCTTGGCCAGGACGTCGGCCTCCTTCATGATCAGCAGCTCCTCACCGTCGTCGGTGAACTCGGTCCCGGCGAACTTGGAGTAGATGACGACGTCACCCACCTTCAGGTCCATCGCGATGCGCTTGCCGTCCTCACCCACGCGGCCGGGGCCAGCGGCGACGACCTTGCCCTCCTGGGGGCGCTCCTTGGCGGTGTCGGGCAGGTAGATACCAGACTTGGTCTGGTTGGACTGCTCAACGGCCTTCACCACGATCCGGTCACCCAGCGGCTGCAGCGTTCGTGCCACGGTTGTCCTCCTTCGCTCTGCTGCGCGATTCTCGCTCCCGGACTGCTCACCACGAGGCCCCCTCGCAGGCGCCGGGGGGCAGGTGCTAGCAAACCGGGTTGGCGTTTGTTAGCAGACTCCACAGGGGAGTGCTAACGAGGCATGGTATGGACGTGCCTCGCAGGTGTCAAGGGGCGCGCGGCGGGCCCGTCCTTGACGGCCCCCCGGCCCGCTGCGAGCATCGCCGCATGTTCGCCCTCACCCTCACGGCCGACGGCCTCACGGCAACCCTGGCGCTTGATGCCCCGGAGGGTGAGCGTGACCTGGCCGCCGCCTGCGCCGCGCTGCCCGAGGGGGTGCGGGTGGTGGTGGTGACGGGCTTCGCGGGTGCGCCCCCCCTTGCGCCCGCCGCCTTGCTGGCGGCGCTGGCCGTCCCCACGCTGGGTTGGGTGGACGGCGATGTGCGCGACCACGGCGTGGAGCTGGCGCTGGCGTGCGACATCCGCGTGCTGGCCTCCGGCGCATCGGTGGCGCTCACGCAGGTGCGCGCGGGCGCGCTCCCCGCCGACGGCGGCACGCAGCGGCTGGTGCGGCTGGTGGGCCGGGGCCACGCGTTGCGCCTGCTGCTCACCGGCGATGCCGTCGGCGCTCAGGAGGCCGCGGTCATGGGCCTCGCGCAGGCGGTGGGCACGCTGGCCGAGGCCGAGGCGCTGGCTGCGCGCATCGGTGCGACGGGGCCGCTGGCCACGGCCTACACCCGTGAGGCGGTGCGCGCGGCGGGTGAGGTGCCGTTGGCTGAGGGGCTGCGGGCGGAGGCGGACCTGGCCATCCTGCTGCACACCAGCGCCGACCGGGCCGAGGGCCTGGCGGCGTTCCGGGAGCGGCGCGCTCCGCGCTTCGAAGGGCGATGAGCCCCTTCGACACCATCGTGTACGAGAAGGACGGCCCGCTGGCGCTGGTGCGCCTGGCGCGCCCGGCGGCGGTGAACGCCTTCAGCGTGCGCATGCGCGATGAGCTGTGGGAGGTGCTCACGGCGGTGCGGGACGACCCGGATGTGCGCGGCTTGGCGCTGGAGGGGGAGGGGCGCGGCTTCTGCGCCGGGGCCGACCTGTCCGAGTTCGGCACCGCCCCCTCCCAGGCCATCGCCCGGCGGGTGCGCTTCGAGCGCGACGTGTTCGGCCTGCTCCTGTCCCTTCCAGTGCCCACCCTCGCCGCCGTGCACGGCCCGTGCCTCGGCTCCGGGGTGGAGCTGGCGGCAGCGTGCGACGTGCGCCTGGCAGCGGACGATGCGACCTTCGGCTTGCCGGAGACGGGCTGGGGGCTCATCGCGGCGGCCGGCGGTACCCAGCTGCTCCCGCGCATCGTGGGGCAGGGGCGGGCGCTGGAGACCCTGCTCACGGGCCGCCGTTTCAGCGCGGACGAGGCGTTGGCCATGGGGCTGGCGCACCGCATCGTCCCCCGCGCCGCGCTGGCCGCCGAGGCCCGTGCGTGGCTCTCGCGCATCGTGGCGGCCCCGGCGCCGGCGCTGGCGGCTGCCAAGCGCGCCGTGAACGAGCTGGCTGACCTGCCCCTGGCTGAGGGGCTGGCGGGGGAGGCCCGCTTGGCCCGGCTGTTGGGTGCGGGCGGCCCCCTGCGCTAACCTAGGGGCAGCCCTGCCCCTGGACGGTACCCGCGTGCACACCCACGAACTGCTCACCATCGCCTCGGCCATCGTGCCGGAGCGCGCCGCCGTCATCGCCGACGGGGTGCGCCTGACCTACGAGGAACTGGCCGCGCGCGCCAACCGGTTGGCCAACGCGCTCCATGCGCAGGGCGTGGGGCCGGGCGACCGGGTGGCGGTGATGGACGTGAATGCCCCGCACCACCTGGAGCTGTACTTCGCCGCCGCGCGCCTGGACGCCATCTACGTGCCGCTGAACTTCCGTGGCCGGGGCGAGGAGGTGGGCTTCCCCCTCCAGCACGCCCAGCCCAAGGTGGTGGTGGCGGGGAGCCGCTACGCGGGGATGCTGGACGAACTGCGCGAGCGCGCCCCCGCCGCACGTTTCGTGGTGGCGGATGGTGCGGCGGGGCCGGGGTGGGATGCCTATGACGACGTGCTCGCCTCCGGCGCGCTGGACGAGCTGCGCTTCCCGGAGGGGGACGCGGAGGACACGGCTGTGCTGCTGTTCACCGCGGGCACCACGGGCACGCCCAAGGCGGTGATGCTCTCCCACGGTTCGTTCACCTCCTACATGCTCACCTCCGTGGAGCCGCCCGACCCGGACGCGGAGGAGCGCACCATCCTGACCATGCCCCTCTACCACGTCGCGGGCCTGCAGGCGGCGCTGGCCTCGGTGTATGGGGGGCGCACGGTGGTGCTCCAGCGCCAGTTCGACCCCGGCGAGTGGATGCGGCTGGTGGAGGAGGAACAGGTGCAGCGCGCCTTGGTGGTGCCCACCATGCTCAAGCACCTGATCGACCACCCCGACTTCCCCCAGCGTGACTTGGGCTCGTTGCGCGTGGTGACCTATGGCGGTGCCCCCATGCCCCCCTCGCTGATCGAGCGGGCCATCGGCGCGCTGCCGGGGGTGCAGTTCATCAACGCCTTCGGCCAGACGGAGACGGGCTCCACCATCGCCATGGTGCCCCCAGAGGACCACGTGCTGGAGGGCCCGCCGGAACTGGTGGCCAAGCGCCGCAGGCACCTGGCGTCCATCGGCCGCCCGCTGCCCGACGTGGAGGTGGCGGTGGTGGACGAGAACGGCCAACCCCTGCCCCCTGAGCAGACGGGGGAGATCGTGGCGCGCGGCCCGCGGCTGATGCGCGGCTACTGGGGCCAGGAGGAGGCCACCGCCCAGACCATCAGGGGTGGGTGGCTCTACACCGGGGACCTGGGCTACATGGACGAGGACGGCTACATCTACCTGCAGGGGCGGGCCAAGGACTTCATCAAGCGTGGTGGCGAGATGGTGGCCCCCGAGGAGGTGGAGAACGCTGTCCACGCCTGCCCCGGCGTCGCCGAGTGCGCGGTGATCGGCCTGCCGGACGAGGAATGGGGCGAGCGGGTGGCCGCCGTGGTGGTGGCCGAGACCGGCGCATCGCTCACCGAGGACGCGGTGCTGGACGCATGCGCGGGCCTGGCCCGCTTCAAGCGCCCGGTGCAGGTGCTGTTCGTTGACGCCCTGCCTCGCAACGCCCTGGGCAAGGTGCTCAAGCGGGAGCTGCGCGAGCGCTTCGCGCAAGGTGCCGCCTAGCCGTGGCCTCCCCGCAGCGCCGAGCGGAACTGGGCATCGATGAGGCCACCGACGCGCTGATGGCCCGTGCCTACGCCTACCTGCACACCCCCGCGCGCACGGCGCGCACCGGCGCGGAGCTGGCGGCGCGCCTGTCCCTGCCCACACCGGCGGCCCCGCGTGGATTCACCCCGGAGCAGGCGCGCGCCTGCGAGGCGCGCTTGGCCCACGCCCTGGCGGTGCTGACGGAACTGGGGGTGCTGGAGCGGGTGCCCGGTGGTTACCGGGTGAAGGCGGAGGCGGATGTGGGGAGTTGGCGGGTGGCTGGCCGCTAGCGCAGGGCTAGGCGGCGCGGCGCTCAGCCGCGGGCTCGGCGCTTCGCGCTTCGGGCGGGGCCTCGTCCCACGAGAGCCCCCCGGCGCGCCACTCGTACACCAGCCCCGCCACCAGCACGGCGATGAAGAAGCCGACGGCGCCCAGCGCACTCCAGCCCAGCGCCCCAGCCTGCGTGGCCCAGGGGAAGAGGAACACCGCCTCCACGTCGAAGAGCAGGAAGAGCAGCCCGTAGCGGTAGAAGCGCACGTTGTGGCGCTCCCAGCGCGGGTTCCCCTCGGGCACCATGCCACACTCGTACGGGTCGTACTTGAGGGGGTTGGGCCGGTAGGGACGGGCGCGCACCTTGGAGGCGAGCTGCGAGACGAGCAGCACCCCCGCGGGCGTGGCCACGGAGAAGATGCCTAACAGGAGCACGAAGCCGTACTGGCGCAGGTAATCGTCCATCGATGGCATGCTAGAAGCCCCGTGCGCGCACCGTCAAGGCGCGTGCGTGTACCGGAACGAGCCCATGTTGCACGTGCAAACCTTGCGCGTACCCCCCTCCATGATTAGACTGTTCGCTTGCGTGCGAAACGCCAATCGGGCCGGTGCGAGCGACCGGTACTTTCCGAGAGGGGGGCTGCTTGGTTGGAAGCACTGGGTCGTCACATCCTGCTGGAACTGCGCTCCTGTAACCGCGAGAAGCTCAACGATCTCCCGTTCGTCCGGGACACGATGTTGAGCGCTGCGCGGGAGACGGGGGCCACCATCATCGGGCAGATCTTCCACCAGTTCAGCCCGCAGGGCGTCACCGGCGTCATCGCCATCGCCGAGTCCCACCTGTGCATCCACACCTGGCCCGAGTATGGCTACGCTGCGGTTGACGTGTTCACCTGTGGCGAGTCCTTCAACCCCACCGAGGCCGCGCACCTGATCGCGCAGGGCCTCGAATCCGCTGACCCGGAGATCTCCGAGGTGACCCGTGGTCACCTGGACTTCGCCGCTCTGGCGCATTAGCCGATGCCGGGTATCTCCGCAGCCACCGCCAAGCAGACGGTCTGGTACTACGAGTACATCACCGACGACCTGCTCCAGGCCGCCTCGGTGAAGGAGTTGATGTACCAAGGCGAGACCGCCTACCAGCGCGTCCACGTGCTGGACACCGACACCTTCGGCCGCATGCTGGTCCTGGACGGCAAGACCCAGTCCTCCGAGGCCGACGAGTTCTGCTACCACGAGGGGCTCGTTCAGCCCATCGCCATCGCGCATGCGAACCCGAAGCGCGTGTTCATCGCGGGCGGCGGCGAGGGTGCCACGGCCCGTGAGGTGCTGCGCCACCGCAGTGTGGAGCAGGTGGTCATGGTGGACCTGGACAAGGAGGTGGTGGACCTGTGCAAGCGCTACCTGCCCAACCACCACCAGGGTGCCTTCGATGACCCGCGCCTCACGCTGATCCACGATGATGCGCTGGTGCACCTGCGCGATGCGACCGAGCCCTTCGACCTGATCATCATCGACATCCCGGACCCCCTCGAGGGCGGCCCCGCCTACCTGCTCTACACCGAGGAGTTCTACGCCATGGTGCGTGACCGCCTCGCCCCCGGCGGGTTGATGGTCGCCCAGTCGGGCCCCACGGGCCCCACCAACGTGTCCGAGGTGTTCACGGCTATCGCCAAGACCATGGATCGTTCGTTCCCCCTCGTGAACGGCTACTCGGTGTACATGCCTGCCTTCGGGTGCCAGTGGGGCTTCTTGGTGGGCGTTCCCGAGGGCTCGCCGGATCTGCGTTCCATCAGCGCGGAGGAGGTGGACGCGCGCATCGACGCTCGCCTCACCAGCCCCCTGCGCTACTACGACGGGCAGGCCCACCACGGCATCCTGGGGCTGCCCAAGTACGTGCGCGCCGCCATGGCCGCCGAGCAGCGGGTCATCACCAACGACTCGCCGCTCTTCTCCGTCTAGGGTTTTTTTCTCCGCGCTCCCTTCGGTCGCTCGTTACAGGGGACTCCCCTGCGCGCCTGCGGCGCTACCCCGTCTCCGCTCGCTGGGCGCTCGCTCATGGAAGCAGGCGCGTGGCCTGCTCGCATAATTCGGGGCTCCCAGTGGGGCGCAGCCCCAAGAACGCCGACAAGCCTGGGAGTGTCGGGGCTGAGAAGTGCAGTGGGGAGGGCACCTCCCCCTGCCGGGGGTTCGGCGCGGAGCGCCCAGGGGGTGTCCCCCTTCAGACGAGCGAGCCGTAGGCGAGCGGGGTACGGGTTTGGCGCGGAGCGCCCAGGGGGTGTCCCCCTTCCATTTAGCGACCGAAGGGAGCGGGGAACCAACGGGATGACGCTCCATCTGCTCCCTTAGGGCGTTGTTGGCCCGCGCGTGCGCTTGCTAGAGTGCGCGCAGCACGCCGACTGGAGCGAGGGGCTTCCATGAACTGGGTGGATATCGTCATCATCGTCCTGGTGGCCGGGTTCGGCTTCCTGGGCTGGCGCAACGGGGTGATCCGCTGGGCGTTCACCGTGGCGGGCGTCATCGCCGGCGTGGTGCTGGCGGGGCAGTTCTACGACACGTTGGCCCCGGTCATGGTGTTCACGGACTCCGAGGGCATCCGCAAGGTGTTGGCCTTCGCCGCGGTGTTCATCGCGGTGATGATCGGTGCCTGGCTCATCGCCCGCATCCTGCGCACGGTGCTCAAGGTGCTGCTGCTGGGGTGGGTGGACTCGCTGGCGGGGTTGGCGCTGGGCGTCGTGGGTGGTGCGCTGGCCGCATCCGCGCTGCTCACGGCCTTCGGCGTGGTGCCGGTGGGCAGCCTGCAGGATGCGGTCGCCTCCTCCACGTTGGCCGAGCCGCTGCTGCGCAGCACGGGATTCATCCGCGCCTTCCTGCCCGCTGAGTTCGACGCCATCAAGGACCTGATCGACCAGGGGGTTCAGCTCAAGGACGGCCTCGGCATCTAGCGAGGGCTGTTGCGGGGCTTTTCGCCCCGGTTCTACACTGAGGATACGCACCCCACCGGGCCCAGGCCCTGGGGTGCGGCGGCCAGCAGGCGAAGCGCGCACGGGGCACCCGCGAGGGAGCGTTGAGCGAGCCAGTCTTGGTCCTGAACCGCAATTTCGAGCCGCTCAACGTGTGCGGCCCGCGCCGGGCACTGGTGCTCGTGCTGCGCGAGAAGGCGCAGCCCATCGAGTTCCACGACCGTGCCCTGCGCTCCATCGCGGCCGAGCTCCCCGTCCCCTCGGTGATCCGCCTGCTGAACCAGGTGCGCCGCCCGGTGCTCTCCCGGCGGCTCTCGCGTCGCGAGGTGTTCACCCGCGACGGCTTCGCGTGCCAGTACTGCGGACGCCACGCCAAGGTGCTCACCCTCGACCACGTGGTACCGCGGGTGCGCAAGGGGCCCAGCACCTGGGAGAACGTGGTGACGGCGTGCCCGGCGTGCAACCACCGCAAGGCGGACCGCACGCCGGAGGAGGCGGGCATGCGCCTGCTCAACCACCCCGCCCCACCGCGCGCGAACCCGTACGCGCACCTGATGGGGCGTGATTTCCCCCGCCAGTGGGACATCTACCTGCCGTGGATGGGCGCTGGGCGCCGCGCCGGGGCGCTGGCTGCGGTCTAGCCTGTGCTCGGGGGCTCCGGCCTCAGGTCGGCCAGGGGCACCTCGACGGTGCGGGCGAACTCGCCCTCCCCGCGCCGATCCAGCGCCACCGAGACGCTCTCCCGCAGGGGGTGGCCCACCAGCACGCGGCCGGGGCCGTCGGCGGTGAGCACGCGCGCGCCGATCTTGGACAGTGCGCGGTTCGCCTCCCGGTACTGCTCGTACTCGAACCGCAGGCAGCACTTGAGGCGCCCACACTGGCCCGCCAGGCCCTCGGCGCTGATGGGGAGTGCCTGCTCCTTGGCCATCTTCACGGTGACCGGGTCGAAGCGGTTCATCCACCGCGCGCAGCAGATGACCCCGCCGCACCGGCCCAGCCCGCCCAGCACCTTGGCCTCATCCCGTGGGCCCAGGGAGCGCAGCTCCACGCGCACCGGCACCGCCTCGCGCAGCCGCTGGTAGACGGCGCGCAGGTCGGCCTGGCCCGTGGAGGTGAACTCGATGACCGCGCGGCGCTCACCCAGCCCCATGCGGGCGCGGGAGAGCTTGATGGGCAGCCCCATGCCGCGCAGGGCGTCTTTGGCCTGCCCCAGCACCGCCTGTTCGCGCTCGGGCGCGTGCTCCCAGTGGGTGCGGTCGGCCTCGTTCGCCGCGCGCAGCACCGGCGCCAGGGCGGCCATGGCATCGCGATGCACCAGGGCGCAGGGCGGCCGGGTGACCACGCCCACGTCCGGCCCGTGGGACGATTCCACCACGGCCAGGTCTCCCTCGTGCAGGGTGAACTCTCCCGCGTCGAAGTAGACCGGCTTCTCGCCGGGGCGCAGGCGCACGGGGACGGCGCGGGGTGTGGACTGGAGTGCCATGAGGGCCAGCACAACCACCTGGGGAGGCTTGTTCCAGAGGCCGCCACGGCGGGTTGTGTTGCGAGGCGGGCTAGGCCGGCCGGGGGGCCCCGAGCATCAGCGCCTCCAGGGCCAGACGCGGGGTGGCGTTGCGCTCCAGCGCATCCAGGGTGCGTTCTGTGGCGCGCAGCCAGCCCGTCAGCGCCGCTGGGGCGATGCCGGAAGCCAGGCGACGCAGGGTGCCCGCCCAGGCGGTGTGGAGGATGCGCTCTTCCTGCCCGTGCTGGAGCAGCAGCGTCGCGCAGCCAGCGCGTCCACAGCGCCAGTTCATCGCGCCCTGCCGCGCGGTCGCGCTGGAAGCGCCGGGCCAACTCCTCGGCGTAGGCGAACCGTTCGGCCAGCCCCCCCTCGCACACGGCGGCGATGCGCTCCAGCCGCTGGTGCAGCCCCGCGGGCACCGAGGGGTCGTGCGCGGCGGTGATGGCCCAGCCGATGCACCCGCGTGAGAGGCGCGCTAGGGTGGCCGCCTGCTCGGGGGACTGACCGTGCTCCGCCTCCAGCACCTGCGCCACCTCCGCCTCCGGCAGGGGGCGCAGGGCAATCTCCTGACAGCGGGAGCGGATCGTGGGGAGCACCCCGTCGGGGTTAGCGGTCACCAGCACCAGCAGCACGCCGGGCGGCGGCTCCTCCAGCACCTTGAGCAGGGCGTTGGCGGCGGCCTCCTGCATCCGGTCGGCGGGGTCGATGACGTACACCCGCGAGCGCCCCTCGTAGGGCAGCAGGTGGGCGGAGGCGATGAGCTCACGCACCCGCTCGATGCCGATGACGGTGGTGGGGCCCTTCTCCGCTTCGGCGTCCACGGTGAGCGTCTGCACGTCAGTGCTCGCCCGCCGCGATGCGGGTGCAGGCGCGGCACGCCCCACAGGGCACGCTGGTGACGGGGGCCAGGGCAGGTTCGCCGAAGTCCATGGCCAGGGGCCTCGGCGGAGGCAACGACGGCGATGCAGTTCACCGCCTGCGCCAGCGCGGTGGCAAGAGGTCGCCTTGCCCACGTGGGCCGGGCCGGTGAGCAGGTAGGCGTGGGAGAGGCGCCCGGCGGCCAGCGCCCCCTCCAGCGCCCGCACGGCGCCCTCGTGCCCGTGCAGGGGGAACACGCTGAGAGCACGTCCTGGGCCATCAGGTCGGCGTAGGACTCGCGCCGGCGTATCAGCGTGGCCTTCCGTCGCGCACCAGCACCACGGCGGGGCGCCCGTTCAGGTTGTAGGTGGAGGCCCATGCTGGGGCGTACGCCCCGGAGGCGGGGATGGCGATGATGCTGCCCGCCTTCGCCGGGGGGATGTGCGCATCGCGAACCAGCACGTCGCCCGACTCGCAGTCTTGCCCGCGATGGTCACCGTCTGGGCGGGCTTGGCGGCGGCGTCATCGGCCACCAGCGCCACGTAGCGCGAGCCGTAGAGGGCAGGGCGGATGTTATCGCCCATGCCTCCGTCCACGGACACGTAGGTGCGCACGCCGGGCACGTCCTTGATGACGCCCACGGTGTAGAGGGTGACCCCGGCGGGGCCGGTGATGGACCGGCCCGGCTCGACGATGAGGGTGGGTTCTTCCAGCCCGTGGCGCGCGCACCCCTCGCGCAGCGCCCCCACGATGGCGTTCGCGTAGTCCGCCTTGGCGGGGGGCTCGTCGGAGTCGAGATAGGCGATGGCGAAGCCGCCGCCGGGGGAGAACTCCTGGAGGCGCAGCCCCTCCTCCCTCATCTCCGCGGCGAAGGCCAGCACCCGCGCCACGGCCTCGGTGTAGGGCTCCAGCTCGAAGATGGGCGAGCCCAGGTGGAAGTGCAGCCCGCGCACGTCCAGGTGGGGCGCGTCCAGCGCAAGGCGCACGGCCCTGGCGGCATCACCCGTCTCCAGGGGGAAGCCGAACTTGGAGTCCAGCGTGCCCGTGGTGGTCAGCCGGTGCGTGTGGGGGTCGATGGACGGGGAGATGCGCAGCAGCACCGGCTGGCGCACGCCAGCCTCGCCAGCGATCTCGTTGAGCAGGGTGAGCTCGTTGAATCCGTCCACCACGATGCGCCCGATGCCCCAGGAGACGGCATCGCGCAGCTCCTGCGGGGTCTTGTTGTTGCCGTGGAAGTAGACCGACTCCAAGTCCACCCCCGCCGCGTGCAGCAGGGCCAGCTCACCGCCGGAGACCACATCGAACCCCACGCCCCAGGAGGCCAGCTTGCGGGCGAGGGCCACGTTGATGAACGCCTTGCAGGCGTAGGAGACCTGCGTTGCGGGGTAGACGGCCCGGAAGTCGCGCAGGTAGCCGGTGGCCTGCGCCTCCAGGGTCGCCTCGTCGAACACGTAGAGGGGCGTGCCGAACTCACCGGCCAGGGCCACGGTATCGCACCCGCCGATGCGCAGGTGTCCGGCCCCGTCCACCTCGGCGGTGATGGGGAAGACCTTGGCATGGGGGGCGGGGGTGCTCACGGGGCGTGCTCCTCGGTGGGGATGATGGCTCAGGATAGCCCGGCCCACGCGTGCGGCGCCAGGGTCAGCGGGGCCAGTCCCCGCGCGCCACCCCCGGTGCTAGGATGCGAACCACCGTGTCCAACCGAACCCCCACGCAACCGCCCGCTCCGGACGGCGAGGGCCAACCCGCCACCGCGCGCCCCTGGGCACCCCTGTTCAACCCCCACTTCCGGCTCCTGTGGGCCTCAGGGCTCGCCTCGGTCACCGCCGAGCAGGGGCGGCGCACCGTGGACCTGTGGCTCATCTACCAGCTCTCCGGCGGCTCGGCCGTGCAGTTGGGGCTCATCGGCATCTTCCAGGCGGTGCCCCTGTTCACCACGGGCCTCCTCTCCGGCACCGTGGCTGACCTGGTGGATCGCAAGAAGCTGCTGCTGATCGCCCAGGCGATGCGCGTGGCGATGCTGGCCGCGCTGGGAGCGGTGGTGCTCAGCGGGAATGCCCAGGTCTGGCACGTGTACGCGGCCACGCTGTTCAACGGCATCGCCCAGGTGGTGGAGCAGCCCGCCCGCACCTCGCTCATCCCCAACATGGTCCCACGCACCCAACTGATGCACGCGCTGGGGCTCAACTCCGGCATGCGGCAGATGGGCATGCTCACCGGGCCGCCCCTGGCGGCCTGGCTCATCGGGCCCATCGGCATCGGTGGGGCGTACCTGGTCCAGTCGGGGCTGTACGTGGTGAGCATGGCGGTGATGCTGGGGCTGCCTTCCTGGGGCGCATCCGGGGCAGGTGGCCTGCGCTCGCTGCGCCTGTCCACGGTGCTGGAGGGGCTCCGGTTCATGTTCTCCAACCGGTTCCTGGCCGCCGTGGTGAGCCTGGATGCCGCGGTGGTGCTATTCACCTCCTGGCGGGTGCTGGCGCCCATCGTGGCGGCTGACGTGCTGGGGGGCGATGAACGCACCCTCGGGTTGCTGATGGCCTCCCAGGCCGCCGGGCGTCTGGTGGGCACCGGGTCGGTGATGGTCACCTCGGTGCGCCGCCAGGGGCTGGTGGTGCTGGGGGTGAGCATGGGCTACGCCGCCTCCTTCGCCGCCCTGGGGCTGGTGCAGGTGAGCGTTGTGGCCATGGGGGTGATGCTGCTGATCGGCGCCACGGACGGGGCGGGCTCCATCGTGCGCAACACCGTGGTGCAGCTGGCCGTGCCCGATACGATCCGCGGGCGGGTGACCGCCGTGAACCAGATATTCGCCCAGGGCTCACCGGCGCTGGGGCAGACGGTGACAGGCGCCATGGCCGCGGCGCTTGGCGCGGGCGGCGCGCTCCTGGCGGGCGGGGCCATCGCTGCCGCCGCCACCGTGGTTGTGGGGGTGTGGGTGCGTGAGGTGGTGCGCTTCCGGGTCTAGGCGGGTGGGGGCGTGGGTGGGGCGCCGGGGCCCTCGCGCTTGTCAGGCTCACGGCCCTCGGGACGTTCCGCCTCGGTCTTCACCGGCGGCTTCTCCTGCGCGGTGCGGTTGTTGCGCTCGCGCCCAGCGATGCGGTCCGCCATCTCCTGGAGCGTCGCGGCCACCCTGCCGAAGATGGACTCCGGCGGGTAGTTGCCCTCGGCGTCGGGCTCGCCCGCCGGGACACCGGTGAGCAGCTCGATGCCCTCCTCGATGCGGGTGACGGCGTAGACGGCGAAGCGGCCTGATTCCACCGCCTCGGTCACCTGGCGCGAGAGCACCAGGTTGTCCACGTTGGTGGCGGGTATCAGCACGCCCTGCTCTCCGGACAGGCCCTTGGCATCGCACACGGCGAAGAAGCCCTCCACCTTGCGCGTGGCCCCGCCGATCGCCTGCACCCGGCCCAGCTGGTCGATGGAGCCGGTCACGGCCAGGCCCTGGCGTATCGACACGCCGGAGAGGGCGGAGAGGAGCGCGTACAGCTCGGTGGAGGAGGCGGAGTCCCCGTCGATCTCCTCGTAGGTCTGCTCGAAGGCAACGCTGGCGCGTATCGGCAGGACGGCGTCCGCGCCGAACTTGCCCATCAGGTAGCCCATGAGGATGCCGAAGCCCTTGGTGTGGATGCGCCCGGACATCTGGCTGGCCTGCTCCACGGTGCCGAACTCGCCCCGCCCCGCCGAAACGCGTGCGGTGAGGCGCGAGGGGCGCGCGAAGGAGTAGTCGCCCATGTCGATGACGGCCAGGCCGTTGATCTGCCCCACCTCGGTCCCGGCTACGTCCACATGCAGCGTGCCGCGGTCGTAGAACTCCTGGAGGCGCTCCTCTACCAGGTTGGAGCGCTGCCTGCGCTCGGCGATGGCCTGCTCCACGTCCTCGCCGCTCACCCCATCACGCCCCGCACGCTTGGACCAGAAGGCGGCTTCGGTGATCAGGTCGGCCACGTCGGCGAAGCGCGCGGTGAGCCGCTTCTGATCCTCCACCAGGCGCGAGGAGTGCTCGATGATGCGGGCGACGGCCGTCGCCTCGAAGTGGGGCAGGCCCTCCTCCTGCACCCGGTTGACGATGAACCGTGCGTATGAGCGGATCGTCTCCTGGTCCAACTCCAGCTCCGGCTGGAAGTCGGCCTTCACCTTGAACAGTTTGGGGAAGTCCTCGTCGTAGATCTGGAGCATCCGCACCAGCATGGGGTTGCCCACCAGCACAATCTTCACGTCCAGGGGAACCGGCTCCGGCTCCAGCGTGGAGGTGGGCACCAGCGCCACCTGCTCGCCCAGGCTCTCCATACGGATCTGCCGGGCCTGGAGCGCGTGCTTGAGCGATGGCCAGGTGAAGGGGGCGGCGAGCAGGTCGGTGGCCTGGAAGACGATGTACCCGCCGTTGGCCCGGTGCAACGAGCCCGCGTGGAGCTGGGTGAAGTCCGTGGTGGCCACGCCCATGCGGAAGACGTGGTCCATCCGCCCGAACACGTTGTAGTAAGAGGGGTTGCGCTCGATGACCACCGGCGCGCCCTGGGTGGAGGCGTTGTCCACGAACACGTTGACCCCGTAGCGCATGAAGGCTGACTCCGCATCCGGCCCGGCCCCGCCGCCTGCCTCCATCAGCACCATCTGCCCCTGCTGGGGCTGATGGGCCCCCTGGAGGAACAGGGGCACGTTGGCCAGCATGTCGGCTTGCACCTCCCCCAGGTAGGTCAGCGTTTGGTCGTGCTCGGCGTAGCGCTCGCGTAGCTCGGCGAAGAGGGGCTCCAGGGCGAACCCGGCGATCTCCTGGTTCACCTGTTCGCGGGTGTGCACGGCCTCACGCTCCAGGCTGCGCAGCTCGGCGAAGCGCCCGGCGATGTACTCCTGCAGTTCGTGGCGCTGTTCCCGGAAGGCGTGGGCCTGGTCGGGGGTGAGGTTCTCCAGCGCCTCGGGGGAGAGGGGCTCCCCGTCGGGCCCCAGAGGCGCGGCCAGCACGCCCGCCTCGGTGAGGGCAAGGCCGACGCCCCGCTTGCGCGCCTCCTCCACCATCTCCTTGGTGAGCTGGCGGTGGCGCTCCTGCACGCTGGACATGGCCTGCTCCACCCGCCGGAGGTAGTCGTCGGACTCGAATGCCCGGGGCAGGCGCGTTTGCGCATCGCGCACCAGGGCAGCCATGTCCGCGGCCAGCTGGCGCCCCAGGCCCTGGGGCAGATTGATGCCCCGCGGGCGCTTAGGGTCGGCGAAGTTGTGGACGTAGACCCAATCTCCCGGTGCGGGACGCGAGGCAGCCAGGCGGCGCAGGTAGGCGGCGAGGGTGGTGTTGCGTCCGGTGCCGGGGTTGCCCGCCACGTAGACGTTGAACCCGGCCCCCTCTACCTCCAGGCCGAACTCCAGCGCACGCAGTGCCCGGTTCTGCCCCACCGTCCCCTCTAGGGAGGAGACCTCCTGGGTGGTGGTGAAGCCCAGCGAAGCGGGGTCGATGCGGGTGGTGAGCCGGTCGGTGCTCACGGCCAGGCGGGTGCGGATGTCCTGCGGATTGGTCATGGGGCCTCCCGTGCCGGAGGGTAGTCGCGCGGATAGCGTACCGCAGTCGGTGATGGGATGCCGTTAGAATGTCCGCACCCCCACACGGAGCGTGCCCATGGAGCTGGAGCCCGGCATCGTCTGCCTCACCATCGGCCGGGAGCCGTTCAAGGGCTTTCCGCCGCCCAACGCCTACCTGCTGGTGGGCAGCGAGCGGGCGCTGGCGGTGGACGCGGGCTGGGACGATGCCGCCGACCACGAAGCGCGCATGGCGGCCCTCGCCGAGTGGCTGCGCGTGCCCCTGGCCGCGGTGCTCATCACCCACCGCCATCCCGACCACGTTGGTGGCGCGCTGGCGTTGGCGCGCGCGACGGGTGCGCCAACGTGGGCGCACGGACGTGAGCGCGTGCACATCGAGCGCGACCGCTTCAAGGGTGAGGGGGCCGTGGACCGGGATGTGACCGAGGGCGAGCGCATCGAGCTGGGTGGGCTCACCGCACGGGTGGTGGAGGCCCCGGGCCACACTGCGGGGTGCCTGGCGGTGTGGGTGGAGGAGCGCCGGGCACTGCTGACCACCGACACGGTGATGGGCGTGTCCACCACCGTCATCAAGCCGGAGGACGGCTCACTGACCGACTACGCCCGCACCCTGGACCGGTTCGCCGCACTGGACGCGCGCGTCTTCTACACGGGCCACGGCGCGCCGGTGACGGACACCGCCGGGCGCCTGCGCGCCCTCTCCGAGCACCGACGCAAGCGCGAGGCCGAGCTGGTGGCGGCGCTGGCCGCCGGGCCGCAGACGGTGCCCCAACTGCGCGAGCGCATCTACGCGGGCCTTCCGCAGACCCGCGAGCGGCTCGCCGAGGCACAGCTGACCACAGGCCTGCTCAAGCTGATGGATGAGGGTATGGCGCGCGCCGAGGAAGAGGGGCGCTACGCGCTGGTGTAGGGCTGGGGCTGGCCCCGCTCGCTGCGCTCGCTCATGGCAGCAGGCCCACGGCCA
>JAYQTA010000010.1:0-73796 GCA_038147155.1 Candidatus Australimonas brisbanensis
GGTAGTCGGGGGGGCCCGCGCGGGCCCCCCCCCCCCCCCCCCCCCGGAGAGCCCCCCCGCCCCCCGGCCCCCCCCCCCGGGGGGGGGCCCCCTTCTCGCTTTCAGGGAGTGGGGAGACGCTACTCAGCGCCGGCGAGGGCGGTGAACAGGTCCTTCAGGGCGGGGTCGGCGTCCAGCGCGGCCTTGGCGTTTGCCAGGGCGGTGCGCATCTTGGCCTCACCCGCGTAGCCCACGGAGTAGCCGGCGATCTCGGCGTCCTTCACGAACTCGGGGCTGGCGACCATGGCCTCGAAGGCCTCCTGCCAGGTGAGAACGATGGCTTCATCGGTCTCCGGGTCCAGCAGGAAGGTTCGCTGGAGGTTGTCGTTGATGACCTCCGTCGCCTCGAACACTGCCTTCTGGCCCTCGGTCGGGTTCATGATGTCGTAGACGTGGGGCGGGATCTCCGCGCCCAGGTCGCCGGTCACGTAGTCGGAGTAGAACGGGTCGTCCGCTGGCTCCGCGCCCCAGCGGAACAGGGGCACGATGCTCTTGGATGCGATCCACTCGGGGTAGAGGCGGGGCGCCGAGGTGTAGTTGCCCCGGCTGGTGCCGTCCAGCTCATCCCGGTCGAATGCGGCGGCGATCTCGTTGGTGCCGCCGTAGCCGTAGATCATCTTGATGGGCCCGCCCAGCAGTTCCACGAAGGTGGGGCCCACGGAGCCCGTGTCACCAGGGGCGGTGGCCCCGTCGGTGAGCGACTTACCGGAGGCGACGACCTGCGCCCAGGTGGTCGCCGTGGTGCGCTTGACGTAGTAGGACTGCGTCTCGTTCACCGCGGACGCGGTGCCCACGATGCGCACCGTGTCCAGGTCGAAGTGCTGGACGTCGATGCCCAGCAGCTCGCTCTTGACAAAGCGCGGGTGCAGAATCGCCACCGCCAGACCGTCGGCGTCCAGGTCCGTGAAGGTGGCCTTGAACACGCGCTCACCGCCCGCACCGGGCAGGTTGCGCACCACCAGCTTGGGGTTGCCGGGGATGAACTTGGTGATGTGCTTGGCCATCAGGCGGGAGAAGGTGTCGTATCCACCGCCGGGGGAGAAGCCCACGTTCACCACGATGGTCTTGCCCTTGAAGTAGGCCGCCGCGTCGAACGTCGGGGTCGGCGTGGCGGTGGCGCCGGGGTCAGCAGGCTTCGGGGTCGCCGTGGGGGTGGCGGTCGGGTCGGCGCCGCCGCAGGCCGCCAGGGCGAGGACGCCCACCAGGGCGAGTGCACTCAGAAGTAGCGCTCGGACTATTCGCATGGATCCCTCCCGCTTGATACGTCGGATGGCAGTCCCGTGTGGAGCCGCTGTGGCGCGCAACGGTAGAGAGGGGGGGCCTACCTGTCAAGGCCACCCGCGCCGCGCTGGCCGCTCCCTGGCGCGCCTGCTATCCTCCGGCGCGCCGGGCCCCGCCCGCGCTACCCACGCCCCACGGAGGTGTCCCCATGACCAGCAAGCAGTCCGGCCAGTGGTCCGAACCGACGGACCAGGCCACCCGCTCGGGCAAGGGGCACTGGAAGCGGCCCAACACCATCTACGACACCTTCATGGAGGAGCAGGGCATCCCGGTGCACCGCGACATCGGCGTGCGCCGGGTGCAGGACCTGCCCATGAAGCCGTGGAAGCGCATGGGCGGAAAGGGGACGTTCATCCAGCTCTTCGGCACCGAGGGCAAGTGGGGCTCCTACGTCGTCGAGGTGCCCGCCGCGGGCGCGCTCAACGAGGAGAAGCACCTGTACGAGGAGATCTACTTCGTGGTGGAGGGGCGCGGGAGCACCGAGGTGTGGGCTGAGGGCTCGACCCGCAAGCACACCTTCGAGTGGCAGAAGGGCTCGCTCTTCACCATCCCCATGAACACCCGCCACCGCATCGTCAACGCCACCAACGCACCGGCGCTGCTGCTGGCGGGCACCACCGCGCCCCCGGTGATGAACCTGTACCAGAACAACGACTTCATCTTCAACAACGACTACACCTTCACCGACCGGTTCGACGACTCCGACGACTACTTCAAGCCGAAGGAGGAGATCGAGCCCGACCCGGTGCGGGGCCTCGCCATGCGCCGCACCAACATCATCCCGGACATCGTCAACTGCGAGTTGCCCTCGGACAACCGGCGTTCCCCCGGCTACCGGCGCATCGAGCCGTTCATGTCCAAGAACCGTTTCTACCTGTGGATCGGCCAGCACGAGGTGGGCCGCTACTCCAAGGCCCACGCCCACGGCTCTGCCGCCGTGCTCATCTGCATCAAGGGCAAGGGCTACACCTACACCTGGCCCCGCACCCTGGGCACCCACCCGTGGGAGGACGGTAACGAGGACAAGATCAAGCGCCAGGACTACGAGCCCGTGGGCATGGTGACCGCCGCGCCCATGAGCGGTGACTGGTTCCACCAGCACTTCGGTACCTCGGCCCAGGGCCTGCGCCTGACGGCCTGGTTCGGCCCCCACGCCCCCGGCCGCGAGGCGGGAGTGCCTGGCGAGGAGGACTCCGACCGGGGCGCGCTGGAACTGCACGAGGGCGGCTCGGCCATCGCTTACTGGGATGAGGACCCGTACATCCGCAAGGAGTTCGACGCCGAACTGCGCAAGGAGGGCGTCGGCTCCCGGATGGAGGAGCGCTTCTACCAGCGCCCCGCCGGGCTCTAGCACCATCAAGGGGCCCGCCGTAGTGCGGGCCCCTTCCATCGAGCCCACAGAGTGGGCGAAGGGAATAGATGCTGGTCATGCACCTGCTGCCATGAGCGCCCGCCGAGGGCGCGGAGACTGGGCCAGGGGTGTGGGGGCTGAAAGACCCCCACTGGTGAGCACCCGGAGGGTGCGGAGAACCAGAGGCGCGCAGGGGGAGTCCCCCTGCCGTTGAGCCCGCTGCAGGCGGGCGGAGAAGGAGATACACATGGCCGACGCGCCGCAGCACGGCTTCTCGGGCAAGGGCCGCTCCATCGTCGATGAGGACGAGATACACCTCACCTCGGTGGGCGTGGACATCGGCTCGTCCACCTCGCACCTGGTGTTCTCGGAACTGACGCTGGAGCGCCAGAACACCCGCTACGCCATCACCAAGCGCCGGGTGATCCGTGAGTCGGACATCCTGCTCACCCCCTACAAGGACGACCTGACCACCATCGACTCCGACGCGCTGGGGGCGTTCATCGACCGCCAGTACAAGGAGGCGGGCCTGGCGCGCGAGCAGGTGGACACCGGCGCGCTGATCCTCACGGGCGTGGCGGTGCGCCGCTCCAACGCGCGGGCCATCGGTGAGCTGTTCGCCGGTGAGGCCGGCAAGTTCGTGGCGGTGAGCGCGGGCGACGGCCTGGAGGCCACCATGGCGGCTTTCGGGTCGGGCGCGGCGGCCGAGTCGGGTCGCAGCCACATCGACGTGGTGATGAACATCGACATCGGCGGGGGCACCTCCAAGGTGGCGCTGTGCCAGGACGGCAAGGTGCTGGAGGTGACGGCTATCGACGTGGGCGCACGCCTGGTGGCCACGGACGAACAGGGCACCGTGCAGCGCATCGAGGAGGCGGGCCGCTACTTCGCGGGGAAGGCGGGTCTGCACCTGGAGAACGGGGTGCACCTGAGCCAGGACGACAAGCAGGCGCTGGTCTCCCAGATGGCCGACAAGCTCATGGAGGTGGTGGACCTGGCCGACATGAGCGAGGAGGCCAAGGGCCTGCTGCGCCTGCCGCCTCTGGTCTACCGGGGGCAGGTGAATGCGGTCATCTTCTCCGGCGGCGTCTCGGAGTTCGTCTACGGGCGCGAGCCGCGCTCCTTCGGGGACCTGGGCCCGGAGCTGGCGGCGGAGATGAAGAAGCGCATCGCCTCCAAGGGCTGGCTGCTCATGGTACCGGCCGCGGGCATCCGCGCCACGGTCATCGGCGCCTCCCAGTACACCATCCAGGTCTCCGGCTCCACCATCTACATCACCCCGGATGACTCCGTCCCCGTGCGCAACATCCCCGTGGTGGTGCCGGAGATGGACCTGTCCGCCGACGATTTGGACCCCGCCGAGGTGGCCGATGCGGTCACGCGCGGGCTCACCCGCCTGGACCTGGCGGGCGGCGAGGGCGCGGTGGCCGTGGGCTTCCGGTGGGGTGGGTCGGCCACCTTCAAGCGCCTCGACGGCTTCTGCCGGGGCGTTGCCCAGGCGATGGGCACGCAGTTGGCGGCGGGGCAGCCGCTGGTGCTGGTGGGCGACGGCGACATCGGCGGGCTCATCGGCCTGCACCTGCAGGAGGAGGTGGGTCTCACCAGCCCCATCATCTCCATCGACGGCATCGACCTGCGTGAGTTCGACTTCATCGACATCGGCGCCATCATCCCCTCGTCGGGCGCGGCGCCGGTGGTCATCAAGTCCCTGGTCTTCCCCGCCGCCGCCAAGGCGCAGGGGTAGGCTCACCACACCAACGGAGGGAGCAGCATGCGGTACCGGCGCATCGGCGGTTCGGACCTGGAGGCCTCGGTCATCGGCGTGGGGGGCTACCCCTTCGGCCCGCCCCTGCTGGACCAGGAGCAGACCACCGCCGTGGTGAAGGCTGCGCTGGACGCGGACATCACCTTCTTTGATACCTCCGACGTGTACGGGCAGGGCTACTCCGAGACCTACCTGGGCAACGCCCTGCGTGGGCACCGGGACCAGGTCGTCCTCTCCACCAAGTTCAACCTGGTGGGCCTTGGCTCGGCCACCCCGCGCGAGCGCATCTTCGCCCGCATCGACGAGGCGCTGCGCAAGCTGCAGACCGACCACGTTGACCTGTTCCAGGTGCACTACTCCAGCCCCCACGTGCCTCACGAGGAGCTGCTGGGCCCGCTGAACGAACTGGTGAAGGCGGGCAAGGTGCGCTACATCGGCAACTGCAACACCGCCTCCTGGCGCATGCACGAGGAGCTGATCACCGCCCGGGTGAACGGCTTCGCCGAGTTCATCTCCACCCAGAACCACTACTCGCTGCTCTACCGCCATCCGGAGGTGGAGCTGATGCCCTACCTGAGGGCGCAGGGCAACTCACTCCTTGCCTACTTCCCTCTGGGGGGCGGCTGGCTCACCGGCACCTACCGGCCCGGCCAGCCCGTGCCCGCCGGTTCGCGCGCCGACAAGGTGCCCACGGGCATCGTCACCCGGCTGCGCTCGGAGCGCGTGGACGCGCTGGTGCCGCGTATCGAAGCCTTCGCCAAGCAGGCGGGCCGCCCCGTGGTGGAGGTGGCGCTGGCCTGGGTGCTGGCGCACCCGGAGGTGGCCGTCGCCCTCACGGGCCTCGACCGGCCGGAGCACGTCGCAGCCAACGTCAAGGCGGCCGACTGGGTGCTCACACCTGACGAGCAGGCGGAATTGGACGCCATCACCTCCTGGTGGGATGGCGCCAACGCCGTCATCGACAACGACGGCCCGCCGGTCCGCCCAGGTGCGTAGAGACCACCCTGGAGCAACGAGGCCGGGAGAACTCCTAGCCAGGAGTGGTCCGGGCTAGGAGGGTGCAGTGGGGGAGGGCTCCTCCCCCCGCTGGGGGCAGGCCCAGTGCGTTAGCACGGGCCGCGGGGGTGTCCCTCGCAGTTCGAGCGTGCGCAGCACGCGTGGAGAGCAAATGGCCCGCTGGTACCTGGTACGCCACGGCGAAACGGCCTGGAACGCCGCACGGCGCATCCAGGGCCAGACCGACATCCCGCTCCACGCCGACGGCATCGCCGGGGCGGAGCGACTCGCTGCGCGTCTGGCCGGGGTGCGCTTCGCCGCCGTGTACGTCTCCGGGCTCACCCGCACCGAGCAGACCGCGCGCATCATCCTGGAGGGGCAGCGTCCACCCGCCGCGCTGGACGGGCTGGACGATCAGCCGGAGCCCGTGCGCCTGCCCGCGCTGACCGTGCGCCCCGCACTCCAGGAGATACGCTACGGCGTGCTGGAGGGGCTCACCTGGGAGGAGGTGCGGGTGCGCGACCCGCGCCTGCAGGACCGGAGCTTCGCCCGTGACATGGACTTCGCGCCGGAGGGCGGCGAGTCGTTCCGCGCCCTGCTGGAGCGCACCGCCACCGTGGCCGCCGAACTGGAATCGCGCCACCGGAACGACGATGTGCTGGTGGTGGCGCACGGGGGCTCGCTGCGGGCGCTGGCCGTGGGCATCCTGGGCCTGCCGCCCGAGGCGTTCTGGCGCCTGCGGGGGCTCGAGCCCGCCAGCCTGTCCGTCGTCACCCACGACGGGGCGCTGCCCGCCCTCACCGCCTGGAACGACACCGGGCATCACGCCTAGCGCCCGCAGGGCGCTAGGCGTGGGTCCCCGCTCGCTGCGCTCGCTCGAACCATGGGGCTCCCCTGCGCCCCCTGCGGGGGCTACCCCGTCTCCGCTCGCTCCCGGGGAGAGCGGGGGCCGATGGGCCCCCGGAACAAGGGCGCTCAGGCAGCAGGCCTAAAGCCTGCTCGCATCGAACGCTGACCCGCCGCGATGGTCCGGGCCAGAGGGGCGCAGTGGGGGAGGGCACCTCTCCCCGCCGGGGGGTCGGCGCGCACCGCCCAGGGGGGCTCCCCCTTCAAATGCGACTGCCGGAGGCAGCCGGGGAACTACACGGGCGGGGCCAGGTGCACGTCCAGCACACGCTCGGCGAAGCGCGCCGCACGTAGCAGCCGCGCTTCCTGGAAGGGCGGCGTCGCCATCTGCGCGCCCAGGGGCAGCCCCTGGCCCGACAGGCCCACGGGGATCGAGATGGACGGGAAGCCGGTGTAGCTCCACGCGCTTTGGAAGCGGGTGTCGCCCGTGATGGTGCGATCGCGCGGCGCGGGCCCGGAGGCCGTGGGCGTCAGCAGCACGTCGTAGCGGGCGAGCGCCTGGTCGGCCAGCCAGCGCATGTCGGCGCGGTAGCTCACCGCCTGGGCGTAGCGCATCCCCGTGTGCTTGAAGCCGTTCTCCAGGTAGACGGAGATCTTGGGCCCGTAGAGCGCCTCGTTGCCCCGGTAGAGGGGCTCGTGCCAGATGGCCATCTCAGCCTCCTGGATCACCTTGTGGTGGGCGAAGGCCGCATCGAAATCGATACCGGGGTCCACCTCCTCCACCACGGCGCCGGCGGCCATGAGCGCCTGGGCCACCTGCTCCATCGCCAGGCGCGTCTCGGCGTCGGACTCGGAGAAGAACCAGGAGCGCACCAGCCCGTAGCGTGGGGGCGCTCCTCCAACCTCGATGGCGGCGGAGTAGTCGTCCACCGGCACGGGCACGCAGTCGGGGTCCGCCGGGTCGTAGCCCGCCGTGGCGCCCAGGAGCAGCGCGGCGTCGGTGACGTTCCGGCACAGGAACCCCACGTGGTCGCACGAGCGCGACATGGGGATGACGCCCAGGCGCGTCACTCGTCCGAAGGTGGGCTTGAGCCCCACCACCCCGTTATAGGCCGCCGGGCGCAGCACCGAGCCGACGGTCTGCGAGCCGAAGGCCCATGGCACCATGCGTGCCGCCACGGCCACACCGGAGCCGGTGGAGGAGCCACCGGGGGTCGCCTCGGCGTCCCACGGGTTGAAGCAAGGGGCGGGGTCGCCGTCGGCGAACTCGGTGGTGTGCGTCTTGCCCACCAGCACCCCGCCCCCCGCGTCGGCACGCACGATGGGCGCGGCGTCGGCGTCGGGCACACGGTCCGCCCACACCTTGGAGCCGGCGGCGGTGCGGATGCCCGCGGTGTCGAAGATGTCCTTGGCCCCGTAGGGCACCCCGTGCAGCGGGCCCCGCGCCGGTGTGTTGTCGGCCCGGCGCGCAGCGTTGAGGGCCCGTTCCGGGGCCAGGGTGGCCCACGCCTGGAGCTTGGGGTCCAGCGCCTCGATGCGCCGCAGCAGCGCCTCGGTGTACTCCACGCTGGAGAGGGCGCGCTGGCGTATCGCCTCGGCGGCCTGGGCGAGGGTCAGCTCATGGGGCTCGGTCACGGGGCACCTCCGGGCAGGGTGGCCCGGAGTATAGCGCGCCCCGCTCTACTCCACCGGGTCGTCAAAGTCGTTGCCGGTGTCGTCCGACGGCTTGGCGCCCACCAGCGCCGTGCCCTGGTGCAGCTTGTACTGGGCGGCGTAGCGCCCGTCCAGGGCCACCAGCTCGTCGTGGGTGCCGCGCTCGATGACCCGCCCGTGCTCCATCACCACGATCTGGTCCGCGTTGCGGATGGTGGAGAGCCGGTGCGCGATGACCACGGCGGTGCGCCCCTTGAGCAGCGTGCCGATGGCCTGCTGGATCTGCTGCTCGGTCTGGGTGTCCACGTTGGCCGTGGCCTCGTCCAGGATGATGATGGCCGGGTCCGCCACCAGGGCGCGGGCGAAGGAGAGCAGCTGGCGCTGGCCCAGCGAGAGGTTCGTCCCCCGCTCCTCCAGCACCGTGTCGTACCCCTGGGGCAGGGCCATGATGGCCTCGTGGATGCCCACGGCGCGCGCGGCGCGCTCCACCTGCTCGTCCGTGGCCTCGGTGTGCGCGTAGCGGATGTTCTCCGCCACCGTGCCGGAGAAGAGGAACGGCTCCTGGAGCACGATGCCCAGCTGGCGCGCCAGCGAGTTGCGGCGCACCGAGCGCACTTCGTGCCCGTCGATGGTGAGGGAGCCCTCGGTCACGTCGAAGAAGCGCGCCAGCAGCGCGGCCATGGTGGTCTTACCCGCACCGGTGCGCCCCACCAGCGCCACCGTCTGGCCGGGGGCGATGTCCAGGTTCACCTCGTGCAGCACCGGCTTGCCCTTCAGGTAGGCGAAGCCCACGTTCTCGTAGCGCACCGCGCCCCTGATGGGCGGCAGGTCCTTCGCGTCCGGCGTGTCGGCGAGTTCTGGCTTCACGTCCAGCAGGTCGAAGATGCGCGAGCCGGAGGCCATGGCCCGCTGGAGCTGGGTGAACTGCATGGTGAGGGAGCGGATCGGGTCGAAGAAGCGCTGCACGTAGAGGGCGAACTGGGTCAGCAGACCGGCCGTCGCCGCCCCCTGCACATACAGGTTGCCGCCGTAGACGATGACCATGGCCAGGGAGAGGGACATGAACACCTCCACCGCCGGCATCAGCGAGGCGGAGAGGCGCTGGGCCGCCAGGTTGGTGCGCAGGTGGCCCGTGTTCAGCTGGTCGAAGGCGTCCATGTTCACGGACTGGCGGTTGAGCCCCTGCACCACGCGCACCCCGTCCAGGTTCTCCGCCAGGGAGGCGTTCACCCGGGAGATGGCCACCCGCACCCGCAGGAAGGCCGAACGCGCTCGGCGCTGCCAGACCCAGATGATGACCGCCAGCAGCGGCAGGGGGGCCAGGGACGCCAGCGCCAGGGAGGGGGCCGTCGCCACCATGATGGCGATGATGCCCACCAGGGAGAGCAGGTCCGCCACCGAGAGCACCAGGATGTCCAGGAACTCCTGCACCTGGTAGACGTCGTTCTGGGCGCGGGACATCACCGAGCCCACCTTGTTCCGGTTGTGGAACGACATATCCAGGCGCTGCAGGTGGGTGAACAGGTCGCGTCGCAGGTTGTAGATCACCTGCTGGCTCACCTTGGCCAATATGAGCTGGTGGGAGTAGTTGGCGGCGTAGTGCACCGCCAGCAGTCCCAGGAAGCCCAGGGCCAGCAGGTCGAGCCCGCGCCCGTCGCCGTTGGCGATGTAGGTGTCTATGCCCAATCGCACCAGCAGCGGGATGGCGATGGTGGCAAGGGTGTAGACCACCACGCCCGCCACCGCCAGGGCGGTGAGGCCCTTGTAGGGGCCGAGGTAGCGCGCCATGCGCGTGACCACGCGCGAGTCGTAGAGCTTGGCGCCATCCTCGTCGATGTCGCCCGCCTCCGAGCGCATCATGAAGTTCCCGCCGCCGTGCATCACCAAGGCATCACCATCACGCGCCCGCCCCGTAGCGCGCGCTCAGCCCCTCGGCTCGCGCCTGGCCGCCGTCGTGGCCGTTGAGGTTGGTGGCGTACTGGAGCTCGCGCATGTGCGTGAACAGCCCGCCGGAGGCCATCAGCTCTGCCGGGGGGCCCATCTCCGCGATGCGCCCGTGCTCCAGCACCACCACCAGGTGGGCGTGCTGGATGGACGAGAGCCGGTGGGCGATGACGAAGGTGGTGCGTCCCGCCACCACCGCGCCCATGGCCTGCTGTATCGCCGCCTCGGTACCCGCGTCCACGGCGGAGGTGGAATCGTCCAGCACCAGGATGGGCGGATCCAGCAGCAGGGTGCGGGCCAGGGCCAGGCGCTGGCGCTGCCCGCCGGAGAGCGACATGCCCCGCTCGCCGATCAGCGTGTCGTACCCCTTGGGCAGGGCCATCACCTCATCGTGCAGCTGGGCCGTCACGGCGGCGGCCTTCACCTGCTCCAGCGTGGCCCCGCGGTGCCCGTAGGCGATGTTCTCGCGCACCGTGGCGCTGAACAGAAACACGTCCTGCTGCACCATGCCCACCGCATCGCGCACCGAGGCCACCGCGACATCGCGCACGTCCACCCCGTCGATGGCCACGCGTCCCTCGCCCACGTCGTAGTAGCGCGCCAGCAGGTTCACCAGCGTGCTCTTGCCACTGCCCGGCGCGCCCAGCAGCGCCACCACCGTTCCGGGGGGCACGTCCAGGTCGATGTCCACCAGCGCCGGGGTGTGACCGTAGGAGAAGGAGACGCCCTCGAAGCGCACGTGACCCTGGGGGGCGGGGAGCGGACGGGCGCCGGGGGCGTCGTGCACCGGGGAGATGGCGTCCAGCACATCGAAGAGGCGCTCGCCGGCGGCCATGGTGCGGGCGAAGGTGTTCACCAGGAAACCCACCATCCGCACCGGCTGCACCAGAAGGCCCACGTAGAAGATGAACTGCACCAGCTCACCCACGCTCACGCGCCCGTCCATCACCGCATGGCCGCCGACCCACAGCACCGCCACGGTGCCTCCCCAGAAGAACACCTGCATCACGCTGGTGTTGGCCGACTGGGCGCGGCGGGCGGTGTAGGTCCAGTCGAACACGCTCTGGTTGTGGACGGCGAACTTGCCCTCCTCGTGGGCCTCGGCCCCGAAGGCCTTCACCACCCGCTGCCCGGCCAGGTTCTCCTGGAGCACCGTGGTGAGCAGGCCGGTCTCGGACTGCACCCGGCGCCACATCACCCGCATCCGGCGGCTCACCATCACGGCGCGCACCCCCACCAGCGGCACGAAGGCCAGCGCCACCAGCGCCAGCTGCCAGTCCATGGTGAGCATGATCACCGCGCTGCCCGCCACGAGGGCCACGATCTGCCCGGAGCGCACCAGCCCCATGGACACGAAGGCCCGCGTCTGCTCCACGTCCACTGTGGCCTTGGACATCAGGTTGCCCGTGTGCTCACGGTCGTGGAAGGCGAAGGAGAGGTGCTGGAGCTTGTCGTAGAGCAGGTTGCGGATGCGCCAGGCCACGTGCTGGGAGACGGACTCGGCCAGGTACAGGTTGGTGTAGTTGAAGATCCCGCGCGCCAGCACCGCGCCCACCAGCAGCCCGCCCATGGTGAGCATGCGTGAGCGGTCGGCGCCCGTGGCCAACTCGTCGATGGCATCACCCACCAGCCGTGGCACCAGCAGGAAGAAGCCCGTGGAGAGGAGCAGCGTCACCCACGCGGCGGTCATGCGCCACGGGTTCTGCGCCGCGATCTTGGTGATGCGCCAGAGTACGTGCATGAGAACCCTCCCAGTATAGGCCATGCGTCGCGCCCGCCGAGTCCCCTGGCGCTCACGTGTAGAATCGGAACCATCCCCCCGCAGGAGGCCGCGTGTCCCAGAACCCACATCTGCCCTTCTCCCTGCGCCCCATGGAGGAGGGGGACATCGAGCAGGTGGCCGCCATGGAGCGCGAGGCGTTCCCCACGGTCTGGCCACCCACCTCCTTCACCAAGGAGCTGCGCAACTCCCGGGCCGAGTACCTGGTGTGTGTGGCCGAGGGGCGCTATCGCACCGAGGTGACGCACGGACGCCGAGGTTTGGCGCGCCTGTTCGGGCGGGGCAAGCGGGAAGCGGTCGAGCGCGAGGAGCTGGTGGGGTACCTGGGCATGTGGTACATGGCCGGGGAGGCGCACATCATCGAGGTGGCCGTGCGCGAGTCGCACCGGCGCCGGGGGCTGGGGGAGCTGCTGATCCTGGGCGCGGTGGAGCTGGCGCTGGAGCGCGGGCAGTCCGACGTGACGCTGGAGGCGCGCGTCTCCAACGAACCGGCCAAGGCGCTCTACCTCAAGTACGGCTTCCGCGAGGTGGGGCTGCGGCGGCGCTACTACTCGGACAACAACGAGGACGCCATCATCATGACCACCCCGGAGCTGGGCTCGGCGGACTATCTGGCCCACCTCGACCAGGTGCGCGAACGCTTCACCGATCGCTACGGGCAGGTGATGCGCGTGTTCGCCTCTCACGCCTGAGGGCGGGCTCCACCCAGGAGGTTGCCATGAGCGCAACGTTCACCTCCGCCCAGTTGGACTACCTGCGGGTGCGGCGCGTGGCGCGCCTGGCCACCGCGGACGTTGACGGGGCGCCGCACCTGCTCCCCCTGTGTTTCGTCGCCACGCCGGACACGGTGTACTTCTCCAATGGCGCCGAGCGCACGCGGGGGAGCCTCAAGCGCGTGCGCAACGTCGAGGCCAATCCCCAGGTGGCGGTGCTGGTGGACCACTACCGTGAGGACTGGGAGCGCATCGGCTACCTGCTGGTGCATGGACGCGCCGTGGTGCTGCGGGAGGGGCCGGAGCACGCCGAGGCGGCGCGGGCGTTCTGGGAGCGCTACCCCCAGATGGCCGAGTGGCCCCTGCTGGAGTGGTCGGTGCTGGCTGTGCGCGTGGAGCGCATCGTGGAGTGGGGCAAGCTCGCCTCCGGCGGCCCGGACACCGAGCCCGTCTTGTAGTTTAAGATTCACCCATGCTGCGACTCCTCTTCGTCCGCCACGGCCGCACCCCCTGGAACGTGCAGGGCAGGGTGCAGGGCGGTGGCGCGTTGGACGAGGTGGGCCGGGCGCAGGCCGCGCGCCTGGGCGAGGCTCTTGCCTCCGAGCCCCTGGCCGCGGTCTACGCCTCCCCCGCGCTGCGGGCTCGCCAGACCGGCCGTGCTGTCGCCCGCCTGCATGGGCTGCCCGTGCGGCAGCGCCGCCTGCTGTCGGACCTGGACTACGGCCGGTACGCCGGCGCCCTCCTGGCCGACGTGCAGCGCGAGCGCCCCGACCTGTTCGACGCCTGGCGCGCCGCACCCCACACCGTCCACTTCGAGGGCGGCGAGTGCCTGGGGGACCTGCGCGAGCGGGTGCGCCGGTTCATCGCCCAGGTCCACGCGAACCACGATGGGGCCACCGTCCTGGCGGCCACGCATGATTCGCCGGTGCGCGTCGCCGCATCGCTGGCGCTGGGGCTGGGGGACGAGAAGCACACCGACCCGGACCTGCGCACGCCGCTGGCCTCCATCACGGAGCTGGAGGTGGAGGGCCCGCACCTGCGGCTGGTGCGGCACAAGGACGCGGCGCACCTGGTGGGCATCGACGATGGCTTCGGGCGCTAGGCGCTCGGGCATCCCCCCCGCCCAGCGCGGCGTGCGTCCCTACCGGGCCGAGGAGGCCTTCGGCCTGCTGGCCGAGGTGTACGGCCCCCTCACCTGGGAACCGCGCATGGAGCCCACCGCCGAGCTGGTGTGGACGGTCCTCTCCCAGCACACCTCGGACCTGAACGCCGGGCGCGCCTTCGATGCGCTGGTCGCCCGCTACCCCACCTGGGAGGGCGTGGAGGCGGCCGACACGCGCGAGTTGGCGCGGGTCATCGCCCACGGGGGCCTGGCCAACCAGAAGGCCCCGCGCATCCGGGCGGTGCTGACCGCCGTGCGCGAGCGCACCGGGGGCTACGCGCTGGACTTCCTGGCCCAGATGCCCCTGGCCGATGCCAAGGCGTGGCTCACCTCCCTGCCCGGCGTGGGGCCCAAGACCGCAGGCGTCGTCCTCTCCTTCGCCCTGGGCATGCCCGCCATGGCCGTGGACACCCACATCCACCGGGTGGCCCAGCGCCTGCGGCTCATCGGCCCGCGGGTGAGCGCCGACGCCGCCCACGATCTGCTGGAGCAGGCCATGGCACCGGAGCGGGTGTGGGCCTTCCACGTCTACCTCATCACCCACGGACGGCGCATGTGCAAGGCCCAGCGCCCCCTCTGCCACGCCTGCCCGCTGGCGGCGCGCTGCCCCTCACGGCGGGCCCTGGAGACGCCGGGCGATGACCGCGTGCCCGACATGACCACGGCGGCCAAGCCCCTGTGAGCGCGGCGGGGCAGGGGAGCCTGGGCCTCGAGGCGCGCGCCAGGGTGGCGCTGCTCTTGGAGGCGCTGTGCGTCGAACACGCCATCGCCCCCGCGCCGTCGCTGGACTGGTCGGTGCGCATGCGCCGCATGCTGGGCCGCGCCTACCTCAAGCAGGGCGTCATCCGCCTCTCGGCCTGGCTGGACGATGAGCAGGCGGCCGAGACGCTGCGCCATGAGCTGGCGCACATCGCCGTCCACCAGCACCGGCGGGGCAGGGGGCGTACCGCACCCCACGGCGAGGCGTGGCGAGAGTGGGCGGTGCGTCTGGGCGCGGTGCCGCGGGCCACGGCCCAGCGCGGCCCCGCACTGGCCCCGCAGCGGGCCCAGCGCCCCCACACGGGCCTGGCCTGCCCCGGCTGCGGCGCGCGCTTCGTGCGGGCCCGCGTCTTGCGCGGGCTCTACTGCCGCGCCTGCGGGCCCCGCTGGGGGCGGCTGGCCAAGGCCCTACGCGGGCCGCGCTCCGAGGTGGTAGCGTGGGCCCAGCGCCGTTCGGATGGAGCGGAGGGGTGATGCCTTGGAGCAGGTGCTCGACGGGCTGAGGGACTTCCACCTGGTCTTCCTGCCGCTCCTGGTGGTCATGGACCCCCTGGGCGCGCTGCCGTTCCTGGCCTCCTTCGCCGGGGCCATGCCCACCCCGCAGCGGGCGCGTATCCACCGCATCGCCATACTCACCGCGCTGGTGGTGGGCGTGCTGTTCCTGCTGGGGGGCCGGGCCGTCTTCGCCCTGCTGGGCGTGCAGGTGTACCACTTCCTGGTGGCGGGCGGCGCGGTGCTGTTCGCCCTGGCCCTGCGGGAGATGATGCGCACCGGCGCCGAGCCGCCCGCCGAGCCGGACGAACTCATGGCCGTGGTGCCCGTGGGCACGCCTCTGCTGGTGGGCCCGGCCACCATCTCCCTGCTGCTGGTGCTCTCCGCCCTCCACCCGCTGTGGCTGGTGGTGGCCGTCTTCGGGGCCAGCATCGCGGTCTGCTGGCTGGTCTTCAGCCAGACGGGCCGGCTGGTGCGTTTGCTGGGCATCGGTGGCCTGCGCGCCTTCAACAAGGTGGCCTACCTGTTGCTGGCGGCCATCGCCGTCAAGCTCATCACCGACGGTATCGTCCAGACCATGGCTGCCGTGGATTAGTCCCCACCCTGGAGGTGCCCCGTGTCCGACGCTCCCCGCCCCGCCTACGACCTGGTCATCACCGGTGGACGCGTGCTGGACCCCGGCCGGGGGGTGGATGGGGTCATGGACGTGGCGGTGCGCGACGGACGCATCGCCCACGTGGCCCCGGACATCGGCGCGGCGGCTGGCGTGCGCTCGGTGGACGCGCGCGGGCGCATCGTCACCCCTGGCCTCATCGACGTGCACGCCCACATCTACCACATGGGCATCGAGAACGGCCTCGACCCGGACCTGGCCGGGGTGCGCTCTGGCGTCACCACCCTGGTGGACGGGGGGTCAGCGGGCTCGGCCAACTACGAGGGCTTCTCCTCTCACGTCATCGCCAGGGCCGCCACGCGCGTGCTGGCCAACATCCACATCGCCCGCGCGGGCCTCGCCTTCATGCCCGAGGCGCGCGATGCCTCCGACATCGACCACAACGCCACCGTGGAGGCCATCGCCCGCCACCGGGGCGAGATCATCGGCGTGAAGGTGCGGGCGCTGGGCCCCGCCGCGCGCACCCTGGGCGTGGCGTACATCGAGAAGGCCGTGGCCGCCGCGCGCGAGGCGGGCGTGCGGGTTATGGTGCACATCGGCGACCCGGCCGACCGCGCGCCGGAGACGGCCAACCTCACGCGGGCCCTGCTGCCGCTGCTGGAGCCCGACGACATCCTGACGCACCTGTTCACCGGCGCGCCGGGCAAGGCGCTCGACACCCTGGGGCGCGCCGTGCCGGAACTGGTGGAGGCCAAGGACCGGGGCGTGGTGTTCGACCCGGCCCACGGGCGCTTCAACCTCTCCTTCGAGGTGGCCAAGCGGATGATGGACCAGGACATCATCCCCTACACCATCTCCACCGACATCACCCGTCAGGGGCACGCCGGGCGGGTGCGCTCCATGACCCACATCATGGGCAAGTTCCTGGCGCTGGGCTACGCGCTGCCCGACGTGATCCGTATGTCCACCTACAACCCCGCGCGCCTCGTGGGCCGCCAGGACGACCTGGGCACCCTGGCCGAGGGCACCACGGCGGACATCGCCATCCTGGAGGAGGCCACCGGGGAGTGGGACTACGAGGACGCCGAGGCCGTGACTATCCAGGGCCAGAAGGCGCTGCGCCCCGTGCTCACCTTAAAGGATGGCGTGCAGTTCAGCCCCGACTATGGGCCCTTCCTGTTGGCTGCCGAACCCCACGCCCTAGGGCGTGGGGTTCGGCAGCCCTGCCTCTCGGCGCGCTCGCTCGTATGGAGGGGGACTCCTCGGCCCGGCGCTGAGCGCTGGCCTACTTCCCCGGCAGGAGAGGGCACCTCTCCTCTGCACCCTCTCTAGCCTCCGGACAACCCCTGGCTAACGGCGTGTTTGGGGGCTGCGCCACACACCCAAGCACGTGGTATGCGTGCTGGCCACGGGCCTGCTGCCATGAGCGAGCGCCGAGCGAGCGGAGACGGGGGTTCGGCGCCCAAAGGGCGCCCAGGAGGTCCCCCTTGAACGAGCGAACGAAGTGAGCGGAGAGCGCCCTCAAACCCACCCAAATCCGGGCGAACCCCCATTGCGCCCCTCGTTGGCCCTGGCCTAGATGGCCCTGCGGCGATATGCCGTAGAAAGGGGGTGATCCAGTAGTGCATAGTCATCAACCGAGCACCGCTGCCTCACCCGCTGCCCGCCGCTAGGGACCAGTCTTCTCGGTCGGTACTGGTCACCGGCGGTATCCGCAGGACCTACGCGGTGGGTCTTGTCGGGTGAGCAGCAGGGTGCGCTCCGGCAAACGCTGGGGTAACGGACGGGTGCCCAGGCTTCCAGGAGCCTGGGCACTCCGGTGTTTTCTCCCCTCTCCCTTCTGCGGCCCGCGCCCGCCCGTGCGGTAGAATGGTCGCTCACACCCAGCAGGTGCCCACCGGGGGACGCCCATGATCTCGGTCAAGATAGGCCTGTCCGGCCCCTCCACCGCCGCCCGTCAGGGGCGGGCGGCCTTCTTCGCCTACCTCGACACCATCGAGGCGCTGGAGTGGGACTCGGTGTGGTTCTCGGACCGCATCGTCGGCCCCGGTTGGCGCATGGACCCCCTGGCGGGCATGGCCATGGTGGCCGCCCACTCCGAGCGCCTCAAGTTCGGCACCAGCGTCCTGCTCATGTCCATGCGCAACCCCGTGGCCATGGCCAAGGAGCTGGCGACCATCGACGCCCTCTCCGGGGGCCGTCGCCTCATCTTGGCCGTGGGTGTGGGGCAGGAATCGCCCGTGGAGTACCAGGCCATGGGCGTGGAGAAGCGCGAACGCGGGCGGCGGCTGGACGAGGCGATGGCGCTGATGCGCCGCCTCTGGACGGAGGACCACGTCACGCACTCCTCGGAGTTCGTGCGCCTCAACGACGCGACCATCGGCGTCCACCCCGCCAACCCGGCCATCCCTGTGTGGGTGGGCGGGCGCTCGGAGCCCTCGTTCCGGCGCACCGGCGCACTGGGCGACGGCTGGCTGCCCTCGCAGGTCACCCCGGAGGAGGTGGCGGCAGGCATCGAACGCATCCGTCACCACGCCGCCGAGGCCGGGCGCGTCGTCCCGGACGACCACTACGGGCTGCAGGTCTCGTGCTATCTGGTGGAGCGCGGCCCCGTGCCCGCCAGCGCCATGGAACGCCTGCTCGCCCGGCGCACCGATGTGTCCCCGGAGGCCATCAACCTGGTGGGCACGCCCGATGCCGTAATGGCCCGGCTGCGCGAGTACGTGGACGCCGGGGCCACCAAGTTCGTCTTCAACCCGGCCTGCGGGCCGGAGGAGCTGGACGCCCAGCTGCGCCTCCAGGCGGAGGCCATCGTCCAGCCCATCCACCGCAAGCAGGTCACCTTCGGGTAGTAGGGCAGTCCCAGACCAACGCAGGAGCAGCGCGCATGAAGGTCGGCATCATCAACGTCACGGGCTACGCAGGCATCGAGCTGGCCCGCATCCTCCACCGCCACCCGGAGGCCCAGCTGGTGGGCGTCACGGGCCGGTCGGCGGCGGGCCAGGAGTTGGCGCAGGCACTACCCCATCTCGAACGCATGAACATGCGCGTCGAGGAGGAGCTGACGGCCTCGGTGGACGTGGTCTTCTCCGCGTTGCCCCAGGTCGCCTCCGCCGAGGCGTGCCTGCCGTATGTGCGCTCCGGCGTGAAGGTCATCGACATCTCAGCCGACTTCCGCCTCCACGACCCGGCCGAGTACCAAGAGTGGTACGGGAAGGAGCACCCCGCCCCCGACCTGCTGGAGACCAGCGTGTACGGGCTCACCGAGCTGGACCGCGAGGGCATCGCCGCCGCCTCCCTGGTGGCCAATCCCGGCTGCTACCCCACGGGCGCGCTGTTGGCGCTGGCCCCGGTGGTCAAGTACGGGCTCATCACCGACCAGGTCATCGTGGACGCCAAGTCCGGCGTGTCCGGCGCCGGGCGCGGGCTCTCCATGGTCACCCACTTCTCCGAGGTGAACGAGAACGTCTTCGCCTACGGCGTGGCCGGGCACCGACACCTGCCGGAGATAACGCAGGAGCTGGGGCGCATCGCCCCCGGCTACAAGGCGAAGGCCATCTTCATGCCGCACCTGATTCCCATGACCCGCGGCATCCTGGACACCGTCTACGCCGACTTCGTGGACGGGGCGTTCGAGGACGCCGCCGCAGCCAGGAAGGGCGTGCAGGAGCTGTACCGTGAGTTCTACCGCGGCGAGCGGTTCGTGCGCGTGGTGGACGCCCCGCCCCAGACCAAGCAGACCTGGGGCAACAACGACTGCCTGATCCACGCCACCGTGGACCAGCGCACGGGGCGGCTGGTGGTCTTCGCCGCACTGGACAACCTGGTGAAGGGCGCGGCGGGCCAGGCCATCCAGAACATGAACCTCATGTTCGGCCTGCCCGAGGCCACGGGCCTGGACACCATCGCCGTCTACCCCTAGCGCCTACCCATGTGCGTCCCCAGCCGGTAGGCTGGAGGCGCGGCCCGGTGCGCCCCCATCGTCTAGCGGCCTAGGACGCCACCCTTTCAAGGTGGAGATCAGGGGTTCGAATCCCCTTGGGGGCACCAGGTTTTTTCAGGCCAAACTGACGCTGGTCAGTTCCCAGCGGCCCACGCGCTCCCCATCGCGCCAGGGCGGCGAGATGCGCATCCACCAGTCGTGGTGGGGCAGGTGCTGGTGCACCCGCGTGGCGGCCTCGTCCTCGAAGCACTCGTACATGCAGAACAGCGTGGGGTCGGCGTTGTCGCGCAGCGCCTCGTAGTACACGCACCCCGGCTCGGCGCGCGTCGCCGCCACCAGCGTGCCCAGCTGCTCCAGGTACTCTCCCAGCGCCTCGCGCTTGATGCGCCGCAGCCCCATGATCACGAACACCGAGTCCGCCGCGCGCGCCGTCTGGGGCGGGTAGTCCACGCTGGACAGTTCCCACCGCGCCACGGGCGGGCCGTCGCGCCACTCCCTGGACAGTTCCATCCAGTGCTCGTGGTGGGCCGATGCGCGATGCACCGCCGCGGCCTCTGCGTCCACGAACGCCTCGTACAGACAGAACACGGCGGGGTCTGCGGTATCGCGCAGCACCTCGTACCGCACGCACCCCGCCTCGGCGCGGGAGTTGGCGGCGTGCACCGCCACATGCCGGACGTAGTCGTCCTGGTGCGCGGGCTTGATGCGGTGGAAGCCGATGATGACGAACATGGGTTAGTCCGCCAGCCGCTGGGTCTCGATGCCGGGCATCTGGAAGGCGGGGCGCTCCTCCTCGGAGAGCGCCACCCCCGGCCCGCTCACCCCGAAGAAGGTCAGCTCGCGCGCAGCCAGGTACTCCGTCCCGCCGCCCTTGAGCATGCGGAAGGGCAGGTCGTGGCCGGGGTAGATGATTTCGGCCTCGGCCAGCACCCGGGCGATGGACCGGCGCGCGTCGTCCGCGCTCCAGAACACAAGGGCGTTGGTGCCGGTGAGCGCGGTCTTGGTGTTCTGGATGCCGTCGCCCGTCACCGCCACGGGCCCCTCGGCGGTGTCCACGATGGCCGCCATCGTCCCCGCGCTGTGGCCCGGCGTGTGGAGCAGGCGCACCCCCGGCTCCACCTCGAAGCCGTCCTCCACCGCCTCCACCCGCTCCAGCGACTCCAGCAGGGCGTTGGTCCAGCGGGGGGTGGCCCAGTCGTTGGCGTGGGGGGCGCGCGCGTACTGGCGCTCCCACTGGTGCAGCAGCACCCGGGCGTTGGGGAACAGGTCGGCGTTCTGCACGTGGTCCCAGTGGGTGTGGGTCAGCACCACGTTGTCCACGTCCGCCGGGGTGAGCCCGCGCGCCGCAAGCGCCGCCACCAGCGGGGTGCGCCGCCCCACGTGGCCCGTGTCCACCACGGTGCGCGTGGCGCCGGTGATGAGCAGCGTGGCGCAGAAGGCCGCCGAGCCCTGGCTCGTGCGGAACCCGTCGCCGTGGAGCAGCACCTCAACAGCGGGCGTGGGAGTTGGCATGGGGGACACCTCCGGGCATGGGCGTGGTGCGGGCAGTTATACCACGCGTGCGGCTGTGGCGAGGGCGTGCGCGCTGCCGTATCCTCGCCCCACCCCTGCCAGGAGGCGCGCTGTGTCCACCATCACCCTCGATGAGGCCGTTCGCATGATCACCGCCGGCATCGCCCGCGCTCAGGAGATGGGCATCCGCGTGTCGGTGGCGGTGCTGGACCCGCGCGGTGACCTCATCGCCCAGCACCGGATGGACGGTGCGTTGTGGCGCTCGGTGCCCATCGCCCAGGGCAAGGCGGCTGCATCGGCGGCCTGGAACATCTCCTCCAAGGAGCTGGAGGCGCGCTGGGAGAGCCCGGTGGTGCGCGCCTTCGCCATGATGGAGAACGGGCGGCTGATCCCCGGCCAGGGCGCGCTCCCCGTGCGCCGGGCAGACGGCACCCTGGCCGGCGCCATCGGCGTGTCCGGGGCCAAGCCCCCGGAGGACGAGGCCGTGGCCCAGGCCGGGCTGGAAGCGCTGTAGTGGACGCCTTCAAGCCCAGGCCCGAGGACATCGTCCACGTCTCCGCCGAGACGCTGCGCCCGGCGCTGGAGGGGCTGTTCCGCTCGGCGGGCGAGCCGCCCGAGGCCGCGCAGCGCGCGGCCGACGTGCTGCTCCAGGCCGACCTGCGGGCCGTGGAGAGCCACGGCGTGTCCAACATGATGAAGATCTACCTGGACGAGTACGCCGAGGGCACGCTGGTTGCCGGAGCCCGGTGGGAGGTGGAGCGCGAGCGCGCGGCCACCGCCACCATCAACGCCCACCTGGCCCACGGACTCGTCATCGCGCCCATCGCCATGGGCATGGCCATCGAGAAGGCGCGCGCAGGCGGCCTCGGCGCGGTGACGGTGCATAACGCGGGGCACCTGGGCATGGCCGCCTACCACGCCATGCTGGCGCTGCCGGAGGATATGGTGGGCGTGTGCATGACCGCCGCCGGGGCCTCGGTGCTGCCCACCTTCGGGCGCGAGCCGCGCCTGGGCACTAACCCCATCGCCATCGCCGCGCCCGCGGGGCAGGAGCGCCCCTTCGTGCTGGACATGGCCACCTCCGTGGTGCCCGTGAACAAGGTGCGCAACACCCGCCGGGCCGGGCACCTGCTGCCTGCGGGCATCATCGCGGGCGAGGACGGGAACCCCATCCTGGAGCCGGTGGCGGTGCCGGAGCCGTTCCGGCTGCTGCCCCTGGGCTCGGCCCGCGAGACCGGCTCGCACAAGGGCTACGGCCTGGCCGCCGCCGTGGAGACGCTCTGCTCCATCCTCTCCGGTGCGGGCTACGCCACGGTGCTTCCGCGCACCTACTACCGCCACTTCCTCATGGCCATCAGCATCGACGCCTTCACCGAGGTCGACCGGTTCAAGGAACTGATGGACGGCTACATCCGTGACCTGCACGCCACCGCGCCCGCCGCCGGGCACGAGCACGTGCTGGTCGCGGGCGAGCCGGAGTGGGACGCCCACGCCGAACGCAGCCGCGACGGCATCCCCCTGCACAAGGATGTGGTCGCCTGGCTGCGCGCCGAGTGCGCGGCCCGCGCCGTGCCCCTGAGCCTCTAGCCCCCCACGCAAGGAGAACGCCCCATGCGCGCTGCCTGGTACACCCGTTACGGCCCCGCCCGCGAGGTCTTCATTATCGGCGAGATGCCGACGCCGACGCCCGGACACGGCGAGGTGCTGGTGCGGGTGCACGCATCGGGTGTGAACCCCTCGGACTACAAGTCGCGCCAGGGCTCGCGCGGGGCCTTCGCCTACGAGCGCATCGTCCCGCACTCGGACGGGGCGGGTGTCATCGAGGCCGTGGGGCCGGGCGTCTCGCGGGCGCGGGTGGGCCAGCGGGTGTGGCTGTACGAGGGCCAGTGGCAGCGCCCCCTGGGCACGGCGGCCGAGTACATCGCCCTTCCGTCGCATCAGGCGGTGCCGCTTGCCGATGCGCTCTCCTTCGCGGAGGGCGCGTGCATCGGCATCCCCGCCATGACGGCCCACCGGTGCCTCTTCGCCGATGGCCCGGTGGACGGGGCCACGGTGCTGGTGACGGGTGGGGCGGGCGCGGTGGGCCACTACGCCATCCAGCTGGCGCGCTGGGCGGGGGCGGGCATGGTCATCGCCACCGTCTCCGGTGAGGCCAAGGCCGCCCACGCCCTGGCAGGTGGGGCGGACCACGCGGTCAACTACCGCACCGGCGACCCGGCGGCCGAGATACTCGAACTCACGGACGGGGCTGGCGTTGACCGCATCGTGGAGGTGGACTTCGGCGGCAACCTGCCCGTGTCCGAGAAGGTGCTGGCGCCCAACGGGTCCGTCGCCTCCTACGCCTCCACGGGCAACCGCGAGCCCACCGTGGTCTACCAGGCCTTCTCCCGGCGCAACATCACCTTCCGGCTGGTGCTGGTCTACTCCATGCCGGACGATGCCAAGGCCGACGCCGTGGACGACATCACCGACGCCATCGCCGAGGGCGGACTGTGGCACCCGGTGGGCGCGCGCTACGCGCTGGACGAGATCGCCTCAGCGCACCAGGCGCAGGAGCAGGGCGCGGTCATGGGCAACATCGTCATCGAGATGCCCTAGCCGCTAGCCCAGCGGCCGCCCCCGCAGGCGCTTGGTGGCGGAGCGGCGCGACTTGGCCTCCAGCCGGCGCTCCTTGGACGCGCGAGAGGGCCGGGTGGGCGTGCGCGGGCGCGGGGGCACCGCTGCGACCGCCAGCATCGCGGCCAGGCGCGCCAGGGCGTCGGCACGGTTGCGGTCCTGAGAGCGGTAGCGCTGCGCCTTGATGAGCACCACCCCCTCGGCGTTCATGCGCGAGCCCACCAGCGCGCGCAGGCGCTCCTTCACCGGCCGAGGCAACGAGGGGGAGCCGGCCGCGTCGAACCGCAGCACGGCGGCCGTCGCCACCTTGTTCACGTTCTGCCCGCCGGGCCCGGACGAAGCCACGAACTCGAAGGTCAGCTCCTCGTCGGGGATGGCGATGGTGCGGGTGACTTCCAGCATGCCTTAAGGCTAGCGGGCGGGGTGCGCGTTGACACCCCCCTGAGCGCTGCTATGCTCGCGCCATCTCCTCTGGTGAGGTCGTCATGGCACGCTCCAACAACCCCGTGCGCTTCGGGCTCAACCCGCGCAATTTCCCCTACGAGAAGCTGGTGTCCATCGCGCAGGCTGCGGAGAAGGCCGGTTTCGAGGTCATCTCCTTCTCCGACCGCCCGCCGGAGAACAACCTGGAGGGGTGGACCCTCGCCACGGCCATCGCCGTCCAGACCGCACGCATCAACGTCACCCACTCCACGCTGAACATCCCGCTTCACCACCCGGCCATGCTGGCCAAGAAGGCGGCGGCGCTGGACATCATCTCGGGTGGGCGGCTCATCCTCGCCCTGGGCGCCGGAACCCAGGAGGACCACTCCACCACCTACGGCCACCACTACGGCTCGGCGGGTGAGCGGGTGGACGGGCTCATCGACGCCATCACCATCGTGCGCGGCATGCTCTCCGAGCCCTCCTTCACCTACCAGGGCAAGGTCTACCACGTGAATGACGCGGTGGTGGAACCCAAGCCCGTGCAGCAGCCCATCCCCATCATCATCGGCGCGGCCAAGCCCCGCATGCTGGCCCTCACCGGCCGCGTGGCCGACGGCTGGCTGCGCAATGGCGGCTGGCCGGCGGACGTGGGGGCCTATAGGGAACAGCTGGAGCAGGTGGAGCGTGGCGCCGAGGGGGCCGGGCGCGACCCTGCCTCCCTCCGCCGCGTGCTCAACTGCACCGCCTACGTGGGCACGGGCGACATCGCCACCCACACCCCCAAGACCTTCGGCAACCCCGGCGGGCTCATGGGCCGCCCGGAGGACGTGCTGGAGATCGTGGAGGAGTACCGCGAGGCGGGCGTGGACACCTTCCACGTCCAGTTCCTCAACGACATCGTGGACGAGCAGATACAAGCTTTCGGCGAGCAGGTCATCGCCAAGGTGCGCTGACCAAGCACCCTCTCCGTCTCTGGTGCATCCAAGTCTGGGTGGAGAGCAGCGGTGGCGAAGCGCTGGCCCTGCGCCCACTGCCCTGAGCGAGCCCGGAGCGAGCGGGGCCGCAGGCCCCACGTTGAGCGCCCGGCAGGGCGCGTGGGCGGGGTAGCCCCCGAAGGGGGCGCAGGGGAGTCCCCTGTAACGAGCCCGCGAAGCGGGCTGGGAGAGCGCGATGCCACGACTGGAAGACCTCTCGAAGCAGGCGCGTCAGGGCCACCTGAACTTCCCCTGCTTCGACCACGACGACGCCCCCTTCGTCCCGCTCGCCAAGCCGCTCTCGGCGGTGCGGCTGGGGCTGGTGACCACGGCGGGGCTGCACGTGCGGGGCGATAAACCCTTCACCTCGGGCGATGAGTCGTACCGGGTGCTGCCCCTGGACACCCCCCTGCGCGACGTGGTGATGTCGCACACCTCCATCGGCTTCGACCGCACCCCCTTCATGCGCGACCCAAACGCCACCTACCCCGTGGATCGGCTGCGGGAGTTGGTGGCCCGCGGGGAACTGGCGGGCCTGGGCCCCAACGGCTACTCCTTCATGGGCGCGCTGCGCTCCCCCCGGAAGATCGAGCAGGAGAGCGGGCCCGAGGTGGGCCAGCGTCTCAGGGCGGAGGGCGTGGACGCCGTCCTGCTCACCCCCACCTGACCCAACTGCACGCACACGGTCAGTGTGCTGGCGCGGGCCATCGAGCAGCAGGGGCTCCCCACCGTCACCCTGGCGCTCATCAGGGAGCACGCGGAGCGCGTGAAGCCGCCGCGCGCCCTGTGGGTGCCGTACCCCTTCGGCTACGCCCTGGGGCGGGCGGACGACCCCCCCTTCCAACACCGCATCATCGCCGCCGCCCTGGGCCTCTTCGCCCAGCCCGCAGGCCCCGTGCTGGCCGAGTTCACCGAGGACATCGGCGCGCCCGCCCGACTGCTCCAGGCCTCGGCGGCGAAGGCCACGGCGGCCGACGCCGACCCGCTGGCGGAACTGACCGCGCTGCGCGGCTACTACGAGCGGTGGGTATCCGAGCACGACGACCGCACCGGGGTGGGCGTGAGCCCCGTGCCGCAGCGCCGGTTCCGTGGGCTGGTGAAGGCCATGCTCGACTACACTGCGGGCCAGACGCCCGATCCCGACGACAAACCGGTCGACATGCCCTTGAACCGTTTCTTCCGGTTGGGGGCCGACGACCTGAAGGCATTCGCCCTGGAGGCGCGCATGTGCCAGCGTCCTGATGACCGCGACAACGCCCTCTACGCCTGGTTCTGGAGCGAGACGGGCCTCGGCGCGCTGCTCGCGAGGGTGGCTGAGCGCATGGCGTCGGAGGGCGATGAGCGCAGCGCCCAGGGCATCGCCCGCTAGCCCTCGTTCAGCGCCCGCACTCGCGCCGGGGCCGGCGGGCGGCGCGCCGCCATGAACAGCACCGTACTCACCAGGGTCGCCGCACCGATGATGGCGAAGGCGAGGGTGTAGTTGCCGTAGCGGTCGTGGAACACGCCCGCGAGCACCGGCCCGATGATGGACCCCCCCATCGTCAGGGATGACGCCCACCCGCTGATGGTGCCCAGGTAGCGCCGGCCGTAGTAGTCCGCACGTATCGCCATCATCAGCGGCCCGCGCATGCCCCAGGCCACCCCGTGCAGCAGCGTCACCGCCACCACCGCGGGCACCGAAGTGGCATAGGCCAGCAGCAGCATGGCCCCGCCGTGCCCCAGCATGGCTCCGGCGGCCAGCATGCGCTTGGATAGCCGGTCACCCAGCGCCGCCCCGGCCAGCTGGCCCGTCACCTGGCCCACCATGATGCCGGGGAAGACCAGCGAGGCCGTCCCGGCGCTCCAGCCGTTGCGCTCCATCAGGTGCGGGACGATGTGCGCGGGCACCGCGGCCACCACCAGCAGCGCCATCCCGTGCCCGGCGGCGATGAACCAGAAGGCCCTATCGCGCATCGCCTCCCCCACCCGGAAGTCCGTCTCGGCGCCGCGCACCGGTGGGGCGCCTGCCTCGCGCACCGGGGCATCGTCCTGCGGCAGGGGCGGGTCGCCATCGGGACGCAGGCCCATGGACTCGGGGTTGCGCCGGTAGAGCATCGCCAGCGGTATGCCCAGCGCCAGCAGCACCACCCCTGAGGCGAAGGCGGTGGGCCGCCAGCCGTTGGACGCCACCGACCAGGCGACCAGCGGGGCCACCAGGGCCCCCGCCGAGTAGCCCATGGACGAGAGGGAGATGGCCCGCGAGCGCTTGCGCACGAACCACTGGGCGATGGCCGTCTGCACAGTCAGGAACCCCGCCAGCGAGGAGCCGATGGCGATGACCGCCATGGCCGCGAAGAACCCCCACAGCGTGTGGACGGCGGACAGGCCCATGAAGCCGAGGCCGAAGGCGCTCATCCCCACCAGCATCACCGGGCGTGGGCCGAACCGGTCCACCGCCCAGCCCTGGAGAGGCCCCAGCAGGCCGGTCTCGATGCGCACCATGGCGAAGCCCCAGGAGATGGTGCCGCGGCTCCACCGGTACGCCGCCTCCAGCTCCACCAGGTAGAGCCCCTGCGAGAGGAACAGCAGTGAGTTGTGGAGCATCTGGGTGGCCATCGCCGAGGCCACCACCCACCAACCGTAGAACACGCGCTGTCGGCGCGCAGGCGGACGGCTGGAACTGGTCACATCGACGCTCCGGGGCGGGGTGGGCGTGAGACAGGGCGCGCGCTTCAGCGCCCCGGCCCTGTGTTCCCGTCGCTGCGCTCGCTCGATTGAAGGGGACACTCTGGCGCTCTGCCAACCCCGGCAGGGGAGGTGCCCTCCCCACTGCACCCCCCTAGCCCCGACACTCCCAGGCTTGTCGGCGTTCTTGGGGCTGCGCCCCACTAGGAGCCCCGAATTATGCGAGCAGGCCACGCGCCTGCTTCCATCAGCGAGCGCCCAGCGAGCGGAGACGGGGTAGCGCCGCAGGCGCGCAGGGGAGCCCCCTGTAACGAGCGAGCCGCAGGCGAACGGGGAGGGTGCCGGGTACGACTAGATCGGGGTTAGTCGTACCACTGGCCGGTGATGGTGCGCATCTCCGGGTAGCCGGGGTCGTCGATGGTGGTTTCGAAGGGGGGGAAGAGGCAGTCGATGATGAGCCCCGGCCCTCCCGCTGGGCCGTGGGCGTTGCGCGCCTGCTCGCGTAGCTGGTCAATCTGGTCCTGGAGTTTGTCGGCGATACCCAGCAGCACGCGCGTCTCGGTCTCGCCCGTGCGCAGCTTGGACCGCAGGAACGCCAGTGCCTCGGCAACCTCCTTCTCGGGTTTCGCCTTCACCTCGGCGATGCCGCCGTGCCACTCGCCGGGCGGGTGCCAGGTGATGAACGGGGTCATCTCCCCCGCCCACCGGAAGGAGAGCTCGCCCGAGGTGTGGGAATGCCGCACCCCCGGCTCGCCGGGCAGCTGCATCAGCGCCGTCACGATGACCTGGTCCGTCTCCAGCACGCTGAACACGCGCCGGCGTGGTCGCCCGGACACCTCCAGTCCGCGCCAGCCCTTCTGGGACTCCGGCAGGTCGAAGGGATTGATCATGGGGGCCATGGGAGCCTCCTGCTCGTGAAGTCGGCCCAGTATGCGCCGTACGGGCTCGGTGCGCATCGTCATGGGGACACGCTGCACGGGGGAAACTCGCGCCGGGGCTGGGGGTTACCCTGGGGGTTCCGTGGCCCCTTGCGTGATAGCCTTCGAGAGCCCGCTCCATGGGCAGGGGCTCCGTTTGGACACCAACGCCTAAACCATATTCCTGCTCGTAGCCTCCCAGGTGGTGGTGGTGTACGCCGCAGTGGGCTTCTCCCGGCGCGGCATGCCGGGGGCGACGGACTTCGCATTCATGATGCTGGCGGTTGCCTGGTGGTCTATGGGCAACTCCTTCGAGTTGCTTGCGGACAGTCTGGAGACCAAGGTGCTCATGGCTCAGGTCTAATACCTGGGCATCGTCTGGGTCTCTCCCCTTTTCCTGATGATGTCAGGCAAGATCACCGAGGCCCGGCTGTTCAAGCGGCGGGGCATGCGCTGGGCACTGTTTGTAGTTCCCCTGCTGCACATCGTTCTGGTGTGGACCAACGGTGACTCCGGATTGGTCTGGACACACCTGGCGCTCAAGGACGGGCCGTACGGCCCAGAACTGGCACTCACGCGCGGGCCCGCCTTCTGGATGAACCAGCTTTACGCCTACGGCACCCTAGTGGTGGGGCAGGTGCTCCTGGGCGTGGGTGCATGGCGAGCACGTGGCGAGCGCCGCCTGCAGTTCGTGGTCATCTTCATCGCCGCGCTCTTCCCCTGGGTGGGGAATATCGTCACTATCTTCCTGGACACCAACGCCCCGGCCGACCTCACGCCGGTGTTCTTCCTCTTCACCGGAGGTGCGGTGGCCTTCGCCATGCTGCGCTTCCGCCTCTTCCGCCTGGCCCCCATCGCCCGCGAGGTGGCCATGGAGGAACTCTCCGAGGGCGTGATCGTCGTGGGCATGGATGGGCGCGTGGTGGACATGAACAACGCCTCCGACGCCATGCCGGACGGCGAGATGCTGCGCATCGAGAGCGAGGTCGATGGCGATGCGTGCGTCGTGCGGGTGCGCGATGCAGGTACGGGCATGAGCCCGCAGACGCTCGCCCACTGCTTCGACCCGTTCTACTCGACCAAGGGCGACAAGGGGACGGGCCTGGGCCTGGCGCTGGTCGCCAGCAAGGTGGAGCGCTACGGCGGCACCATCAGCGTGGACAGCACCCTGGGCGTGGGCACCACGTTCACGCTGCGCCTGCCCATCGTCGCCGAGCACAGCGCGACGAAGGCGACCCTCTCGTGGGCCAGTGCGGGGGTCGCGCTGCGCGTGCTGGTGGTGGACGATGAGACCGCTGTGCGCGAGGTGATGAGCGTGGTGCTCAAGGAGGAGGGCCACCTGGTCTTCCCCGCCGCCTCCGGCCGGGAGGCGCTGACGCTCCTGAGCGATGGGGCCTTCGACGTGCTGGTGACGGATCTGGCCATGGATGGGCTTCGCGGTGACCAGTTGGCTGTGGAGGCCAAGCGTCTGCATCCGGGGATGCCCGTCGTGCTCGTCACCGGATTCCTGGAACCGGGATTGGCGCTGGAGGGCGTGGACGCTGTACTTCCCAAGCCGGTCTCGGCGGGCGCCCTGCGGGAGGCGGTGGCCGAGTACGCAGACCGGGGCCCGCAGCGCGCTAGCGCCAGACGGCCCCCCGCACGGCGCCCTCGTCCCATTCCATGCCCAGCCCCGGCCTCTCGGGCACCAGCAGGTCACCCTCGCGCATCTGGAGCGGCTGGCGGAACAGCGGCGCCGTAGCCGGGAGCCACTCCACGTAGCGCGCGTTCAGGGTGGCCGCCAACAGGTGGATAGACACCTCGGGCGCCAGGTGCGCCGTCACCGCCACCCCCTCGCGCGTCGCGGCCCGAGCAGCCTGCATCCAGCCCGTCACCCCGCCGATGCGCAGCGCGTCCAGCATCAGCACATCCACCGCGCCTGAGCGCACCAACCTCAGCGCCTCCTCCGACGTGAAGCACCGCTCTCCCGCGCACACCGGAGGGCCGCCTGCCGAGCGCACCCCGCGCAGCCCCTCGGTGTCAGCGTGGCTCACCGGGTCCTCCAGCCAACCGAGCCGGTGGTGAGCGAACAGGCGCGCCATCCCCTCTGCCTGCGCTGGATTCCAGGCGAAGTTGGCATCGGCCAGCAGGGTGCCGTTGCCCGCCGCCTCGCGGGCCGCCTGCACCCGTTCTGCCTCAGCCTCGGGGCTGCTCTGCCCGCCCACGCGCATCTTGAAGATGCGGAACCCCGCAGCGCGGTGGCGGGCGATTGCCTCCCCCAGCGCCCTAGGCCCCGCCGAGCGCCACAGATCCCCCGATGCATACGTGGGGATGCTCCCCCGCTGGGCGCCCAGGAGGCTCGCGATGCTCTGCCCCTTCTCGCGCCCGTAGGCGTCCCACAGGGCGATGTCCAGCACGCTCACCGCCATGCGCCCGGCCTCGGTGCCGTCCACCGTGCGCTCCGCCGCGGTCAGCGCGTCCTGGAAGCCGGCCGGCGTCTCACCCTCCGCACCCACCAGGGCGCGGCCCACCTGGCCCACGGCATGCACCACAGGGCGGGTATCCCGCATGGCCAGGCGGTAGGTGAAGCCCATCCCCTCCGCACCGCTGGCCATCTTCAGTCGCACCAGCACATGGGGGACGGCGTGCACCATCAGTCCCTCGCCCAGCACCATGGGGCTCGGGTGCGGCACGGAGACCGACTGGACGCTGACGCCGGTGACGCGCACGGCCTACTGGGGGTGGGAGCGCAGCCACTCCACGTAGGCGCCGATGCCGGAGGTGATGTCGTAGCGCGGGGCATAGCCCACGTCCGCCTTGGCGCGGGAGATGTCCATCACCGGGTTCTCCGGGTTGCCCGGCGTGCGGCCAGGCTTGAGGGCAGGGCACGTCGCGTTGGGCAGGGCAGCCTGCACCGCCGCGAAGATCTGCGCGTTGGAGGTGGCGTTGCCGGAGCCCACGTTGTAGACCCGGTTGGGGAGCGAGGCGGCCAGGTGCACCGCGCCGATGCCCCGCGCCAGGTCCTCCACGTGGGTCCAGTCGCCCTGGTCGGCATCGTTCAGCACCCCGCCGGGCCGGTCGGCGAAGCTGGGGGCCTCGCCCTTGAGCGCGGCGTGCACCATGCGGCTCATGGGGTTGAACATGGAGTAGTACAGGGGCCCGTAGATGGAGCCGATGCGCACGCACGCCACGTCCAGCCCCGCACGGTCGGCGTAGTGCAGGGCGTGGATCTCCATGCCCTTCTTGAACGCCTCGATCTGCGTCTTGGAGGTGGTGGGCAGCCCCATGTCCTCACGGAAGGGCCCGGTGGACAGCGAACCGTACACCGAGGTGGACGATGCCAGCGTCACCCGGCGCAGGCCCGAGGCGCGAGCCGCCTCCAGCACGTTTTGCAGCCCCTGGGTGTACATCTGGTAGTCCTGGTGGGCCGAGAGCCCGCGGGCGGGTGGGGCGGCGAAGGAGACGATGGAGTCGGCCTTGGTGCGCCGCACCACGTCCAGCACCTCGAAGGTGTTGGTCACGTCCATGCGTTCCGTGAAGAGCGTCTTCCCCTGGTGCTCCGCCAGCACGTCGGGCACGCGATTGGCGGAGTGCTGGGTGATGGTCACCTGTTCCCCGCGCGCCAGCAGCTCGCGCGCCGTGTTCATGCCGATGAACCCCATGCCGCCGATGACCAGGATCATGCGCTCACCTCCTGTGTGCGGCCCCTGTTCTACCACGGCGGGCCGTGGGCTGCATGGGGGAGGCTGGTATCGGCTGGGGCGCGGGCCTAAGATGCGCTGGCCTTGAGCGCCCAGCCGCCGTCCCCCTCAACGCCCCCCCACCCGGAGCCGGCAGGCCCCCGCCGGCGCGTGCGCCTGGCCACCTTCTCTTCCCTCTCCCAGCCGCGCTACCGCGTCTACTTCGCGGCCATGTTCTTCTTCTTTGCCGCCATGCAGATGACGGTGCTGGCGCGCCCGTGGCTGGCCTACGAGCTCTCGGCGAGCGGGACGGGGCAGCGCTCGGCGCTGGCGCTGGGCATCACCGTGGCGGCCAACAACCTGCCCATGCTGCTCCTCTCCCCCCACGCGGGAGCCCTGGCCGACCGCTTCTCCAAGCGGTTGATACTGCATCTCTCGTTCCTCGCCATGCTGGCCTTTGCCCTCTTCACCGCCCTGGGGCTGATGCTGGAGTGGTTCGTCTGGTGGCACATCACCCTGATCGGCGTGGCCCAGGGCGCGGCCATGACCTTCATCCTCCCCACGCGCCGTGCCATGGTGGCGGACCTGGTGGACAAGGACCACCTGCTCAACGCCATGGCGCTGCACACCGCCACGCAGAACTTCAACCGCATGATCATGCCGGCCACCGGCGGAATCATCATCGAGTGGGTGGGCGCCCAGTGGGCCTATGTGGTCATCGCCGGGCTCTACGTGGTGGCCATGCTCACCCTGCTGGGCGTCCCGTCCTGGGCGGGAGCGACCGCCGGGGCCCGGCGGCCCATGAAGGGGGCGGTGAGCGAGGGCTTCCGCTACGTCATGCACGAGCCCACCATCCGGGCGCTGCTGCTCATCAACTTGGTGGCCTCGGTTTTCGCCCAACCGCTCCAGAACCTGCTCCCGCTCTTCCAGGACGTGTACGGGATCGGCGCGGCCCAGGTGGGCGTCATGCTCACCTTCTTCGGCGCGGGCTCACTGCTCGGCTCCACCACCGCCGCCTCGGTGGGCAACTTCCAGCGCAAGGGATTGCTGCTCATCGCCTTCTTCCTGGTGCTGGGCGGGGCCACCGTGGCCTTCGCCTTCTCCCCGCTGTATGGGTTGGCACTGGTGCTGCTGACGCCGGTGGGCTTCGGCCACTCCGGGCGGCACGCCGTCCACCTGGCCATGCTCCAGTACTACGCGAAGCCCGAGATGCGCGGGCGGGTGCAGGCGCTCAATGTGATGCAGGGCGGCCTGATGCCCATCGCGGTGCTGGTCATCTCCGCCATGGCGGACGTGGTGGGAACCCCATGGGCGGTGGGCTCCACGGGTATCGCCATCCTGGCCTACACGCTGTGGGAGCTGCTCTTCGCCGGACGCATCCGCCGCCTCACCTGACGCACGCTGGGCGTATGCTGTGCCCCGCTGCCCGGTAGAGGGCATGGGGAGGGCACATGGCAGAGCGCAAGCCGGTTAAGCGGACGGCCAGCAAGAGCGCAGGAACGGGGTTCAGCGCCCAGGAGCGCGCCGCCATGCGCGAGCGCGCCAGGGAACTGAAGGCGGCCAAGGCCGGAGCCGATGGTGAGGCCGAGGTGCTGGCCAAGATAGCGGCCATGCCCGAGCCCGAGCGGGCCATGGCCGAGCGTCTCCACGCCGTGATCAGGGCCGCAGGGCCCTCCCTGGTTCCGCGCACCTGGTACGGCATGCCCGCCTACTCGCTGGATGGACAGACCCTCTGCTTCTTCCAGTCCCGCGCCCAGTTCAAGGCGCGCTACATGACCCTGGGCTTCTCCGACAAGGCGCACCTGGATGACGGCCCCCTGTGGCCCACGTCATTCGCCGTGACCGAACTCACGCCGGAGGCGGAGGCACGCATCGGCGAGCTGGTGCGCCGGGCGGTGGGCTAGCGCGAGCGTCCCTGCTTGAACCCGCGGGTGAGTCGTTCCCACCCCAGGTGCTCGTAGAACCCCTCGCCCGTCTCCGATGCGTTGAGGATCAGGTTCACCTCTGGGCCCAGCTCGGCGCGCACCCGCTCCAGCATCGCCCGGCCCACGCCCGCACCCTGCTGGTCCGGCGCCACCACCACCTCGGCCACGAAGCCGTAGTAGGCCCGGTCGGTCAGCACCCGCACGAAACCCACCAGTCGGCCCGCCTCGTGGGCGCTCACCACCAGCCCCGCGGCGGCGAACATGCGCGCCACGCGCGCGGGGTCGTCCAGGGGTCGTTTGAAGCCGCCTGCCACCAGCAATGCTGCCGCCTCGGCAGGGTTCATCGCCGCGTCCGTCCGGTACTCCACGCTCACGGTGCGCCTCGTTGACAGGGGGATGAGCCAATCCTACGATGCCACCACTCTCCGGGCACCAGGGTCGGTTGACGCATCACAGGAGGCGCACCATGAACATCCGCACGGACACGCTGGGGCACACGGTCAAGACCAAGCAGGCGGACCCGGTCTCGGGCAAGCGCACCCCGCCCGCACCGGGCACCGTCACCAAGTACCTGACCATCTCTGGCGATAACCACATGGACGTGGTCTGGTACCCCAAGGGCATCATCCAGGACCGCATCGCCGCCAAGTACCGGGACGCCGCCCCCAAGGTGGTGGAGTCGGACAAGGGCACCATGTGGGAGTGGGAGGGCTCGCTGCGCGTCCCAGCTGCTGACGGGAAGGACTGGGCCAAGCACGTCGGGCGCCAGTTCACCGACATCGAGGTGCCGGAGGGCAGGATGCCCACCACCGACCCCGAGGTGCTGCTGACCCACATGGACATGGGCGCCATGTACGCCGGTGTCTTCTACGGCAACACCCGCAAGTGGTCCTTCAAGGACCGCGAGTTGGAACTGGCCGTCTACCGTGCGTTCAACGACTGGACGCGCGAGGTGTCCAACGCCTCCCCCGACCGCATCATCGTCCTGCCGTGGCTGCCCGCCCGCTACCCCGACGCGTGCGTCGCGGAGCTGGAGCGCATGGTCAAGGCGGGCGCACGGGCGGTGGAGTTCTCCCCCGCCGACGCCGAGACGGGCGCACCCATCTGGTCGCCGGAGTGGGAGCCGCTGTGGGCCGCCGCCGCAGAGGCGGGGGTGGTGATCTGCGGGCACATCGGCGATTCCGCCGGCACCCCGTACCCGCCCAACGAGTACGGCCAGTCCCTCGCCCACTTCTCCCAGGTGCCCTTCAACCCCATCGGCAAGCGCATCGCCGAGTTCGTGTTCAGCGGCATGTTCGACCGCTACCCGGACCTGAAGGTTTCCATCGCCGAGTGCCGCATCGGCTGGCTGCCCTTCCTGTTCCAGTGGATGGACCGCTCCCACCGCCTGCGTATCCCGGACTCCAAGCACGCGCTGCAGGAACTGCCCACCCACTACGTCAAGAAGAACATGACCTTCACCTTCGAGGAGGACTACCTGGGCGCCAAGATGCTGGGCGACCCGGAGTACGGCCTCCAGGAGGTGGCCATCTGGGGACTGGACTACCCGCACGAGCAGGGCAACACCTGGCCTGACTGCGGCCCGGCCATGGAGCGCATGTTCGGCCACCTGGAACCAGACCTGTTCCACGAGTTGGTGTGGGGCCGGACGCAGAAGCTGTTCGGCATCAAGGGCCCCCAGACCGCCTAGGAGCACCCCCGGGAGACAGTGATGGCCACCCGTTTCAAGAAGGAATTGCTGCTGGCGGACGAGCGCAACCGGGCCCTCTCGGCCCTGGTGCGCTACGGGCCGCACCTGTTCCTCTCCGGCTCCGACGGCAACCGGGACCTGGACACCAACGCCATCGTTCCGGAGCTGGACTGGCAGGCCACGCCCCAGTGCCACAACGCCTACGGGCGCCAGGCCCTGCGGCTGGAGCAGGCGGGGTATTCCGGAGAGGCGGCCATCTGGATCGAGAATTTCACCTCCGGCCAGCACTGGCGGCTGGAGCGCATGGCCACCTGGCCCGACCACTTTGGCGAGGTGGGCCACGCCCAGGCGGTGAGTTTCGGCGCCCAGTCCAAGATGGCGGGCACCAACATGCTCACCGCGGTGGTGCAGGGGTTGGACACGGCCATCCCCCGCGAGGTGCTGGTGCCCCAGCCCACGCGCGGGCGCGCCTCCCGCATCACGCGGGCGGGAGAGTTCACCTACGTCATCGGCGTGCGCGGACGCTCCAATCCCTTCACGGGGGAGGAGGCGCCCGAGGAGACGGACGACCAGTTCGACGTCGAACTGCTCTACACCTACGAGTGGCTGCGCTCCCACCTGGAAAAGGGCGGCGGCTCGCTGGATGACCTGGTGAGCACCCACGCGGCGCTGCGCTCCGTCGCGGAGGCGCAGCACTACCGCGAGCGGTTGGCCGAGGTGCTGGGCGGGCAGGTGGGCCTGGCCCCCTACGCCGTGGGCACGCTGCTGGGCGGGCACGGGGTGATGGAGATCGGCGGCATCGCCGTGAACCCCGGGGACAAGAAGGAAGTGGCCTGGCTGCCGGGCACCCCCCAGGTGGCCCAGGCGGTGAAGGCCAATGGCCTCGTGTTCGTGGGCGGGTGCTCTGGCCTGGCCGACGCCAAGAGCGGGGCCGTGGTGCAGGAGCGCTACGGCGATAAGGACGCGCAGGTGGCCGGGGCGCTGCGGCGGCTGGAGGCGGCGCTGAACCAGTTCGACTCCACCCTGGCCGACGTGCTGCGCCTGGACGTGTTCCTGGACGACATCTACTACGAGGACCGGTTCATCGCCGAGGCGTCCAAGCTGCTCGGCCCCGAGCCCCCGGCCATGAACATCATCGGCGTGGACCTGGAGGGCAACGCCGAGGTCGAGGTCTCGGCCATCGCGGGGTGCGGCGCATGAGTGCTGCTCCTGTGGCCCGCTCCGTCTCGTCCGATGCCATCATCGCCGAGCTGGACAGGTTGGGTATCACCCACGTGGTGTGCATCCCCGACTCGTTCCAGAAGACCGTCATCGCCAAGCTCATGGAGCGCGAGCGCCCGCACTTCTTCATGGTGGCCACCGAGGACGAGGCCATGGGCGTGAACGCCGGCCTGTACGCTGGCGGGCACAACCCCATGCTGCTGATCCAGAACAACGGCATCTTCGCCTCCATCAACACCATCAAGGCCATCTGCCTCGACGCCAAGGTGCCCACCTTCATCTTCGTGGGCCAGTTCCAGCGCGACGTCACCAAGCCCGTGGAGGAGAACTCCTCCCGCGCCGTGCGCATGCTGGAGCCCACCCTCGCCACCTGGGGGGTGCCGTACCTGCGGCTGGAGGGGCCGGACGACCTGCCCAACATCGAGCGCGCCTACCGCACCGCTTGGGAGACCGAGGGCCCGGCGGTGCTCATCGTCGGCGCGCCGACCAGCTGACCGATCAGCCCCCCTTGGCCCTGGGCGGTTCGACAGGAGGACGAAGTGCAGCGCTCTGAGGCAATCGACATCCTGGCCCGCACCCGTGAGGGGGCCATCAGCGTGGCCACCATGCAGTCCGTGGCGCCCTGGCACGACGCGGGCCAGGCCGACGGCTTGCACCTGGACGCCTCCCAGTGCATGGGTTCGTCCGCTTCGTTGGGGCTGGGCCTCGCCCTGGCACAGCCGGACCGGCGCGTCATCGTGCTGGACGGGGACGGCTCACTGCTGATGCAACTGGGCTCCCTGGTCTCCGTGGCCGCGCAGGCCCCGGCCAACCTGTACCACTTCGTCTTCGCCAACGGGCGTCACCAGTCCACCGGCAACCAGCCGCTCCCCGGCCAGGGCCGCTTCGACTGGTGCGCCATGGCGCTCGGCGCCGGGTACGCCCACGCTGAGCGCATCGAGGGCGCCGAGGAGCTGATTGAGCGCCTGCCGGCCCTCTACGCCACCAAGGGGCCGGTGTTGGTGGAGTTGGTCATCGAGCCGGAGAGCACCGAGCCGCGCTGGGCGGGCGTGCCCATGAGCAAGCAGATCGCCGGGCTGCGGGCCACCCTGGCCTCCTAGCCCCTCCCAGGAGACGACCCATGAGCGATGCGGGTTACTGGCGGCTGTCGGCCACGGAACTGCTGGCGGGGTACGCCCGGCGGGAGTTCTCCCCCGTGGAGGTCACGTGTGAGCTGCTGGAGCGCGCCGAGCGCCTCAACCCGAAGCTCTCCGCGTTCCTCGCCATGAACACCGAGGACGCCCTGGCCGCCGCCCAACGGGCCGAGGACGCCTGGCGGGGGAGCGGCGAGCGCGGGGCGCTGTGCGGGGTGCCCGTCTCCGTCAAAGACTCCATCGAGGTGGCGGGCATGCCCACCACCTACGGCTCGCTTGCCTTCAAGGACAACCGCCAACCCGACGCCGAGCTGGTGCGCCGCCTGCGCCGTGAGGGGGCCGTCATCACCGGCAAGACCAACCTGCCGGAGTTCGCCCTGCACGCCGGGGTGGACAACCGCATCAGCCCCCACGGGCGCAACCCGTGGAACCTGGCGCACACCTGCGGCGGGTCATCGGGCGGCGCGGGCTCGTCCGTGGCCGCGGGCATCGGCCCCATCGGCATCGGCACCGACTCCGGCGGCTCCATCCGCATGCCCGCCGCCCTCAACGGCATCTACGGCATCAAGCCCACCTACCAGCGCATCCCCGCGGTGCAGGCATGGCGCGCCGCCCCCGGACGCTCACACAACGGCCCCATGACCCGCACCGTGCGCGACTCCGCCCTGCTGCTCCAGGCCATCGGCGGGTACGACCCGCGCGACCCCGAATCGCGCCACCACCCCACCGACTACCTGGCCTTCGACCAGGGCGACCTGCGCGGGCTGCGCGTGGCCGTCTCCACCGATTTCGGCAAGGGCTTCCCCATGGACGCCGAGGCCGTGGCCTTCGTGAAGGAGGCCGCCGCGCTGCTGGAGCGCATGGGGTGTGAGGTGCGCGAGGCGCACCCGCCCACCATGGACGAACCGGAGGAGCTGGAGCCGGGCGTGTGGGCGTACGCAGGCGATCACTTCGCTGCCGCCGAGGCCATGCTGCCCGACTTTATCAACAAGCACCTGGACGAACTGGGCCCGCACGCGCGCCCCATCTACGAGAAGGGCCCTATCGCCAAGGCCTGGCAGTCGCGACGCATCGTGCGGCGCAACCGGGCCTACGGCGCGGCGGTGCAGGTGTGGTTCCGCGACCACGACCTGCTCCTGTGCCCCACCATGGGCCCGGCGCAGACCGTGGAGCAGGCCGCCGAGGTGCGTCAGCGCTCCGGCCCGCCGCAGTCGTTCAACGTGCCCTTCAACCACGCCTACAACCCGGCGGCCGCCGTGCCCTTCGGCTTCCACTCCAACGGCCTGCCGCTGGCCGTGCAGTTGGTGGGCCGCCTGGGTGACGACGTGGGCGTGCTGCGCGCCTCGGCCGCCATCGAGGCCGCCCGGCCCTGGGGCCACCGCTGGCCAGACCTGGCGGAGCAGGCGTAGGGGCTAGCCCCCGCCGAAGGCCTTGCGCCAGGCGGCGTGCTCCGGCGTGGCGGTGGCGATGCCCTGCACCTCCGGTGCGGGCTGGGCAGCAGGGTCGTCGGCCTCACCCGCCCCCTGGCGGGCCATCACCGTCTGCACCGCGCCCACGTACGCGCCGAAGGACGCATGCCCGCGCAGCACCAGGCGCACGCCGTAGGTCGCCAGCAATGCGTTGGTGAGGGCGGCGGGGGTGGTGCCCAGCATGAAGGGCAGGTCCGTGGCGGCGCGCATGGCGGCCAGCTGCTCCTCGGTGCGGATGCCCATGAGGAAGATGCCGTCCACCCCCGTGGCAGCGTAGGCGGACACGCGCGCGGCGGTCGCCTCGATGCCCTCGTGGTTCAGCGCGTGGGTGCGGCCCAGGATGACCGTGGACGGGTCGCGCCGCGCCGCCACGCCCGCACGCAGCTTGTCCACCATCTCCGTGGTGGAGATGAGCTCCTCACCCTTGGCCCCGTAGCGGGGCGGCAGGGCCGTGTCCTCCAGGGTGAAGCCCGCGGCGCCCGCGTCCTCCAGCTCGCGCACGGTGCGCATGGCGTTCAGCGCGTTGCCGTAGCCGTTGTCCGCGTCCACCAGCAGCGCCACGTCGCACGCGCGGGAGATGCGCCGCACCTGGTCCGCCAGCTCGGTGAGGGTGATGACGCCCACATCGGGCGCGCCCAGCACCACTGCGGCGGCCACCGACCCGCCCAGCATGCCGATGCCCAGGCCCGCAGCCTCGGCCAGTCGGCCGGAGATGGGGTCGAACACCGACGCAGGGCGCACGCACGCATCGCCCGACAGCACCGCCCGCACTCGTTCGCGCCGCTCCGTTGCCGTCATGTCACCCTCCGCCCGTCTCAGGCTGTGCCACGGCACGCTACCATGATGGCCCGCCCACCCGGTAGGATAGGCCAACACATCACACCCGCGCCCCGGTGCATCTGAGAGACATGACCACCCCTGACCACGCCGTGGTGACCCACGGCCTGCGCCGCCGCTTCGGCGACAACGAGGCTGTCGCTGGCATAGACCTGGCGGTCGCCACCTCGGAGATCTACGGCTTCCTGGGCCCCAACGGGGCGGGCAAGTCCACCACCGTGCGCATGCTCACCACGCTGCTCATGCCCACCGGCGGCTCGGCCACCGTGGCGGGGTGCGATGTGGTCTCGGATCCGGTGGGCGTGCGTCTGCGCATCGGCGCGGCGCTCCAGGACGCGGCGCTGGACCCCAAGCAGACGGGGCTGGAGCTGCTGCGCCTCCAGGGGCGGTTGTACGGGCTGAGCGAGCGGGACATCAACGCCCGCATCGCGGACCTGTCCTCCCTGGTGGACATCGGTGATGCCATGCGCCAGCAGATACGCACCTACTCCGGCGGTATGAAGCGCCGGCTTGACCTGGCCGCCTCGCTGATGCACAACCCCCAGGTGCTCTTCCTGGACGAGCCCACCACGGGCCTCGACCCCCTCTCCCGCAACCGGGTGTGGGAGGAGGTACGCCGCATCAACCGGGAGCTGGGCGTGACCATCTTCCTGACCACCCAGTACCTGGAGGAGGCGGACGTGCTGGCTGACCGGGTGGGCATCATCAGCCACGGGCGCCTCGCCGCCGAGGGCACGCCCGCCGCGCTCAAGCGGGCCATCGGGGCCGACGTCATCATCGCCCGGGTTGACGGCAACCCGGAGGATGCCGCCGCCGCCGTGCGCGGCATGCAGCCGGTGGAGGGGGTGGAGGCCTACGGCGATGAGCTGTCCATACGCGTCAGCCAGGGTGCGGCCATGCTCTCTGCGGTGGCGCTGGCGCTGTCCGGTGCCAACGTTCACGTGCGTGAGCTGACCCTGCGCACCCCCACGCTGGATGACGTGTTCCTCTCCGTCACCGGTGCGCACCTGAGCGATGACGAGGCACCGGCGGCGCAGGAGGCGGAGCGATGAGCACCCCAACGGCGGTGCGGGCGCGGCGGGCTGGGTTCTGGCGTGACGTGTGGGCGCTGGGGCGCCGGGCGCTCCGCGGCATCCCGCGCGACCCGGAGTCGGTCTTCCCTGCGCTCATCATCCCCGTCTTCTTCTTCACGGTGAACGTGGGCGCGCTCCAGGACGTGGCCGAGGGGATGCCTGGCGTGGACTACAAGGCGTTCCAGCTGCCCGTGGCCATCCTCTTCGCCGTCACCGGCGTCTCCCGCTCCAACGTGCTGGTGCTGGACATCCAGGGCGGCTACTTCGACCGCCTTGCCCTCACCCCGGTGAACCGCCTCGCCATGCTCCTGGGGTTCATGGTGGCCGACGTGGCCCTGGTCCTGGCGCTGATGACCCCGGTGGTGCTGCTGGGGTTGGCGCTGGGCGTGGGCTTCGAGACGGGCGTGCTGGGCGTGTTGGCCTTCCTCGGCCTGGGGGCGGTGTGGGCGCTGGTGTACAACGGCTTCCCGTACGCCATCGCCCTCAAGACGGGCAACCCCGCAGCGGTGAACTCCTCCTTCCTGCTGTTCTTCCCGGTGCTGTTCCTGGCGCCGGTGTTCCTGCCCCGCGAGGTGATGACCGGCTGGATGGGCACCGTGGCGGGCTACAACCCCACCACCTACATGCTGGAGGGGATGCGCTCGCTCATCACCGGCGGGTGGGACGCCGGTGCCATCGCGGGCGGTGCTGCCGCCATCGCCGCCATCGGCGTGGTCAGTATCCCGCTGGCGCTCTGGGCGCTGCTGGGCCGCGTGCGCCGGGCATAACACCTACTGTGCCAGGCGGCCCAGTGGGTGTAGGCTCCGGCGGTGCTCGGCATCCTCTACAGCGTTCTGTCCGCCTTCACCTTCTCGCTGAACATGGCGCTGGTGCGCCGCGGCGTGACCACGGCCACGCCCGGCCAGGCAGCGCTGGTCACGGTGGTGTTCGGCGTGCCGCTCTTCCTGGTGTCGGCGGCGGCCACGGGCCAGTTGCTGCACTGGGACGCCATCGACGCCGGTGGCTACTGGCTGCTGGCCGTGGCGGGGGTGATTCACTTCGTCATCGGCCGCTACGGCAACTACCGGGGCTTGCGGGCCATCGGCGCCAACCGCATGCAGGTGATGCAGACCCTCTCCATCCCCATCACCATCATCGTCGCCATGTGGTGGCTGGATGAGGAGGTCACCGGCCTCATGTGGGCGGGCATCGTCCTCATCATGGTGGGCCCGCTCATCATGACCCAGCGCCGGGGCCCGCAGCCCGCCAGGGGCGCCGGGGGCTTCACTCCCAAGATGGCGGAGGGCTTCTTCTGGGGGCTGGTGGCCTCCTTCGGCTACGGGGCCTCGCCCCTGCTGGTGCGCGCCGCGCTGGAGGGGAACAACCTGGGCATCTACGGCGGATTCGTCTCCTACGCCGCCGCCGCCATCGTCCTCATCGCCTACACCCTCATCGCCCCCGGCAAGCGGGCAGAGGCGCGCGCCATCGACCGGGGCGCGCTGCGCCTGTTCATGACCGGCACCGTCTCGGTGTTCCTGGCCCAGCTCTTCCGCTACATGGCCCTGGGCATCGCCCCTGTCTCCCTGGTGACGCCGCTGATGCGCACCGGCTCCCTGTTCACCCTGGGCCTCTCGTGGGGCATGAACCGGAGCATGGAGTCGTTCACCCTGCCGGTGCTCACCGGCGTGGCCCTGTCCCTCGCGGGGGCGGTGCTGCTGGCGCTCTAGGGCGCAGGCGCTGCGGGCTTCTTGGTGGGCTGGCGCGCGGCCAGCAGCGAGAGCGCGACGACGCACTGGGTCACCAGGAAGATGGACAGCGCCACGGTGTAGGAGCCGGTGGCGTCCTTGAGCCAACCCGCCATCAGCGGCCCGAAGGCGCCCACGGGCGCGGAGATCATCTGGGTGTAGCCCCGGATCGACCCCAGGTAGCGCCGGCCGAAGTAGTTGGCGAAGAGCACCGTCTGCGCGATGGTCCATCCGCCCGTGCCCAGCCCGAACAGCAGGGCGAAGGCCACGGCCATTGGCAGGTTGTCTGCCACGATGAGCAGCGCCATGGACACCCCGGAGAAGAGCGTGGCTGCGATGGTGCCCCAGCGCACGTGCCAGCGATCCATCACCGCGCCCCACGCCAGGGCGGAGAGCGCCGCCGTCCCCGCGAACAGGAACACGAAGATGCCCGCGAACCCGCCACCCACGCCCCGATCTTGGAGCGAGGCCACGGCGTGCAGGTTCACCGCCGTCTGGGCGAACACCACGGTCATGGAGGCGATGGTCAGCAGCCAGAAGGCCACCGTCCGGCGCGCCTCCGGGAGTGTCCATGAGGCGGCCAGATCCCGTGCGGCTGCATTGCCGGGGGCTGCCGCGGCCTCGGCGCTGTCCCCGTCGGGGTGGAGGCCGAAGTCCTCCGGGCGCCGGCGGATGAACAGCCAGCCCGGTATCACCACCAGCAGGAAGACCACGATGGCCAGGAACGCGTAGGCGTGCCGCCACGACAGGTAGACCACGATGGGGGTGATGAACAGGGGGAAGACGGCCTGCCCCGTGCGCAGGCCGATACCCAGGAAGCTCGCCGCGCGAGCGCGCTTGCGCACGAACCAGTTGGCCACCGCGACGCTGGTGCCCAGATTGATGCCCGCGAGGGCGGCGGTGCGCCCCACGCCGAAGAAGAGCCAGAACTGCCAGACCTCCTGCATCAGGGCCAGGCCCACCAACACTCCGGTGACCACCATGCCGGCCACCACCACGGCGGAGCGCGCACCGGCTCGGTCCAGCTGGCGGCCCACCACCACGCTGATCAGCGAGCCGAAGAGGGAGCCCAGGGTGAAGGCGATGGAGATCTCCCCCCGCGACCAGCCCATGTCGTCGCCGATGGGCTTGACGAATACGGAGAGCACCGGCCCGTACATGGGCACCTGCGCGAAGGAGACCAGCACCGAGGTGGCCACCACGCCCCAGCCGTAGAAGGCCCGCTTGAAGGGCCAGAGTGCGGGGATGCGCTCGAAGGGGGGTGTGCTCACATCGCTCTCCCGGCGCTGGCGGCCCACACCCGGCGAGTGGGCGGCGTCGCCAGCGCGAACGCGGCGAATGCTACTCCGAAAACGCCCAGGCCGATACCGAAGGCGAGGTGATAGGAGCCGGTGACGTCGTGGATCAGCGCGGCTGCCTGGGGGCCCACCAGCGCCATCATCCCCTCGAAGGGAGAGATGAACCCCTTGATGGACCCCGCGTTCCTACGCCCGAAGTAGTTGGGCACCATGAGCATCTGGGAGACGGTCCACCCGCCGGTGCCCAGGCCGAACAGCACGGCGAAGACCAGCGCCAGCGGGTAGGTGTCGGCCATGAGCAGCACGCCCATGCCCGCAGCGAACAGCACCATGCAGCCCAGGCATACCCATCGCACGTGGGTGCGATCCACCAGGCTTCCCCACACCAGCATGGACAGGGCGCTCACCCCGGTGAACACCGTGGAGATGGAGATGGCGAGGCCCTCGGACAGGCCCACGTCCTGGAAGTGGGCCACCACGGTGACGTTGACGCCGATCTGCGCGGCGATGCCCGCGCCCAGGCCGAGGACGATGAACCAGAGCGCGCGGGTGCGGCGCGCCTCGCGCAGCGTCCAGGCGTGCTCGTCCACCGCATGGGCGCCCGCGCTCCCCGGCGCCGGGGCCGCCGCACCGTCGGGCAGCAGGCCGTGGTCCTCCGGGCGCCGGCGCAGGTAGACCAGCGCCGGGACGCAGATGAAGACCAGCGCCAGGGCGGAGAGGGCGGCGAAGCTCCACCGCCAACCCACCAGCACCAGTACCGGCAGCAGCGCCAGCGGCACCAGCGATTGGCCCCCGCGCTGGCCCGCCGCCCGGATGGCGGTGGCGCGCCCGCGCTTGCGGATGAACCAGTTGGCGATGGCCACCGACCCGCCCAGGCTCACGCCCCCCACCGCGATGGAGCGCCCGGCCCCGTAGGCAACCCAGAACTGCCACGGCTCGGTCATCACCGCCACCACCGCCAGGGAGCACGCCACCGCGAGCCCCGAGAGCGCCACCACGACGCGGGAGCCGTAGCGGTCCAGCAGCCGCCCCACCGCCAGGGAGAGCAGCGCACCCCCCAGCGAGCCGATGGTGAACGCCGCGACCACGGTGGAGTGCGACCAGCCCAGGTCATCGGCGATGGGCTTGACGAACACGCCGAACACCGGCCCGTACATGGGTGTTTGGGCCACGGACACGGTGAAGATGGTGGCGACCACCGCCCAGCCGTAGTAGCCCTTGAAGGGCCAGAGGCGGGAGGGGCGGGCGGGGGAGGTGGTGAGGGAGGGGGGCTGACGCATGGGAGCAGTCAGCATAGCAGCCCCTTCCCCTACACGAACCCCCGCAGCATGGCGGCGCGGGCGACGCGCTCGATGCCGATGAGGAAGGCCGCCTCCCGTAGGGTGAGCCCCTCGCGCCTGGCCGTATCGCGCACGTTGCGGTAGGCCTCCGTGATGCGCGCACGCAGTCGCTGGTTCACCTCCTCCAGCGTCCAGGAGAGCTGCTGGAGGTTCTGCGTCCACTCGAAGTAGGAGACGGTCACGCCCCCCGCGTTCACCAGCACGTCGGGCAGCACCGGGATGGAGCGCTCGTTCAGCACCATATCAGCCTCCGGCGTGGTGGGATGGTTGGCGCACTCCAGCACCACCTTCGCGCGCAGGCGGCGCGCGGTCTCCTCCGTCAGCACGTTCTCGATGGCTGCGGGCACGAACACCTCGCACTCCACCTCGTACAGGTCGTCCGGGTCGCAGGGGGCCGCGCCGGGGAAACCCGCGACGGAACCCGTGGCGGCCACGTAGGCCGAGAGGGCCTCCACGTCGATGGCGCCGTCCGAGCAGACGGCCCCGAACCGGTCGCTGACGGCGCAGACGCGTGCCCCCTCCCCGTGGGCGAGGCGCGCGAACCACGAGCCCACGTTGCCGAAGCCCTGCACCACCAGGCGGGCGTGACGCAGGTCGAGGCCCAGGTCAGGAGCGGCCTCGGTGAGCACGTCGAGGGCGCCCCGGCCCGTGGCCTGCTCGCGGCCCAGGGAGCCACCCAGTTCCACCGGCTTGCCCGTCACCACCGCCTGATTCGCCCCATGCAGCTGCCCGTACTCATCCATCACCCAGGCCATGGTCTGGGCGTTGGTGCCCATGTCGGGGGCCGGCACGTCACGGTATGGGCCGAGCAGGTGGTGGATGGAGCGGGTGTAGCGGCGCGTCAGCCGGTTCAGTTCGGCCTGGGAGAGCGCCGCCGGGTCCACCTGGATGCCGCCCTTGGCCCCACCGAAGGGGATGTCCAACAGTGCCGTCTTGTAGGACATGAGGGTGGCCAGGGCCCGCACCTCGTCCTCGTCGGCGTGGGGGTGGTAGCGGATGCCGCCCTTGTAGGGCCCGCGCGCCGCGTTGTGCTGCACCCGGTAGCCCGTGAACACCTCGATGTCCCCGTTGTCCCGCCGGATGGGCAGCGAGACCTGGATCTGTCGCCACGGGGCGCAGAGCATGGCACGCACCCCCACGGGGAGTCCGAGCCGCTCGGCCGCGGGGTCGAAGAACGCCTGCACGTCCTCCTGGGCTGAGCGTCCCTTGGCCATGACGAGCCTCCTTGCTGGACCGCCACGATGGGGCGGCCTGATGTGACACTTCCAGCATACCCCCCATCGTGCGATGCGGCGTTGGGGGAAGCCCCCAACCAGGCGTGGAGGGGGTATGCTTGCCGCCGTGAGCGCACAACCCTCCATGCGCGTGGTCAACGCCAACAGCGCGCCCATCTTCTTCTCCTTCTTCACCTGGGGTTTCGGCACCGGCGCTCAGAACCTGGGCCGCCCGCTGTTCGCCCTGGCGGCCACGGGCAACGTGTTCCTGGTGGGCGTGCTCATCGCCGCCAACGCCCTCCCGCGCCTGGTGTCCGGGCCGCTTACCGGCTACCTGACCGATCGGTTGGGCCGCAAGCCGCTGGTGATGCTGGGCCCGGCGATACGCGGCGTGTCCAACGTGGGCCAGTTCTTCGCCACGGACTACGCCACCTTCTTCGCCCTGGAGATGGTGGGCCAGTTCGGCGTGGCCATGTGGAACACCTCGGCCAACGTGCTCCTATCCGACGTGACCACCTCTCAGAACCGGGGCAAGGTGCTGGCGGTGCGGCACATGTCGATGCGCATGGGGTTCGTGGCCGGGCCGCTGCTGGGCGGCGTCATGGCCGTCACCTTTGGCCTTCAGTCGGTCTTCCTGCTCAACGGCCTCTCCAAGATCATCATCCTGCTGGTGGCCTTCTTCCTGGTGCGGGAGACGCGGCCCACCCAGGCCTCCGCGCCCGCACCGGCGGAGGGCAAGCGCGCTCGGAGCGCCCCCCGCTTCTCCCTCGCCCCCTTCCGCGACCCCTCGTTCCTCGCCCTCTCGGTGGCCACGGCGGCGCTGTCCATGACCCAGGCGGGAACGATGCAGGCCGTCCTCCCGGTGCACGCCAAGGACGCCCTGGACGTCTCCTCCGCATCGCTGGGGTTCCTCATCTCCCTGGCGGCGGCCCTCGCCTTCGCCCTGGCGCTGCCCAACGGCGTGCTCTCCGACAGATTGGGCCGCAAGGTGTCCCTGGTGCCGGGGCTCGCGTTGCTGGGCGTGAGCGTACTGGCGCTCGCCTATGGGCAGGCGTACGGGCTATTGGTGCTGGTGGTGGTGCTGCACGGGAGCGGTGAGGCCATGACCCTCGGCACCACGCAGACCTACGCCATGGACCTGGCGCCGTCCACGGCGCGCGGGGCCTTCATGGGCCTGTGGTCCCTCTCGCAGTCCACGGGGGCCGTCATCGGCCCGCTGCTCGCCTCGGCCCTCTACCACTGGGTGGGCCCCGCCATCGCCTTCCAGGCCGTTGCCGGGGTGCTGCTGGTGAGCGCGGTGGTGATGCTGGTGATGGGGCGGGAGACTGCGGGGCCCTGGGCGCGCCGCCCCGTGGACGAGGGCTAGGGGAGCCCGTCCAGGAGCGCGGTGATGGCCTCCGCCAACGCCTTCAACGGCCCCTCGGCCAGTGCGCCCTCCAGCGCCGTCCGCGCCTCGCCCATCCGGCCCAGGCTGCTCAGCGCCGCCCCCAGCAGGTAGCGCGCCGTGGCCCGCGTCTCGGCGCCCTGGGCCAGGGCCTCCATGCGCAGCGCGCCCTCCAGCGCACCATCGGCCATGCCCATCGCCAGCAGCCGGGTGGTCAGGTTCTGCTGCGCGAGGTAGGCGTTGGGGTACAGGTCCGCCGCCCGGCGCAGCGCCGCGATGCCCACGTCCAGGTAGGCTGTGCGCCCACGGCGCGCCAGTTCCAGCGCCCGCTCGCTCACCCCGGCGTTGAGCGTCAGCGAGAGCGGCGCGTAGGGCAGCCCCTCGGCCACCGCCGCCAGCGCCCCCGTCAGCAGCACGTCATCGTCCACACCCTGAGTGGTGAGGCGGAATCGATCCAGCAGGTCGGCCGCCCGGACGCGGTAGGCCGTGGAGGCTGGGCCCAGGCGCATGGCCGACTCGATGCGCTCCAGCGCCTCCACCACGTAGCCGTCCTGCTCGGCGCTCGCGGCCAGGGCCGCCTCCCGGCCCGCCGCCAGCACGCGGTAGGTGAAGGGGAGCGTCAGCGCGCCCGCCGCGACCACCGCCAGGCACGCCAGTGCCCACGCACCGGCGCGTGCGCTCACCGGGATCGCGCGAACTGAGGTGGGGGCGGGGCGCGCCGTGCCCACGGCGGGCAGCGCGGCCAGCAGGCCCACCAGCGCCCAGGCGAGTAGCCCATCAGCGGCCTGGGGCACGCCGAACTGCTGCTCCAGCGCGCGGCCCGCCAGCGCCGCCGTCACTGCAACCAGTGCCAGCGTGCGCCCGGTGCCCCAGTCGCGCCCTCGGCCACGCCAGAGGGCCCACGTCCCCACCCCCACCGGGTTGCGGCAGGTGGCGCAGGGCGTGCCCTTTGACATCCGCGTGGGGGAGGGGGTGGAGGTGAGCGGGCAGGGCGTCACGCTGCACCTGGCTGGCGTACCCGCCGACTCGCGCTGCCCCGCCAGCGTCGTGTGCGTGTGGGCGGGTGAGGCGGCCCTCGCCATCGGCTTCACCACTCGGGAGGTCTCCCGCGACGTGTCGCTGACGGTGAGCGCCGAGGGCGTTGGCGAGGTGGAGGTCTCCGGCTATCGGGTGCGGGCGCTGGCGCTGGAGCCCTACCCGCAGGAGCCGGGGGTCATCCCCCAGGCGGACTACGTCGCGAGGCTAGTGGTGGAGCGGTTGTAGGCGCACCGGGGCGGGGTTGACCCGCCCCGCCGGGGAGGGCCATCATCGGCGGGCGCCCCCGGGCGCATCCCCTCCTGTGAGCATCGCGTGACCCAGCCCCCCACCCCCTCCTACACCCTCGCCGATAGCGTCCGCACCTGGGACGAGACGGTTCGCCACCTTGGGCAGGCCCCGCGCCTGGGGCTCGACACCGAGGCCGACTCGCGCCACCACTACCCGGAGAAGGTGTGCCTGCTCCAGGTGTCCACGCCCCGGGCCGTCTACGTGGTGGATCCCCTGGCGGGCCTGGACATGGCACCCCTGGCGGGTGTGCTGGACGACCCGCGTGTGGAGAAGGTGCTGCACGGGGCCGACTTCGACCTGCGCGGCATGCACCGCGACTGGGGACACACCGTCCGGGGCCTCTACGACACCAACGTTGCCGCGCGCCTGGCGGGGCTGGAGCGGGTGGGCCTGGCCGCGCTGCTGGAGGATCTGCTGGGGCTCACCATTCCCAAGGAGGAGCGGCTGCAGCGCGCCGACTGGTCGCGCCGCCCCCTCTCCGCCGAGGCGCTGGCGTATGCCGCGGGTGACGTGGCGCACCTGTTCGCCCTGCGCGATGCGCTGGACGCCAGGTTGGGCGAGCAGGGCCGGCGGGCATGGGCCGCGGAGGAGTTCGAGCGGCTGGAGCAGGTGCGCTACACCCCACCCGACCCGCAGACCTCCTTCCTGGGCGTGAAGGGCTCGCACCGGCTGTCCCCGCAGGGACTGACGGTGCTACGGGAGCTGCACGCGGTGCGCGAGGCCGAGGCGCTGCGCCTGGACCGTCCGCCCGGCTTCATCATCAACGCCGAGACGCTGGTGCACCTGGCGGCCAAGCCCGAGACGCCGCTCATGGAGGTGCCGGGCCTCTCCCCTGCCATCGCCCGGCGCATGGGCAGAGCGCTGGAGGGGGCCCTGGAGCGCGGTCGTTCCGGCGCGCCCTACCGGCGTCCGCCCGCCGAATTCCCCCCGCGCCCCCGGCGCACCAACGCCGAGCGCCACCGGCTCGCCAAGCTCAAGGAGTGGCGCACGGGCCTAGGCAAGGAATTGGCATTGGACCCGTCGCTGTGCTGGCCGGCCCGCTCCCTGGAGCGCCTGGCTCGGGAGCCGGGCACCCTGGACGCTGAGTTGGACTCGCCAGAGGTGCGCCGCTGGCAGCGCGATGCCTTTGGCATCGGCCTGCGCAAGTCGCTCGTCACCGCCGGTTAGCGCCGCCCGGCCTCTGCTATAGTGGCCCGGCACCCCACCCAGGAGCCAGACCCATGAGCACCGAACGCACCAATCCCGGCGCCGTCGGCGCCTCTGCGCGCCGCGTGGACGGCGTGGCGAAGGTCACCGGCGCCGCGCGCTACACCGCAGACACCAACCCGGCGGGCGCGCTCTTCGCCAAGACGCTGCGCAGCCCCTATCCACACGCCCGCATCGTCTCCATCGACACCTCCAGGGCCGAGGCGCTGCCCGGCGTGAAGGCGGTGGTGACGGGCACCGACATCTTCGCGGGCGCACGCCACGGACGCATGGTGGTGGACGTGCCGGTGCTGGCCCAGGGCAAGGTGTGCTTCGTGGGCGAGCAGGTGGCGGGCGTGGCCGCCGTGGACGAGGAGACGGCCCTGGCTGCGTGCGAGCTCATCGAGGTGGTCTACGAGGAACTGCCCGCAGCCACCACCATCGACGAGGCGATGGCCCCCGAAGCCCCGCTGATCCACCCCTACATGCTGGAGTTCAAGGGCCTCCCCAAGCCGCTGGAGGCCGCCTCCAACGTCTACACCCGCTTCGACTGGGAGCAGGGGGACCTCGCGGCGGGGTTCGCCCAGGCCGACGTCATCGTGGAGCACACCTACTCCACCCCGCGTCAGCACCAGGGCTACATGGAGCCGCACACCTGTCTGGTGGAGGCCACTGCGGACGGTCGTCTGGCGGTGTGGGCCGGCAACAAGTCGCCGTACCCCGCCAAGCGCATGCTCTCCGTGGCAACGGGCCTCGCACCGGAGCAGGTCGTGCTCAACCCCGTCACCATCGGTGGCGACTTCGGCGGCAAGGGCTCGGCCATGGACATCCCCATCGCCTGGCTGTTGTCGAAGAAGACCGGCACGCCCGTGCGGATCAACTTCGACTACTCCGAGGACCTGACGGCGGGAAACCCCCGCCACGGGTCGCGTATCACCCTCAAGACCGGCTTCACGCGCGATGGGGCCATCACCGCCCACGAGGCGCTGGTGATCTACGACTCCGGCGCCTACGCGGGCTTCAAGCCCGGCGGGCACCTGGGTGGCGCCGTGGCTGCGGGCGGCGGGCCCTACCGCATCGCCAACTGCACCGTCACCGAATTGCAGGTCTACACCAACGCGGTGCCATGCGGGTTCATGCGCGGGCCGGGCGAGCCGCAGGCCATGTTCGCCATGGAGGCGCACCTGGACCGCGCCGCGCGCCAGTTGGGCATGGACCCGGTGACGCTGCGGGAGCGCAACCTGGTCAGCGAGGGCGACGCCAACGGGGTGGGTGCGGTGTTCACCAACGTGCGCGCCCGTCAGACGATGGACGCGGCGCTGGAGGCATCGGGCTACCGCAACCGGAGCACCGGCGATGGCGGCACGGTGCGCCGGGGCTTCGGCGTGGCGCTGGGCGAGCGCGCGCAGGCGGGCGGCGAGACCCACGCCGAGGTGCAGATCCACCCCGACGGACGGGTGGACGCCTACACCACCGTGTTCGAGCAGGGAACGGGCTCCTACACCATGATGGCCCAGATCGTCGCCCACGAATTGGCCATCCCGGTGGAGCAGGTCACCATGAAGGTGTGGACCACCGACGAGGCTTCTTTCGACTCCGGCATCGGTGGTGCGCGTGTGACGCGCATGGCCTCGGCAGCCCTCTACGAGGCGGCCACGGCCGCGCGCGATGCGGCGGTGCGCCTCGCCGCGGAGCTGGAGGGCTGGCCGCAGGAGCAGCTGAGCGCCTCCGGTGGCGCCGTGCGCCGTGCCGACACGGGCGCCGCGGTGGACTGGGCGGACCTTGCCCGGCGCACCGGCGGTCCCGTGGTGGGCAGGGGCGATGTGAACGATGCGGGCCGCAACCCGCACACCGCCTACACCGCCCAGGTGGCCGAGGTGGAGGTGGACACGGAGACGGGCCAGGTGCGCCTGGTGCGCGTGACCACCGCCCACGACACCGGCACCGTGCTCAACCCCATGGGCCACCAGGGCCAGATCAACGGCGGGCTGGTGCAGGGCATCGGCTACGGGCTCATGGAGGACCTGGCGGTGGAGGACGGGCGCGTGGTCACCCCCTCGTTGGCCGACTACAAGCTGCCCACCGCCGCCGATCTGCCGGAGTTGCGCACGGTGCTGCTGGAGCCGGGCCCCGGCGTTGGCCCCTACAACGTGAAGGGGATCGGCGAGCACTCCAACGCCCAGACCGCCCCGGCCATCGTCAACGCCGTGGCGGACGCCGTGGGCGTGTTCATTACCGACCTGCCGGTCACCGCCGAGCGCGTCCACCGCGCCCTGCGCGCGGATGGGTAGGCGACGGCCGCGCGCGGGCCCGCCGCCGCTCCGGGCGGACGACTGAGCACCTTCGCGGCCCTGGCGGACCGTCGCTTCCGGCTGCTGTGGGCGGGGAGTTTCCTCTCCTTCGCCGCCATGCAGATGGTGCAGGTGGCGCGCCCGTGGCTGGCCTATGAGGTCTCGGGTTCGGCCACGGCCCTGGGGCTGGTGGCCGCCTCCCAGGGCATCGCCATGCTGCTCGTTGCCCCCCTGGCGGGGGTGGCCGCGGACCGGCTGCCCAAGCGAACCCTCATCCTCACCTCGCAGACGGTGCTGCTGGCGACGGCGGCGGTCATGGGCGGGCTGGTGCTGGCCGGCATCACGCAGGTGTGGCATCTGGTGGCGCTGGCGCTGGTGCATGGGGGCACGGTGCCCTTCAACATGCCCGCGCGTCAGAGCTTCATCCCCCTGCTGCTGGGGCGTGAGCGCCTGGCCAATGGCGTGGCGCTCCAGGCCTCGGCGCGCAACGTGAACCAGGTGCTGGCACCTTCGGTGGTGGGCATCCTGCTGGCCTGGCACCCGCCCATCGCCTTCTTCACCATGGTGGGGCTCCACCTGGCGGCCATGCTCACCATCGCGGGGATGCCGCCGGGGCGCCCCGTGTCCGCCAAGGGGAAGGGCGTGCGCGGGGAACTCATGGGTGGAGTGCGGATGGCCGTCTCCACCTCCTGGGTGCGCACGCTGCTGGGCATGGCGCTGCTGCCGGTGGTCCTGGGCTTCCCCTTCCAGCAGATGCTCCCCGTCTTCCAGCAGGAGGTGTTCCGGGTGGGGGAGGAGCGATTGGGCTTCATGTACGCGACGGTGGGGGTGGGCGCGCTCACCGGCTCACTGCTGGTGGCCACCTTCGCCGGGCTCACCCGCCGTGGCCTGCCGCAGCTGGTGGCAGGAGTGCTGTTCGGCTGTGCGTTGGTGTGCTTCGCCCTTGCTCCGGCCTACTGGTACGCATTGCCTGCCCTGCTGGTCGTGGGTGTCTCCAGCCAGTCCTACAACACCATCAACCAGACGCTGCTCATGACCAACGTGGAGCCCTCCTACTACGGGCGCATGGCCTCGCTGATGATGATGACGCGCTCGCTCATGCCGCTGGTGGTGCTGCCGGTGGGTGCGTTGGTGGACGCCTTCGGGGCGCGTCCCACCCTCTCGGTCATGGGCGGGGCGCTGGCCCTGGCCATCCTCACCCTGGGCATCACCCGCCCCTCCTTGCGCGGGAGCCGCGTGACCGGCTAGCCGGTGGGGGAAACCCCCGCCCCGGGTTGGTTGTACGCCCCCAAGTGTGTGTGAGAGCCCGGTGCGACACTGGCTTCACCACGAGGCGCATCCGCGCGTCCTCGCAGGGGAGGCAAGTGCATGTCCAGCAACTGTGAAGGCTGCGGGGGGATGACCCCGCGCGAGTTCCAGAACCGGTTCCAGGCGCTCCAGGACACGGTGTGCGGGTAGGTGGTGACCTCCACCCGCACCGTGCGCCTCGCCCTGCTGGGCCTGGTGGCCTCGGGCCACGTGCTGGTGGAGGACCGGCCGGGCGTGGGCAAGACGCTGCTGGCCAAGTCCATCGCCCAGGCCATCGATGGGCGCTTCAGCCGCGTCTAGTTCACCCCGGACCTGCTCCCCTCCGACATCACCGCCTCCTCGGTGTTCAACGCCGAGACGCGCTGCTTCGAGTTCGTGCCCGGCCCGGTGTTCGCCAACATCCTGCTGGCCGACGAGCTCAACCGCACCAACCCCCGCACCCAGTCCGCGCTGCTGGAGGCCATGGCCGAGGGGCAGGTCACGGCGGATGGCGCCACCCACCCGCTGCCCGACCCGTTCATGGTCATCGCCACCCAGAACACCCAGGACTCGGCAGGCACCTTCCCGCTGCCGGACACGGAACTGGACCGGTTCCTGGTGCGCATCTCCATCGGCCTGCCGGGCCCCGCAGAGGAGCTGGAGATCATCGCCCGGGCTGAGCACGGCAACCCCACCGTCGCGACGGTGCTCACCGTGGACGAGGTGACCCAGATGCAGGCGGTGGTGCGCAACGTCCAGGCATCCCCCGCGCTGCGCGAGTACATGGTGCGTGTGGCCGGCGCGGGCGATGCCGACGCGCTGGCCCGCGCGGCCCACACGCTGGCAGGCGCCGCGGGTGTCTTCGGAGCCACGGGGCTGGTGGAGCGCGCGGCTGCACTGGAGCGCGCCGCACGCGCGGGCGAAGGCCCCTGGGTTGCGTAGGCCGAATCGGTCATCGGCGAGACCGACGGACTGCTGGCGGCCCTGCGTCCCCTGGCGGCCTGAGCGCTTTTTCCCGCCCACCGCATACGGCGGGCTTGTCTGAAGGGGGCACCCCCTGGGCGCTTGGCGCCGAACCCCCGGCGGCCCCCGAAGAGGCCTACGATGAAACGCTTCCTTCCGGGGCCCCTTCGGCCCCACGCCCCCCGGCCCCCACTGCACCCCTCTAGCCCGGAGATATCCTGGCTTGTCGGCGTCCTTTGGGGCTGCGCCCCATCCCAAACCCTGAAGTATGCGTGCTGGCCATGCGCCTGCTCCCCACGCGTGAGCGGAGCGAGCGGGGCCGCAGGCCCCACGTTGAGCGCCCGGCAGGGCGCGTAGGCGGGGTAGCCCCCGCAGGGGGCGCAGGGGAGTCCCCTGTAACGAGCGAGCCGTAGGCGAGCGGAGAAAAGCAATGCGAAAGCCCGTCGGGCTCTCGCGTTGCCCGGCCCGCGGGGCTGCGGCTACACTGGCCTCAGGAAGAGCACCCCAGGAGGCGGCATGGACGAGGCGATCCGCGAGCGCATCCAATCGGCGCTAAAGGGCGTGGAGGCCCAGTACATCGAGGTGCACGTGGAGGAGGCCGCCTCCTCCCACCTGCGCTATCGCGGGCGCGAGCTGGAGGAGGTGGGGCGCTCGTCCGGCCTGGGGGGTAACGTGCGCGCCCTGGCGGGCGGGGGTTGGGGGTTCGTCAACTTCAACGACCTCACTGAGTTGCCTGCCAAGGTGCGTCAGGCGGTCAGCCAGGCCCGGCTGGTGGGGGGTGAGCGCATCGATCTGGCCGAGGTGGCCCCCGTGGTGGACCACGTGCCGCCGGTGCTGGGGCAGGACCCGGCCAGCGTCGCACTGGCCGACAAGAAGCGCCTGTTCGACGAGTACGTGAACCTGATGATGGGCGTGAACGGCGTGCAGAACGCCTCCCTCGGCTACTCGGACGGTCGCCGACGCATGCTCTACGCCAACACCGAGGGCTCCTACATTGAGCAGGAGCGGGTGGACGTGAACCTGCGCATGGGCGCTCAGGCGCGCCAGGGCGCGGATGTGCAGCAGTTCGCCGTGAGCCTGGGGAGCCTGGGCGACTACGGTCTGGTGCAGGGGCTGCACGAGACGGCCCGCGAGACGGCCGAGAAGGCCGTTGCCCTGCTGGCCGCCCCCAAGGTGGCGGGTGGCGAGTACACGGTGGTGCTGGACCCGGTGCTTGCCGGGGTGTTCATCCACGAGGCCTTCGGCCACCTGTCCGAGGCCGACCACATCTACGCCGAGCCGCGCCTGCAGGAGCTGATGAAGCCGGGGCGCCGGTTCGGCGGCGAGCACCTGAACGTGAAGGACGGGGCCACGGTGCCCCGGCCCACCCTGCGCGGCTCCTACCTCTACGACGACGAGGGGGTGGCGGGCCAGGAGACCGACCTGATCCGCGACGGTGTGCTGGTGGGCCGCCTGCACTCACGCGAGACGGCAGCCAAGCTGGGCGAGCGCCCCACGGGCAACGCCCGCGCGCTCAACTACCGCTTCGCGCCCATCGTGCGCATGACCAACACCTTCATCGTGCCCGGCCAGGCCTCCCCCGACGAACTGATCGCGGGCGTGAAGGACGGCCTGTACGTGAAGAGCTGGTACGGCGGGATGACCAGCATGGAGATGTTCACCTTCTCCGCCGGGGAGGCGTACCGCATCCGCGATGGCAGGATCGCCGAACTGTGCCGCCCGGTGATGCTCTCTGGCAACGTGTTCTCCACGCTGCACAACATCGACGCCATCGCCTCCGACCTGGAGATGAACGAGGGCGGCGGGTGCGGGAAGGCCGGCCAATCGCCGCTGCCGGTCTCCAACGGCAGCCCGCACATCCGCATCCAGAACTGCCTCATCGGGGGTGCCTAGTGGCAACCCTGCGTGCCAACGCCGAGGCCGTGGTGGACGCTGTGCTGGCGCGGGCGATGCGCTCGGCCCAGGAGGCGGAGGTGCTCTACGTCGCCTCCGAGAGCGCGCCGCTCCACTGGGAGGCCAACGCCATCAAGGGGGCGGACGCATCCGACGCCGCCGGGGTGGCGGTGCGGCTGATCAAGGACGGGCGCGTCGGCTTCTCCTCCACCTCCAACCTGGATGATCTGGATGGGCTGGTGGCCGCGGCGCTGGAGACGGCGCCCTTCGGCGCCGAGGCGCGTTTCCACTTCCCCGGCCCGCAGGCATTGCCCGAGGTGCCGGTGCACGACCCCGCGACGGCGGGCGTGAGCCTGGACGAGATGGCCTCTCTGGGCCAGGGCATCGTCGATGCGGTGCGCGCGCGCTTCCCGGAGGCGCAGGTGGAGGGCGGCGTCAGCCGTTCGTCCTCCCGCATGGTGCTGCGCAACAGTGCGGGTGGCGGGGTCTCCTACCAGCGTTCGCGTTTCGGTGTGGGCTTCGGGGGCACCGTCATCCGGGGTGAGGACATGCTCTTCACCCACGAGTCCGATTCCTCAGTTCACCCGAAGGTGGACACCGAGCGCATCACCGCCTCCATCTGCCGTCAGTTGGAGTGGGCGCGCCAGACGGCCCCCATCGCCACCAAGGTCATGCCGGTGCTGCTGTTGGAGAGCGCAGTGGCCTCCGTACTGCTGGGCCCGCTGCTGGCGGGCCTCAACGGCAAGGCCGTCTACCAGGGCACCTCACCGCTGGCCGGGCGGCTGGGTGAGCGGGTGGCGGACCCGCGCTTCAGCCTCACGGACGATGCCACCATCCCCTGGCGCTCCAGCGCGCGCCCCGCGGACGACGAGGGCGTCGCCTCCCGGCGCCTTCCACTCATCGAGGCGGGGGCCATCGCGGGCTTCTACTACGACCTGCAGACCGCGGGCCTGGCCGGTGCGCAGAGCACCGGTAGCGGCGAGCGCGGCCTGAGCTCGCTCCCCGGGCCCAGCACCAGCGTGCTGGTGGTGGGCGATGGCGATACCCCGTTGGAGGCGATGATCGCCGGCATGGACGAGGGGCTCATCGTCGAGTCGCTCCTGGGCGCGGGGCAGTCCAACATCTTGGGCGGCGATTTCAACGCCAACGTCCTCCTCGGCTACAAGGTGGAGGGCGGGCAGGTGGTCGGCAGGGTGAAGAACGCCATGATCTCGGGCAATGCCTACGAGGCCCTCTCCGCCCTGCGGGCGGTGGGCTCGGATGGGCGCTGGCAGGGGGGCGGGCTCTACACCCCGTCCATTGCCCTGGAGCGCGTGTCCGTCTCGGCGCAGGGGAAGGCGTGAGCGTCGGGTCCTGCATGGAGCTGCTGGGTGACCCCGCCCACGAGCTGCGCTCCTCCGACCTGATGGAGCTGTCCGGGCTCATGGATGAGGACCTGGGGCTGTTCACGCGCGCCTGGCCCGGTGTGCTCGCGCCACGGCGGCAGGAGGTGCTGGCCCGTCTGAACGAGCTGGCCGAGGACAACGTGGAGATGGACTTCTCCGCCATCTACCGTCACGCCCTCACCGACCCCGACGCGGGGGTGCGCCAGCGCGCGGTGGCCGGGCTGTGGGAGTCCGACGACCGCACCCTGATCGCCCCGCTGCTGACGCGCCTGCGCGAGGACGCCGAACCGGGCGTGCGCGCCGCCGCGGCCCTGGTGCTGGGCCACTTCGCCCTGCTGGCTCAGGCGGGCAAGCTTATCTCCCGTGACGGGCAGCGTATCTACGAGGGCCTGCTGGGCGCCCTCCAGGCGCAGGAGGAGCCGGTGGCGGTGCGCCGGCGCGCGCTGGAGGCGGTGAGCGTGTTCGCGGGTGAGGACGTGCGCCGTTGGGTGCGCTGGGGGTATGAGTCGGACCAGCCCTTCCTGCGCCAGAGCGCGGTGCATGCCATGGGCCGTTCCTGTGATGCCGTCTGGCTGCCCACCCTGCTGATGGAGATGGACAGCCCGGACCCGGCCATGCGCTTCGAGGCTGCCTCCGCCGCCCGTGAGATGGGCGAGGAGGACGCACTGGAGCGGCTGGTGGAGCTGGCCCAGGACGACCTGGACACCCAGGTGCGCCTGGCCGCGGTGGAGGCCATCGGCGCCATCGGCGGCTCGCGGGCGGTCCGGGCCCTCAAGCGGTTCATGGCCAGCGACGACGATGCGCTGGTCGAGGCTGCAACCGAGGCGATGAGCATCTCAGACTTGGACGCGGGCGACTTCTCGCTGATGCGCATGGACCCGCGCCAGTTGCTGGAGCGGCTGGAGGATGAGCCCCGTGAGGATGAGCCCGGTGAGTGAACCGCGCGTGAGCCAGGCCGTCTCCGCCGGGGGCGTGGTGTATCGGCGCTCCGGCACGAGCCTGGAGGTGGTGCTGTGCGGGCGCAACCGCTCCGGCCTGTGGGCGCTGCCCAAGGGCACGCCGGACGATGGCGAGTCGCGTGAGCAGACGGCCCTGCGCGAGGTGCGCGAGGAGACGGGCCTGCAGGTGGCCATCGAGCAGCCGCTGGGGGATATCGAGTACTGGTTCACCCGCCCCGGCGAGCGCATCCACAAGCGGGTCTACTTCTACCTGATGGCCGAGCAGGGTGGCTCCTTCGAGGAGCACGACCCGGAGTTCGACGTGGTGCGTTGGGCGCCTGCGCCCGAGGCGCTGGCGCTGCTCACCTACCCCACCGAGGCAGAGGTGCTCCGGCGCGCCGCCCAGGCCCTGGGCGTGGAGCTGGGCGCATGAGCACGGCCCAGGACGTGGTGGCGCGCGGGAGCAAGGTGGTGCTGCGCATCAAGCGGGTGGAGGATGCCCCCGACGACCACCGCTGGCGCCAGGACCCGGAGCTGGCGGCGCTGGATGCCGCTGAGGTGCTGCGCCAGCCGCTGGCCCAGTTCACCCGCGACCTGGAGCAGGAACTGCGGTTCCTCACGCCCTGGGTGCGCCGCTTCGCCATCGACACCCTGGATGGGGTGCACATCGGCAACTGCATGCTCTATGACATCGACACCGTCAACGGGCAGGCGGAGCTGGGCATCCTGGTGGGGGATCGGGACTACTGGAACCGGGGCTACGGCACCGAGGCGGTGGGGCTGCTGGTCGATGAGTGCTTCACCCAACGCACCATGCGGCGCATCTACCTGCACACCCTCTCCTGGAACGCCCGCGCACGCCGAGCCTTCGCCGGGTGCGGCTTCCGTGAGGTGGGACCCGACCCGCGCGGCAAGCACGACTTCATCCTCATGGAGATGACGCGCGCCGAGTGGGAGGCCCGTCAGGCCTAGGTGGGCAGGGTGCTCTGATGGCCCTGCCGGGCCCAGACCCTCAGATGCCCTAGGCGGGCAGGACGCCCTGACGGTCCTGCCGGGCCCGGACACCCACCTGCGCTAAGCGGGAAGGGTGACGGACGCCTCGCCCGTGGTGGTGGTCTTGCCCGCTGCGTTGGCCAGCGCCAACTCCACCGTCACCGTCCCTGCCGCCGCATCGACGGCCTTGACGGTGCCTGTGCAGGTGAGCGCCTCCCCCGGCACGTCCATATCGCGGTAGCGCACCGAGAAGGCCGTCAGTTGGCCGGCAGGGCCCATCCAGTCCGTGACCACCTGCGCGAGGAACGCTGACTTGAGCGCCCCGTGCAGGATCACGCCGGGCAGCCCCTGGGCCAGGGCGAAGTCCTTGTCGTAGTGGATCTCGTAGAGGTCGCCCGATGCCCCCGCGTACTGCACCAGCTGGCGGGTGGTGGGATGCTTCACCACAGCGGGGAGCGCATCGCCGGTCTTCACCGAGGAAAGGGTGGGTTGCGTGCTCATGCCTGGGCCCCCATGCGGATGACGGTGTTGCGCTGCGTGGCCACCTGCTCGCCACGCTGATTCGTGTACACGGTGGCGTAGGTGAGGATGAGCATGGCGCCCATGCGTCCCTCGCGTTCCGTCGCCGACTCCAGGGATGTGGCGAAGGTGACCTGGTCGCCGGGGCGCACCGGCGCGCCGTACGTCCACTCGCTGCCGCCGTCCAGCACGCGCGGCACCGCGTCCTGTCCCGGCAGGGTGGGGATGGCCAGGCCCACGGAGCGCAGGAAGGTGGGAGGCGCCAGGTCGGGGTAGGCGGGATTGGGGTCGGCGATGGCCTCGGTGAAGCGGACGATGGCGCCGCGCTCGATGGAGACGGTGCGCCGCTCGCCCTCCCTGCCGATGACGGCCGAGATGGCGGGGGTGATGAGACTGGACACGGTGATCTCCTGGGGCCCGGCTGCGGCCAGCCTAGGTGGCGGCCAGGTCGCCGTCAACGGGCCTCGATGGCCTCACGGCCTACCCAACGCGGCCGTGAATTGGTAGCATGGACGGGCTAGGAACGGGCCGTCCTGCGAGGCGAAGCCCGTAAGCGCAGGAGTGTAGCTCAGCCCGGTAGAGCAGCCGTCTCCAAAACGGCCGGTCGGGGGTTCGAATCCTCCCACTCCTGCCAGCCCGTCGCCCCTCCAGCAGGCGATGCGCCGCCGCCGATGCCATGCAGAAAGGCCCCGCACCAACCGGTGCGGGGCCTTTTCGTTCACGTCTGCGTCGAGGGGCGGTTAGTCGCGGTCGCGCCCGCGCTCGTACCCACGGTCGGAGCGCTTGGAGTCGCCCTTGCCCTCGGACTTGTGCTCATCGTCCTTGCCGTTCTCCCGGCCCTTGTCGGAACGGGAGTCCTCGCCACGGTCACCGTCCGTGTAGGCGCCGGTGATCTCGAAGGTGGCGTTCTCGTCGTACAGGCACCCGGAGGCGTACACCGTCAGGGCTCCGCCGGCGGGGTTCACGGCCCGCAGGTCACCGTCGGCGTCCTGCACCGCCCAGCCCCCGAGGTCGACGATGTTCAGAGCCAGGGCGTAGGGGTTGGTGGCGGGGTTGAAGCAGGCGGGGTTGATGAACACCTGGCTCTGGATCACCGCCGCGTAGCCCGCGGTGACGGAGTCGTCGTCCTCACCCGCGGTGAGGGTGCCCCACGCCAGGCCGATGCCGGGGACGGCGGGCGTGCTGATGGGTGGGAAGAGGCTCGCCACATCGGCGGTGAACCAGGAGTTCTGGTTCACGGTCACATCCGCGTCCTCCAGGTCGTCCCAGTCGGTCACGTCGATGCTGCCGGTGAACACCTGGCCGGTGGTCAGGTTGCCCGGAGTGCTCGGGCCGACGATGCCCAGGACCGTGTTGTACAGGTCGGCGGGCACGTACGGTTGCGCAGCGGCGACGGTGGTCACCACGGAGGGATTGGTGCTCTGCTGGTCCAGCGTGCCCTGCGCCACGAAGGGCGTGAGGGTTGCTGCGAGTACCGTGCCGGTGAGCGCGCCGACCGCCAGTAGTGCCATCGTGAGCGCGGTGATGAGTCTGCGGGACATGGTTGAACTCCCTGTTCTCACTGGAGCCGAACCGATGCTAGGGCACCTGGCCGCGACCCACATCACCCAAAAGGACGGTTGGACCACGCGTGCCTCTCGCGGGGCATCGTACCAACGGGAACGCACGTGTGCTCAAAGGTTCGGTTAAGAATGCGTAAGAAGCGGGGAACCGCCGTCACGGCACCGGCGGCGTCTGGGTTGGCAACGGTATGGGGCCGAACGTAGAATGGTGCCTCGTGGCCGGGTTGCTTCGGTCGCGCACCTGCCGAGGTGGTGGAATTGGTAGACACGCTGTCTTGAGGGGGCAGTGGGAGCGATCCCGTAAGAGTTCAAATCTCTTCCTCGGCACCAATTTTCCATCAACCCGCCCGATACTGGGCGACGTAGCCAAGTGGTTAAGGCGGAGGTCTGCAAAACCTCTATTCGGCGGTTCGATTCCGCCCGTCGCCTCCAGCAAGAACGGAGGGCCCCGCACCGCGGGGGCCCTCTCTTCTGTCCACGCTCGCTGCGCTCGCTTCCTACCCCCAGTGCTGCATCAGGGTGATGAGCACGGTGAGGGTGCCGAGGGATGCCAGCGTGGTGGCGACCACGGCCGAGGTGACGAACCGCGGCTCGGCCTTGAATTCGGTGGCAAGGATGGTGGTGAACACCCCGGTGGGCATGCCGGAGACCACCACCACCGTGGCCAGCGCCACGCCCTCCAGCCCCGCGGCCAACGCGATGCCCAACGCGATAGCGGGGCCCACCAGAAGGCGCACGCCCACGGCGAGGATGAGCGAGCGCCAGCGCGCCCAGTCGATACCCTGGCTCAGCTGGAAGCCCAGTATCAGCAGCATGATGGGGATGGCTGACTGCCCCAGCATCTCCAGCGGCCGGGCGATGGCGAAGGGCAGCGTCACTCCGCTGCCCCGCAGGGCGAGGCCCACGAAGGCGCCGTACATCATGGGCATGCGGGATACCTGGCGCACGGCGCTGCTCATGGACGCCCCGCCGGAGCGCGCCGCCACCACGCCGCCCACCAGCCAGCCCGTGGCCGACTGGGTGACGAACAGGATCACTGCGACCGCCAGCCCCGGTTCACCGAAGGCGAGCAGGGTGATGGGCAGGGCCATGTTGCCCGCGTTGGGGAAGCCGGTGCCCAGGATGAACCCCGCCTGGAGCGCCCGTGGGTGGCGCAGCGCCCCGCTCACCAGCGCGGCGCCCACCAGCCCCGCCAGGGTGGCGGCCAGGGAGACGCCCACCACGCGCAGCGAGGCACCCGGCTGGATGTCGGCGTTGAGCACGGAGTTGATCACCAGCGCGGGGGCGAGCAGGTAGAGCATCAGCTGGGAAAGCGGCCCCACGGGCAGCTTGCGCCAGCGCTGCAGGCCTGCGCCTGCGCCGGCCACCATGAAGGTGGGCAGGATGACACGGAGGAAGACGTCGAGCACGGGGGACCCCGGCGGCGGGATGCACCGCAGTCTAGCGGCGCATCCGCCCGCGCGCCAGGCGCTGGGCCGGCGGGGCAGGCTGTAACACGGACGAAACAACTCTGTAATACTGCTGAAATAGGATGCTCACGCCGCCGCTGTGGCGGACATCTCACTCGGGAGGTTGCCTTGGGTGCCGCAGACACGGCATGGCTCTTGATGTCCAGCGCACTGGTGCTCTTTATGACGCCGGGCCTCGCCTTCTTCTACGGCGGATTGGTTCGCGGTCGCAACGTCATCAGCACGGTGATGCTCAGCTTCATGAGCATGGCCGTCGTCTCGGTGGTGTGGGTGCTGTGGGGATTCTCACTGGCCTTCAGCGGGGATGGACCGCTGCTGGGGAACCTGGCGCTGGTGGGGCTGAAGGGTATGGCTCCCGATGAGCAGATGCTCTTCGCCATCTTCCAGATGATGTTCGCTATCATCACCCCGGCGCTCATCACGGGCGCGGTGGTGGAGCGGTTCAAGTTCACCACCTACCTGGTGTTCCTGGTGGCGTGGGTGACGCTGGTCTACGCGCCGGTGGCCCATTGGGTGTGGGCACCGGGCGGCTGGCTCTTCGAGATGGGTGTGCTGGACTTCGCGGGAGGTACGGTGGTGCACATCAACGCCGCCGCCGCCGCGCTGGTGGCCGCCTACCTGGTGCGCCGGCGCCGCAGCCCAGGTCTGGAGCCCTCCAACGTGCCCTATGTGGTGCTGGGCACCGGCATCCTGTGGTTCGGTTGGTTCGGCTTCAACGCTGGCTCCGGTCTGCGGGCCGATGGTTCGGCCATCAACGCCTTCATGGTCACCAACACCTCCGGCGCCACCGCGGCGCTGACCTGGGGCCTCCTGTCCCAGTTCCAGCACAAGCGCATGAGCGCGGCGGGTGTGGCCACGGGCGCCGTGGCGGGCCTCGCGTCCATCACTCCGGCGGCGGGTTCGGTGGGGGTCATGGGGGCCATGGTGGTGGGGCTGGTGGCCGGCGGGCTGTGCTACGGGGCGGTGCTGCTACGTCCGCGCTTCAAGCTGGACGACTCGCTGGACGTGTTCGCCGTCCACGGCGTGGGCAGTATCTGGGGGATGCTGGCGGCAGGCATCTTCACGGTGGGCGCCTTCGTCGGTGCGGAGAAGGGCGGGCTCATCGAGGGCAACATCGCCCAGCTGGGCACCCAGGTCATCGGCATCGTCGTGACCCTGGTCTACTCGCTGGTTGCCAGCTTCATCATCCTCAAGGTGCTGGACGTGATCCCTGGCCTGGGGCTGCGGGTCAGCGAGCGTGCGGAGGACCAGGGCCTGGACATTGCATCCCACGGTGAGCGTGCGGTGGTGCACGACGGGGCCGACTAGACTCCCTCTGCGTGCGGGTGAGGACTACAATCGCTCCCGTCCGCCGCGCAGAGCGGTGGCGGGGAGGCATACACCATGATTAGTATCGAGGCCATCGTGCGGCCGGAGTGCGTGAACCAGGTCGCCGAGGCGCTGGAGCAGGCCGGTTGTCAGGGCTTCTACTACTACAACATCACCGGCCAGGGCCGGCAGCGGGGCGTAGAGGTGTTCGTGGGGCGCGGGGGCAGATGGCCCACCGTTCCTCCATCCCGAAGACGCTGATCCACCGTGGTGGATGAGTCCATGAAGGAGAAGGTCATCGCCGCCATCGTGGAGGCGGCCCGCTCGCCGGGCGACGGCGAGATCGGCGATGGCAAGATCTTCGTCACCCCGGTGCTGGATGCGGTGCGCGTGCGCACCGGCGAGCACGGGAACGCGGCCATCTGAACCACAGCCAGGGCAACGTAGCGAACGAGGGGGCCAGCGCATGCGCCGGCCCCCTCGTTCTTCGTTCAGCTGCTGTGCTAGCCGATAAAACGTAACAGATTCGTAATCTGGGGGAAACACCGGCGCAAAACCCGCCTGCCAGCATGGTACCCATCTCGTTCCGGAGGGTTCCCATGAGTGCTGCAGATACGGCGTGGCTGTTGGTGGCGAGCGCCCTGGTGTTGCTGATGACACCGGGCCTCGCGTTCTTCTATGGCGGGCTGGTGCGCGGGCGCAACATCATCAGCACCATCATGCTCAGCTTCATGAGCATGGCGGTGGTCTCGGTGGTGTGGGTGCTGTGGGGGTACTCCCTCGCCTTCGGTGAGGGGACGGCCCTGCTGGGAGACCTCTCCCTCCTGGGGCTCAAGGGTATGGAACCGGGCGATGACATGCTCTTCGCCATCTTCCAGATGATGTTCGCTATCATCACCCCGGCGCTCATCACGGGCGCGGTGGTGGAGCGGTTCAAGTTCACTACCTACCTGGTGTTCCTGGTGGCGTGGGTGACGCTGGTGTACGCACCGGTGGCCCACTGGGTGTGGGCGGGCAACGGTTGGTTGTTCGAGCTGGGGGCGCTGGACTTCGCGGGCGGCACGGTGGTGCACATCAACGCGGCCATCGCGGCGGTAGCTGCTGCGGCGCTCATCGGCAAGCGGCGCAACCCAGGCCTTGAGCCCGGCAACGTGCCCTATGTGGTAATGGGCGCGGGCATCCTGTGGTTCGGCTGGTTCGGCTTCAACGCCGGCTCTGGTCTCGCGGCCAACGCGGTGGCGGTGAACGCCTTCCTGGTGACCAACACCGCTGCTGCCACCGCGGCGCTAACCTGGGGGCTCCTGTCCCAGTTCCAGCACAAGCGCATGAGCGCAGCGGGCGTCGCCACGGGCGCCGTGGCGGGCCTGGTGGCCATCACCCCGGCGGCGGGTGCGGTTGGTGTGATGGGCGCCCTGGGTATCGGCCTGGGCGCGGGGCTGCTGTGCTACGGGGCGGTGCTGCTACGTCCGCGCCTCAAGCTGGACGACTCGCTGGACGTGTTCGCCGTCCACGGCGTCGGCGGCATCTGGGGGGCGCTGGCCACGGGCATCTTCACCGTGGGGGCCTACGTCGGTGCGGACAAGGGCGGGCTGATCGAGGGCAACGTCGCCCAGCTGGGCACTCAGGCCATCGGCGTCATCGCGACGCTGGCCTACTCCCTGGTGGCCTCGCTCATCATCCTCAAGGTGCTGGACGTGATCCCGGGACTGGGGCTGCGGGTCAGCGAGCGCGAGGAGGATCAGGGCCTGGACATCGCCGCCCACGGTGAGCGTGCGGTGGTGCACGACGGGGCCGACTAGTCCGCTCAAACCATCGGTTCAGCGGGAAACGACTATCAGCAACCGCTCCCGGCGTGGCCGGGAGCGGGGAGGAAATCAGATGATCAGCATCGAGGCTATCGTGCGGCCGGAGCGCGTGAACCAGGTCGCCGAGGCGCTGGAGCAGGCCGGTTGTCAGGGCTTCTACTACTACAACATCACCGGCCAGGGCCGGCAGCGGGGCGTAGAGGTGTTCGTGGGGCGCGGGGGGCAGATGGCCCACCGTTCCTCCATCCCGAAGACGCTGATCCGCACCGTGGTGGATGAGTCCATGAAGGAGAAGGTCATCGCCGCCATCGTGGAGGCGGCCCGCTCGCCGGGCGACGGCGAGATCGGCGATGGCAAGATCTTCGTCACCCGGTGCTGGATGCGGTGCGCGTGCGCACCGGCGAAACCGGGGGGACGCCATCTAGCGTCTGCTTGCCGAGGCAGCGAGAGGGGCCAGGCGCACGCGCCTGGCCCCATCTGTTGCGCAGCCCTTCCCCGCACTCCGGCGCCATGTATACTGACCCACGAACAAGTGAAGAGCGGAAGAAAACGGAGCGGTTCGCGAGAACGATGCTAGACAGCGCAAAGAAGCAAGAGATCATCACGGAGTACCAGACCAAGCCGGGGGACACCGGGTCTGCCGAGGTGCAGGTGGCACTCCTCTCCGAGCGCATACGCGGGCTGACCGACCACCTCCGCACACACCACAAGGACCATGCCACGCGCAGGGGTCTCCTGAAGATGGTGGGCCAGCGGCGGCGGCTGCTGCGCTACCTCGCGAGCGAGGACGTGGCGCGCTACCGGTCAGTGATCAGCAGGCTGGGCCTGCGCAGATAGCAACCATGAAGTAGCACCCACGGGTGCTACTTCTGCTATCCGGCCCCCACATCCCCCCAGACCCCTGCTCCCTGCATGGACGTGCAAGAGGAGCGAACAGCCATGTCAGTGACCACTGTGCAGATGGAGGTCGCCGGGAAGACCCTGTCCATCGAGACGGGGCTCTTCGCCCAGCAGGCCAACGGGTCGGTCGTCGTGCGCTACGGCGAGACGGTCGTCCTGGTCACCGCCGTCATGGGCGGGGTGCGCGAGGGGATGGACTTCTTCCCCCTCACCGTGGACTACGAGGAGCGCCTGTACGCCGTGGGCCGCATCCCCGGCAGCTTTTTCCGCCGGGAGGGGCGCCCCACCACTGAGGCGACGCTGGCCGCGCGCCTGGCGGACCGTCCGCTGCGCCCGCGTTTCCCCAAGGGGATGCGCAACGAGGTGCAGATCATCGCCACGATCCTGTCGGTTGACCACGTTAACCAGCCGGACATCATGGCCATCACCGGCGCCTCCGCCGCCCTGTCCATCTCCGACATCCCCTTCAACGGCCCCGTGGCCGCCACCCGCATGGGCTACGTGGACGGCGAGCTGGTTGTGAACCCCACCTACGAGCAGCTGGCCGAGTCCAAGCTGGACCTGACCATCGCTGGCTCGCGCGATGCCATCATCATGATCGAGGCGGGGGCCAAGGAGGTCTCCGAGGACATCGTGCTGGAAGCGCTGCGCCTGGGCCAGGAGAACAACGTCAATCTGGTGGAGCTGCAGGAGCAGCTGGTGGCCAAGGTGGGCCGCGAGAAGGTCTCCGTGCGCACCGCCGTTGCCGTCGACGCGGACCTGCAGGCCCGCGTGGATGAGCTGGCCGGGCCCAAGATCGGCGAGCTGATCGACCGCGGCGAGGGCCGTGGCGAGCGCTCCGCCGCCGTCAAGGCCATCGAGGAGGCAGTCGCCGCAGCGCTGCTGGGCGAGTTCGAGCCCTCGGACATCGGCAAGGCCTTCTACGAGACCCTCAAGAAGACCACCCGCTCCAAGATCCTCTACGAGTCCAAGCGCCCCGACGGGCGCAAGCTCACCGAGGTGCGCGAGCTCTCCTCCACCGTGGGCGTGCTGCCTCGGGTGCACGGCTCGGCGCTCTTCCAGCGCGGCGAGACCCAGATCCTCACCGTGGCCACCCTGGGCTCGCTCACCATGGAGCAGAAGCTCGATGGGCTCTCGCCCATCGACTCCAAGCGCTACATCCACCACTACAACTTCCCGCCCTACTCCACGGGTGAGGCCCGCCGCATCGGCACGGGCCGCCGGGAGATCGGTCACGGGGCCCTCGCCGAGCGCGCGCTGCTGCCGGTGATCCCCGACGAGACCGAGTTCCCCTACGCCTTCCGCCTGGTGTCCGAGGCACTGGGCTCCAACGGCTCCACCTCCATGGGTTCGGTGTGCGGCTCCACCATGTCGCTGATGGACGCGGGCGTGCCCATCAAGGCGCCGGTCTCCGGCGTGGCCATGGGCCTGGTCACCGACGACAAGGGCACCTTCCAGGTGCTCACCGACATCCAGGGCGTCGAGGACTTCTTCGGCGACATGGACTTCAAGGTGGCTGGCACCGAGGCGGGCATCACCGCCCTGCAGATGGACATCAAGGCCTCGGGCATCTCCATGGACGTGTTCCGCACCGCCCTGGCCCAGGCCAAGGAGGGGCGCGCGCACATCCTCCAGCACATGCTCCAGACCATCGCCACTCCGCGCCAGGAGCTCAACCCCAACGCCCCGCGCATGACCCGCATCTCCATCCCCGTGGACAAGATCGGCGCGCTGATCGGCCCGGGCGGCAAGACGATCCGCGGCATCATCGAGGCCACCGGCGCGTCCATCGACGTGGACAACGACGGCTCGGTGACCGTGGGCGCCACCTCCGGCACCGCTGCCGACGAGGCGATCCGCATGATCCAGGGGCTCACCAAGGACGTGATGGTGGGCGAGCGCTACACCGGGAAGGTCTCGCGCCTGATGAACTTCGGCGCCTTCGTGGAGATCCTCCCCGGCAAGGAGGGGCTCGTCCACATCTCCGAGCTGGCCACCGAGCGGGTGGGCACCGTGCAGGACGTGGTGAACGTGGGCGATGAGATCGAGGTCATGGTGGTCGAGATCGACCGCATGGGCCGCATCAACCTCTCGCGCCGCGCCGTCCTGGAGGACCTCTCGCCCGAGGAGGTGGGTGCCTCCCGCGGTGGTGATGGCGACCGCGGCCCGCGTCGCGATGGCGACCGTGGCCCGCGCCGCGACGGCGACCGCGGCCGGAGCCGGGATGGCGACCGTGGCCCGCGCCGGGACTTCCGCCGCTAGGACAGGAGCACGAAGAGGCCCCGGCGGAGCCGGGGCCCTCGCTTCACCCCATGAGTGCGTTCATCAAGCGACTGGTGCTCTGGTTCTTCCTCGCCGTGCCTGTGGGCACCGGCGCGGGAGTCGCCGTTTCCCTGTGGCTTCCGGCAGACGCCGCGGTTGACCGGTTCACGGCGGCGGGCAACGGGGCCATCGCGGGCTTCGCCCTGGGGGTGTTCGGGGCGGTGGCCGCTGCGGCCACCCTGGCCGCCACGCGCACGCGCCTGTGCGCCGCCGGGGGCTCCGAGTGCCTCAGCGGGGCCATCATCGCCTACGGGCTGGTGGCCTTCGGGCTGGTCTTCCTGCTGCTGGTGGGCTAGGCGCCCACGGGCAGGTCGATGGCATAGCCGGAGAGCAACTCATCCAGGAACGCTGACGTCTTGGCGTCCGCCTCCACCAGGGGCAGGCGCAGCCCGCCCACCCGCAAGCCCACTTTGTTCAGCGCGTACTTGACCGGGATGGGGTTGGACACCACGAATAGGCCCTGGGAGAGGGGCAGCTGGCGGGTGTGCTCTGCCGCTGCCTCCTCGAGCCGGCCCTCCAGCACCAGGGCCATGAGCCGCTGGATCTGCTTGCCGATCAGGTGCGAGGTGACGCTCACCACCCCATACCCGCCCAGGCACAGGAGGCCGAAGGTGTCCGTGTCGTTGCCCGACCAGACCCTGAACCCGTCGGGCGCCCCGGACACGATGCGGGCCATCTGGACGAAGTCGCCCGAGGCCTCCTTGATGCCCACGATATTGGGCACCTCGTGCGCCAGACGCAGGGTGGTCTCGGCGCTCATGTTCACGATGGTGCGCCCCGGCACGTTGTAGAGGATGCACGGGAGCGAGGTGGACTCTGCCACGGCCTTGAAGTGCCGGTAGAGCCCCTCCTGGGTGGGCTTGTTGTAGTAGGGCACCACCAGCAGCAGCGCGTCGGCCCCGGCCTGCTGGGCGGAACGGGAGAGGCGTATCGTCTCGCCGGTGCCGTTGGTGCCGGACCCGGCGATGACAGTGGCCGAATCGCCCACCGCCTCCTTCACCGTGGCCCACAGCCGATGGTTCTCCTCGGGCTCTAGGGCCGGGTTCTCCCCCGTGGTCCCCGTGACCACCAGCCCGTCGGAGCCAGAGGCCACCAGCGCGCGGGCCAGCACGCCGGCCTGGGCGTAGTCCACCACCAGGTCCCGGTCGAAGGGCGTCACCATGGCCGTCAGCAGCCTGCCCAACTCCGCCATCACGCCTCCCGCGTCCGTGCTTGGGGGTAGGTTAGCGCAGCCACGCCTTGCGGCGCACCACCTCTTCGGCGATCTGCACCGCGTTGGTGGCCGCGCCCTTGCGCAGGTTGTCGGAGACCACCCAGAGCGCCAGGCCCTTGGGATTGGAGGCGTCGGCTCGGATGCGGCCGACGAACGTCTCGTCCTTCCCCTCGCCCTCAAGGGGCATGGGGTAGCGCCTGTTCGCCGGGTCGTCCGTCACCACCACGCCGCGGAACCCGGAGAGCAGCTCGCGGGCCTCGCCGGGGGCCATGGCCTCGGTGAACTCCACGTGCACCGACTCCGAGTGGCACAGCTGCACCGGCACCCGCACGCAGGTGGCGGAGATGGCGATGTCGGGGGCGTGCATGATCTTGCGCGTCTCCTGCATCATCTTCACCTCCTCGGAGGTGTAGCCGTTGTCCCTGAACGAGCCGATGTGGGGCAGCAGGTTGTAGGCGATCTGGTAGGGGTAGGCGGCGGCCTCGGTGGGCCGTCCGGCCAGCAGGTCGGCGTTCTGGCGGTCCAGTTCCGCCATGGCCGCAGCGCCCGTCCCGCTCACCGACTGGTAGGTGTCCACCACGATGCGCGTGATGGGGTTGGCGCGGTGCAGGGGCCACAGCGCCATCACCATGGTGGTCGTGGAGCAGTTGGGGATGGACAGGATGCCCCTGTGGCCGTCCACGTCGTCCCCGTTCACCTCCGGGATCACCAGCGGCACGTCCGGGTCCATGCGCCAGACGGCGGAGTCGTCGATGACCACGCACCCGCAGTCCGCCGCCAGGCGGCCCATATCGCGGCTCACCTGATCATTGGCGGAGATGAACGCGATGTCGCTCTCGCGGAAGAGTGCCTCGGTGGCCAGTTCCAGCGTGATGGGCTTGCCCTTGAAGGTGAGCGTCTTGCCCACCGAGCGCTCCGATGCGCACAGGCGCAGGCTGCTCATGGGGAAGTTGCGCTCCTCCAGCACCTGGAGGGCGACCTTGCCGACGGCGCCGGTGGCACCGACGATGACCACGCGAGGATCCACGTTCCTACTCCTGGATGGGGTCTGCTAAGGGGACGCAGGGGCTGGGGCTAGAGGTCCATCACCTTATCGAGGCCCACGGCCAGCCCCTTGAGGGTGCGCACCTTGCGGACCGCCAGCAGCACGCCGGGCATATAGCACTCCCGGTCGATGGTGTCGTGCCGCAGCGAGAGCGTCTGGCCCGCGCCGCCGAAGGTCACCTGGTGGTGGGCGAGACGCCCCGGCATGCGAGTGGCATGGATGGCGATGCCGTGGGAATCCGCGCCGCGAGCGCCGGGCAGCGGCTCGCGCTCCGGGTCGTTGTGGATGAAGGGCTCCGGGTGGGCGGCCGCGATCGCCTGAGCGATGCCCAGGGCTGTGCCCGAGGGCGAGTCCACCTTGTGTTGGTGGTGTTCCTCCGCGATCTCCACGTACTCGAAGTAGGGTGCGGCCAGCGCCGCCAGCTTCCCCAGCAGCACCGCGCCGATGGTGAAGTTGGGCGCCAGCAGCCCCCCTACCCGGTGCTCGCGGCACAGCCCGTCGAGGTAGGCCACCTGCTCCGGGCTGATGCCCGTGGTGCCGATGACAGGGCTCACTCCCGCGCCGATGGCCAGCGCGCACATGGGCACCGAGGCTGCGGCCAGGGAGAAGTCCACCACCACGTCGGGGCGCGCGTGCTCGAATGCCATGCGTGCGTCGGTGTAGTAGGGGGCGCCACCCGGTAGGTCCGCCGCCTCGGCGGGCTCCAGCCGGTCGATGGCCGCCACCAGGGCCAAGCCCTCAGCGCCCGCCACGGCGCGCAGCACCTCACGGCCCACGCGGCCGGCGGCCCCGTGGACGGCGACCTTCAATTGCTGCTTGCTGGGCACGGGGCACGTCCGGGAGTGTGATGCGGGAAGTATAGCAGCGGGGCGGCCCGCCCCCCGGCCGGCCCGGGGGGGGGGGGCGGGGGGGGGCGGGGGGGGGGTGTCGCCACCACAGGCGGCCAGCGCAAGGGCCAGCCCAGCCCCCAGGACCAGGG
>JAYQTA010000011.1:0-70829 GCA_038147155.1 Candidatus Australimonas brisbanensis
CCGCCCCCCCGGGCCCCCCCGGGCGCGCCGCCCCCCCCGGGCCCCCCGCCATTTCGATGCATCGCTCGCCGCGCGCGAGCCCTAGGACGGGCGGCGCTGGCTGGAGGAGAGGAGCGCGTCCCGACGGGCGCGCTGCTGATCGCGCGGGGGCGGCGGGGCCACGTGGGGGAGGGGAGCCACCTTCTTGAACCGGGACTGGTAGATCGCCCAGTTGTCCAACACGTCCTCGGCGCGCACCGAGTGGGTGAGCTCGTGGTGGCGCTGCACCAGCGCCTTGAGCAGCTCGATGTCCTCGTCGTCGTCCAGCTCCGAGATGCCGACCATCTCGTGGTTCACGTTGCGCTCCAGGCTCCCGTCCAGGTCCAGGACGAAGGCCATCCCGCCCGACATGCCAGCGCCCAGGTTGCGGCCCGTGGGGCCCAGCACCACCACCACGCCGCTGGTCATGTACTCGCAGGCGTGGTCGCCCGCGCCCTCGATCACCGCCCACGCGCCGGAATTGCGGACGGCGAAGCGCTCGCCCGCGCGGCCCGCGGCGAACAGGTGCCCGCCGGTGGCCCCGTACAGCACCGTGTTGCCCATGATGGCGTTGTCGTGGGCGAAGTAGGTGGCCTCCTGCGGGGGGCGCAGCACCAGCTCGCCGCCGTGCATGCCCTTGCCCACGTAGTCGTTGGCCTCACCCTCCAGGGTCAGGTGCATGCCGTTGATGAGGAAGGCGCCGAAGGACTGGCCCGCCGAGCCCCACAGCCGCAGTTCGATGGAGTGCTCCGGGAGGCCCTCGTCGCCATGCACCCGGGCGATCTCACCCGCGATGCGCGCGCCCACCGTGCGGTGGATGTTGCGGATGGGGTGCTCCAGCTTGACCGGCTTGCGGCCCTCGATGGCATCGGCCACCAGGGGTAGCAGCTCATCGTCCAGCAGCTCGTCGGACTCGCGGTCGTTCCGCTCCTGGGCGTGGCGACGGGGCAGTGCTCCGGAGGGGTCCGCCAGCGCCAGCATGGGGCCCAGGTCCAGGGTGTTGGCCTTGGGGTGGCCCTCCACCCGCATCTGCTCCAGCAGGTCGGAGCGGCCCACCATCTCCTCCACCGTGCGGAAGCCCAGGCGCGCCATGATCTCGCGCAGCTCCTCGGCCATGAAGAACATATAGCGCACCACCATGTCCGGGGTGCCCCAGTACTTCTTGCGCAGCTCTGGGTCCTGGGTGGCCACGCCCACCGGGCAGGTGTTCAGGTGGCACTGGCGGGCGATCTGGCAGCCCACGGCCACCATGGCCGCGGTGCCGAAGCCGAACTCCTCCGCGCCCATGAGCGCGGCCACGGCCACGTCCTCCGCCGTGCGCAGTCCACCGTCGGCGCGCACCGTAACGCGTCCGCGCAGATCGTTGGTCACCAACACCTGCTGGGTCTCCGACAGACCCAGCTCCCACGGGCCGCCCGTGTACTTGATCGACATCCACGGGGAGGCACCGGTGCCACCGTCGGCGCCGGAGATGAGGATGTAGTCGGCGTAGCCCTTGGCCACGCCTGCGGCGATGGTGCCCACGCCCGCCTCGGCCACCAGCTTCACGGCCACCGTGGCGCGAGGGTTGACCACCTTAGGTCGTGCATCAACTGCGCCAATCCTCGATGGAGTAGATGTCGTGGTGCGGAGGCGGGGAGATGAGCGGCACGCCGGGCTGGGTGCGCCGGGCGCGCGCGATGATCTCCGTCACCTTGTGGCCGGGCAGCTGGCCACCCTCACCGGGCTTGGAGCCCTGGGCCATCTTGATCTCCAGCACCTCGGCCATCGCCAGGTACTCGGGCGTGACGCCGAAGCGGCCCGAGGCGATCTGCTTCATCTTGGAGCCAGAGCGCTCGCCGTCCTTCTCCTCACGGAAGCGGCGCGGGTCCTCGCCGCCCTCACCGGAGCCGGACTTGGAGCCCATTTTGTTGTAGCCGATGGCGATGTCCTCGTGCGCCTCGATGGAGAGCGCGCCGAAGGACATGGAGCCGCCGTTGAAGCGCTTGACGATGCTGACGGCGGGCTCCACCTCCTCCAGCGGCACGGAGGCCCCCGCAGGCTTGATGCGGATCAGGTCACGCAGCGTGATGGGCTCGTTCTGGGCCAGCATCGCCACGTACTTGTCGTAGGACTGGCGCCCGGATCCGCCATCCTTGATGGCATCGTGCAGCACCCGCACGGTCTGGGGGGAGAAGGCGTGGGGCTCGCCGCCGCGCCGGAAGCGGTAGTAACCGAAGTCGTCGAGCTTGGCGGGCTTGCCGTCGGCAGGCGGGGTGAAGGCCGCCTCGTGCAGCCCGCACACCTCCGCCGCCACCTCGGCGAGACCGATGCCGCCGATGGGCGAGGTGGTGCCGCCGAAGGCGCGCTCGACCAGCTCGGCGCCCAGGCCTACGGCCTCGAAGATCTGCGCGCCGTGGTAGGCGGTGATGGTGGAGATGCCCATCTTGGACATCACCTTGAGCAGCTGCTTGTTCTGCGTCTTCACGTAGTTGGCGCAGGCATCGTCGGGACCTATCTCCGCGTCGTGCCCGTCCTCCACCAGCCCCCGGATCGTGGCCAGCGCCAGGTAAGGGTTCACCGCCGAGGCGCCGTAGCCGATCAGCAGCGCCATCTGGTGCGGGTCGCGCGCGTCGGCCGCCTCAGCCACCAGCGAGGCGCGCATGCGCTTGCCCACCGCGATGAGGTGGTGGTGCACCGCGCCCACCGCCAGCAGCATGGGGAGTGCCGCGTGCGTGGCGTCCACACCACGGTCGGAGAGCACCACGATACCCGCCCCCGCATCCACCGCGGCCTCGGCCTCGGCGCAGGCGCGGTCCAGCGCGGCGCGCAGGGCCGCCTCCCCGCCGGCCGCCTCGAACAGGACGCCCACCGTTGCGACGGGGAACGGCACGCCCTCGGCCGAGCGCAGCTTGGCCAGGGCCTCGTCGGTCAGCACCGGGCTGTCCAGCTGCACCAGCCCCGCATGGTCCTCCGACTCCTCCACCACCGAACCACGCGGGCCCAGGTAGGTGTAGTTGGACATGACCAGATGCTCGCGGTACGAGTCAATGGGCGGGTTGGTCACCTGGGCGAAGCGCTGCTTGAAGTAGGCGTAGAGCAGGCGCGGCTTGGTGGCCAGCACCGAAAGCGGCGTGTCATCACCCAGGGAGCCCACCGGCTCCACGCCCTCCAGGTAGAGGGGGCGCAGGATCAGGTGTGCCTCCTCGGTGGTGTAGGCGAAGGCGCGCTGGAGCTCCACGCTGGCCTCGGGGGCCGGCGCGGGCTGCGCGGGCTTGCCCAACCCGCCCAGGTGCACCATGCGCTTGGACACCCACTCCCCGTAGGGCTGGCGGGCCGCCAGGCGCTCCTTGATGTCCTCGTTGCGCAAGAAGCGCTTCTCCGCCGTGTCCACGGCGATCATCTGCCCGGGGCCCAGGCGCCCCTTCTCCACCACATGGGCCTCGTCCATGTACGCGGCGCCCACCTCCGAGGCCATGACCACCATGCCCGCATCGTCCACCTTGTAGCGGGCGGGGCGCAGGCCGTTGCGGTCCAGCGCCGCGCCCACCAGCACCCCGTCGGTGAAGGCGAGGGCCGCCGGGCCGTCCCACGGCTCGGTGATGGCAGCGTGGTACTCGTAGAAGGCCCGCAGCACCGGGTCCATGTGGGGCATGTTCTCCCACGCCTCCGGCACCAGCATCGCCATGGCGTGGAGCGGGTCACGGCCGGAGAGCACCAGCAGCTCCAGCGCGTTGTCCAGGTTGGCCGAGTCGGAGAAGCCAGCCTGGATGATGGGCGCCAGGGCGTCCACTTCCTCACCCCACACGGCGCTGACCAGTTCGCGCTCGCGTGCGCGCATCCAGTTCACGTTGCCCTGGAGGGTGTTGATCTCCCCGTTGTGGGCCAGCATGCGGAAGGGCTGCGCCAGCTCCCAGGTGGGGAAGGTGTTGGTGGAGTAGCGCTGGTGGAGCAGCGCGATGGCCGTGACGAAGGCCGGGTTGTCCAGGTCCTTGTAGAAGGCCTGCAACTGCGGGGCCACCAGCAGGCCCTTGTAGGCCAGGGTGCGGGTGGAGAGCGATGCCACGTAGCAGTCCAGCCCCTGGGCCGCGAAGGCGCGCTCGGCCGCCTTGCGCGCGATGTACAGGCGCCGATTGAACGCCGCCTCGTCCATGCCCGCGGGACGGACGATGAGCAGGTGCTCGATGGCCGGCAGCGACTCCTGCGCCTGGGCGCCCAGGGCGCTGATGTCCAGCGGCACGGGCCGCCAGCCCAGCGCGGGGATGCCCGTAGCGACAGCGGCCTGCTCCAGCGCCTCGCGCGCGGGAGCCGGGTCGCGAGACGGCAGGAACACCACGCCCACGGCCAGGTCCCCGTCGTTGTGCACCGTCCCGCCCAGCGCGGCGGCGGCGGGCACGAAGATGGCCGAGGGGATCTGGGTGAGCAGTCCCGCGCCGTCGCCCGTCTTGGCGTCGGCGGAGACAGCGCCGCGGTGCGTCAAGTTGACCACCGCCTCCAGGGCGCGGTCCAGTACCAGACGCGAGGGTGCCCCGGAGATGTCTGCCACGAAGCCGACGCCACAGGCGTCGTGTTCGAAGCGGGGGTTGTAGAGGGTTCCGTTCGGCTTCGGGTACAACATGGCCTACTCCATGCCGGGCCCACGCCCGGCAGGTGCTGAAGATTACAGGATGGGCAGGTAGCGCTTGAGCTCGTAGTCGGTGACGGCGGCGCGGTAGCGCTCCCATTCGATGCGCTTGTTCTGCAACAGGGAGTTGTAGGTGTACTCCCCCAGCGCCTCCCGCAGCACGTCCGAGCGCTCCGCCAGGGCCAGCGCCTCCCACAGGGAGCCCGGCAGCGTACCGATGCCCCGCTCTGCCCGCTCGGCGGGGGTGAGGGCTGCGGCGTCGACCTCAGCGGGCGGGACGGGCGCATAGCCACCGTCCACCCCCGCCATGCCCGCCGTGAGCATGGCGGCGAAGGCCAGGTACGGGTTGGCCGCCGGGTCCGGCTGGCGGTACTCGATGCGCACCGATGCCTCGCGCCCCGGCCGGTAGGCCGGCACGCGGACCAGGTCGGCGCGGTTCACCGCCGCCCAGGTGAGGTGGATGGGGGCCTCGTAGCCGGAGACCAGGCGCTTGTAGGAGTTCACCCACTGATTGCACACGCAGGAGAGCTCCGGCGCGTGGCGCAGCAGGCCCGCGATGAACGCCTGGGCCATCCCGGAGAGCTTGAAGGGCCCGTCCGGGTCGTAGAAGGCGTTCTCCTCGCCCTGGGTGAGGGACATGTTCACGTGCATGCCCGACCCGTTCTGGTCCTGGAGCGGCTTGGGCATGAAGGTGGCGTACACCCCGTGACGCTGGGCCACCTCCTTCACCACCTGCCGGTGCGTCATCACCGAATCGGCCATGGTGAGGGCGTCGGCGTGGCGCAGGTCCACCTCATGCTGGGATGCGGCAACCTCATGGTGGGAATACTCCACCGGGATGCCCATCTCCTCCAGCGCCAGCACCGTCTCCCGGCGCAGGTCCGCGCCCGCGTCCAGGGGCGTGGTCACATCGAAGTAGCCGCCCGCGTCCAGCGGTTCGAGTCCCTCGGCGGTCTTGAAGTAGTAGTGCTCGAGCTCCAGGCCTACCTGGAACTGGTAGCCCCTGGCCGCGGCCTTCTCCAGCGCGGCCTTGAGCACCTGGCGCGGGTCGCCCTCGAACGGGGTGCCGTCGGGGCGCAGCACATCGCAGAACATGCGCGCCACCGCGTTCTGTCGGGGGCGCCACGGGAGCACGGCGAAGGTGTTGGGGTCCGGCATGGCGACCATGTCGGCCTCGTCGGCACGGGCGTAGCCTTGTACCGTGGAGCCGTCGAAGGCCATGCCGTGGGTGAGCGCGTCCTCAAGCTCCGCCACCGTGATAGCGAAGCCCTTCAGTCCGCCCAGGATGTCCGTGAACCAGAGGCGGATGAACTTAACGTCGTTCTCTTTGGCGGTGCGCAGGACGTACTCCCGCGCCGCATCCATCTGCGTCATGCCCCTGGGCTCCCTCACTCCAGGCGCTGCGCCGCGCCACTGTCCGGAAAAAAACGAACACCGGGGTAGAACACCCCGGTGGACGGGCCCGCATCGTAGGCGATGGCAGGGGGAGTGTCAAGAAACTTTGTGAAAGATGGTTCAATCCTCAGGAACGGCGCCCAGCGCCTTGAGCAGTTCACCCACCTGTACGTGGCTGCGCTCCTCACGGCGCAGCGGCTGCCCGTGGTAGACCCGGTACCAGTTGGTGCGCCCCTCGCGGAAGCGCTCCAGGTAACCCTCCGACTCCAGGTCGGCGATGATCCGGAGCACCGAGCGCTCCGTGATGTCCAAGATACCGGCGATCTCGCGCGCGGTGATCTTCTGATGCTCCGCCACCAGGCACAGCACGGCACCGTGGTTGGTCAGGAACGTCCAATTCGCCATCGCTCTCACCCATCCTCGAACACCGCACACCAAGGTGGGGCCATCCGTTTCGGGAAAGAGCATCCGTGCTCTCTCCCTCCCACTGTGACCACCGTAACAGGAGATGCGAACGCCGGGCAACCCGAAACGAGCACGGGCCGGTGCAGAACGGGCCCGTGCGGGTGCGTACTGCCAGGGCCCTCGCGGGCTACTCGGCGGCGGTCAGCTTGCCCAGGGCGGCCTGCGCTGCGGCCAGGCGCGAGACGGGCACCCGGAAGGGCGAGGCGCTCACGTAGTTGAGCCCCAGCTCGTGACAGAAGGCCACGGAGCGCGGGTCACCGCCGTGTTCGCCACAGATGCCCAGGGAGATGCCGGGGTTGGCTGCCCGCCCCTCCTCGGCGGCCAGGCGCATCAGCCGGCCCACGCCCGTGGTGTCCAGGGAGGAGAAGGGGTTGTGGGGGAGGATCTCCTTCTCCACGTAGTACTTGAGGAACTTGGGCTCGGCGTCGTCCCGGCTGAAGGCGAAGGTCATCTGGGTCAGGTCGTTGGAGCCGAAGGAGAAGAACTCCGCCTCCTGGGCGATCTCGCCCGCGGTCAGCGCGGCGCGCGGCACCTCGATCATGGTGCCGAACTGGTAGGTGATCTGCACCTTGAGCGCCTCACGGGTGGCGCTGGCCACGGCGCGCAGGCGCGGTCGCAGCCACTTGAGCTCATTGACGTGGGAGACGATGGGGATCATCACCTCCGGGTAGACCTTGAGCCCCTCCTGGGTGAGCCGGCAGGCGGCGGTGATGATGGCCCGCACCTGCATCTCGTAGATCTCCGGCATGGTCAGGCCCACGCGGCAGCCGCGGTGGCCCAGCATGGGGTTGGCCTCCCGCAGCGAGTTGACCAGGTTCAGCGTCTCGACCACCTCGGCCAGGCGCTTGCTCTCTCCCTTGGCACGGGCAGCCTCGCGCTCCACGATCAGTTCCTCGGCGTGGGGCAGGAACTCGTGCAGGGGGGCGTCCAGCAGCCGGATGACCACCGGCAGGCCCTCCATGGCCTTCAGGATGCCGTAGAAATCCTGGGTCTGGAACTCCTCCAGCTTGGCCAGCTGGGCATGGAAGTCCTTGACCACCGGCGAGGTGTCCGCCGCCTTGCGCGCAGCCTCGAGGCGCTTACGCAGCGACTCGCGCTCCGCCGCCGGGGCGTTGGCCAGCTGGGCCTCGAGCGCCTGTGCCGCACCGATGATGCGCGAGGCCTCCGGTCCCACGCCCAGCAGCCGCTGGATGTGAGGCAGGCGCTCCTCGGCGAAGAACATGTGCTCGGTGCGGCACAGTCCCACGCCCTCGGCGCCGTTGGTGCGGGCGCGCTGGGCGTCCTCCGGGGTGTCGGCGTTGGCCCACACCTGAAGGGTGCGGCGCTGGTCGGCCCAGCCCAGCAGGGTGTTCAGTTCCACCAGGTCCTCGGGGTTGGGGGAGAAGGAGGCGACCTCGCCCACCAGCACCTCACCCGTGGCCCCGTCCAGGGAGATCAGGTCCCCCTCCTCGATGGTCATGTCCTCGCGCCCCACGGCGGTGCGGGAGTTGGAGTCGATCACCAGCTCCTCGCACCCCACTACGCACGGCTTGCCGAGCCCGCGGGTCACCACCGCCGCGTGGGAGGTCATCCCGCCCCGGGAGGTGAGCACGCCCTGGGCCTTGATGATGCCGTGGACGTCGTCAGGGCTCGTCTCGGCGCGCACCAGGATCACCTTCTCACCCTTCTCCGCCAGCTCCACCGCGCGGTCCGGGTCCATGACGGCGATGCCCACCGCAGCGCCGGGCGAGCCGCCCACGCCCACGGCCAGCAGCTTGCCCTCGCGCAGCGCAGCGGCCTTCGCCTCCGCGTCGAAGCGCGGCATCATCACCGCCGAGACGTCGGTGGGCACGATACGGGTGATGGCCTCGTCCTCGGTGATGACCTGCTCGTTCACCAGGTCCACGGCGATGTTCACCGCTGCGGGGGCGGTGCGCTTGGCCGTACGGGTCTGGAGGATGTAGAGCTTGCCGCGCTCCACGGTGAACTCGATGTCCTGCACGTCCCGGTAGTGCCCCTCGAGCTGGCGGGCCGTCGCCTCGATCTGCTCGTACAGCGCGGGCTCGGCGTCCTTGAGCGTGGCGATCTGTTGCGGGGTGCGCACCCCGGCCACCACATCCTCACCCTGAGCGTTGGGCAGGTACTCGCCGTACAACTCCTTCTCGCCCATGGCCGGGTTGCGGGAGAACATCACACCCGTGCCCGAATCGGGCCCCAGGTTGCCGAAGACCATGGCCATGACCACGCACCCGGTGCCCAGGTCGTGGGAGATGCCCTGGAACTCCCGGTAGGTGATGGCGCGCGGGTTGTTCCAGGAGGAGAAGACCGCCTCCACCGCCTGGCGCAGCAGCACCCACGGGTCATCGGGCAACGGCTCGCCCGTCGCGTCCTTGACGATGCCCTTGAACGTCGCGATCAGCTCGCGCAGGGCAGCGGGGTCCAGCTCGTAGTCGTAGGTGAGCCCACGGGAGCGCTTGGCCGCCTCCAGCGCGGACTCGAACCGGTCCTTCTCCACGCCCAGCACCACGGCGGAGAAGCCCTGGATGAACCGGCGCTGCGCGTCCAATGCGGGGCGCTCGTCGTTCATCATCTTCGCGACGCCCGCCACGGTGCCGTCGGTGACGCCCATGTTCAGGATGGTGTCCATCATGCCCGGCATGGACACCGCCGACCCGGACCGCACAGAGACCACCAGGGGATTCGCGGCATCGCCGAAGCGGCGGCCCGCCTGCTCCTCCAGCGCGTGGACGTTCTCCACGATGGAGTCCCACAGACCCTCAGGGAAGGAGCGGCCCTTGCGGAAGTACGCGAGGCACGCCTCGGTGGTGATGACGAAGCCCGGGGGCACCGGGATGCCGATGCGCGCCATCTCTGAGGCGTGCGCTCCCTTCGATCCCAGCAGCGCCACCATGTGCGCGCCGCCCTCCGCAAGACGGTAGACCATCTTGCCTTCGGTCCGAGTGGCCATGCCTGAATCCTCCGCGACCCTGCGGGTCATTGCTGCGCTACGCGCGCGGAAACACGCACGCGCGCGGGCGCGGCTCGTCGCGCCAGAGCCGGAGCGCCGGGCTCGGATGCTAGCACAGGGGTCTAGGGCAGTCCATCGACGGGCGGAGGGGTTTGCCCGGCGGCCACCGGCTCGCCGTACACACCCCGATACCCCATGGGGAGCAGGGCCGCGATGCGGCGCATCACCGCCTCCGTCCCCGCTTCCATCGCCTCCCTGTCCGCGCGCTCCACAGGCCCGCCCAGCCGGAGCGGCTCGCCGATCACCACGCGCAGGCGCTTGAAGTGGAAAGGGATGCGCAGGATGGACCCGATGCCCTCCGAACCCGTGATGGCCACGGGCAGCACCGGCGCCCCGGAGCGCAGCGCCAGGTAGGCGAGACCCACGTTCCCCTTGCGCAGCGCACCTCGCGAGCGCGTGCCCTCCGGGAAGACCAGCAGCGCGCGTCCCTCGGCCAGGGCGCCAAGGGCCCAGCGCACCGCGTCCACGTCGCGCCCGTCGCGCTCCACGGGATGGGCGTGCCAGGCGCGCAGGGCGCGCGAGATGAACGGCCCCCAGAACAGCCCACGCTTGGCCATGAACCAGATGGGCCGGGGCATGGAGTAGACCATCAGCGGGGGGTCGGCGTTGGAGAGGTGGTTGGAGGCGACGATGAGCGGGCCCTCCGGAGGGACATGCTCGCGCCCCTCCACCGTGAGGGAGCCGAAGGTGGGCAGGAAGATGTGGGCCAGCAGCACCCCGAACCGGTAGAACAGATCGAGCCCGCGCCGGCGCCAATGCACCGGGCCCACCAGCGCCTCCAGCACGCGGGCGACCACCCCCTCCACGTCCAGCCCCTCGGTCTGCACCCTCATCGCGTCATCGGCCGCGCGCAGGGGCGAATCGGCGCGGGAGGAGTCGAGCCGGTCGCGCTCCTGGAGCCCTGCGCGCACCGCTTCCAGCGTGTCCGGCTTGCCCGCGGCAGCCAGTTCCGCGTGCCGGCGGCGCGCGCGTTCGTCCACCGGCGCATCCAGGTACACCTTGGCGGCGTCGGGCACCACCACCGTGCCGATATCCCGGCCCACCATCACCACCCCGCCCTCGGCGGCCAGGCGCCGCTGCGCGGCCACCAGCGCGGCGCGCACCGCGCTGATGCGCGCGACGCGCGAGACCGCGGCCTCCACCTCGGGGGTGCGCAGCGCGTCCGTCACGTCCTCCCCGTCTAGCAGGAGGCGTTCGGGGGGCGGGGAGATGGTGATGACGCAGCGCTCAGCAAGCGCCCCCACAGCGGACGCATCGTCCGGGTCCGCCCCGGCGCGCAGTGCGGCCAGGGACACGGCCCGGTACATCAGCCCCGTGTCCACGAACCGGTGGCCCATGCGCGCGGCGAGGGCCCGGCCCACGGTGGTCTTGCCGGAAGCGACGGGGCCGTCGATCGCCACCACGGGCGGGTATGCTCGCGCACGCGGGGCCATGGCACGCTCCTGCCCGGCAAGGCCGGGGCCCAGGTTAGATGTCGAGGTTCTTCACCTGGCGGGCGTGGGCCTGGATGAACTCCTTGCGGGGCTGCACCAGATCGCCCATGAGCGTGGTGAACACCTCATCAGCCTCGGCGGCCTGCTCGGCGCTCACCTGCAGTAGCGTGCGGGAGGCCGGGTCCATCGTGGTCTCCCACAACTGATCCGGGTTCATCTCCCCCAGCCCCTTGTAGCGCTGGATGCCGATGCCCTGGCGGTCGGCCGCGCGCTCGATGGCGTGGGCCAGGTCGTACCAGGCCAGACCCGATGCGGTGACCGCATCGCGCTTCTCGATTCGGAAGGTGTGCCCGTCCACCCACTCGGCCAGGGAGGGCATCAGCGCCTCGGCCCGCTTGGTGGCCGTGGATTCGAGCGCGCGCGGCACGTTCACCGTCCCGTAGCCGGGCACCTCGATGTGCGGGGTGCCCGCCTCGTCCTTGAGCGTAGAGGGGTACCCCTGCTCGTTGAGCCAGGCGGCCAGGGCCTCGGCGGCGGCAGGGCTCTCGTAGGCCGAGCGGTAGCGCCCGGCGCGCAGACCCTGCAGGAACACGCCTGCCAACTGCACCGGCAGGCCCAAGGAGGCGAGGGGCGCCACCCAGCCGGTGAGCTCGCGCAGGCGCTCCACCAGGCCGGCCAGGCGCGGGCCGGAGAGCTTGATCTTCTCGTCGTCCTCCGCCGCCACGCTCACCCGCCCGTACAGCTGGTTGGAGAGCCACGCCTCCTTGTCCGCCTCGGCGTACTGGTAGGAGACCGACCGCCCGCGTGAGACGCGGTAGAGCGGGGGCTGGGCGATGTACAGGTGGCCCGCGTCGATCAGTGGTCGCATGTTGCGGAAGAAGAAGGTGAGCAGCAGGGTGCGGATGTGCGCCCCGTCCACGTCGGCGTCGGTCATGATGATGACCTTGTGGTAGCGCAGCTTGGGCAGGTTGAAGTCCTCGCCCAGCCCCGCGCCGATGGCGGTGATGAGCGCGCGGATCTCCTCGTGGCCCAGCATGCGGTCGGGCCGCGCCTTCTCCACGTTGAGGATCTTGCCCCGCAGGGGCAGGATGGCCTGGGTGCGCCGATCGCGTCCCATCTTGGCCGACCCGCCCGCCGAGTCACCCTCCACCACGTACAGCTCGCACAGCTCCGGAGCGCGCTCGGAGCAGTCCGCCAACTTGCCGGGGAGCGAGCCGCCCTCCATGGCGTTCTTGCGGATCACCAGGTCGCGCGCCTTGCGGGCCGCATCGCGCGCCCGCTGGGAGGTGGCGCACTTGTCGATGATGCGCCGAGCGTCGTTGGGGTGCTCCTCCAGGTAGAACTCCAGGTGTTGAACCAGCAGCTGCTCCACCGTGGACTTGATCTCCGCGTTGCCCAGCTTGCCCTTGGTCTGACCCTCGAACTGGGGCTCCTGCAGACGCACCGAGACGATGGCCGTGAGCCCCTCGCGCACGTCATCACCCGAGAAGTTGGGCGCATCGTCGCGCACCAGCTTGGATTTGCGTGCGTAGTTGTTGATGGCGCGCGTCAGCCCCGCGCGGAAGCCCATCAGGTGGGTGCCGCCGTCGGCGGTGTTGATGCAGTTGGCGAAGGAGAGGGAGGTCTCATAGAAGCCCGTGTGGTACTGGAGGGAGATCTCCACCTGGGCGCTGTCCGCCGACTGGTCCATGTAGAACGGCTCGTCCTGGAGCACGTCCTTGTTGTGGTTGAGCTGGCGGCAGAAGGAGGCCACGCCCCCCTCGAAGTAGAAGGTGCGGTGATCCTCGGGGTGCGCGTCGGTGCCGAAGGAGAGCCAGATGCCCTTGTTCAGGTAGCTCATCTCGCGGAAGCGCTGCAGGAGGGTGTCCCGCTCGTAATGCGTGGTGGAGAAGATCTGGCTGTCGGCCAGGAACCGCACCGTGGTGCCCTGCCGGTAGGCATCGTCCGGGGCAAGCTCCCCGGCCTCCACCATCTCGCCCGTGGGGATGCCGCGCTCGTACTCCTGGTAGTAGAGGCGTCCGTCACGGCGCACCTCCACCCGCATCCACTCGGAAAGAGCGTTCACCACCGATGCGCCCACCCCGTGCAGACCGCCAGAGACCTTGTATGCCCCACCGCCGAACTTCCCTCCGGCGTGCAGCGTGGTCATGATCGTCTCCAGGGCCGGACGGCCCGTGGAGGCGTGGGTGTCGATGGGGATGCCGCGGCCATCGTCCTGCACCGAGACCGACCCATCCTCGTGCAGGCGCACCCAGATGTGGGTGCAGTAGCCGGCCATCGCCTCGTCCACCGCGTTGTCCACCACCTCGTAAACCAGGTGGTGCAGGCCCCGGTGGTCCGTGGAGCCGATGTACATGCCCGGACGGCGGCGCACCGCCTCCAGCCCCTCCAGGACCTGGATGTCCGAGGCCGTGTAGGCGCCAGGCTTGCTCTGAGTCACGGGCTCCTCCTCATCCGGGGTGACCCCGGCGAACGGGCGGCCAGCACGCCAACGGGGCGCGCGGGGCGCGCCCATTCTACCCAATACGGGGAAGGGGGGTCAAAGCGCCCACGACATCTGGTGGTTTGGGGTCTGCGCAGGAGGACTAGGTCGGGCTCACGCGCCCCTGGGCATCGCCCACCAGCACCGCGTGGAAGGCGTAGCCGTCCCTGCGCAACCGCTCGGAGCCGCCCTGGGCCCTATCGAGGATGCACGCAGCCAGCACCACCCGGTGTCCCGCCGCCTCCACCGCCTCAATGGCCTCATAGAGGGAACCCGCCGTGGAGCAGGTATCGTCCACCACCGCCACGGGCGCACCCGCGGGAAGCGGGCCCTCGATGCGCTTGCCCAACCCGTGGTCCTTGGTCTCCTTGCGCACGAAGAAGGCGGGCACCTCGGTGCCTCCGTCCTGCCCCGAGCGCATGGCGATGGCTGCCGCCAGGGGCACCGCCGCAACGGCCGGCCCGCCCACCGCCGCCGCACCTGCCGCACGGATCACCGGTAGCAGCGCCTCCGCGGCCAGGTTCGCCCCGCGGGGTGAAAGGGTGAGCAGGCGGCCATCGAAGTAATAGCCCGACTTCTGCCCGGAGGCTAGGGTGAACTCGCCGTAGGCGAGGGCGCCCAGCTCCTGGGCGAGGGTGAGGATGCGCTGGGCCACCGGTTCATTGCTCATGCGTTGCTCCGTTGCGAGGTGGTGAGGTTGCGGTAGAGATTGTGGCGGGCGATGTAGTCAGCCACGGCATCGGGCACCAGGTAGCGCAGGGGCTCGCCGGCTCCCGCCCGGCGGCGCAGCTCCGTGCCGGAGATCTCGATCAGGGGCATCTGCACGGTCATGATGCGCTCTGACGCCGTTGGATCCACCGCCTCCAGGGCCCGCAGGTCCACCCCTCCGTGGCCAGGCCGCAGCGCCACGACGATGCGCGCCAGCTCCAGGATGCGCGCGGCATCGCGCCAGCGGTGCAGGGTGTGCAGGGCGTCCACCCCCATGATGAAGAAGACGTCGTCCTCCGCCATGCTCCCGCTGCGCAGTTGCTCCAGGGTCTCGGCCGTGTAGGTCTCACCCGGCCGGTCCAGCTCCAGGGTTGAGAGATGGAATTGGGGGTTGTCGGCGATGGCCAGTTCAACCATGGCACGCCGGTGGGCCTTGTCCGAGAGTTCAAGCCCACGCTTCATCCAGGGTAGGCCCGCGGGCATGAACCACACCTCATCAAGACCCAGGCGCCAGGAGACCTCCTGCGCCAGGATTAGATGGCCGGTGTGTATGGGGTCGAAGGTGCCGCCCAGGATGCCTCGCCGCATCACACCCACTCCAGTTCGAACTCACCGATCCGCACCGTATCGCCCTGCTCGACGCCCAGGCGGGAGAGCACCGTCAGCACCCCCAGGCGCTCCATCTCCGCGTGGAGTTGGATGCGGGTGCGCCAGTGGTTCAGGTTCACCACCGGCAGGTAGCGCTCCAGCTGCGGGCAGTCCACCACCAGCACCCCATCCTCACGCCAGGCCTTGGGGCGTCCGGGCCTGCCCAGGGGCGGGCGGGTCTGCTCCGGACGCTGGGCAGGCGCGGGGCGCTCCTCGGGCACCAGCACCACCAGCCGGTCGAGCAATACCTCCAGCCCCTGGGCGCCGGCGGCGCTGATCCACAGTGGGGGCTGCCCGCTCGCCTGGGTGAGCGCTGCAGTGAGCTCTTCCAGGAAGACCTGAGCCTCCTCCGTGTCGGCCTTGTTGGCGACCAGCACCACGGGTTTGGTGGCCAGCTCGCCCGGGTAGGCCGCAAGCTCTGCCGCCACGGTGCGAAACGCGTCCTCCGGGTCCCCCCCAGACGCATCCACCAGGTGAACGATGGCCCGCACCCGCTCCACGTGCCTGAGGAACTCCAGGCCCAACCCCTTCCCCTCGTGCGCACCCTCGATGAGCCCCGGTACGTCCAGCAGCACCAGCACCCGTCCCCGGTGTTCCACGACGCCCAGGTTGGGTTCCAGCGTGGTGAAGGGGTAATCGGCGATCTTGGGCTGGGCACGGGTGAGGGCGGCCAGCAGGGTCGACTTGCCCGCATTGGGTAGTCCCACGATGCCCACATCTGCGAGGAGCTTCACCTCCAGCAGCAAGGCGCGTTCTTGCCCGTCCTCTCCCGCCTCCGCCAGCATCGGCTCCTGGTTGGTGGGACCGGAGAAACGATGGTTACCCCGTCCTCCACGCCCACCCCAGGCACCGATGAACGTCTGTCCGTCCTCAGCCAGGTCAACCAGTTGGGTACGGGTGCCATCCTCGGTCAGTTCCCACACCACCGTCCCCACGGGAACCGACAGTTCCACATCCTTACCACCCGCTCCGTAACTGTCCTTGCCGGTGCCTGGCCTACCAGCCTCAGCCTCCAGAGTGAACAACCCATGCAGATGGCCCAGGGAACGCAGGTTCGCCCGCGCCACGATGCGCACGTTGCCGCCATCCCCCCCATCGCCGCCATCAGGCCCTCCGCGAGGGCGTGCGTACTCACGCAGGAAGGAGACGCGGCCGTCTCCCCCCTTCCCTCCACGGATGGTGATGCGCCAGGTGTCCTGCATCGGTGTTGGTTCCTGTTCCCTCTCCCCTTCATGTTCTCTCAGATAAGGGATGAAGGAGTAAGAGCAATAGTAATGGAGCCGAGGAAAACCGTGTGCAGTACGGTGGAGAAACGAACTGCGCCTGTCCATCATCTGGTCGCGGGGTGTTGAACGATGGAGGGGGAAGACGTCAGTCAACCGTTGGCGCAGCGTTGGTGAAGCCGTTGAGGAGGGAGTGCACCTGAGCGTTGAAGGCCGGGTCGGTCTCAAGGCGAGCGTGCACCTGCTTGAGGGCGTAGAGAACCGTGGTGCGATCGCGTCCGCCAACAGCCTCACCAACGGCGGTGGCGGAGAGTCCCAACGCATAGGTGAGAACGTGCATCGCTGCGTTGCGGGCACCGGTGGTCGCCCTGTCGCGCCGCTTGGACAGCAGCGCGGCAGGGCTGGTGCCGAAGGCAGCTGCCACGGCGGCGATCACCGCACGGGGAGACGCGCCGGTGGTGGTGTCCAGCACCGCGGCGCCCAGGGCCTCGGCTGCGCGCTCCAGGGTGATGGCGGCACCCGTGAGCTCCGCCAGCGCCGTCAGCCGGTTGAGGGCCCCCTCCAACTGGCGCACGTTGGTGGGGATGCGTTGGGCCAGATACTCGATGACCGGATCAGGCACCTCCACGGCCGAGCGTGCAGCGTGGGCCTGGAGGATCGCCGTGCGGGTCTCCAGGTCCGGGGTGCCCACGTCCACCAGCAGACCCCACTCGAAACGTGATCGCAGCCGCTCCTCCAGCAAGGGCAAGGCCGCGGGGCGCCGGTCCGAGGCGATGACCACCTGACGACCCGCATCGTGCAGGGCGTTGAAGGTGTGGAAGAAGGCCTCCTGCGTGCTCTCCTTGCCGGAGAGGAACTGGATATCGTCCAGTGCCAGGAGGTCCACTCGCCGGTAACGTTCGCGGAACTCGTCCGCCCGGCGCTCGCGGATGGCCGTGAGGAACCCGTTGGTGAAGGCCTCCGTCGTCAGGTAGACGGCATCACGCCCCTGGTCCTGTGCCTGCTGGGCGATGGCGTGGAGCAGGTGCGTCTTGCCCAGGCCCACCCCACCGTAGATGAACAGCGGGTTGTACGCGGCGCCCGGCGCATCGGCCACGGCGCGTGCGGCGGCGTAGGCCAGCTGGCTCGTCCCGCCAACCACGAAGGAATCGAAGGTGTAGCGCGGGTTCAGCGCCATCCGTCCCTCGCCACCCGTTGGGGCCGGTGCGGCAGAGGTGGGCGCGGCGGGCCTCACACCGGTGCTGACGGGGGCCTGTCCCTGGACCCGGAAGAGAACCCCCGTACCGGGGGCAACCGAGGCGACGGCGCTCTCGATCACGCTCCGCAGCCGGCGCTCCAGCCACTCGGCGGCGAAGGTGGTCGGCACGCCAACCACCAGCACCCCGTCCTCCAGGACAAGGCCCGTGGTCTCCCGCAGCCACGTTTCGTAGCTGGGGCGATTGACCTGTAGTTGCAGCCGGCCAAGCGCAGCTTCCCAGGTGCGCGAGGCAGACGTCGAAGTAACCACGGAAGGGTGCTCCCGTCGTGGAGTAGAGGACAGGGATCTATCGACCGTTCTGGCCTGGACGGCTCCGCGCCGCCAAAAAGGCTCACACCGGGCGCTCGCGCCAGCGACTCCCGGGGCGTGCAGGGCACACTAGCACAGGGGGTCGCGCCACCAGCAAGGGAGCAGGGAGGGGCAAAAGAGGCCCCCGCCCCTCTTGCATTCTCGGGCACTCCTGCTGCGCCAGGCCACGGCCTGGAAAATCGACTTCCGACGCTTCGCGAGCCCGTGCTAGCATGGCGGCATGGAAGGGCTGCGCGTGGTGTTCATGGGCTCCCCCGCTCCCGTGGTGCCGGTGCTGGACGCACTTGCAGAACACGCACGCGTTCAGGGCTGGTCGCTCGCTGGTGTGTACGCCGCGCCTGAGCGCCCGGCGGGACGGGGACGGGGCCTGCGCCCAGCCCCGGTCGCCGAGCGCGCCCAGGCCCTGGGCATCCCCGTGTTCACACCCGCGCGGCTGCGCGCAGAGGAGGAGCAGGCGCGTTTCCGCGGGCTGGGCGCGGACCTGGTGGTCCTGGCGGCCTATGGGTTGCTCCTGCCTCCCCTGTTCCTCGGGCCGCAGGTCGCCGGCGGGCCCGTTCATGGTGCGCTGAACGTGCACCCATCACTGCTGCCGCGCTGGCGCGGAGCCTCTCCGGTGGCCTCGGCGATCCTGGCGGGTGACGCCGAGAGCGGCGTGTGCGTGATGCGCATGGACGAGGGGCTGGACACCGGCCCGGTGCTCGCTCGCGAACGCGTCCCCCTGGACGGGACCGAGCGTACCCCCCAACTTACCGACCGGCTCTTCGCCCTGGGAGCGGGGCTGCTGGTCTCCAGCATCGGCCCCTACCTCACGGGCGGGCTCGTCCCCGAACCCCAACCCGAGCAGGGCGTGGTGGCGTGTGGGCGCTGGCGCAAGGAGGATGGGCTGCTGGAGTGGGCTCACCCGGCGGCGGCGCTGGAGCGGGCGGTGCGTGCCTTCGATCCATGGCCGGGGACGTACACTGCCTGGCGTGGGCAGCGGTTGGAGGTGCTGGAGGCGTGGGTCGAGCCGGGGAGTGCCGAGCCCGGTCAGGTGGTGGCCTTGGGCGCTGGGGTGGCGGTGGGCACCGGCGAGGGGCTCCTGGTGCTGGAGCGGGTGAAGCAGGAAGGGAAACGAGCGCTGACGGCGCAGGAGTTCCTGCGCGGCCAGCGCTCGTTCATCGGCGCACGGCTGCCATCCTGAGGGTGGGAGGCTAGTCCTCCTCCTCCTTCTTGGCGGTGGCTGCGGGGACGTCCCCGGCGGCGACGGCGGGCTCCGCCTCCTCCTCGGCGTGGCGCATCACGATGCGTGCCACGACATGCTCCGGGTCGGTGAGCAGCGTGACGCCCGTGGGCAGGGAGATTTGCCCGGCCAGAATCTGGGATTCCTCGTCCTCCAGAACGCCGAGGTCCACGGTGAGCACGTGGGGCAGGTCCATGGGAAGCGCCTCGACCTCCAGTTCGTGCAGGTCCTCGGTAACGGTGGCGCCCTCCTGCCGGGCACCGCGCGCCTCGCCCTCGAAGTGCAGCGGGATCGCGGCCTGCACCTTCTCGGTGCGGGAGATCTGGTGGAAGTCCACGTGGAGCAGCCGCTCGGTCACCGGGTGACGCTGGATCACGTCCACCATGACAAAGTGCTCGTCGGCGCCCACCTTCACCGTGAGGGGGGTGGTGTAGCCCACCGACTCCAGGGTGTGAATCAGGGGCAGCGTCTCGGCCTGGAGCGTCAGCGGCTCGGTGCCGTGCCCGTAGACGTGAATCGGCGTGATGCCTGCGCGGCGCAGGGCCTTGTTCTTCTTACCCATGGCCGTGCGCGTGGCGGCCTCGACGGTGTACTGCTCCATGACGCTCCCCTACTGCTTGCCCTCCCGCGGGAGGGTGTGTTGAATCACGAACAGCGCCCCGCCACAGCCGCGGGGCGCACGGTGCACCATCGGCGATGATACCAGAACCGGCCCCCCACGCAAAGATGGGCGCCTGCGTGGTATAAACCTATTGTTGACCGACTTAGTTGTCTTTAAGCGCGCATGAGCCGTATCATGGCCCCGATGGCCGACGGTGGGAGTGAGCCATGAAGATCCCGATGAAGGTGGATTACGGCGTGCGCGCGCTGGTGGACCTGGCCCAGCATGCAGGGGAGGGACGCCCCGTGCGTACCGCGGACATCGCGGGCCGCCAGTCCATCCCTGAGCCGTACCTGGACCAGGTGCTCACCACCCTCAACAAGTTCGGCTTCATCCGTTCCCGTCGCGGCCCGCAGGGCGGCCACCTGCTGGCCCGTCCCGCCGGGGAGATCACCCTGGATGAGGTCGTCGCCACCCTGGAGGGACGCAGCGCGCCCCTGGAGTGCATCGAGGACTCCACCGGCTGCGCCATGGCTGGGGCCTGCGCCCAGCAGGACATCTGGCGCGATGTGGAGGATGCGGTGCATCACGTCCTGGCCACCACGACCGTGGGCCAACTCGCCTCGCGTCAGCGCATCCGGCCCGAGCCGCTGGCGGGTATCGGCCGCTAGGCGGCTACCCCTTCGGGGGCTCGCGCGCTACCATAGTGCGCCGTTCCTGTGCATCGTCCCGGTGGGGCGTGCGCATCTGACCATGTACAGCGCCCACGGCCCCGGCGCGGGGGTGTGGGCAGAGCGGAACCGGCCGGGCAGGCCCGGCATTCAGGAGGAGGGAGATGACCAACGCACTGGGGCTCACGCCCGAGCAGGTCAAGCGGTACAGCCGTCACATCATCATGCCGCAGATCGGCAGCCGTGGGCAGCGCAAGCTCATCGACAGCAAGGTGCTGGTGGTGGGCGCGGGCGGCCTGGGCGGCCCGGTGGCCCTCTACCTGGCGCTGGCCGGGGTGGGCACCATCGGCCTGGTGGACTTCGACACGGTCGATCTGTCCAACCTGCAGCGCCAGGTGCTGCACAACACCGAGACGGTGGGCTTGCCCAAGGTGGTCTCGGCGGTGCAGACGCTGAACCGCTACAACCCCGACGTGAACGTCGTCACCCACGAGTTCCCCATCAACTCAGACAACGCCATGGACCTGGTGGCGCAGTACGACGTCATCGTGAACGGCGCCGACAACTTCGCCACCCGTTACCTGGTGAACGATGCGGCCTACCTGAACAACAAGCCGCTGGTGGACGGGTCGATCCTGATCTTCGACGGCCAGGTGACCCTGTATGAGCCGGGCAAGGGCTGCTACCGGTGCCTGTTCCCGGAGCCCCCGCCCCCGGGCCTGGTGCCCAACTGCTCCGAGGCCGGCGTGCTGGGCGCGCTCACGGGCATGGTGGGCTCCGTGCAGGCCACCGAGGTGGTCAAGCACATCCTGGGCATCGGCAACACCCTGGTGGGCCGTCTACTGCTGGTGGACGCGCTGGACATGGAGTTCCGCGTGGTCAAGACCCGGCGCAACCCCAACTGCCCGCTGTGCGGTGAGCACCCCACCGTCACCGAGCTGATCGACTACGAGGTCTTCTGCGGCCTGGCCCCCGAGCCGGGCGCAGAGGGGGTGGGCGCGGGCCACTAGGCGCGATGCGCCACGGCCCCGCCGCCGCCATGCGCAGCGGGAACTTCATCGAGTCCATCGGCAACACGCCGCTTGTGGAACTGCCGACCTACAGCCCGCGCCCGGGGGTGCGGATCTTCGCCAAGCTCGAGGGGGCCAACCCCACCGGCTCGGTGAAGGACCGCATCGCCCGGGCGATGATGCTCGCCGCCCAGGAGGCAGGGGCGCTCACCAAGGAGCGGGCCATCCTGGAGCCCACCTCGGGCAACACCGGCATCTCGCTGGCCATGGTGGCCGGGAGTATGGGCTACCGGTTCACCGCAGTGATGCCCGATAACGTGAGCCCGGAGCGCACCGAACTCCTGCGCGCCTACGGGGCCGAGATCATCTACTCGCCGGGGGCGGAGGGCTCCAACGGCTCCATCGCCATGGCCAAGCGGCTGGTGGAGGCCGAGCCCTCCCGCTACACCATGCTCTACCAGTACGGCAACGCGGCGAACCCCGGCGCCCACTACGAGACCACGGGCCCGGAGATCATCCGCGATATGCCCGAGGTCACCCACTTCGTGGCGGGCCTGGGCACCGGTGGCACCCTCATGGGCACGGGCCGCCGGCTCAAGGAGCACAACCCGGCGGTGAAGATCATCGCTGCCGCCCCCGCACCCGACGATGCGATCCAGGGCCTGCGGGCGCTGGAGGAGGGGTTCATCCCCCCCATCCTGGACCTGGACAAGCTGGACGCGCGATTGATGGTGGGGGGTGAGGAGTCCTTCCGCATGACGGCGTCCTTGCTGCGCCGGGAGGGCGTGTTCGCAGGTGTATCATCGGGAGCGGTGCTGGCTGCCGCCGTGCGTGTGGCCTCGCGTCTGGAGGAGGGCAACATCGTGTGCCTGTTCGCCGACGGAGGCTGGAAGTACCTGAGCACCGGTCTGTGGACCCGCGACTACAAGGAGCTGGAAGGCTCCATCGAGGGCAAGATCTGGTGGTGAACCCCACGGAGCCCAACCGCCGGACCCAGGCCCGCCCAGCGCCCGCCTGGACGGTGGGGCTCCTGTGCCCGCCCCGCGGCCCCGCGCCTGCACTGGTGCGCGCGCTGGATCAGGAGGCGGTGCCCTACGAGGTGCAGGACGATGCGGCCTCGCCTGCGGGCGAGGCGTCCCCGGCGCTCGACGTGCTCCTGGTGGACGCCACCCTGTCCGACCGGCGCGGAGCCGAGGCGCTGACGCGGCGCGCCGCGGGCATGGACGCCCCGGTGCTGGTGGCGCTCTCTGCCGAGCACCTGGACGGGCCCGCGCTGCGGTTGCAGGCGGCGGACGTCATCATCGCGCCCTGGCACAGGGGTGAGCTGGCGCTGCGTGTGGAGCGTCTGCTCGATGCTGCCGAGCCCGCCGATGAGCCGGGGGTGATTCGCGCCGAGGGGTTGGTCATCGACACCAACCGGTACGACGTGTACGTGGATGGGCGTCAGGTGATGCTCACCTTCAAGGAGTACGAGTTGCTCAAGCTCCTGGTGGCCAATCCCGGCCGGGTCTACTCGCGGGAGGCGCTGCTGGAGCAGGTGTGGGGGTATCAGTACTTCGGCGGCACGCGCACGGTGGATGTGCACGTGCGCCGGCTGCGCGCTAAGATAGAGGACGCGCAGCGAACCTTCATCGAGACGGTTTGGAACGTCGGCTACCGCTTCCGCGGGTAGCCTCTTACGCGAGATAAGACATGCCGCTGTACGAGTACCGCTGTCCGTCCTGCACCGAGCGTTTCGAGCGCCTCCAGCCCATGAGTGCGGCGATGGCCTCGCCCTGCCCCGCGTGCGGGGCCCCGGCTCCGCGCGTCCTCTCCCTCACCGCGGCGCGCGTGGGCGCCGGCGTGGGTGCGGGGGATGCCCCGGCCGCGGGGGGCGGCTGCTGTGGCGGTGGCTGCGCCTGCTGCTAGCGCGCCCCCCGCGCTCGGCGAGCCCTAGGAGGTCTCGGAGAGCACCGTGATGGCGCGTCCTGCGACGAACGCCACCACAGCCTCGGCCACCGTGGCCAGGCCGATGAGCAGGGTGATGTCCTGCCAGAAACCGAAGGGGAACACCCGCACCAGGTAGGCGGAGGAGGGGAATGACCAGTTCCCCCGGGGGAAGCCGATCTGGTGGAAGAGGGTGAAGAGCGGGTCGAAGGCCACCAGGCTCACCACGCCCACCGTCCCGATGACCACCACGGTCAGAACTCCCGCGCGGCGCAGCCAGCTCGCAAGCGTGGGCCACAGCGCCTCGCGCCGCCAGCGCCACGCCGCAGCGACGGCGGCCAGCACCAGCACGGCCATGGCCTCCTGCAGGCGGAAGGTGCGGCCGAAGACGACCTTCACGTCGTGCATGTGCGAAGCCTCGTCGGGGCCGAACAGGTCGGTCTCCACGCCCGCCACCTTGGCGCTGACGGCAAGGGGTTCGGTGTTCGAGGAGAGGTAGTCCTGCACCTGCTGGGCGACGGTGCGCAGCGCCTCGGGCGGGATGGCGGTGCGCTGGCTCACCTTGTGGCGCTCGAAGAGGCTCTCCCACAGGTCCAGGTTCCCCGCCGCAACCCGCACGTTGGTGGTCACCAGCAGCAGCCCCACGGCCACCGGCACCACCCAGCCTAGCACCACCCACGTTCTGCTCACGGCACGCTCCTGAAGGCCATGATAGCCCAGCGGCTCCTATACTGGCCTCGTCCGGCACAGCCCGCCGAGGAGGCCCCTGCCATGCCCATCCCGCCGCGCCCGTCCGGCTTCGAGACGCTCCTGGAGACGATGCGCCGTCTGCGCAGCCCCGAGGGGGGCTGCCCCTGGGACCTGGAGCAGACCCACGCCTCGCTGCGGGATACGCTCATCGAGGAGAGTTACGAGGCGCTGGAGGCGCTGGACGGAGACGAACCGGCCGCGCTGGTGGAGGAGCTGGGCGATCTGCTGCTGCAGATCATCTTCCACGCGCAGATCGGCGCCGACGAGGGCGCTTTCGACATCGCCGATGTGGTCGCCCACCTGAACGAGAAGCTGATCCGGCGCCACCCCCACGTGTTCGGGGAGGGCGCGGCGGCCACCGCCACCGAAGTGACGGGCCAGTGGGAGCGCATCAAGGCCGCCGAGCGCGTGGGGAAGGGGCAGGGGGAGCGTTCCATGCTGGACGGGGTGCCGCGAGCCATGCCCGCGCTGGGGTACGCGGGGGCCGTGCTGGCGCGTGCCCGGCGGGCGGGGTTCGACTGGGACGGGGACCAGGGAGCCTTCGCCAAGGTGGCCGAGGAGGCCGCGGAGCTGCGGGATGCCCCGGAGGGCGAGGAGCGCGAGCGCGAGTTCGGCGACCTGCTGCAGGCGCTGGTGGGCGCGGGGCTGCGGATGGGGCTGGACGCCGAGCAGGCGCTGCGCGGTGCCAACGCGCGCTTCGCCACCCGCTTCGCCCGGATGGAGCGCGGGCTGCGGGAGCGGGGCGAGGAGTTGGCGAGCCTGCCCGAGGCCGAGCGCCTCGCCCGCTGGGAGGAGGCGAAGGCCGCCCCGGACGCCTGACCAAACCGGTGTGCCCACTGGCGCGTAGCCCCGTTGTGCATGCGGGGAGGGTGCCCCTCTCCTCGGTGCGCTGCTACCCTAGGCCCCCGTCAACCCGACACCGGAGAACCGTCCATGCACAGAATCCTCCTGCTGCTCACTGTCCTCGCAACCCTCGTCCTCCCCTCGGCCATCGCCTCTGCCCAGAGCGCGGGCGAGGTGCTGCTGGACGCTCCCGTGCGGGCGCTGGAGATGGGTGAGCTGGAGAAGCGGGTGAGCCTGGACATCCGCCTTCAGAACCAGACCGACGAGCGCATCGTGGTCAAGCTGGTGCTGGAGGACATCCCAACCGGCTGGGATGTGGGCGTTTGGGGCCGGTTCTTCGACTTCAAGATCTCCCAGCTGGTGGTGGACGCCAAGGGCGTTGACCCGGTGGAGCGGCCCACGATCCGTGCGGACATCCCCGACGCGCGCCCTGCTGCAGGCGACTACGCCTTCACCCTCAAGGTCACCTCCCTGGACGAGGCGGTGGTCTACGACCAGGCGCGGTTCGTCATCACCGTGCCCCCGGCGCGGGCCCAGGGCGCCGCCGCAGTGAACCTCTCCTCCACCTTCCCCGAGCTCAAGGGTCCCTCCACTTCCCAGTTCTCCTTCGAGGTGCTGGTGAACAACGAGACGGGGGACACCAACTCCTTCGACCTGGCCGGTGAGGTGTTCGACGAGCAGGGCACCCCGCTCAGCGGCTGGGACATCGGCTTCTCACCCACCTTCGGGGAGCAGAAGCTCATCGGCGCGGTGAGCGTGGATCAGGGCCTCGCCGAGCGCGTGGACGTGCTGGTGACGCCTGCGCTCACCGCGGCGCCCGGTAACTACACCATCGTGGTCAGCGCCTCGGGCGCTGGCGTGGCCGACGACACGCCCCTGCGGCTCATCCTCACGGGCCGGGCCGACCTGTTCGCCTCCACGGACACCGGCCGCCTCTCCCTGGACGCCAAGGCCGGGGGAGAGGGGCGCACGGTGCTGCGCCTCACCAATATCGGCACGGCAGACCTGTCCGCCGTGCGGTTGCAGGCCGACCGGCCCACGGGCTGGCAGGTGACGTTCCTGGATGGGTCCACGGCCATCACGTCCATCCCCTCGCTGCCCTCCGGCTTCGAGTCGGACATTGGCGTGCTGATTGAGCCGCCGGGTGATGCGATCCCCGGTGACTACCAGATCACGCTGCGCGCCACGGGGGCGGGCACCTCGGACGCCATCGACCTGCGCGTGACGGTGAGCAAGTCCACCATCTGGGGGTGGCTGGGCATCGTGCTGGTGCTGGCGGTGGTGGGCGGCCTGGTGGGCCTGTTCGTCCGGCTGGGGCGCCGATGACCGAGCCCATCATCAGGGCCTCGGGTCTGACCAAGGCCTACGGTGGCTTCACCGCCGTGGACGGGCTGGACCTGGCCGTGCAGGAGGGGGAGGTGTACGGCTTCCTGGGCCCCAACGGCTCGGGCAAGTCCACCACCATCCTCATGCTCCTGGGGCTCACCGAGCCCACGGGCGGGAACGTGCGCGTGTGTGGGCACGACCCGGCGCGCGAGCCCCTGGCCGTCAAGCGCCAGGTGGGATACCTGCCGGAGTCGGTGGGGCTGTACACCGACATGACGGGCCGCCAGAACCTGCGCTACACCGCCGAGCTCAACCGCATCCCGCGCCCCGAGGCGGACGCGCGTATCGAGCGCCTGCTGGAGACGGTGGAGCTGACGGCGGCGGCCGACGTGCCCGCGGGCCACTACTCGCGCGGCATGCGCCAGCGCCTGGGGCTGGCCGACGTGCTCCTCAAGGAGCCGCGCCTGGTGATCCTGGACGACCCGACGCTGGGCCTGGACCCGGCGGGCATCCAGTGGTTGCTCGCCATGATCCACGACCTGTCCGCCAGCCAGGGCATCACCGTCCTCCTCTCCTCCCACGCGTTGGTGGAGGTGCAGCGCATCTGCTCGCGGGTGGGCATCATGAGCCACGGCAAGATGGTGCTCCAGGGCACGGTGGCCGACCTGCTGCGCGACCGCAGCGGCGGCTACCAGGTGAGCCTGGAGGTGGAGGTATCCACCCCCGGCCTGCGGGAGGCGCTGGCCCGCCTGCCCGGCGTGAGCGGGGTGGAGGCGGAGGGGGAGCGCTACACCCTGACCGCCACGACAGACCTGCGCGCCGAGGCCGCCGCCGCCGCGGTGGGTGCCGGAGCCCGGCTGGTGGGCCTGCACGCGCAGGACCGCACGCTGGAGGAGATCTACCTGCGCTACTTCCACCAGGGGGATGCGGCATGAGCGCGGTCTTCTGGAAGGAGCTCGCCGACCACTTGGGCCGCCGGCGCTTCCTGCTCACCCTCTCGCTGTTGGCGCTGGGGCTGGTGTGGGGAACGTTCGTTGTGGTGCGGGAGGTGGAGCCCAACGTCCTGTCCATCAGCGAGTTCGTATTCCTCGCCGTGTTCACGGCCAACTCCGGCGTGCTTCCCTCGCTCCTGTTCTTCCTGAGCTTCTTCGGCCCCATCATCGGCATCACCCTGGGGTTCGACGCCATCAACTCCGAGCGCACCTCGGGAACCCTCTCGCGGGTGCTGGCGCAGCCGGTCTACCGGGACGCCGTGTTCAACGGCAAGCTGGCGGCCGGTATCGTCACGCTCTTCCTGCTGGTGTCCAGCCTCATGGTGTCCATGGTGGGTATCACCATGTTCCGCCTGGGCATGGCGCCGGGGGCCGATGAACTGCTGCGGCTGGTGGGCTTCGGGTTGGTGACCACCGTCTACCTGGCCTTCTGGCTGGCTCTAGCCATGACCGCCTCGGTGCTGCTGCGCAACACCGTCGCCTCGGCGCTGGTGTCCATCGCCGCGTGGCTGGTGGCGGGCTTCCTCATCACCGTCAGCGCCTCGGCCATCGCCGACATCGCTGTGCCCAGGGTGGAGACCAGCGAGCAGGCCCTCACCCACTACCAGGTCTCCTCCTGGATCGGGCGCCTCTCGCCCTCTCAGCTCTACTCCGAGGCCACGGGCATCCTGCTCGATCCGATCGGCGGGCGGGCCGTCACCCCGCTCCAGCTGGCCCCGGATCGCCTCGACGGTCTGCTGGCCACCCCCGTGCCCGCGGGCCAATCGCTCCAGCTGGTCTGGCCGCACATCGTGGTGCTGCTGGCGCTGGCATCGGTGCTGGTGGGTGGGGCGTACGTGCGCTTCATGCGTGAGGAGATCCGCTCCTAGAGCCCGGTTCGCGCTGGTAGACTTGCCCCATGCCACCCGTTCCCCCCATCGATGACGGCTCCGTGCGCGCGCGCCTGGAGGCGTGGGAGGCCGAGCGCCTCTCGCCCCACGCCTCCCTCTCCGGCCGCAGCCTGGGGCGCCCGTCCCCGGAGCCGCTGGACGCGCTGCGCACCGAGTTCCAGCGCGACCGCGACCGCATCATCCACACCAACGCCTTCCGGCGCCTCAAGCACAAGACCCAGGTGTTCGTCGCCCCCATCGGCGACCACTTCGTCACGCGCCTCACGCACACGCTGGAGGTGACGCAGATCGCTCGCACCATCACCCGCTCGCTGCGCCTCAACGAGGACCTGGCCGAGGCCGCCGCCCTGGGCCACGATGTGGGCCACACCCCCTTCGGCCACATCGGCGAGCAGGTGCTGGACCGGCTCATGCCCGGTGGGTTCCGGCACAACGAGCAGTCGCTGCGCACCGTGGACGGGCTGGAGAAGGACGGAGCGGGCCTCAACCTCACCCACGAGACGCGCCAGGCCATCCTCCACCACTCCAAGCCCCGTGGCGATTTCCTCAACGCCGCCGAGCTCGACCGGCTCACCCTGGAGGCGCAGGTGGTGCGCGTGTCCGACGCCATCGCGTATCTGGCCCATGACATCGGCGATGCGATCCGCGCCGGGGTGCTGGGCGAGTCCGACCTGCCGGTGGACGCGCGTGAGGTGCTGGGCACCCGCCACTCCCAGCGCATCGATTCCATGGTGCGTGATGTGGTCGCCGCCTCGTGGGATGCGGCGGGCTACGAGCCGCAGACCGGCGGCCCGCGCCCCCGGCTGACCATGAGCACGCAGGTCTCGGCGGTGGTGCAGGAGCTGCGCGAGTTCATGTTCGAGACGGTCTACCTGCCCGCCGGTGCGGGGCCGGAGGGGCAGCGAGCACGGGTCATCGTGGAGTTCCTGTACGGGCACTTCCTGGCCCACCCCGATGAGGTGCCGGAGCGCTACCTGCTGACCAACGAGGGGGCCGAGCGCGCCGCCGCCGACTACATCTCCGGCATGACCGACCAGTTCGCCATCTACACGGCGGAGGGGCTGCGCCCCGGCATCGCGGGTGAGGTCTTCACCGGCCGGGTCTAGGGGCGAGGCTGGGCCCCGGCACGTTCCCCGCTCCCTTCGGTCGCTCGTTACAGGGGACTCCCTCGCCCCTGCGGAGGCTACCTCGTCTACACGCCCTGCCGGGCGCTCAACGTGGGGCCTACGGCCCCGCCCGCTACGCGGGCTCGCGCTTGATAACGGGGCGAGGGATGGGGCCCCAAACGTTCGCGCGCCTCTTGCGTTTCCACTCATGGAGGGGGCGTAGGATGCCCCGGTTGCCAGCGGCCCCGTGCGCCATGCACGCTATCCCTGGCACGCTGACAAACCCATGAGCATCACCGACGACATCAAGGCGCGGGTCGACCTGGTGGAGCTGGTGTCCGGCTACGTGCCGGACCTGAAGCGCTCCGGGAAGAACTACCACGCCCGCTGCCCCTTCCACGCCGAGCGCACGCCGTCTTTCGTGGTCTTCCCCGACAAACAGACGTGGCGCTGCTTCGGTGCGTGCGCCACGGGGGGCGATGCCTTCACCTTCCTCCAGCGCATCGAGAACCTGGAGTTCCCGGACGCCCTGAAGGAGCTGGCTCGCCGCGCCGGCGTGGAGCTGCCGGAGCACCACGCCCGGCAGGAGGAGGAATCACCCCTCTACGGGGTGAACGAGGCGGCGGGGCGCTTCTTCCGCGACCAGCTGCTCTCGGACGCGGGCTCCCTGGCCCGGGCGTATGCCAACGAGCGGGGCCTGACCGATGAGGCCATCGTGCGCTTCGGGCTGGGCTACGCCCCGGCCACGGGCGATGCGCTGCTGAAGAAGTTGGGCGCGTTGGGCGTGGCTCAGGAGCAGGTGGTGGCGGCGGGCCTGGCCACGCGTCTGGACTCCGGCGATGCGCGCGATCTGCTGCGCGGGCGGCTCACCTTCACCCTGCGCGATGGTGACGGGCGCATCGCGGGGTTCGCGGGCCGCTCCCTGGACGGGGCGAACCCCAAGTACCTGAACACGCCCCAGACGCCCATCTTCGACAAGGGCCGCATGCTCTACGCCTTCGACCGCGCCAAGGAGGCAATGGCCCGCGAGGGCGTGGCAGTGGTGGTGGAGGGTTACATGGACGCCATCGCCGCCCATGAGCACGGCTACGCCAACGTGGTGGCCTCCATGGGCACCGCGCTCACGGAGCAGCAGGTGGCGCTGCTGCGCGCGCGTGCCGGGCGCATCGTGCTCGCTTTGGACACGGATGCCGCAGGCCAGGAGGCGATGCGCCGCTCCCTCTGGCAGGTGGCTGAGGAGGCCATCGCCGAAGCCACCGGCACCGGACGCACCAAGGCCCAGGGGCTTGATGCCTGGGCCGTGGCCGCGCTGCGGGACGGGAAGGACCCGGACGAGATCATCCGCACCGACCCGGCACGCTGGCGCGCCATGGTGGCCGATGCAGCCCCGGTGCTGGACTTCCTGCTGGAGGCCGAGCGTGCGCGCGGGGCCCTCACCACGGCGCAGGAGAACGCCCCTACGGTGCTGCGCTTCGGTACGCTCATACGCGGGCTGGCCGATTGGGGTGCGCAGGACCGCTACCTGGACCGGCTCGCCGCCGCGCTGGGCGTGACGCGCGCGGCGTTGGAGGCGGCACTGGCCCGCATGGCCCCGCCGACCAGCCCTACGCGACGCACCCGGCGCGAGACGCCCGGTGCGGCAGCGGAGGAGGCGGGGGTGGTGCTGCGCTCGGCGGCGCGCGATGCGCTTGACGAGTACGTGCTGGCGTTGCTGATCCAATCACCGGAGCTGGCGGGCCGGGCCGGGGAACTGCCCGAGGAGCACCTGCGGCGCGCCGATGCCCGTGCGTTGTTGAGGGCCCTCAGCGGCGCTGGTACACTGCAAGATGCTCGTGCGCTCCTGGACGATGCGTCCGGGGCTGAATGGGACCGGCTGGCCGTCAAGGGCATGCCCCCCGCCGACCGCGCCAAGCGCGAGCAGGATTGGACGGCATGCCTGCGCCGGTTGGAGGAGCGTCACCTGCGGGAACTGAAGGTGCAGGAGGAAGCGGCGCTGGCAGCCGCGCCCGCACCCGATGATTCCCCGGATGGCGAGGACGAGGGCTACCGCGAGGCGGTGCAGCAGGCCGGACTCACTGTGAACCAGCGCCTGCGCGACGTGTTCACCGGGTAGACGACCGGGGGAGCCCCCCTTCCAACGGGCGAGCGGGGCCGAGATTGGGGAGGGACGATGCCGAGCAAGCAGCGCAAGAGCACCAGCAAGACGGCGCAGCCAGCGCCGGTCGCCGAGAACCCCGTGGCTGAGGCTGCCGAGCAGGCCGCCCCCGCCAACGCGGCCACCGCCGTGATGGAGGCCACCGCTGGAGCCGTGCTTGCCCCCGCGCCCACGGCCGATGAGCCGCGCCCCGAGGACATCGCCGCCGAGGAGGCGGAGGCCGCCCAGGAGGCGGCCGAGGACCTCGAGTCGTCCGACCTGATCGATGACCCGGTTCGCATGTACCTGCGGGAGATCGGCCGGGTGACGCTGCTCACCGCCGCCGATGAGCGCCGCCTGGCGCGCCAGCTCTCCGCGGGCAAGCACATCGAGAAGGCCGAGGAGGAGCTGGGGGCCGACGGTCGCCCGGTGCGCGCCTCCGACGTGGCCCGCACCATGATGGTGCGCCTCAAGGACGAGACGGTGCTCCTGGAGGCGGTGATGGAGTTCCTGGGCGTGGACGAGCCCATGACCATTGGCACCCTCCTCTCCCACGAGAAGCTGCGCACCAGCCTGGACGGCGAGTTCAACGCCGAACTGCTGGAGCGCCTGGCCGCGCGTTGGGGCAAGGAACCGCAGGAGATCACCCCCGCCATCGTCGCCCTCTCCCTGGACAGCCACATCCTCCCGCAGGACCTGCTGGAGGCCGTGGGTTCCGACGTGCCCGTGGCCGAGCTGGGCGAGCTGCTGGAGGACGCCGACGTGGGTGCCCGCCTGGACGCCCAGGAGTTCGTGCTGCGCCGCCACTTCAATGACCTCAAGCGTGAGGGCGAGCGTGCCCAGCGCCACCTGGCCGAGGCGAACCTGCGCCTGGTGGTGAGCGTCGCGAAGAAGTACATCGGCCGGGGGATGTCGCTGCTGGACCTCGATCCAGGAGGGCAACATCGGCCTGATCCGTGCGGTGGAGAAGTTCGACTACCGCAAGGGCTACAAGTTCTCCACCTACGCCACCTGGTGCATCCGCCAGGCCATCACTGTGCCATCGCCGACCAGGCTCCGCACGATCCGCATCCCCGTGCACATGGTCGAGACCATCAACAAGCTGATGCGGGTGAGCCGGCGCCTGGTGCAGGAGTACGGGCGCGAACCCACCACCCAGGAGATATCCCTGGGCATGGAGGTGCCCCCGGAGCGGGTGCGTGAGATCCTCAAGGTCTCCCAGGAGCCCGTTTCCCTGGAGACGCCCATCGGTGAGGAGGAGGACTCCCACCTGGGCGACTTCATCGAGGACCGCACCGCCCCCGCCCCCGCCGACGCGGCGACGTTCCAGCTCCTGCGCGAGCAGGTGGAGGACGTGCTGGGCACCCTCTCCGAGCGCGAGCGCCGGGTGCTTCAGTTGCGCTTCGGCCTGGAGGACGGGCGCTCCCGCACGCTGGAGGAGGTGGGGCGCGACTTCGGGGTCACCCGTGAGCGCATCCGCCAGATCGAGGCCAAGGCGCTGCGCAAGCTGCGCCACCCCTCGCGTTCGCGCAAGCTGCGCGACTTCCTGGAGTAAGGCTCGCCGGTGGGCGAGCCGGTGAGGCCCGCAGGGCCTCCGTGGGTGGGCGGTGGGTAGTCAAGCGCCGGAGTGGCCCGCAGGGCCTCTGTAGGTGGGTGGTGGGTAGTCGAACTCCCGCTAGCGGGCCCCTTCCTGCCGTGCTGCCCGCAGCTGGCGCAGGTGCGCGAACAGATAGACGGTTGCGTACCCCCGGTAGGGCCGCCAGCGCTCCGCGAAGCTTTCTAGCGCACCCTCGCTGAGCCGCTCACCGCCACCGTACAGCGCCCCCACGGTGCGCTGGAGCGCCAGGTCGCCCGCGGGCAGCAGGTCGGGCCGTCCCAGCGCCCCCAACAGCACCCACGCCGCCGTCCACCGCCCCACCCCGCGCACCTGGCTGAGGGCCGCGACCGCGGCCTCATCGTCCAGGCCCGCGAACCGCTCCGGCGCTAGCTCCCCGTCCAGGGTGCGCTGGGCCATCTCCTGCAGGTACTCCGCCTTGCGCGTGGAGAGCTTGAGCGCCCGCAGGCCGTCGGTGCCCGCATCCAGGACGGCGGCGGGCTCTGGGAAGGCGTGCATCGTGAGGCTGTCCGCCTCGGCGGGGGTGCCCAGGGTGTTCACCAGCGCCTCGCGGATGGTGCGGGCCACCGCCGCCGATATCTGCTGCCCCACCACCGCCTGCACCAGCGCCTCGAACACCGAGGGCGCGCGGGCGGGACGTAACCCCCGCAGCGGTCCCACGGCTGAGCCCAGCACCGGGTCGGCGTCCAGCAGGGCGTGGAAGCCGCTCATGTCCGCGTCGAGCCCCAGCAGCCAGCCCATGTGCCGCGCCGCCAACGCCTCCTCCTCCGGCGTGCCGTCGCCAGGGATCCACAGGTCCAGCGCGCTTCGTTCCTCCCCCCGCTGCCTGCCCGCGCCTGCCTCACCGGCTCGCTCGCCCGGGGGGGCCGGCGCGGGCCTTGCCGCCGCCACCAGCACGCTCCCGTCCATCCGGCGCACGGGGCGAGCGTCGGGGTGGGACAGGGCGCGGTAGTAGGTGCCCTCGTGGAGGATGTCCGCCCCGTCCCTGCCCCGGTAACGGGTCAGATGCCCCGCCGTGAGGTCGAAATCGAAGGGCCCATCCACCGTGAGTCGCATGCAACCTTCGTCCGCACCCTGTCGAATCGTTGCCCCGAACCCCTTGTACCATGCCACACCCGTGGCGTTGACTGGCGGAGAGCATCACGCAGGGGGGGCCATGTCCGGCTATCTCCGCCGTCTGGGCGTCATCACCGTGGCGCTGCTGTATCGGAACCGGCGCGTTCGCGTCGACTGGGGCGGGGCCCTGCGCGTCACCTGGTAGGGGCGCGCACATCCTTCCGGGCGTTGTCACCCGCCGCCGCGCCCCCTACCATGCGCGCGTCATGTACGATTCACACCCGCGCACCCTGACCCCTGCCGCCGAACTGTTCGGAGAGGTGCTCACCTACCTGCGCCGCACCTTCCGCGTGGTGATGCCGGTGGCGCTCCTCTCCACCGTGACGGCCAACCTGCTGGCCTTCGCCTACGCGCCGGAGGAGATTCTGCCCGCCATCGCCTGGGCGTTGGTGGTGCTGGTGGTGAGCGTTGCCACCCAGTCCGCCGTGCTCTGGGCCGTGGAGCAGGCGCGCCGGGACAGGGCCGTGGGGGTGAGCCGGGCCATCGCCGCGGCCATCGCCTTCGGCCCGCGCTACGTGGGTCTCTCGTTCCTGGTGGGTCTGGCGGTCTTCATCCTGGCCATGTCCGGTTTTGGGCTGCCGGTGGCGATCTACCTGCTGGCACGCTGGCTCATCGCGGGCCCTGCGCTGGTGGAGGAGAACCGGTCCATACCGGAGGCGCTGCGCCGTTCGTGGGCGCTGGTGGAGGGGCGCTGGTGGCGCACGGCGGGGGTGGGGCTGCTGGCGCTGATCGGGGCCTTCATCCCGGAGGCCGCCGGCACGTGGTTGGGGGAACTGATGCCCGCCACGGCCCTCGCCATCGCCTGCTACAGCGTGGGCTCGGCCATCTCCCTCTGCTTCATGTCCGCCTTCCAGGTGTTGCTGTTCGAGGACTACCGGCGTGCCAGTGAGGGCACCCCGCCGGGCCAGCAGTCCCTGGGCGGGTTGTAGGCGCTAGCCCTGGCGCTGCCACACCTCGGTGCGCACCCGCACGATGTGGATCGGAACCTTGCGGTGGCGCGCCAGCGTGATGGCGTGGAGCGTCCCGGCGGAGCGTCCATCCCACACCGCGTACACCTCGTCAGCCTGCTCCACCACCGCCGCGTTGCGGTGAATGAAGTAGCGGGCGCTCTGGGACCAAGCCTCGTCGGGGAAGAGCACCGTCACCTTGAGGCTGCGCTCGCGGGCTATCTCCATGGCCCGCCGGTCGGTCCCCGGCGCGCCGTTGACGATGATCTCCGTGTCATCGGGCAGCGCCTCGATGATCTCACGGAGCTTCTCATCCCACAGGTGCCCCTCGAACTCGCCGTAGCGGGTCCCCACGATGCCGATGCGCTTACCCATGTCCTGCACGCTCCTTACTCACCGCGTGAGCGGAGATTATCGACGGGGCATCCCCGGCCCCGCCAGTCCCCGGCCCTTGCCCGAGGCGAGGGCCTTCATCATCTTCTGCGCCTGCTTGAACTGGTTCAGCAGCGCGTTCACGTCGGCCGGGCTGGTGCCGGAGCCCGCCGCGATGCGGTGGCGCCGGGAACCGTTGATGCGGTCGGGGTGCTGACGCTCCCACATGGTCATGGAGGAGATGACGGCCTCGGTGCGCTTGAGCTTGCGCTCGTCCAGCGCGCCGGTGGGCAGCTTGTTCTTCAGTGCCCCGCCGCCCGGCAGCATGTCCAGCACGCTGGTGAGGGAGCCGAGGCGCTGGAGCTGGCGCAACTGCTTGCGGAAGTCCTCCAGGTCGAACTGGTTCCGGCGCATCTTGCGCTCCAGCTCGGCCGCCTCTTGCTCGGTGACTTCGGCCTGCACCTTCTCCACCAGGGAGACCACATCGCCCATGCCCAGGATGCGGGAGGCCATGCGGTCGGGGTGGAAGGGCTCCAGTGCGTCGGACTTCTCGCCCGTGCCCACGAACTTGATGGGCACCCCGCTCACGTGCCGCGCCGAGAGGGCCGCGCCGCCGCGGGAGTCGCCGTCGAGCTTGGTGAGCACCAGCCCCGTGAGGCCCACGCGCTCATTGAACTCGGTGGCGGCGTTGACGGCGTCCTGCCCCGTCATAGCGTCCACCACCAGGAGCACCTCGTCGGGCTCCACCTTCTTGCGCACCTCGGCCAGCTCGGCCATGAGCTCCTCGTCCACGTGCAGTCGCCCGCCCGTGTCCACGATGGCCCAGCCGACCCCCATCTCCCGCGCCTTGCGCAGGCCGTTGGCGGCGACCTTGGGGGCATCGTCGGGCCCGGCCTTCTCGCGGTGGACGGGGATGTCCAACTGACGCCCCAGCGCCTCCAGCTGGTCCATGGCGGCGGGGCGGCGCAGGTCGGCGGCGATGAGCAGCGCGCGTTGCTGCTGACGGCGCAGGTGCAGGGCCAGTTTGGCTGCGGTGGTGGTCTTGCCGGAGCCCTGAAGGCCCACCAGCAGGATCACCGAGGGGGGCAGTGCGCGGCGCTTGAGGGAGTTGTCACCCTCGCCCAGCAACGCCACCAGCTGGTCGTGGACGATCTTCACCACCTGCTGGCCGGGGGAGATGCCCCGCAGCACGCCCTCGCCGATGGCCCGCTCGCGGACGGCGGCCACGAACTCGCGGGCCACCTTGAAGTTGACGTCGGCTTCCAGCAGCGCCAGGCGCACCTCGCGCAGCGCTGCGTCCACGTCCTCCTCGGTGAGGCGGCCCTTGCTGCCCAGGCGGGAGAAGACGCCCGTCAGCTTCTCGGTGAGGGAATCGAACATCGCCTCTCCAGCCTACCGTGTCCGCGCGCACGCGAGAAGGGTGTTAACCCGCACTAGAACTCCTGGCGGCCCTCCAGGGCACGGGAGAGGGTGAGGTCATCGGCGTACTCCAGGTCCCCACCCACGGGCAGCCCACGCGCCAGGCGTGTCACGCGCGGGCCCAGGGGGGCGATGAGCGTCCGCACGTACATGGCGGTCGCTTCCCCCTCCACCGTGGGGTTGGTGGCGACGACCACCTCGCTCACGGCTCCCTCGCCGATGCGCCGGAGCAGTTCGCGGATCCGCAGGTCCTCAGGCCCCACTCCGTTCATGGGGTCGATGATGCCGTGCAGCACGTGATAGAGGCCCTTGAACGCCCCGGTGCGCTCGATGGCCAGCACGTCCAGTGGCTCCTGAACCACGCAGATGCGTGCACCATCGCGCGCCGGATTGGCGCAGATGGTGCACGGGTCGGCCTCGGTGATGTTCTGGCACCGGGAGCAGAAGGTGGTCTGCTCCTTCACGGCGGTGATGGCATCGGCCAGGGCCGCCGCCTGCTCCGCCGGCACGCGGATCAGGTGGTAGGCGAGGCGCTGGGCGCTCTTGGGGCCGATGCCCGGCAGCCGGTGCAGCTGCTCGATCAGCCGCGCCACCGGGCGCGCCAGCGAGGGGTGCGCGCCGTTGTCTGACGGTTCGTAAGAGGGCATACGCCTACATGCCGGGGAGCTTCATGCCGCCGGTGATGGCGGACATGCGCTCCGAGGCCATCTGCTGCGAACGGGCCAGCGCCTCGTTCACCGCCGCCAGCACCATGTCCTGGAGCAGTTCCACGTCCGCCGGGTCCACGGCGGCGGGGTCGATGGTGATGGCGGTGAGTACCTGGGCTCCGGTGGCGGTCACCTTCACCGCGCCGCCTCCGGCGCTGGCCTCCACGGTGGCGGTCGCCAGCTCCTCCTGCGCGGCCATGAGCTTGGCCTGCATCTGCTGCGCCTGCTTGAGGAAATTGCGATTCATGGGGGGCACACCTCTGACACGGGATGGCTAGAAGGGCACGTCGTCGTCGTCGGGTGGAGGGGGCACCTCGGCTGCGGACAGAGAGCCCGGGGTGGCGACGGACGCGCGTTCGGGTTCCGGGGCCGGGGCGTTCTCTGAGCGAGCGGGTGCGGAGGGCTGCTCGTCCGGGGCGTCCGCCGCGTCGACGGCCGCTGCGCTGCCTGGCGTCGATGCCGCACCGGTGGCGGGAGGGGCCTGCTCGGCCGCCGCTTCGCCCACCAGCTGTGCGCCCAGGTTCATGGCGGCGCGCACCAGGTGTCCGCCCGCCTGCTCGGCGCTGGCCTTGGCGGCGGGACGGGAGGAAGCACCGGTGTCGACACGCACCTCCACGGATTCCCCCAGCGCCTGGGCCAGCACCTGGGCAACGTCGGCGCGCACGCGCGGGTCCTCCAGCTCCTCGGCCAGGCGCTGGGCGTTGGACTGGTGCGAGAAGCGCAGCACCAGCGCCCCGTCCTCGATGGCGTGGTGGTTCGAGGAGCGCAGCAGCGCATCCAGCGCGAAGCGGCGGCGCTGCACCCGCGAGAGGGCGCGCAGGATCGCGGGCCATTGGTCGGCGAGACGCTGACCCAGGGGGCTGGACAGGTCCGGCTCCGGCGCGGGTTGGGGTGCAGCGGGCGGCCGCTGCGCGGGGGCGCCCTGGGTGGAGGGAGGCGCGGCAGGTCGTTGGGGAGCAGGCGGGGACGCTGCCCCGGCATCGGCGGCGGCCGGCCGTTGGGCGGCGGGGTTGCCCGCACCCTGGGGTGCGCCGGGTCGCACTGCGGTCTGTCCCGGCGAGGGGGCCTCGCGGTGCTCCGCGGATGGGCGTTGAGCGGGGGCTGGAGCCACGCTCGCAACCGGGGCACCCGGGGCCTGCGCGGGGGCGGGCGCCAGGCCCAGCTCCACCGTGGCCAGCTCCAGCGGCAACGGCGAGGGCTGATCGAACCGCAGGCTCACCCCCCCGAACAGGCGCAGCGCCCGCAGGATGTGCTCCAGCGATGCCCCCGCCGTGGCGAAGGAGAGCTGCCCCGCCGCCTCCTTGGACAGATCGAGCGCATCCTTCACCCCAGACTTGAGCAGCAGGCAGGCGCGCAGGAAATCCACCGTCATCCGGTGCAGGGGGCGCAGGTCCAACCCCTCGGCGGCGGTCTGGTTGATGAGCTCCAGGGCCGCGGCGGTCTGCCCGCCCAGCAGGTGCTTCACCAGCGCCAGGGCCCGCTCCTCCCCGCTGATGCCCAGCAGCTCGCGCACCTGCTCCATGGAGACCTGCGCGCCGAAGGAGGTGATGAGCTGGTCCAGCAGGTTGGTGGCATCGCGCAACGAGCCGCCCGCACCGCGCGCCACGGTGCGCAGCACCTCCGGGGCCACGTCTACCCCCTCGGCCTTGGCGATCTCCTCCAACCGCTCCACCACCTCGTTCGGCGCGATGCGGTGGAAGTCGTAGCGCTGGCAGCGCGAGACGATGGTGGCCGGGAGGCGGTGCGCCTCGGTGGTGGCCAGGATGAACACCGTCTGCGGCGGCGGCTCCTCCAATGTCTTGAGGAAGGCGTTGAACGCCTCATTGGTGAGCTGGTGCGCCTCGTCGATGATGTAGACCTTGTAGCGTCCCTGGGTGGGCGCGTAGCGCACCCTCTCCCGCAGGTCGCGCATCTCGTCGATGCCGCGGTTTGAGGCGGCGTCGATCTCGATCAGGTCAACGAAGGCCCCGTTCTCGATGGCCTTGCACGCCGGGCACGCCCCGCACGGGTCGCCCACGCCGGGCGGGCGCATGGTGCAGTTGAGCGCCTTGGCCAGCACGCGGGCCGTGGAGGTCTTGCCCGTGCCGCGCGGGCCGGTGAACAGGTAGCCGTGGGCGATGCGGCCCGTAGCCACCGCCTGGGAGAGGGTCTGGGTGACGGCGTGCTGGCCCACCACCTCCGAGAAGCGGGGCGGACGCCACTTGCGGTAGAGCACCTGCTCGCTCACGAGCGCGCACCCACCGTCGCCGGGTACGCCCGCGCCAGCGCCGCCTGCTCCAGGGAGCGCATCAGCGTCGTCTCGGCTGGCTCCGCGTGGTCGTGGCCCAGCAGGTGCAGGATGCCGTGGACGATGAGCAGCGCCGTCTCGCGCTCCGGGGTCTGCCCGTTCTCCGAGGCCTGGCGCTCCGCCTGGGGGAGGGAGAGCACCACCTCGCCCAGCGAGTCGGGCTCCTCTGCGATGACGGGGAACCCGTCCGCGTCCAGCGCGCCGTCCCCGTCAGCCATGGTCTCACCGAAGGCGCCCTCGGCGCCGAAGGAGAGCACGTCGGTCACCTCGTCATAGCCCCGGAAGCGTGCGTTGAGCCCCTGCACGGTGGCATCGTCCGCCACCACCACGCTGGCACCGGCAGCCCCCTTCGGGTCGCCCGCCGCCAGCGCTGCGCGGGCCACCCTGCGCACCCAGGCAGGCGTCAGCCACCCGCGCGCGTGCGCGTCGCGCGGCGCGGGGAACAGCCGGACCTGGATGGGGCGTGCGGGGGCGCGGGTGGGCATGGCGAACCTCGGCGCCAGTGTAGCACCCGGGTGCCTCAGGGCACCCGGGTGCTAGGTTCTCCGCTCTCTTCGGTCGCTCGTTCCAGGGGACTCCCCTGCGCGCTTCGCGCCGAACCCCCGGCGTGGAGAGGTGCCCTCTCCCACTGCACCTCTCTAGCCCGGACACACCTCGGCTTGTCGGCGTTCTTTGGGGCTGCGCCCCACTCCAAACCCCGAAGTATGCGTGCTGGCTTCGTGCCCACTGTCATGAGCGAGCCCGGGGGGAGGGGGGCCAAATGGCTCCCGGAATGGGCGATCGGGGCCGCAGGCCCCACGTTGAGCGCCCGGCAGGGCGCGTAGACGGGGTAGCCCCCGCAGGGGGCGCAGGGGAGCCCCCTGTAACGAGCGAGCCGTAGGTGAGCGGGGTGCGCTATCATCCCGGCGCGGGAGAGAGACCGCTTGAGGGGTGACGATGCTGACCGCTGCATTCGCGAAGGAGATCCTGGAGCGCAACGAGGCGATCCTGCTGCCCGCCGTGGAGGGGCTGAGCCTCGATGACCTGCACTGGCAGCCGGGGCCGGAGTCCAACTCCATCGCCTGGCTCCTCTGGCACCTCTCGCGCACCCAGGACAACCACCGCTCCGCCATGGATTTGACACCCCATGTGTGGGTGGCCGAGGGCTGGCACACCAAGTTCGGCCGCTCCGCCGACCCCGCCGATCGCGGCCGGGGGCACACCGCCGAGCAGGTCTCCTCTTTCCGGGTGCCGGACCTGGAGACGCTGCTGGGCTACCATGCGGCGGTGCGGGCTAGGACCGACGCCTTCCTCTCCCGCGCTACGGAGGAGGACCTGGAGCGCCCCGCGCCTGACGTGACGGGTTCTGGCACGGTGCCCGCCCACCACCGGCTCCAGATGATGCTGGTGGACAACATCCAACACTCAGGTCAGGTGGCCTACCTGCGCGGCCTGCTCAAGGGGCGCGGGTGGTTCGCGGCGTAGGAGGAGGCATGGACGGCAACGAGCTGATCATCGACGCGCTGGGGCGGGTGCAGCGCATCCTGCACCGCTCGCTGGAGGGGCTGAGCGCGGCGGACGTGAACCGCCAGCCCGTTCCGCACGCCAACTCCATGGCCTGGCTCGCCTGGCACCTCACGCGCATCCAGGACGACCACGTGAGCGACATCGGCGGTCTCCCACAGGTGTGGCTCAGCGGGGACTGGCCCGCACGCTTCGCCCGCAAGGCAGAGCCCAAGGAGACGGGGCACGGCGATACCCCGGAGCAGGTGGCGGCGCTCCAGGTGGACGGGCCGGAGCTGCTGCTGGCCTACCACGATGCGGTGTACGCCCAGTCCAAGCGGGTCATCGCGGGGCTTTCGCCCGCAGACCTGGAGCGCGAACTCAACGAGCCCCAGTACACGCCCCTGCCCACCGTGGGGGTGCGGCTGGTGAGCGTGGTGTCCGACAACACCCAGCACGCGGGCCAGGTGGCCTACCTGCGCGGGTATTTCCAGGGCCTCGGCTGGTTCGGGGCCTGAGTCCAAACTAACGATGCCGGGGCCCACGAGCGCCCCGCTGCGATGAGGGGAAGCACGAATGAACGCGGCGCAGCTGTATGTGGAGACGATTAAGCGGGCGGACGAGACGCTGCTCAAGGCGCTGGAAGGGCTGACGGTGGACGAGTTGCGCGCGCAGCCCGCCGGGCCGGGGTCCAACCCCATCGGGTGGCTCATCTGGCACCTGACCCGCACCCGGGACAACATCACAGCGCACTTCTCCGAGCAGCCCTCGGTGTGGGAGCAGGGTGGTTGGGGGGCCAAGTTCGGCTTCGAGGCCGAGCCCCCGCGCTTCACGCCGGAGGACGTGCACACCTTCCACCCCGGCTCCTACGAGACGCTCATGGGCTACTACCGCGCCGTCGCCGAGCGCACCGAGGCGGTGGTTGGGGCGCTCACCGAGGGTGACCTGGAGCGGATGGTCCCGCCCCAGATCGCGGGGCGGCCGGCCATGAAGCTGGGCTCGCGCCTGGGCGTGATCCTCAACGACAACATCCAGCACATCGGCCAGGTGGCCTACCTGCGCGGCCTGCTGCGCGGCCACGGCTGGTTCTAGACCCCCTCTCAGGAGTACCCATGACCACCCCCGACCCGAACCGCGTCCCCCAGTTCGACCTCTCCCGCTTCTCCCTGGAGGGGAAGGTGGCCATCGTCACGGGCGGTTCCGACGGCATCGGCCGCGGCATCGCCCATACCTACGCCGACGTGGGTGCCAAGGTGGTGATTGCCGCCCGACGGCAGGAGAAGATCGACGCCGTGCTGGCGGAGCTGGCCGCCAAGGGTGCCGATGCGATCGGCGTCTCCACCGACGTGACCGACGAGGCCTCGGTGGGGGCGATGGTGCAGGCGGCCCTGGCCCGCTACGGGCAGGTGGACATCCTGGTGAACGTGGTGGGCGGCTCCCAGGGCCCCACCTTCAAGCGCGGGCCGTTGCTGGAGATCACCAAGCACGACTTCATGGAGGCGTTCAACATCAACGTCGCCTCCGCCTTCGTGTGCTGCCAGGCGGTGGTGCCTCAGATGCTCGAGCGTGGCGGCGGGGTGGTGCTGAACATGGCGTCCATCGGTGCGCGCGAGTACCGCCCGCCGGAGACGGGCATGAGCGTGTACAACATGACCAAGGCCTCCATCATGCACCTGACGCGCTCCATGGCGAAGGAGTGGGCGCCCACGGTGCGGGTGAACGCCATCAACGCGGGGCACGTCATCACCCCGCGCCGCGCCGCCACCGAGAAGCCGGAGCGGCGCGAGCGCTCCCTGGGGGAGATCCTGGTGGGCCGGTTCGGTGAGCCGGAGGACATCGGCGCCGCCGCCGTGTACCTCGCCTCGGACGCGGGCTCCTTCATCAATGGGTCGTTCCTCGACATCCACGGGGGCAACTAACCCGTGGGGAGCGGGCCCTTCGACCTGTCCGGCCGAGTGGCGCTGGTCACCGGCGCGAGTTCGGGCATCGGCCTGGGCATCGCCCTGGCCCTGGCCCGAGGGGGTGCGGACGTGGCGCTGGCCGCTCGGCGCCCGGAACCCCTGGCGGCTGCCGCGGCGCAGGTGGAGGCGGTGGGCGTGCGGGCGCTGGCGGTGGAGGCCGACGTGCTCGACGCCCAGAGCGTGGAGCGCATGGTGGCCCAGGTCCTCACCTGGGCAGGCCGTATCGACATCCTGGTGAACAACGTCGGCGGCTCCCAGGGCCCGTCGTTCAAGCGCGGGGCGCTGGCGGAACTGACCGGTGCCGATGTGGACGGGGCCTTCGCCTACAACGTGCGCTCGGTGTTCGAGGTCTCGCGCGCCGTGGCCCCACACATGCGTGAGGCGGGTCGTGGGGTCATCCTGAACATCGGCTCCACCGGCGCGCGCGACGTGCGCAAACCCGCCGCCCCCTACTCCGTCTACGATGCGGCCAAGGCCGCTGTCATCTCCCTCTCGCGCTCCATGGCCTTCGAGTGGGGCCCGCAGGTGCGGGTGAACACCCTGGTGCCGGGCGCCACCCTCACCGATCGGCTGCGCGCACGCGGGCCGGAGGCGCTGGAGGCCTACGCCAAGACGCTGGTGCTTCAGCGCTTCGCCACGCCGGAGGATATCGGCGCGGCGGCGGTGTATCTTGCGTCCGATGCGGCGTTGAGCGTGACCGCCGCCACCATCGACATAAACGGGGGCGAATAGCCCCGCCACGCGAGCACACAGGCGGCGCGCCCGCCGGAAGGAGCCAACCATGGACCTGTCCCGATTCTCGCTGGAGGGCCGTACGGCCATCATCACCGGTGGCACCGGCGGCATCGGTCTGGGCACGGCCAAGGCCATGGCCCTCGCTGGCGCCAACATCGCCATCGCGGGCGTCCCGCCGGAGCAGCTGCCTGGCGCCGTGGCCGAGGTGAAGGCGCTGGGGGTGGACGCCATCGGCATCAAGTGCGACGTGTCGAACAAGGCCGAGGTGGCGGACATGGTGGCCCAGACGGCCAAGCACTTCGGGCGCATCGACATCCTGGCCAACGTGGCCGGGGGCTCCTACTCGCGCAACCCCTACACCGGGGAGTTCAAGCGCTACCCCCTCCTGGAGGTGTCCGAGGAGGACTTCATGGGCGCCTTCGAGGTGAACGTGAAGGGCACCATGCTCTGCGCGCAGGCGGTGGTCCCTCACATGCGCAAGGTGAGGAAGGGGGCCATCATCAACATCGGCTCCTCGTCGGGCCTGGACTCCAAGCCGGCTGGGGCTATCTATGCCGCCTATGGCACGGCCAAGGCCGCCGTGCACCGGCTCACGGTGTACATGGCCTACGAGTGGGCACCCCAGGTGCGGGTGAACTGCATCGCCCCGGGCCTGGTGGACACTCCTCGTCCGGCGGGCGAGTCCCGTCCCAACATGGTGGACGGGGCCTCGCGCCTGCCCGTGGGCCGCGTGGGCGTGCCCGACGACATCGCCTCGCTGGCGGTGTTCCTGGCATCCGATGCCTCCTCCTTCATCACGGGCGACCTGATCCCCGCCACCGGCGGCGATCGCTAGGTCATGACCACCCCCGCTCACCTGGCCCCCGGCTCCGGCGCTCGCCGTCCGGGGCCGGGCGAGCGCCCCCGTTCCTACAAGACCGAGGCCCTCGTGCTGCGCTCGATCCCCACCCTGGAGGCGGACCGCCTCCTCACCCTGCTCACGCCCGGCCTGGGCACCCTGCGGGTGAGCGTGCGCGGGGCGCGGCGCATCACCTCCAAGCTGGCCGGGCACGTGGGCACCCTCAACCGGGCCCAGCTCACCCTGGCGCTGGGCCACACCTTCGACGTGGTCACCGGGGCGGAGGCGCTGGAGACCTTCCCGCGCCTCAAGGCAGACCTGGAGCGCACCGCCACCGCCCTCTACCTCGCCGAGTTGGCGGGCGCGCTGGTGCCGGAGCACGCTCCGCACCCCAACGCCTACGCCCTGCTGCTGGCGGCGCTGCGGGCGCTGGACGGGGAGGCCCCGCTCTCGCCGCTGCTGGCGCGCTACGTCGAGCTGCGCCTGCTGGAGGACGGCGGCTTCCTGCCGGAGCTGGGCCGGTGCGTGGTGTGCGGCAGGAGCGTGGAGCCGGGCCACCACCGATTCGCGCCCGTGGCGGGCGGGCTGGTGTGCGACGACTGCCAGCCCGGCGCGGGGCGGGTGCTAGACCTGTCGGTGGACGCGCTCAAGGTGCTGCGCCACTTCGCCCGCTCGGGGTTGGCAGAAGGGGCTCGCGTCGCGGTGGGGGAGCGCCTGGCGCAGGAGCTGGAGGGGCTGCTGGCGGCCAGCCTGCACGCGGTGCTGGAGCGCGAGCCCGCCTCGGCCGGGTTCCTCGACCACCTGGCGCGCCTGCGCCGGGGCCTCTGAGGCGCGCCACGCCCGCGCCAGGGGAAACCGTAACACTCCTGTAACCAAACGTTCACGCCATCACTACCGTTCTCTCGGTGCGGTTGGGTATCCTGCGTGTGCGCACAGCATTCAGGCTGTACGGTCTGCCCCTTGGGTTTCCGGAGACGTGCCGCCTCCTGTACCAGGGCCTGGGGAGGCGGTCGGTGCGGCACCCGCCCCAACCTCCCCAGGCACCTGTTCCAAACCCCGGCGCGCCTCCACGACCGCCCGCTCGGCGTTTCCCGCCTGTACCCTGACGTACCTCCTTCCTTCCGCGCCCCCCTCCATGAACCGGGCGGCCCAACCGCCCCAACACGCGAGTGGATGAGGAGGTGTGGTGATGCGGACGAAGCGTGTGATGCTGGTGCTCATGGCGGCGCTGGCGCTGACGGTATCGGCGGTGGGGGTGGCCTTCGCCTCGCCCTGTGGCCAGGAGGCGGCCTCCGACGCCGCCACGGATGCGGCGGTCCGGCCCGCCAAGCCCAGCGCCGGGCTGGTGCTGGTGCCGTTGACCGAGGGCATCAAGAAGGTGCTGGGTTTGCCGGAGGACCTGTCCGGCGCGGCCGTCGCAGGCTCCCTGCCCGACAGCCCCGCCCAGGCGGCGGGGATTGTGCGCGGTGACGTGGTTATCGCGGTGGACGGGGAGGACGTGGACAGCCCCCGCGCCGTGGCCGCGGCCATCGGTGCCCACGCGGCAGGCGAGAGTGGGGTGCTGACCATCGTGCGTGACGGTGAGCGTCAGCAGGTCACGCTGGTGCTGGGCGAGGAGCCCGAGCGCGAGAAGCCGGAGTGGCTGCGCAATCTGCACCAGCTGCTGTGTTCCTACCCCAACATCGGCGAGGCCTCCATCACCCTGGTGGACGATGAGGGCAACCCCACGCTCTACCACGCCGTGGTGGGCACGGTGGTCAGCGTGGAGGGCGACGTGCTGACCTACGCGTCCAAGACCGGCGCCACCCTCACGGTCAGCGTGGGTGAGGACGTGGTGGTGGTGAAGGGCGGCTACCGGGTGGAGCTGGGCCGTCTGCAGGCCGGCGACCCGGTGGCGGTGCTGGAGGTGGACGGTGAGCTGAAGGCCGTGGCGGCGGGCAAGATCGCCGACCCCGCGCCCCGCCCGCACGTGCGTCCCACCGACGCGCCGGTGAACCCGCGCCGGGGCATCGTGGATGAGTTCCGCAAGAACACCCAGCAGATCCGCGAGGAACTGCGCGGCGGTGAGGATGCGGCCGAGCGCGTGGAGAAGATCCGCGAGCAGATCCAGCGCCTTCAGGAGCGCCTGAACCAGGCCAACGAGCAGGGTGACGCCGCCTAGGCCAACGCGCCAGAGCGACTCACGCACCGAGGCCCCCGGCATCTGCCGGGGGCCTCGTCGTTGCACGCAGGGGGGCGGGGGTCAGTTCACCACGGTGATCGGCTCCTCGGTGACCGAGCCCAGGTCGATGGTGTAGAGGCGCACGTCGGGGTGCTCCTTGTCCATCAGCGAGACCAGCAGGTAGTAGCCGGGCCAGTTCTCCGCCAACCGGATGTCCGTGTTGGACGGGCGGGCCGGGGAGTGGGTGTGGGAGTGGTAGAACACCTCCACCGCGCCCAGGTCCTCGATCTTGCGCATGGTGAGCATGTGCTCCTTGGCGTCGAACTGGTAGCGGTAGGGGAACGGTGTGGCGTTGGCGATGCGGAAGTGGGCGATGACGCGCCCGTCCTTGGCCGCCAGGGCCCCGCAGCACTCGTTGGGGTCGTCCTCGCGAGCGTGCTGAACCATGGCGTCGATGAACTGTTGGGGTATCTCCACGGGGTCCTCCGTCTGCGTTGGCTCTCTTCGGGTTAGGGCTCCACGATGATGACATCGGGTGGGGCCCCGGTCATGTTGGTCAGGTCCGTGCGCACGCGCACCTCGCCGATGACGGCACCGGCCACATCGCGCGTGCCCAGCTCCTGGAGCAGCGCAGAGAGGCGCTCCGCCGGGACGCTGATGAGCAGCCCGCCGGAGGTCTGCGCATCCGCCAGGATCAGCTGCTCCACCTCGCTGATGGACGGCGCGAAGCGCACGCTCCCGCGCGCCGTCTCCAGGTTGTTGCGGGTGCCACCGGGCACCACCCCGCGCTCGGCCAGCTCCCGCACCCCGGCCAGCAGGGGCACCGCCGCCAGGCGCAGGTGCGCCTCGCAACCGGACGCGCGCATCATGGGCAGCAGGTGCCCCAGCAGGCCGAAGCCGGTCACGTCGGTGGCGGCGCTGACGCCCACCGCATCCATCGCCTCGGCCCCAGCGCGGTTGAGCGTGCGCATCACCGTCACGGCCCCCGCCAGCGTGGCGGCGTCGGTCATGTCGGCTCGGGCGGCGGTGGTGATGATGCCGGAGCCCAGCGGCTTGGTGAGTACCAGCACATCGCCCGCTCGCGCCTTGGCGTTGGAGATGATGGCATCGGGCGCCACCGTCCCGGTGACGGCCATCCCATACTTGGGCTCGCGGTCCTTCACCGTGTGTCCCCCGCCGATGACCACCCCCGCCTCCCGCGCCGCATCCGACCCGCCTCGCAGGATCTGAGCAAGCACGCTCCTGGGGTGGTCCTCCGGGAAGCACACCAGGTTCAGCGCCAGCAGGGGCGTTCCGCCCATGGCGTACACGTCCGAGAAGGCGTTGACCGCGGCGATGTAGCCGAACTCGTAGGGGTCGTCCACGATGGGGGGGAAGAAGTCTACCGTCTGCACCACGCACAGATCGGGCGTGAGGCGGTAGACGGCGGCGTCGTCGCCCGTGTTGAAGCCCACGAGCAGGTCGGGGTGCTGCACGTGGGGCAGGTGGCGCAGGACCTCGCCGAGGTCCTCAGGTGAGAACTTGCCCGCTCAGCCGGCGCAGGTGGCCAGGCTGGTCAGGCGTGGAGGGGTTTTCTCGTTCATGATGGCCCGATTATAGAATCAGCGCACCGGCGGCGTTGTCGGTACGCTGACGCTCCGGAACGGTCAGGAGGTGCATGATGGCCCACGGCATCACGGTGAAGGACATGGCGGGCGGCTCGCGGGTCGAGATCCGCGCTCAGAACCAGGCGGGGGTGGTCTACGCAACGCCGGCCGAGGCCTCCTGGGTGGCCGCGCCCGAGCAGCTGGCAGCCCACGCGCTGGCGGGGTTCCTCAACGACCTCACCCAGGATGCCTCCCCCGCCGTGCGGGGTCTGATGGCCAAGTGGGGTATCGCCTACCGGCCGCTGCCGTTGGAGGAGGCTTAGCAAGCCCAGAGCCCGGCCAACTGGCCGGGCTCTTTCTTGCGGTGCGTGCTTCCCTAGGCGGGTGAGGGGACGGCCTCGCCCAGGGGCGGGGCCTCGGACTCGAAGAGCTGGGTGAGCTCATCGCCCTCCACCGTCTCGTGCTGCATCAGGTAGCGGGCGATCTGCGTCAGCTTGGATGCGTTGGTCTGGAGCAGGCTCTTACATCGGTTGTAGGCGTCCGAGATGATGTGCTGGACGGCCTCGTCGATCTCCTGCGCCACCTTCTCCGAGTAGTCGCGCTGCTCGGAGATCTCGCGGCCCAGGAAGACCATGTCCTCCCGCTTGCCGAAGGTGCGGGGCGGGAGTTCGGAGCCCATGGCGTAGCGCGTGACCATGGCCTTGGCCAGGGCGGTCACCCGCTCCAGGTCGTTGGCCGCGCCCGTGGTCACCTCGCCGAAGGTCAACTCCTCCGCCACGCGCCCGCCCAGGGCCATGGCGATGTTGTCCATGAGCTGGGGCTTGGTGGCGAACATGCGGTCCTCTTCGGGCAGCGACTTGGTGTACCCGGCCGCCATGCCCCGCGAGACGATCGAGATCTTGGCTACTGGGTCGGCGTGCTCCAGCAGGTGGCCCACCAGGGCGTGGCCGCCCTCGTGGAAGGCAACGATCTCCTTCTCCCGCTGGCTGATCACGCGGGTTCGCCGCTCCGGGCCCATGGTGACCCGGTCCACGGACTCCAGCAGCTCCTCGGCGCCGATCTCCTTCTTGGAGCGGCGGGCAGCCAGGATGGCGCCCTCGTTCACCAGGTTGGCCAGGTCCGCGCCGGAGAAGCCGGGCGTCTGACGGGCCAGGTACTCCACGTCCACGTCGGCGGCCAGGGGCTTGCCCTTCAGGTGCACGCCCAGGATGGACTTGCGCCCGTTGATGTCGGGCAGGTCCAGCACCACGCGCCGGTCGAAGCGGCCGGGGCGTAGCAGCGCCGGGTCCAGGATGTCCGGGCGGTTGGTGGCGGCGATGACGATGACGTTGGTGGAGGTGTCGAAGCCGTCCATCTCCACCAGGATCTGGTTGAGGGTCTGCTCGCGTTCATCGTGTCCGCCGCCCAGGCCCGCGCCACGGTGGCGGCCCACGGCGTCAATCTCGTCCACGAAGACGATGGATGGGGCGTTGCGCTTGGCCTGGTCGAACAGGTCTCGCACGCGGGACGCACCCACGCCCACGAACATCTCCACGAACTCGGAGCCGGAGATGGAGAAGAAGGGCACGCCCGCCTCACCGGCCACGGCGCGGGAGAGGAGCGTCTTGCCCGTCCCGGGCGGGCCCACCATGAGCACGCCCTTGGGGATGTGGGCACCCAGGGAGAGGAAGCGCTCGGGGAACTTGAGGAACTCCACCACCTCCTGCAGTTCCGCCTTGGACTCCTCCACCCCCGCCACGTCTGCGAAGGTCACGGTGGGACGGTTCCCGGCCACCATTCGGGCGCGGGAGCGCCCGAAGCCCATGGTCTGGTTATTGGAACCCTGGGCCTGGCGCATCATGAACAGGAGGATGCCGCCGAAGAAGATCAGCGGCAGGAACTGGAGCAGCACGCTGAACACGGTGCCCAGGCTGCCCGACTGGTGCACGGAGACGGCGATGCCCTTCTCCGCCGGGTTGATGCCCGCTGCCTCCAGGATGGCGAAGACGCTGGTGCCGGGCTCCTTGGTGGCGGTGAGCCGTGAGGAGGGGTCGGAGCGCGGGGTCACCACCAGCGTGTCACCGTCCACCTCGATGGAGGTGATCTCCCCGGCCTGCGCCATGTTGATGACGGTGGTCAGGTCGGTCTGGGCGGTGTTGCCCCCCGGCGAGAAGAGGGTGAACAGGATGGCGATGACCGCCACTCCGATGATGAGCCAGATGAACAGGTTGCCGAGCCACTTGCTGTTGTTGGTCATTGGTCCTCTGTGCGGCGAGCGCGCGAGCCGCGATCGCGTTCACTGCTCACAGGGTACCCCACCCGCACGCGCGTGCGCAAAAACCGCATCGGGCAGCCCGCTGCGTGTCGCCCTTCGCGTTGACACCCCCTGAGGGCCTCCCTAGAATCGAAATCAATGGCCGTTGGCGATGGCCAGCGGCCGGGGGAGGACCAACGTGACGCTCGCTGAGGCGGTGGCCCACTATCTCGCGTCGGTGGCTCACAAGGCCAATGCCTACAGCCATCAGGAGTTGCATCGCTTCGCCCGGGCCATCGGCCTGGAGCGCGAGGTGGCGACCCTCAACCCACCGGAGGTGGCCGCCTACGCCGAGGGCGTGGTCGCGGCGGGGGGCGACGTGCATGGCCGCCTCAGCCCGGTGAAGGACTTCCTGACCCACCTGAAGAAGAAGGGGCACTCCACCCACTCCCTGGCCTCCCACGTGAAGATCCCCCGCGCCAACCTGCGCGCCGCCGCCGCCGCCTCTCAGGCGGCTGCCTTCGAGACGATCCCCATGACCGCCGAGGGCATCGCCGCCCTGCGCGAGGAGATGGAGGGCCTGAAGGCCTCCCGAGTGGACATCGTCGAGGCGATCCGCATCGCCGCAGCCGACAAGGACTTCCGGGAGAACGCCCCGCTGGACGCGGCCAAGGACCAGCAGGGCCAGACCGAGGCCCGCATCCGCGAGTTGGAGGAGACGCTGCGTCACGCCGTCCTCATCGAGGACAAGAAGACCTCGCGCGGCGCGCGCATCGGCTCCGTCGTCATCGTGGAGGACGCGGCCAGCGGCAAGTCGTTCACCTACACCCTGGTGGCCACCACTGAGGCCGACCCGGTGGCGGGCAAGCTGTCCGTGGACTCCCCCGTGGGCAAGGCATTGTTCGGGGCCACCTCCGGCAAGCAGGTGACGGTGCAGGCGCCCAAGGGCGACCGCCACTACAAGGTCACCGCCGTCAAGTGAGCCCCGTCCCCGTCCGGAGGCGTCCGTGAGCCTGCTGCGCCGCCTGCTACCTCCCCTCCCCTTCTACCGGCGCCTGGTGCGTCCGTGGCTGTTCCGGCTGGAGCCGGAGCGCGCCCAGCGCGTGGCTGATGCGGCCCTCGCCGCCCGGCCCCTCTGGAGGGCCATGGCCCCCGCTCCCGCCTCCATCGCCGCCCCCACCGAACTGAGCGGCATCCCCCTGCGCAATCCGCTGGGCCTGGCGGCGGGGCTGGACAAGCGCTGCGCCTACCTGGGCAGCCTGGGCCACCTGGGCTTCGGGTACGTGGTGGGCGGGACTGTCACCCGCCACCCCCGGCCCGGCAACCCGCGTCCACGGGTGCTGCGGGAGGTGCCCCGGCGCTCTCTCATCAACGCGTTGGGCTTCCCCTCCGAGGGGCTGGAGGCCGCCGTTGCCCACCTGTCTGCGCTGACCGACCGTCCCGCCCGCGTGCTGGTGAGCACGGCGGCGCTGGAGGAGGCGGAGACCGTCGAGTGCCTGGAGGCGCTGGAGCCGTGGGTGGACGGGGTGGAGTTGAACATCTCCTCTCCCAACACGGCGGGTCTGCGCCGCTTCCAGGAGCCGGGTGCCCTGCGTGGGCTGCTGGAGCTGCTCAACGCCAAGCGCACCAAGCCGCTGTTCATCAAGCTGCCGCCCTATACCGACGATGCGGGCCGCGAGAGCGTGCTCGGCCTGCTGCGGGTGTGCCGGGAGACGGGCGTCTCCGGCGTGACGGCCATCAACACCGTGCCCGTGGAGGACACGCGTCTGGCCATGGGCCGGGGTGGGCTGTCTGGTGCCGCCATCACCCCTCACATGCTGCGTATCATCCCTGAGCTGCGTGCCGAGGCGGGGCCGGACATGGCCATCAACGCTTGCGGCGGGGTGGGCTCGGCGCAGGACGCCCTGGCGGCGCTGGAGGCGGGCGCAGACACGGTGCAACTCTACTCGGCCATGGTGTACGAGGGGCCGGGGCTCATCGCCCGCATCGCCCAGGGCATCGCTGCCGCCCGCCGGAGCGAGAGCTGATGGCCTCGGCCCGTGAGCAGGCACAGGAGCAGCTGGCCGGGCTCGGCCCGCTGCGCCAGCTGGCCGCAGAGCTGCGCGCCTACCCGCTGCGGCTGCTGGAGCAGGTGACCTCCCAGGCCGACGCGCGGGGTGGGGCCGTGCCCGACCACCTGCTGCGCCTCGACCCCTTCCTGGGGGAGGCCTCCCTGCGGGCGCTGGTGGAGGGAGGGTACCTCTCGCGCGAGGCGGGCGAGCGGGCGATCTTCGTCTACGCCCCCACCGCGGAGGGCCGCGCGCTGGTGCAGCGCGCCAACGGCGGGTAGCCGCTAGCGGCCGGCGGTTCCCCGCGGCCAGCTCAGTTCCACGAATCCCTGGCCCACCCGCTCGCCCCGCCCATCGCGCACGTCCACCCCGGCCTCCCAGTAGGCGACGCCCAGCACCGCGCTGGACGTCTCCGACGCCACCACCACAGGCGTGAGGGTCAGGTCCAGCCCGTGGGCGGGCGCCGTGAAGCGCCAGCGCGTGGGGTAGCGGGTGCCGGTCTGCGGGCTCTCCCATGCGTCAGCGCCCACGGGCGCGAAGGTGAAGTCCCCCCGCCCCAGGCGCAGGGTCTGCGCGCCCGTCCGGCGCAGGGTCGCGTAGGCATCCACCAGACCCCACTCCCCGTCCCACAGCACGCTGACCATGAGGTCTGTCCCGTCGTCCAACTGCACCGATGCCCAGTCCCACGCCACCGCCACAGGTACGAAGTCGCCCCACTGCTTGTCGTACCACCCCAGACCCGCCACCCGCACCGGCGCACCACCGGGCGGGGTGAGGGTGCCGCTCACCGCGAGGCGCGGGCGCGAGTAGTAGTAGGTGATGCCTGCGGGGCCGGAGTCCACCAGGCCGTCGGCGTCGTGCACCAGAGCCGGGGCCTGGCTCCTGAGGGCAAGGTCATAGGCGTAGCCGTCCACCGTGCCCGCCAGCCGGAAGCGCTCCCCGTCCGCGCCGGTGAAGGCGCCCCCCACGTCGAAGGCGAACCCGCCCGCGGGGCCTGCGGGCACCGCCTCCGCGCTGCGCAGGCGCTCGCCCTCAACGTGGGTTCCGGCCCCCGCGTCGGTGAGGCCCTGTTGACGCACGTACAGCGCCCGGCCGGAGGCGGGTTCGCGCACCTGGAAGAGCACATCGTGCAGGGTGAACCGCTCACCCTCCGGGCCAGCGAGGTGCACGTTGAAGTACCACCACTCGGTGGCGAAGGCGTGTGGGGCCTCGTCGGCGGGCAGCGCCAGGGGTGGCAGGCCGTGGGGCGGCGTGGGCGTGGGCGTGGGCGAGGCGCACGCCACGGCGGTCAGGGCAAGCAGTGCGGCGAGGAGGGGACGCATGGGAGGATTGTCTCACACCGGCGCGTCCGGGCGGGGTAGAATCCGGGCATGGCAGCCCAACCCACCCCCCCAAGCGCGCCTGAACAGCCCGAGCGTCGGCCCTTCCCCTGGCGGCGTCTGCGATTGCCGGTGGCGGTGGCGCTGGTGGTGCTGGTGACGGGGTACATCGCCACCTCCTGCATGGTGGTGGGGCAGGCGCTCACCGCCGCGCGCGAGCCCATCGAGTCCACGCCTGCTGTTGAGGGCCTGGCCTACGAGGACGTGTCGTTCTCCCCGCGCGGGGATGCCGCGCTGACCCTGCGCGGGTGGTTCATGCCCGCCTCCCCCAGCGCCGACGCCGCCCTGGGGGCGGTGGTCTTCGTCCATGGCATCGACCGCAACCGGGAGTGGGACATCACGCTCCTGGCGGGGCTGGTGGAACGTGGCTTCAGCGTGCTCGCCTTCGACCTGCGCGGGCACGGTGTCTCGGACGATGCGCCCATGGGGGCGGGCATCGCCGAGCAGGACGACGTGCGCGGGGCGGTGGACTTCGTGCTGGAGGAGGGGCTGGGGGAGCCGGGCCGCATCTTCCTGTACGGGATCTCCTACGGCGGGGCCATCGCGCTGCTCATGGGCCTGGACGAGCCCGCCGTGGCGGGGGTGTATTCCGATTCTGCCTTCGCGGACCTGTCGGACGTGCTGGTGAAGGAGGTGGCGGACCGCACGGTGCTGCCTCGGTGGGCGGCGCTGACGCTGCGCCCCGGCATCGTGTGGGTGGCGCGCCTCACCCGGGGGATAGACATCACCCAGGTGCGCCCGGTGGCGGTGGTGGGGGAGTACCCCTACCGGCTGGGCATCACCCACTGCCTGGAGGACACCCGCGTCTCGGTGGAGCAGGCCATCGCCCTGTGGGGCGCGGCCCCCCCCGGCGGCTCCTTCACCCTCTACCCGGACTGCGACCACGGTGGGGCGTTCGAGGTGTGGGACGGGCGCTACCTGGATACGGTGGCCGCCTACTTCGAGGAGCGGCTCATCATCGAGGGGCTGCTGGCCCCGTGAGGACGCGCGCGCTCCTGCTGGCCGCTCTGGCGCTGGCCGCCTGCGGCGCTCCCGCCGCCACCCCCACCCCACGCGGCGATGCGCCGGTGGACGCGGCGGCGATGCGCGCGCTGCTCACCCCTGCGGACGTGGAGTCGCTGGGGGGGCCTGGGGGGCTGGCCGTCGAACTGGACGACCTGCTCCCGGTGGTGGCCGAGGCCAACCCCGCCCGCGCCGCGCTGCTGGCCGCCTGGTTCCTGCTGACGGTGCACGAGGGGAACACGGGCCCGGCGCTGTCCTTCTCGGTGCTGGAGTTCCACGACCCCGCCGACGCGCGCGCCCACCTGGGCAGCGTGCTGGCAGGCCCGGGGTACCGGCCCGTGGACCTGGGCGCCGAGGTGCAGGCGGCGTTGACGGTGCCCGACGAGGCCACCGGCATCGGCGCGGCGCTGGTGGCGCTGGAGGGGCGGCGGGTGTTCTCGCTGCACACCACCATCGCCGACGGCATCCCCCCGCTGGTGGACGCCGCCGGTCTGGAGGCTTTGGCCCGCACCATCTCCGGGCGGCTCTAGGCCGCCGGGGCCTAGTGCAGCAGGCCGCCGCCGTCCACCACGATGGACTGCCCGCTCACCATCGCCGCATCGTCCGAGGCGAGGAACGCGATGGTCGCGGCCAGGTGCTCCGGGTAGACGCGCTGCTTGATGGCCTGGTTCTGCATGGTGCGCTCGAACATCTCCGGCGGGTTGTAGGCCTCGGTGCCGGGGGTGGCCACCTGCCCTGGCATCACCGAGTTCACCGTGATGCCGTCGCCCCCCAGCTCCTTGCACATGTTCCAGGTGAGGCCAATCACCGCGCCCTTGGCGGACACGTACGGCGTCTGGCCGGGGTTGCCCATGAAGAAGGTGCGGGAGGCCACGTTGATGACGCGCCCGTGCTCGCTCTTCTTCAGCAGCGGGTAGGCCGCCTTGATGGCCAGGAAGTAGCCGATGTAGTTCACCTCGGCGAAGCGCTCCACCTCGGCCTTGGTCCAGGACTGCCAGTCCTTGCGCGGGGCGATGAGCCCGGCGTTGTTCACCAGGATGTCCAGGCCCCCGAAGGCCTGCTCCACCCCGGCGAAGGCCGCCGCCAGCTGCGCCTCGTCGGTGGTGTCGGCCTTGAAGGCTGCCCCGCCGATGGCCTTTGCCACGGCCTGCGCCTCGTCCTCGCGCAGGTCCAGCACCGCCACCCTCGCGCCCTCCTCCGCAAGCCGCTCCGCTGCCGCCTTGCCGAGGCCCCGGGCGCCGCCCGTGACCACCGCGATCCGTCCGTTCAGTCCGCGCATGTCCATCCTCCGTCCCGCGCCCGCTGCGGGACGCGCCGTGTGCGTTGTGCGAGGGATTCTAGCCGGAACGGGGCCGGAAGATGCCGAAGGAGGAGGTGTAGGCGTGCAGGTGGGTGGCCCCCGCCACGGGACCTATCTCCCCGTTGCAGAAGAACCCGCCCAGGGGCAGCCCATCCCCTGCGCCGGCCACCAGCTCACGGAAGATGCCGCTATCGTGGTCACCCTCCCCGTACAGGTAGCGCCCGCGACCGGTGCAGGAGAAGAGCAGCGCCCCCGCGGGGGCGCGCCCCGCCGCGGTGCGGACGTAGCGGGTCAGGGCCTGGCGCAGGTCCTCGGTGCTGGTGTCCGCGTCACGCACGTGGAAGCGCACCACCTGCCCCTCGTGCAGGTGCGCGCCCACGGTGAGCGCCCCGCGCTTGGGGTCGATCCCCGTCAGGTTGCGCACCAGGTACTCGTCCGGGCCTGGCTCCAGGCCCAGCGCGTCGGCCGCGATGCCGATGAACAGGTTGCGCTGCATCAGTTCTTGGTCGCGCGGGCCCGCGGCGGAGAACAGCTCTTGGAGCACCTCCACGGGGCTGCGCCCGTCCAGCCCCAGCAGCATCGGCCCGGCCGCCGCCGTCACCCGAACCGGCTCACCCAGCGGGCGGCACCCCTGCGCCACCACCGTGTCCACCACCACATCGCCCCACAGCGCCACTCCCACGGCGCCCTCGCGGAAGAGCAGGTCACCCTGGTAGAGGGCGTGGGTGCGCGGGCCGCGTCCGCCGGAGGCCAACCCCCCGATCTTGGCCGCGCCCGGCCAGGCGTAATCCAGCCCCGCCACCAGCGCCTCCGGGTCCAGGGAGAAGGGGTCGGAGAGGATCAGGAAGTGGGGCCCGGCGTCCAGGGGCACGCCGGTGCGCTCCGCCCATGCGTCCGGGGGGGCATCGGGAGAGGGGAGCTCGTCGGCCAGCAGGTGGAAGGTGCGCAGGGAGACGCCGGGCAGACGCGCGGCGGTGATGGAGAGCCCTGCGGCCCCCTCCACCTCGTGGCCGCCGCCGATGACCCCCGCTCCCGTGCAGCCGATGATGGCGGCGTGAGGGAAACGCCGGTGCAGCTGCGGCCCCAGGGGCGCGGAGAGCAGGTCGTGCTGGTGGGAGGCGAAGACGATGACCAGGTCCGGCTCCGGGCCCGGCCCCAACTGGGCCCCCACCAGGGAGCACGCCTCCTCCAGCGCCACCGCCAGCGAGGCGCGCTCCGAGACCGCAGACGCCCACTGCATCCCGCACCTCCCAACCGAGGGCCGCCCGAGCGCTGCCCGAGGGCGAGCCGAGTATAGCGCGCGACCGCCCGCGCGGGCGGTCAGGTGGACAGCCTTCGCTCCCCAGGCGTATGCTAGGGGCGATGAGAGTGGGCAACGAGCCCACTCTCTCGTTTCTTCGGGGAGATGCCGCCACAGTCACGTTACAGGGGCGCGGCGCAGGAGACGGAACGGGGATATGAAGAGCGAATTCCTCATCGCGATCACACAGTTGGCGGCCGAGCGGAACCTGCCACAGGACATGGTCATGGGCGCGGTGGAAGCGGCCCTGGCCTCCGCCTACCGCAAGGAGGGGCCCAACGGGGCCGTCTCCAGCGTCCGAGTGCACCTGGACCCCGACACCGGCGAGGTGGAGGTCTTCCAGCAGAAGACGGTGGTGGAAGAGGTCTCCAACGAGCTGGCCGAGGTGACCCTCGAAGAGGCCAAAACGCTGCGCAAGAGCCCCGTTCCCACCCTCGGTGAGGTGCTGGAGTTCCCCATGGAGCCCCAGGCCGCCGGGCGCATCGCCGCCCAGACCGCCAAGCAAGTGGTGATCCAGCGCCTGCGCGAGGCCGAGCGTGAGCTGATCTTCGCCGAGTTCTCGGAGAAGGTGGGCGAGGTGTTCACCGCCACTGTCCAGCGCGGCGGCGGCCCCGGGGGCATCGCCACGGTGGACCTGAACGGTCGCGCCACCGGCGTGCTGCCCCCCGCCGAGCAGGCGCAGTACGAGCGCTACCGGCCGGGACTGAAGGTCAAGGTGCTCATCACCGCCGTGGAGCAGAGCCCGCGCGGGCCGGAGATCATCGTCTCCCGCGCCCACCCGGACCTGCTGCGGCGTCTGTTCGAGATGGAGGTGCCGGAGGTCTACAACGGCATCGTGGAGATCCGCGGCATCTCCCGCGAGGCGGGTTCGCGCGCCAAGGTCGCCGTCCACGCCACCCAGGAGGGCGTGGACCCGGTGGGTGCGTGCGTGGGTCTGCGGGGCATCCGCATCCAGAACATCGTCAACGAGCTCCAGGGCGAGAAGATCGACGTGATTCAGTGGTCCAAGGACGAGGCCACGTTCATCTCCCATGCCCTCTCTCCCGCCCAGCCGCTGCGCGTGGACCTGGACGATACGGAGCGCACCGCCGCCGTGGTGGTGCCGGACCGGCAGCTCTCGCTGGCCATCGGCCGTGAGGGCCAGAACGCGCGCCTGGCGGCCAAGCTCACCGGCTGGAAGGTGGACATCAAGTCCTCCTCTGAGGTGGAAATCGAGCGCATGAAGCGCCAGATCGAGGGCGAGGTGGCCGAGCGGGCCGCCGCTGCCGCCGCCACGGCCACCGTTGCAGCCGAGGCGCCAGCCCCCACCGCCGAGCCGGTACCCACCCGTCTGGCGGCCGAGGCTCCCGAACCGGTGGCGGCCAGCGCCGTGGACGATGAGGCCGCCATCATGGCGGAGCTGGAGGCGGAGGCCGCTGCCGCCGCCAAGGCCGCTCAGGAGGCCACCGGGGGCCTCACGCCCGAGGAGCTGCTGGCGCTGGAGTCTCTGGACGCAGCCCCAGCCGACGAGGAAGAGGTGGTGGAGGAGGTCGTCGTCGAGGACGACGAGGACATCTGGAAGATACCGGAGGCCATCGGCGGCGGACCTCAGATCCGCTTCGCCGAGGACATCCTGGGCGAGCGCCGTGGCGGTGGCAGCACCGGCCGCCGGCGCGGTGGCGGGAACCGTGGCGGTGGGAACCGTGGCGGCAACCGGCCCGGCGGGGCCAAGGGCGGCGGTCGGCCCGGCGGCCCTCGGCCCGGCGGCTCATAGAGCGTCTGCGGAGCGGAGGTGGGCGGCATGAGCACGCGCCGCGTCCCCGTGCGCACCTGCATCGTCTGCGGGGAGAAGGCCCCCAAGCGGGAACTCACCCGTGTGGTGGTGGACCCGGACGGAACGGTGCGCGTGGATCCCACGGGCAAGGCCCCTGGGCGGGGGGCGTACCTGTGCGGGAGACCCTCCTGCCGCCAACGGGTGCTGATGGGCGAGCGACTGGCGCGCTCGCTGCGCCAGCCGGTGAGCGTGGAGGCCCGTGAGGGCCTGGAGGAGCGCCTGTCCGGGGAGGACGCCCCGCAGGCTTGACGGCAGAGGGAATCAGGGAGGACCCAGATGACTGAACAGACGCCCGGACAGGCTACGGCGACCCGCAAGGTGACGCTGCGCGCACTGCCCATGGGGGAGGCGGTCACCGTGGGCACCCTGGCCCAGCGCATGGGCGTCGAGCCCGTGGCCGTGATCAAGCAGCTGATGCGCGGGGGCATCTTCGCCTCCATCAACCAGGTGGTGGACTTCGAGACCGCCGCCGCCGTGGCGCGCGCCTTCGGCTTCGCCGCGCGCAAGGTGGAGGAGGCCGGCGCCACCGCTGCTGGCTCCGTGGCTGAGGATGAGTCCGCTGACCTGGTCACGCGCCCGCCGGTGGTGACGATCCTGGGTCACGTTGACCACGGCAAGACCACCCTGCTGGACGCGATCCGCAAGACCAACGTGGTCGCCAAGGAGGCGGGTGGCATCACCCAGCACATCGGCGCCTACCAGGTGGAGCACAACGGCTCCCCCATCACCTTCATCGACACCCCGGGCCATGAGGCCTTCACGGCCATGCGCGCCCGTGGCGCCCAGGTGACGGACATCGCCATCCTGGTGGTGGCGGCCAACGACGGCGTCATGCCCCAGACGGTGGAGGCCATCGACCACATCAAGGCCGCCGGCGTGCCCATCATCGTCGCCATCAACAAGATGGACGTGGACGATGCGGACCCCGAGAAGGTGCGCCGCCAGCTCACCGAGCATGAGCTGGTGGTGGAGAAGTGGGGCGGCGACGTGATGGACGTGGAGGTCTCCGCCAAGGCGGGCAGAGGCATCGATGACCTGCTGGAGTCGATCCAGCTGGTGGCCGAGGTGGGCGAGTTCAAGGCCAACCCCGCCCGGCCAGGCGTGGGCGTGGTGGTGGAGGCGCGCCTGGACAAGTCCCGCGGCTCCCTGGCCACGGTGCTGGTGCAGACCGGCACCCTGAAGGTGGGCGACCACGTGGTGGTGGGCAACGTGCGCGGGCGGGTGAAGGCGCTGGTCAACGACCTGGGCCGCCGCATCCACCAGGCCGGGCCCTCCACCCCAGTGGAGGTGCTGGGCCTGACGGACACCCCCGGCGCGGGCGACCGGCTGGTGGTGGTGCCCAACGAGAAGAGCGCCCGTGACATGGTGGCTGAGCGCCAGCGCCGCGAGGACGCACGCCGGGGCGCCACGCTGGAGGAGATGGGCTCGCGTATCTCCTCCGGCCAGGTGAAGGAGCTGGCGCTGGTGGTCAAGACCGACGTGCAGGGTTCCACCGAGGCCGTGCGCCAGGCTCTGGAGCAGCTCTCCACGTCCGAGGCGCAGGTGCGGGTGATACACCTGGCCACTGGCGGCATCACCGAGTCCGACGTGCTCCTGGCCGTGGCCTCCAGCGCCATCATCGTGGGCTTCAACGCACGCCCCGACCAGGGCGCCGCGCGCCTGGCCGAGCAGGAGGGCGTGCAGATCCGCGAGTACAACATCATCTACCGGCTCACCGAGGACGTGGAGAAGGCGTTGGCCGGCATGCTGGAGCCCACCATCGAGGACGTGGTGGAGGGCAAGATGGAGGTCCGCGCCGTCTTCTCCCTGGCGCGCAACCGCAAGACCGCCGGGTGCTACGTCCTGGAGGGCAAGGCGACGCGCGGAGCCAAGGCGCGCGTGTTGCGCGATGGCAAGGAGCTGTTCGACGGCTCCATCGCCGGGCTGCGCCGCTTCAAGGACGATGTGCGCGAGGTGGCCACGGGCTACGAGTGCGGTCTGTCCCTGGACGGGTTCGCCGACTTCCAGGAGGGCGACATCATCGAGGTGCACCGGGAGAAGGTCACCGGCGCCTAGCGCCCGGCCTCCGGTCCCGAGAGGAGCATCGCGCCATGTCTGATGGGCGCCGCATCCAGCGGGTAGGCACGTTGTTGCGCGAGGAGCTCTCCCGTCTGCTGCGGGAGGGCATCGCTGACCCGCGTCTGGGCTCGCTGATCACCATCGCCCGCGTGAACCTCTCGCCGGACCTGGAGCACGCCACGGTGGCCGTCTCCGTGCTGGGGGAGGCGAGCGCCCAGCGCCAGGCGCTGGAAACGCTGAACGATGCTGCGAGCTACCTGCGCCGTGAGTTGGCGGGCCGCATGCGCCTGCGCCACGTGCCGACGCTGCGTTTCGTGTCCGACGATGCCGTCCAGGAGGGCGACCGGGTGTTGGAGCTATTGGACAGCCTGCCGCATGCGGCAGGCGCCCCCGACGGGCAGGAGCGCGAGCAGGATGGCTAGGCGTGCGCGCGGCGGGGTCATGGCCGATGGCATCATTCCTCTGAGCAAGCCGGGCGGCATCACCTCCATGGACGTGGTGCGCGTGGTCAAGCGCCTCACAGGCGTGCGCCGGGTGGGACACGCAGGCACCCTGGACCCCATCGCCACCGGCGTGCTGCCGGTGTGTCTCGGTCAGGCCACGCGGCTCATGGAGCGGCTGGTGGACGGGGGCAAGACCTACCGGGGCGAGGTGACGCTGGGGTCTGCCACCGACACCTACGACTCCGCGGGCCAGGTGACGGCAACCGGTTCCTGGGAGGCGGTCACCCGCCAGCAGGTGGAGGCGGCGCTCGCGCCCTACCACGGGACGGTGCTCCAGCGCCCCCCCATGTACTCGGCCCTCAAGCACGAGGGCCAGCGTCTCTACGAACTCGCCCGTGCCGGCGTGGAGGTGGAGCGCGAGCCGCGCGAGGTGGTGGTGCACGCCGTCACCCTGCTGGAGTTCGCCCCCCCGGTGCTGCGCATCGAGGTGGCGTGCGGGCGCGGCTTCTACATGCGCACCCTGGCCCATGAGTTGGGCGAGGCGCTGGGCGTGCCCGCGCACCTCTCGGCGCTGGAGCGCACCCAGGCTGGGCCCTTCGCGCTGGAGCAGACCGTCACGCTGGAGGCACTGGAGGCAGCGGGCCAGGGGTGGCGCGCCCACCTGCTCCCCCCGGATGCTGCAATGGCCCAGGTGCCCGCGGCCACGGTGGAGCCGGCGGCCGAGCGTCACCTGCGCAACGGGCAGCCCGTCTCGCTGCCCGGTGCGGGGGTGTATGCGGGGCACCTGGAGGAGCGCCGGGCCTACAGCGTGGATGGGCGGTTCATCGCCCTGGTGCGCTTCAACCGGATGGAGAGCCTCTGGGCGCCGGAGAAGGTGTTCGACCTGCCGGAGCCCTCGCCCCTGGCGCCCTAGGCGGGCTTGCCCCGCTCGCTGCGCTCGCTTGTTACAGGGGGCTCCCCTGCGCCCCCTGCGGGGGCTACCCCGTCTACGCGCCCTGCCGGGCGCTCAACGTGGGGCCTGCGGCCCCGCTCGCCCATTCTGGGGGCCCTTCGGCCCCCGCTGCCCCCGGGCTCGCACAGAGCAACCTGAACAGTTCGGGGCTTGGAGTTGGGCGCAGCCCCGAACGCTACGCCGCTTCGGGAACGACCGCGGGGTCAGGGGCGGGCGTGGGCGCCAGCAGCACCACGGACGCGGCCTGCATGGGCCGGGGGGTGCGCAGGGAGATCCACACCAGGCCCACCGCGCTGGCCCGCAGGCCCGTGGAGACGTAGAACAGCCCCACCAGCGGCATGGTCACCAGCGGGCTCACCACCGGCAGCAGCAGGGCGCCCAGGCTCGCCCCCGCGAAGGCGCCCACACCAGAGAGGGCGTTGTAGACCGCCACGTTCCCCATGCGCCGCTCCCGCCCGCCCTCGCGGGCCAGCAGGCTCATGGCCGCCAGGTTGAATCCGGCCCAGCCGATGCCGCTGATCACCTGCGCGGGGATCGCGTGCCACGGCTCGCGCACCAGCGTCCACAGCAGCGGCACCAGGATGATGCCCAGGGTGGAGAACCGGATGGCGGCACCATCCCCGTGCTTGTCCGCGAAGCGGCCCCAGAAGCGCAGGGCCACCGCGGAGGAGAGGGTGAACACCACCGTGGTGAAGGCGTAGGCCAGGTACGAGAACCCCAGGTCCCGCAGCTGGAAGACGGCGATGTAGGGGGCCGCGACGAAGCTGCCCACCATGAGCACCCCGGAGGAGGCGGCGAAGCGGCCCACGCGGCTGGTGCGCAGCTCACGCAGGGACACGGCCATCTCGTGGGAGCAGTCACGCGGCTCGGGGCGCGGCTCGTAGAGGCGGCGCAGCAGCCAGGCGGAGGCGAACTGGAGCCCCGCACCCACGCTCAGCAGAGCGGCGAAGGCCATCAGGCCGACGGCCCCGGACAGGGTGTCCAGGAACAGGCCCCCCAGCAGGAACACGCCGATGGCGGCGGGCATGCCCACGCTGGTGCGCAGGGCCATGTAGCGCCCGCGCCGCCCGCGTGGCACCACCGTGCCCATCCACCCGCCCCACAGCGGGTTGGGCAGCTCCAGCGCCACCAGCACCAGGGCGCTCCAGAGCATCAGCATCCACACCCGCGCCCCCTCGGGCAGCGCCAGCACGGAGGCTGCGCCCAGGAAGGCCGCACCGCCCACCACGGCGCTGCCCACCACCACGCGGCGCGTGCCGCGCAGGTGCTGCAGGTGGGGGGTTGCCAGCTGGGCCAGCGCCGCCAGCAGCCGGGGAACCGCAGCCAGGAGGCCAGCCTGCCCCGCAGCGGCACCCAGGGCGATGCCGAAGGGCACCAGGAACTCCTCCTGGATCGCCAGTGCGGCTCGGCGGGGGAAGAACTCGCCCACCACCGTGTCCAGCGAGACGCGCGCCGCCGAGGTGCGCCCCGTGCGTGAACGTGGCGCCGCAGGCATGCGCAGAGTGGGCGCCAGGCGCAAGGCGCGCAGACCCCGGGCGCTGGGCAGCGGCAGGGGGGTGGCGGACTCGGTGGGGGCGGCGTGGTTGCGCATGGGGTCGGGAGCGGGCGAGCGGGGCGAGCAGGAGCCAGATATGCAGAACGGGAGCACCCCACCGTGGGGGCGCTCCCGTTCCTGGATGCAAGCTGGATGACTACTGACCGGCCGGGCACAGGCCCGGATGGCTGACGCGCTGTCGTCGTCTCCTCGATGAGTGCTTCTATTCATGCTATCGAAGTCTATTAACCCCAACAAGGGGTGCTGCCCCGTACTTTCGATGGGCCTGACGCGGGCGCATCGGGCCGATGACGCGCTTGGGTGAAACCTGGGCCCCAAGGCCCATGCGTCTGGGCCCTCCTTCGCGGTAGCGTGCCCTGAGCCGGGGATGGCCTCGGCGTGAGCAACGTCAAGGAGCGCACATGGGCAAGATCAAGGTCGCCATCGTGGGCGTGGGCAACTGCGCCTCGTCCTTCGTGCAGGGTCTGGAGCGCTACAAGGAGGCCCCGGTGGACGATTTTGTCCCGGGGCTCATGCACCCGCAGATGGGTGACTACCACATCAGCGACATCGAGGTGGTGGCCGCCTTCGACGTGGACGCCGACAAGGTGGGCAAGGACGTCTCCGAGGCCATCTTCTCGGGGCAGAACAACACCGCCAAGTTCGCCGACGTGCCCAGCCTGGGCGTGAAGGTGGAGCGCGGTATGACCCACGACGGGTTGGGCAAGTACCTCTCCCAGGTCATCAAGAAGGCCCCTGGCCCCACCGCCGACATCGTGGGCATCCTGAAGGAGCGCGAGGTGGACGTGCTCATCAACTACCTGCCGGTGGGCTCGGAGGAGGCCACCAAGTGGTACGTGGAGCAGGCGCTCCAGGCCAAGGTGGGCATGGTGAACTGCATCCCCGTGTTCATCGCCCGCGAGCCCTACTGGCAGAAGCGGTTCGAGGACGCGGGCGTGCCCATCGTGGGCGACGACATCAAGTCCCAGGTGGGCGCCACCATCACCCACCGGGTGCTCACGAACCTGTTCCGCGACCGTGGCGTGAAGATCGAGCGCACCTATCAATTGAACTTCGGCGGCAACACCGACTTCATGAACATGCTGGAGCGCGAGCGCCTGGAGTCCAAGAAGGAGTCCAAGACCAACGCCGTCATCTCCCAGCTGCCCTACGACCTGGGCGGTGAGAACGTGCACGTGGGCCCCTCGGACTACGTGCCGTGGCTCAAGGACCGCAAGTGGTGCCACATCCGCATCGAGGGACGCACCTTCGGTGACGTTCCCCTGAACATGGAACTCAAGCTGGAGGTGTGGGACTCGCCCAACTCCGCCGGCGTGGTGGTGGACGCGGTGCGCACCGCCAAGATCGCCATGGACCGGGGTGTGTCGGGCACGCTGAAGGGCCCCTCCGGTTACTTCATGAAGTCCCCGCCCATCCAGTACACCGATGACGAGGCCCACGCTATGGTGGAGGCGTTCATCAAGGGCGACGCCTAGCCGGACCGGAGGCCTGTCGTGACGAGCCAGCCCCGCACGGGCATCGTGGCCGAGACGGGCGATGACCAGCGCAGCCTCAAGGTTGCGCTGGTCTCGCCCTACGACTATGGCGCGCCCGGAGGGGTGAACGACCACATCCGCAACCTGGCCTTCCAGCTGCGTGCCAAGGGGCACACCGTCAAGGTCATCGCCCCTCTGGCCAACGCCTCTTCGCGCGAGCTGGAGCCGGACTTCATCCCCATGGGCCGCCCCGTGCCCGTGCCCTCGGGAGGGGCGGTCGCCCGCATCTCCTTCTCCGTGTGGCTGGAGCCGCAGGTGCGCGAACTGCTGGAGCGCGAGCGCTTCGACATCGTCCACCTGCACGAGCCGCTGGCCCCGGCCCTCCCGTTGACGGTGCTCAACTGCTCCGATGCGGTGAACGTCGGCACCTTCCACTCCTACAAGGGCACCCGGTTCTACCGGCTGTGGGGGTACCTGTCGCGGCGCTGGTTCCGCAAGCTGGACGGGCGCATCGCCGTCTCGCGCGCCGCCCTGGAGTTCGTCTCCCGCTACTACCCCGGTGACTACGAGATCATCCCCAACGGGGTGGACGTGGACCGCTTCTCGGCCCCGCTCCCGCCCATGTCGCGCTTCCAGGACGGCAAGACCAACATCCTGTTCCTGGGGCGCATGGAGCGGCGCAAGGGGCTCAAGTACCTGGTCATGGCCTACGCGCGCCTCAAGTGGCGTCACCCCAACACCCGGCTCATCGTGGTGGGTGCGGGCGACCCCGGAGAGGAGGTGGCGGGCCTGATCGCCGAGCGCAACGTGGCGGACGTGGAGTTCGTGGGTGGTGTGCCCTGGGCGGACATCCCCCGCTACTACCAGACCGCCGACATCTACTGCGCCCCCAACACCGGGCGCGAGTCCTTTGGCATCGTGCTGCTGGAGGCGATGGCGGCGGGTACGCCCATCGTGGCAACGCGCATCGACGGCTTCAAGCGCGTCATCGCCTCCGGGGTGGAGGGCCTGCTGGTCAAGCCCAAGGATGACGCGGAGCTGGCCTGGGCGCTGGAGCGGCTCATCAACGACCCTGCCATGGCCAGGGAGATGGGCGCCCGTGGGCGCATCAGCGTGGAGCAGTACCGATGGGAGGTGGTGGCTGAGCGGGTGCTCACCTACTACCGCTCATTGTTGTGGCGCCGGGAGCACCGGCAGGAGCAAGCGCGATGAGCATCCCGACGGCCCTGCGTGTCCCCGCCAAGGTGTGGGCCTCGCGTTACTTCTCCCACCCCATCGCCCGGGTGCTGCTGGCGCTGCACGTTGGGCCCAACCTGCTGACCTTCGCGGGCTTCCTGGTGGCGTGCGCCGGGGCGTGGCTGCTGGCGGAGGGGAGCATCTTCTGGGGCGGGGTGGTGATGCTGGCCGGGGCCGTCATGGACATGTTCGACGGGGCCGTCGCGCGTTTGGGCGGGAAGGCCTCGGTGTTCGGTGCGTTCTTCGACTCGGTGATGGACCGGCTGGGCGAGGCGGTGGTCCTCGCGGGCATCGCCATGTTCTACGTGCGGGAGGGGCATGAGCTGGGGGTGGTGCTGGCCATCGCGGCGCTGGTGGCCTCGGTGATGGTCTCCTACACGCGGGCGCGTGCCGAGGGGCTGGACATCGAGGGCGACGTGGGCGTGCTGGGCCGCCCGGAGCGCATCGTGGTGCTGGGCGCGGGGCTGCTGTCGGGCTATGTCCTGTGGGCCCTGGGCGTCATCGCCGCCGTCGCCGGGTTCACCGTCCTCCAGCGTGTCTGGTACGTCTGGAGGCGCGCCCCGCGCGCCTGAGGGCGCGCGGGCCCGCACCGAAGTCCGGTACAATCGCATCACACGTTCGAGCCCGGCCCCGTGGGAGGCACCGATGTCGCTGCTGCGCGATGAGGACCGCAAGTACCTGGAGGAGCATTTCGTTCCCGTGCTGGAGAACGAGGTGCGCCTGCGCCTGTTCACCGAATCGCCGGTACGCTCCATGCTCTCGCTGCCCGGCCAGGAGCCGAACCCCCAGGCGGCCGAGATGGCCAAGATGACGCGCGAGCTCATCGAGGACGTGGCCTCCCTCTCACCCAAGCTGCGGCTGGAGGTGCTGGACGCGCGAGGTGACGGCGCAGCGGAGGCCAAGCGCCTGGGCATCGAGCAGCTGCCCGCGTTGGTGATGGGTGACGACGAGGGTGGGCACGTCCGCTTCTACGGCGCGCCGGTGGGCAACGAGTTCCCCACGATCCTCGGCGACATCCAGGCCCTCTCCACAGGCGCGGTGCAGCTGCGCGAGCCGGTGGCCGCCGCGGTGCGCGAGCACGTGGATCAGGCGGTGCACCTGCGGGTGTTCGTCACACCCACCTGACCCCACTGCCCCCGTGTGGCCCGTGCGGCCCACGCGATGGCGATGGCCAACCCCCACATCCGTGCCGAGGTGGTGGAGGCGTCCGAATTCCCGGACATGTCCCGCGCCTTCGGGGTGATGGGCGTCCCCAAGACGGTCATCAACGACTCCGCGGAGTTCGTGGGCGGCGTGACCGACGAGATGTTCGTCAACGCCATCCTCGAATCGCTCGGCAAGGAGCCCGTGGACTGGGCGGAGCAGGGCTAGGGCCCTGCCCCTTCCCGCCCCAGGGCGGGCGGCCTCACTCCTGGGGCCGCACGCGCACCTGGGTGAAGAGCGGGATGCCCAGCGGGCTCACGCTGAACCCGTCCACGTTGGGTCGCACCAGCACGTAGTCCGGCGCGTGGAACAGAGGGGCGATGGCCGCATCCGCCAGCAGCACCCGCTCGGCCTCCTGGTAGAGCGACATGCGCTCGTCGTGGTCCTGCTCGGTGCGCGCCCGCTCCAGCAGTCCATCGAACACCGGCGAGGCGTAGCGGCCGATGTTGTTCTCCACTGCACCGGAGTGCAGCAGCAGGTCTAGGAAGTTCTCCGGATCCGGGTAGTCGGCGATCCACCCGAAGTCGAACAGCCCGTCCACCTCGTCCGCCAGCCGGTAGTAGTAGGCGGCGGGGTCCAACTGGCGCACGCTCACCTCCACCCCCAGGGCCTCGCGCCAGCCCGCGATCAGCAGCTCCAGGTCCGGGGTGATGGAGCCCGTGCCCGCGGTGGTGAACACCACCGCGGGCGGGCCGTCCGGGCCGCCGTAGCGCGAAGCGGCAAGCGCGGCGCGCGCGCCCGCCGGGTCGTGGCCGATGCCCTCCAGCGCCGGGTCGAACCCGGGCAGCCCCGGAGGCAGCAATCCTCGGGCGGGGGTGACCAGGTTCCCGTAAACCACCTCGGCGAGGCGCTCGGCGTCGACGGCCAGGGCGAAGGCGCGGCGCACCTGCGGGTCGTCGAAGGGGGCCTTGCGGGTGTTGAAGCCCAGGTAGTGGGTGTTGAGCTGGGGGAAGATGCGCAGCTGGCCCCCCATGCCGGAGGCCGGGTCCTCGGCGCGGTCAACGTCCGCCCCACCGATGAACGCAACGTCCACCAGGTCCGCCTCGTAGGCGGCCATGGACGGCCCGGCGTTGAAGGCCAGCACCACGAACTCCAGCATCGCGGGCTGGTGATAGTCCTCGAACCGCTCCAGCACCACCGATGCGCCTTCATCCCACTCCTTGAGCATGTAGGGCCCCGAACCCACCAGCGGCGTGCGCTCCCACCAACCGTAGGGGTCACGTGAGGCGCTGCGTCGATCCACCACCGCTGCGGTGGGGTAGGCGAGCTTGGCCAGGAAGTAGGCCTTGGGGGCATCGATGGTGATGCGCACCGTGCGCTCATCCACCACCTCCACCCCTGCCAGCGAATCGGCCTGTCCCGCTAGCTTGTCCGCCACGCCCACGATATCGCCCAGGTAGAGGGCGGCGGTGGGGGAGCGCAGCGCGGGGTCAGCGGCGCGCTCCAGGGAGTAGGCCACGTCCTGGGCCGTGAGGGGGCCGCCGTCGTGGAAGGTGAGCCCGTCGCGCAGGGTGAAGGTGTAGACGGTGCCCGTCGCGTCGACCTCCCACCGTTCGGCCAGGTCAGGGGCGGGCTGCATGTCCGCGTCCAGGCGCACCAGCCCGCTGAACAGGTGCGCCACGTACAGGTGCGAGCGCCCCTCGCGAGAGAGCGCCGGGTCCAGAGTGATGGGGTCGGACCAGGCTATGGTGAGCGAGCGGTTGCGAGCGACGCCGTAGGGGGCGGGAGAGAAGAGCACCAGCGAGTCCAGCGTGGCGCCCCAGTCGGTGGCCTGTGCCGTGGCGGTGGCCGTGGGCCCGCTCAGTTCCAGCGCCACCGTCACCAGGCGTCGCTGGGCCACCTGCACGCGGTGCTCCCACGCCACACCGTCGCGGGAGGTGCGCACCGTGGCGCGCGCGGCCTCGAGACCCGATGGCAGCGTCACGGTGCCATCGCGCTCCAAGGTGAACGAGGCGCTCAGGTAGGGGGTGATGGTGTCGAGCACCTGCTGGAGGCGCTCCCCCAGCGTCACGGTGGATGAGTCCGCGATGGCGAACCCGTCGAGGCGCACGTCGCCGTCGCCGCTCACCAGCACCACCTGCGATGGGCCCAGCGGCTCGTTCGCCGCGCTCCAGGTGGCGGGGTGGTGGAAGGCGTAGCCCGCGCCGGGCTCGATGTGGGTGGCGAACCCCTCGGGCGCCTCGTCGATGGGGCTGTAGCCCACCGGCTCCGGGGTGGGCGTCGGCGTGGGTTCCGGCGTGGGCGTGGCGGTGGGCGTGGTGGTGGGCGCGAGGCTCGCGCAGGCGGCCAGGAGGGCCAGGCCGGCCAGCAGGAGGGCGAACAGCGGTGCGGTGCGGGTCATGCGAGGAACCTCCTGCAAGCCAGTAAGCCAGAAACCCCCAGCACCGCCACCGCCAACCCCCCGGCGGCATCTCCCGGGGCGCCGCTGCCGCGGTTGCACCCGCCGCCACCACCGGGCGCGGGCGTTGGGGTGCCGGCGGGCACCGGTGGGGGTGTCGCCACAGGGGTGGGCGTGGACGTCGCACTGGGCGCGGGTGTGGGGGTGGGTAGCGCGCGGGGGGCGAGGCCCCGGCTGATGCGCCAGGCCTC
>JAYQTA010000012.1:0-57824 GCA_038147155.1 Candidatus Australimonas brisbanensis
GGCCCCGCTCGCCCTCATTCCGGGGCCCTTCGTCCCCCGCTCCCCCCGGGCTCGCACCGGGCAGCCTGCATAGTTCGCGATTGTGTGTGGGGCGCAGCCCCCAAGAACGCCGACAAGCCCGGGTGTGTCCGGGCTAGGGGGGTGCAGTGGGGGAGGGCACCTCCCCCCGCCGGGGGTTCGGCACCCGCAGGGTGCCCAGGGGGTGTCCCCCTTCAGACGAGCGAGCGCATCGAGCGGGGCCGCGCCTAGTAGTAGATGCCGCGCTGGGGGAGGATCAAAACGTCCTCCAGCACCTGGCGGGGGGAGATGGTGATGGCGTTGATCAGGGCGTTGCCCACCTCCTGGACGGTGAGCATCTCTTCGCGCTCCAGCGGGGTCTCCAGCCCGTCCCAGATTGGCGTGTCCACCGGGCCGATGAAGGCGTTGACCACCTTCACCCCCTTGCGGCGCACCTCGGTGGAGAGGGCGCGGGCGAAGCCGGTGACGGCGTGCTTGGAGGCGGCGTAGCCGGTGGTGTGGGAGAAGGCGCGGTGCGCGGCGATGGAGGAGAGGGTCATGATGATTCCGTCCCCCCGCTCCAGCATGCCGGGCAGGACGGCGCGTGTGGCGTAGACCGTGCCGTTGACGTTGATCTGCCAGAGCTCGTCCCAGTCCTCGTTGGACATCTCCTGCAACCGGACCACCTTGAACACCCCGGCGGAGTTGATGAGCAGGTCCACCCCGCCCCACTTGCGCTCCACGGCCTCTACGGTGGCACGCACGGCGGCATCGTGACGCACATCGCACGCCAGCAGCATCGTCGCTCCCTCGCTCGCCCCTGCGGCGACGGGGCGCAGGCGATCCACGCTGCGCCCCACCAGCGCGACGCGCGCCCCGTGGCCCAGCAGGCGGCGCGTCATCTCCGCGCCGATGCCGGAGGAGGCGCCGGTGATGAGCGCGCGCTTGCCGGCGAGCAGCGCGTCGGGGCCGGAGGGGGCATCAGGCATGGGGGCGTCTCCTAGGGGGCGTTGCGGACCGGATGGACGAACCGGTTGTTGCGCGTTTCGTCCACGATGACCTGGCGCAGCAGCCCACCCAGGGGACCCTCCAGCCGCTGGAAGACGCGCAGGGCGATGTTCTCACCCGTGGGCACCAGAGCGAGGTAGTCCTCCACGTCCCTGTTCAGGTGGCGGTGGTCGTAGATGTCCAGCACGTGGCGGCGCACCAGAGCGTCCAGTTCGTCCAGCCCCATCACCATGCCGCTGGCCCGGTCCACCGGGCCTGCCACGGTGACGGTCAGGCCGTAGTTGTGGCCGTGGCCGTTGGGGTTGGCGCACTTGCCGAAGATGCGCTGGTTCTCCGCCATGGACAGGTCATCGGCGTAGAGGCGGTGGGTGGCCGCGAAGGTGTAGTGGCGTGAGAGGTGCACCAGAGGGGCGCTCATGCGAGCGACTCCTGTGCGTACTGGCCGAAGAACTCGACATACAGGTCGTCGGTCTCGTACAGGCGCAGGCGCGCCAGCGTGCAGGTGCCCGGCACCTGCGTGAGCGATGCCTCGATGAGCCCCCACAACACCACGGCCAGGTTCTCCGTGGTGGGGATCGTCTCGGCGAAGTAGGGGGTGTCCAGGTTCAGGTGTCGGTGGTCGAACGCCTCCAGCACCCCGTCCACGGCATCCTTCAGGTCCACCAGGTTCACCACCATGCCGGTGACCGGGTCGGGCTCGCCCGCCACCCCCACCTCCAGGGTGTAGTTGTGACCGTGTCCGTTGGGGAGCGCGCACAGGCCGAAGACGCGCTCGTTCTCCTCCTGACTCCATTCGTCACGGTAGTAACGGTGGGAGGAGGAGAAGTCGAAGCGCCGGGAGATGAGCACGGGTGGCATGGGGAGGCTCCGGGGCTACGCGCGCCAGGTGGGCGGGCGCTTGATGCCGCCCACGTAGAGGGTGTCGCCCTCCACCTTGGTCTCGTAGACGGTCAGGCAATCGCCGTCGGCCTCGGTGGACAGACCCGTGTCCGCGTGGAAGCGCCACGCGTGCCAGGGGCACTCCACGATCCCGTCCTTGATGGGCCCCGCGGCGATGGGGCCGCCCTGGTGCGGGCAGATGAAGTTCAGGGCGTGGTAGCGCCCGTTCTCCTCGAAGATGGCCATGGCCTTGTTGCGCCAGCGGCCGGTGGAGGGACGGAAGTGCTTCCCCTCGCCCTGAGGGACCTCGGAGAGCTTGCAGAGGGGAACGAACGCGTCCGGGGCGTCTGCCATGGCGCGCCTCCTGGGTGTTGCTGGGGCGAGTCTAACACGCGTGCGCGCACAGCCTAGAGGCGCGTTGGGCTATCATCGCCCGGCGCGGGCTTCCCCGCCCGCCCGACCCTCACGCAGGTAAGGAGACTCAAGCGATGGCACAGCAGCGCAGGCGTCAGCCCATCTCACGGAACCTGGCCATGGAGCTGGTGCGGGTGACCGAGGCGGCGGCGCTCTCGGGGGCCCGGCACATGGGCTTCGGCGACAAGAACCTGGTGGACGGGGCGGCGGTGGACGCCATGCGCCACACCCTGGGCGGCATCCGCATGGACGGGGTGGTGGTGATCGGCGAGGGCGAGAAGGACGAGGCGCCCATGCTGTACGTGGGCGAGCGCATCGGCGACGGCTCCGACCCCAAGGTGGACATCGCCGTGGACCCCATCGATGGCACCACGCTGCTCTCCAAGGGCCTGCCAGGGGCCATCGCAGCCATCGCCATGGCCGAGCAGGGCGCCATGAACGTGCCCACCGAGTTCTTCTACATGGACAAGATCGCCGTCGGCCCGGAGGCGCGCGGGGCCATCGATATCAACGATACGGTGGAGAACAACATCCGGCGCGTCGCCAAGGCCACGGGCCTTGCGGTGGAGGAGGTGACGGTGACGGTGCTGGACCGCCCGCGCCATGCCGACCTGCTGGGGCAGATCCGCGCCACAGGCGCGCGCGTCAAGCTCATCTCCGACGGCGACGTGGCCGCCGGCATCCAGGCGGCCATGCCCGACTCCGGGGTGCAGATGCTCATGGGCATCGGCGGCAGCCCGGAGGGGGTGCTGACGGCGGCGGCGATCCGCTGCATCGGCGGGGAGATCCAGTGCAAGCCGTGGCCCCGCACCCCCGAGGAGCGGGCCGAGGCGGTGGCCAAGGGCGCGGACCCCGACCGGGTGTACTCCACCGAGGAGCTGGTGGCCGGGGACGATGTGTTCTTCTCCGCCACAGGCGCGTCCACCGGCGAACTGTTGCGCGGGGTGCGCTACTTCGCGGGTGGCGCAGAGACCGAGTCGCTGGTGATGCGCTCGCGCTCCGGCACCGTGCGCTGGGTGCGCAGCCTCCACAACTTCGGCCGCCTGAACAAGATGCGCTACTCCGACAATGGGTAAGACTCCCCCTCCCCAGCCCGCGCCGGGCGCCCTGGGCACGCCGGGGGCGCCGGGCGCGGTGCGCCTGCTCCTCCTGGGCTCCGGAGAACTGGGCAAGGAGGTGGCCATCGAGGCGCAGCGATTAGGCGTAGAGGTCATCGCTGCCGACCGGTACGCGGGCGCGCCCGCCATGCAGGTGGCGCACCGCGCGCACGTGCTGAACATGCTGGACGGGGCGGCCCTGCGCGCGCTGGTGGAGGCGGAGGCCCCGCACCTGATCGTGCCGGAGGTGGAGGCCATCGCCACGCCCACCCTGCTGGAGCTGGAGGCCGAGGGCTGGCGGGTGATTCCCACGGCACGTGCCACGCGGCTGACCATGGATAGGGAGGGCATCCGGCGCCTGGCCGCCGAGGAGTTGGGGCTGCCCACCTCGCCTTACCGGTTCGCGGGGAGCCTTGAGGAGTACCGCGAGGCGGTGGCGGCCATCGGCACCCCGTGCGTGGTCAAACCCGTGATGAGTTCCTCTGGCAAGGGGCAATCGGTGGTGCGCACACCGGAGGCGGCGGGCGGGGCGTGGGAGTACGCCCTGGCCAACGCGCGAGCGGCGGGCTCGCGCGTCATCGTGGAGGGGTTCATCCCCTTCGACTACGAGATAACGCTCCTGACGGTGCGCCACGCGGGAGGCACGGCCTTCTGCGCGCCCATCGGCCATCTGCAGGTGGACGGGGATTACCGCGAGTCGTGGCAGCCGCAGCCCATGCGCGAGGCGGCGCTGGCCGAGGCGCAGCGCATCGCCCGCACGGTGACCGACGCGTTGGGCGGGACGGGCATCTTCGGCGTGGAGCTGTTCGTCCAGGATGAGACGGTCTACTTCTCGGAGGTCTCTCCGCGCCCACATGATACGGGCATGGTGACGCTCATCTCCCAGGACCTGTCGGAGTTCGCCCTGCACGTGCGGGCGGTGCTCGGCCTGCCGGTGCCGCCCATCACCCTGCACGGCCCATCGGCCTCCTGCGCGCTGTTGGTGTCAGGCGACTCCTCGCAGGTGCGCTTCGCGGGCCTGGCCGAGGCCTTGGCGGCGCCGGGCACCGGTCTGCGTCTGTTCGGCAAGCCGCAGGTGTCCGGGCACCGGCGCATGGGCGTGGGGCTGGCGCGCGGGGCATCGGTGGAGGAGGCGCGCGCCAAGGCCCGCACGGTGGTGGAGGCCGTGCAGCCGTTGCTCTAGGCCTCTCGCACCCAGCACGGGCATGAAGAAGGGCCGCCCCCTCCGAGGGAGCGGCCCTTCTGTGCTGAACGGGGTGTTGGGCGGCTAGGCGCTCGCCAACTCCTCCTCCATGGCCGAGGAGTAGGTGCCCTGACGCGCCGCGCTGGTGAGCCTGCACCGGTGGGCGAAGGCCTTCTGCGCCGCCGCCACGTTCTCCTTCTTCCCTCCCCAGGTCTTCAGGGGCAGGGCCTGCAGGCCGCGCCCGTAGGAGTAGGAGAGCTGCCAGGGGGCGCACACGCGCTCGCCCTCCTTGGCGATCGACTGCAGGTTCAGGGTGGCCTCATCGTCCGGCTGTCCTCCGGAGAGGAACACGATGCCGGGCATGGCCGCCGGAACCGTGCGCGCGAAGACGCGCACGGTGCGCTCGGCAACCTCTGCGGTGCCCGCGCGGTTCTTGGCATCGGACCCGGAGACCGCCATGTTGGGCTTGAGCAGCATGCCCTCCAGGCTCACGCGCTGGGCCGCCAGCTGGCGGAACACCTCGCGCAGCGTGGCCTCGGTGGCCTCCTCGCACCGTTCGATGGAGTGGTCGCCGTCCATGAGCACTTCGGGCTCCACGATGGGCACCAGCCCCGCCTCCTGGGAGATGGCGGCGTAGCGGGCCAGCGCGTGGGCGTTGGTGTCGATGCAGTAGGAGGTGGGGATGCCCGCGCCGATGGTGATGACCGCGCGCCACTTGGCGAACCGCGCGCCCAGGGCGTAGTACTCCTGCGCACGCTCGCGGAGCCCGTCCAGCCCCTCGGTCACCAGCTCACCCGGAGCGCCCGCCAGCGCCTTGGCGCCGGTGTCCACCTTGATGCCGGGGATGATGCCGCTGCGGGTCAGCACGTCCACTAGGGGTGTGCCGTCGGCGCCCTTCTGGCGCAGCGTCTCGTCGTAGAGGATCACGCCGGACAGGTAGGCCTCCACACCGGGGGTGCGGAAGAGCATCTCGCGGTAGTCGCGCCGGTTCTCCTCGGTGTTGGCGGCGCCGATGGAGTCGAGCCTGCGCTTGATGGTGCCGGTGGACTCGTCGGCGGCCAGGATGCCCTTGGCCGGCGCCACCAGGGCCTGTGCGGTCTTGCTGAGTGCGGCGATATCCGCCATGTGCTTCGCTCCTGACGAGGTCTTACGCGCGGGCCGCTCCTGGAACCGGTGCCCGTGCGAGCGCGCCTATGATACCCTCCGCCCCGCTCGTATTCCACCGCGGCGCGCACGCGTCCGCCCTGAGAGGTCGCACCCCGTATGGACTCCCTGAGTGTCGCAGTACCGGTCTTCTTTGGCACCGCCCTGGTGGTGGTGCTGGCGGGTATCGCCTTGGCCCGCTACGGTGACGAGATCGCTGAATCCACGGGCTGGGGCGCGCTGTGGGTGGGCACGGTGCTGGTGAGCATCGCCACCTCGCTGCCTGAACTCGTGACCAACATCTCGGCGGTGCTCATCGACGCCCCTGGCCTGGCCCTGGGCAACGTGTTCGGCGCCGACATGATCAACATCTTCACCATCGCCATGGTGGCGCTGCTGTTCGGCGTGCGGAACCTGTTCGGCGACCAGCCCAAGGACACGCAGATACTGGTGCTGGTATCGGTGCTGCTGGGCGTGCTGGCGCTGGGCATCGGGCTGTGGGGCGATGTGCAAGTGGGCCCCACCAGCGTGGGCGGCCTGGTACTCATCGCCGTGTACTTCTACGGCATGAAGCGCGTGTACGACGCGGGCCGCAACTCCTCCTCGCCCACCGATCAGCCGGTGGTGGCAGACGATTTCCCCACCAAGAAGGCGTGGGTCGCCTGGGTGGGCTTCCTGGTGGCCGCGGGGGCCATCATCGCGGCGGCTCCGTTCCTGGCCAACAGCGCCGACGCCATCGCGGAGATCTCCGGCCTGGGCGCCTCCTTCATGGGCGTGCTGGCCGTGTCCATCGTCACCACGCTGCCCGAGGCCTCGGTGACCATCACCGCGGCGGTGCGCCGCTCCTACGGCCTGGTGATCGGCAACATCTACGGCTCCTGCGCCTTCAACCTGACCATCATCTTCTACGCGGATCTGTTCCACGGCGATGGCCCGCTCCTGGGCCAGATGCAGCCGGAGCACTTCGTGGCTGCGGGCTCCGCCATCGGGCTCATGTCCCTGGGTTACCTGATCATCCGCTCCTTCAAGGACAAGGCCCTGGCTCCGGCGCGACACCTGGCACTCCTGGTGCCGGTGATCTACGTGGGCTCGCTGCTGTGGGTCTTCAACCTCTCCTCCGCCGCCTAGCGCGGGGCTGAGCGCACTAATCGAGGGCGGGCCGCATCGCGGCCCGCCCTTCAGCCGCCGGAAAGGGAGGGTGCATGCGCTACCTCCAGCTGGGCAGAAGCAACCTGCGCGTTTCTGCCGTGAGCCTGAGCACGCGGGGCGTCGAGCGATTGCTGCGCGCCGGCATCCAGCCCACGGACCTGGCGGCGCGGTGACGCTCCGCAGCTTTGGACCGGGGCATCAACACCTTCGAAACCGCAGACCTGTACGGGCTGGGCGCGTCCGAGACGCTCCTGGGGATGGCGGTGCAGGGGTTCCGGGAGCACATCGTCATCGTGGGGCGGGCGGGTCTGGTGCGCTCGGAGACGGGCCACCTGACGTTGAACCTGGCACCGGACTACCTGCGGGCTGCCCTGGATGCGAGCCTTCAGCGCCTGGGCACCAATTACCTGGATGTGCTGGTGGTGCATGGGCCCATCGCACCCGCCTGGCGCGAGGATATCGTCCGGGAGATGGAGCACCTGCGGGCCATGGGCAAGGTGCGCTGGTGGGGGTGGCCAATGGAGGAGAGGAGACCCTGACCGCCTTCGGGGGGCAGCCGGGCTTCGCCTGCTACCAGGAGCCGTTCAACCTGCTGGAGCCGGGTTCAGTGCCCTTCCTGGGCGCAGCCAGCCAGCGGGCGGGCGCGGGGCTCATGGCGCTGCGCCCGCTGGGCATGGGGCTGCTGTCCGGCGCCTACCGTTCCTGCCCAGACTTCCGGGCTGACCCGGTGCGCAAGGCCTACCCCTTCTTCCAGGAGCCGGAATTCAGTGGCGTGCAGCCAGGCATCGCCATGCTGCGCCGCCTGGCTTGGGTGCGGCGCATCTCGCTTGCGCAGGGGACGCTGGCCTGGGCCCTGGCGGCGGACGCGACCAGTGTGGCGGTGGGCGTGGATGATGCGGAGCAGCTGGCCGACTGCGCCAGCGCCGCCGACCGGGTGCTCACCCAACATGAGACAGCGCGCCTCTCCGAGGCTTTCAGCCTGCGCTGAGCCCGGCGCCCTCCCGCTCACGCTGGCTCGATTCCTCCCGCCGCATCGCCTGGGCCAACACGCCCAGCAGGGCGAAGAGCATGATGAACGCCCCCGGGATCCACATGATGAGCCCGCCCGCCTGCTGGTCGGCCAGGGCCGCATCGGCGCTCATTCCCTGCGCGTAGACGCTGTACCAGGCCGCAGGGGAGTAGGTGAGGAAGGCGCTGAGGATGAAGTTCGGCAGCATGGCCACGAACACGTAGGGCACCCGTACCAACGGGGCCAGGTTGGCGCGCAGGGGGGTGGGGTCGATGACGTTCCACCAGAACAGGTAGGCGCCCGTGGCGAAGGAGATGTGCTGGGCCGTATGCACCCAGGCGTTGGTCACGGCGGCATCGTAGGCGGCGGGCAGGTGCCAGCCGATCAGGGCGATGACCAGCAGCCCCAGGGCCACCAGTGGCCGAGAGACGATGCGCAGCGCCAGGCGCACCGGTCTGGCATTGAACAGAGGGATGAGTGCGCGTCTGCGCACCCCGCGCGGCACACCGCGCATCATGGGCAATACCGGGGCGCCCAGCAGCACCAGCGGCACGCCCACCAGCATCAGCAGCACGTGCTGGGTCATGTGCGCCCAGAACCGGTCGTCGGTGAGGGCGTCCAGCGGACTCACCAGGGCCAGGGCGATGACCGTCAGGCCCCCGAAGAAGCTCCAGGGGCGCAGGCCCGCGTGGAAGTGCCGGTGCGGGCCCAGGGAGCGCAGCCCACGCGCGTACAGGAGGGCCGCCAGCGGGATGAGGGTGAAGGCGAGGGGGTCGAGCGACCAGATGGCCCACAGGGGGGCTCCTCCAGCCGAGTGCAGCGCGACCACGGTTCCTCCCCTGACACGCAGCGGCGCCCCGAAGGGGGCCGCCAGGTATCGCCCCGTTCTCTGCGAAGGGTATCAGCCCGTGAAGTGGTAGAACAGCGCCAACAGCGCGATGCCGATGGCAGCCATCACCACCAGCGGGAAGACGAAGAGCCACATGAAGCGCGAGTCGTCGAACTTCAGATGCATGAAGTACCCGACCACCAGCACGAACTTGGCCGTGCTCAGTGCCAGGAGGATCAGCGTCATCACGATCTGCGGGAAGTCGAAGTAGAATACCGCGACTTCCAGCGCCGTCAGCACCACCAGCGTGATGCCGATCCTGACGTAGAGGCCGGGCCCGGGGTGGTGCTCCGCCGGGGCGTGGGTAGCGTGTTCGTGCGCCATGTGGTGTCTCCTCTAGCCCAGGCCCAGCCGGGCGGCAGCGTGCGTGGCCCCCTCCACCGCCTCGGCCCCGTAGGCGCCGATGAGGTAGACCACGCCGAAGATCACGATCCAGACGATGTCGACGAAGTGCCAGTACAGCCCGGCCACCTCCACGTCCAGGGAGGTCGCCTGCCGAACCTTGCCCTTGAAGGAGGCGAAGAAGAGAGACCAGAGCCACAGGATGCCCACGGTCACGTGAGCGCCGTGGAAGCCGGTCATGACGAGGAACGTCGTCCCGAAGATGTTGGAGCGTGGGGTGAGTCCCTCATGGGCGAACACCGTGAACTCGTACATCTGGAAGCCGATGAAGACCATGCCCAGGGTGGCGGTGGCTGCCGTCCACAGGCGGAAGGAGCCCAGGTTCCCCCGCTGGATAGCCGCCAGCGCCAGCACCATGGCCAGCGAACTCATGAGCAGGACGAAGGTGCTGATGGAGGTGATGGGGATGTCCAGCAGCTCCTCACGGGGCCCCGCCCCGGCGCCACGGTAGACCATGTGGGTGCCGATGAGGGTGCCGAAGAAGAGGACGTCCGAGCCCAGGAAGGCCCACATGACCATCTTGCGGTTGGACAGTCCCGTGGAAGTGCGGTGGGGGTCTATGCCAGCGACGTATTGCATGCTGTTCCTCGTGCCCTAGGCGTGGCGCCTAGGCGTGATGGTGTCCCGCGCCCTCGGCGTAGGGAGGCTCGAAGATCCATCCGTAGATCGCCCGCAGGCCCAGGGCTCCGAAGGCTGCCATGACCGCGATGCCCGCCCAGGACATGCCTGCGTAGATGATGAGCCCGCCCGCGATCATGGTGATGCTCCCGGCAAGCACCACGGGCCAGTAGGAGGGAGCCGGCATCTGCGGCTCCTCGGCGGCGGGCACGGCCGGGGGCTCGATGACGTTGGCCTCCTCGTCCCACAGCGGGTGCTGGGAGGAGACGGTGGGCACCACGGCGAAGTTGTAGTGCGGGGGCGGGGAGGGGATGGTCCACTCCAGGGTGCTCGCACCCCACGGGTTCATGGGCGCCTTCTCGCCGGAGCGGAAGGAACGCACGATGTTGATGATGAACAGCAGGATGGAGAAGGCGAGCACCAGCGCGCCGAAGGAGATCAGCGCGTTGAGCGTGCCCCAGTTCTGGTCAGGCGAGTAGGTGTAGATGCGCCGGGGCATGCCCAGGATGCCCACGATGTGCATGGGCATGAACGTGAGGTTGAAACCGATGAGCATCAGCCAGAAGTGCGCCTTGCCCAGCTTTTCGCTCAGCATCCGGCCGGAGAACTTGGGGAACCAGTAGTAGGTGCCCGCGGTCAGCCCGAAGATGGAGCCGCCGAACAGGACGTAGTGGAAGTGGGCCACGACAAAGTAGGTGTCGTGCTGCTGCCCGTCCACCGGCACCGCGGCGTGCATCACGCCGGACAGACCGCCCAGCATGAACATGGAGACGAAACCCAGGGCGAAGAGCATGGGGGTGGAGAAGCGCAACTGCCCACCGTACATCGTGCCCAGCCAGTTGAAGATCTTCACGCCCGTGGGCACGGCGATGGTCATGGTGGCGCCGGAGAAGGCGGCATTCGCCCACCCGCCCATGCCGGAGGTGAACATGTGGTGCGCCCACACGCCGAAGCCCAGGAAGGCGATGGCCGCGCCCGCGAACACCACCGTGGCGTACCCGAACAGCGGCTTGCGGGAGAAGGTGGGCAGCACGTCGGAGACGATGCCCATGGCCGGCAGGATCAGGATGTACACCTCTGGGTGGCCGAACACCCAGAACAGGTGCTGCCAGAGCAGGGGGTCGGAGCCAGCCTTGATGTCCACGAAGAAGTTGGTGTCGAAGAACCGGTCGAGCATCAGCATCGTCAGCGCCACGGTCAGCGGCGGGAAGGCGAAGATGACCAGGAACGAGATGATGAGCGTCATCCACACGAAGATGGGCATGCGCATCATGGTCATGCCGGGGGCGCGCAGGTTCAGGATGGTGATGACGAAGTTGAAGCCGGCGATCAGGGTGCCCAGGCCCAGCACCTGCAGCCCCAGGATCCAGTAGTCGACTCCCGAGCCGGGGTTGAACACGTGGCTGGTGAGGGGCGAGTAGCCCACCCAGCTCTGCTTGGGGAAGGCGCCCATGAAGAAGGAGAAGTTGATGAGGATCGCCCCGAAGATGTAGAGCCAGTAGGAGAGAGCGTTCAGACGGGGGAAGGCCACGTCCCGCGCGCCGATGAGCAGCGGGATCATGTAGTTGAAGAACGCCGCTCCCGCGGGCATCACCACCAGGAAGACCATGGTGGTCCCGTGCATCGTGAACAGGGAGTTGTAGGTGTCCGCGCTCACCACGGACGCGTCGGGTGTGGCCAGCTGGGCGCGCATGAGCAGCGCCTCCAGCCCAGCCAGGACGAAGAAGAACAGCGCTGAGGCCCCGTACAGGATGCCAATGCGCTTGTGGTCGACGGTGGTGACCCAGCTCCAGATGCCGGTGGGGGCCACGGGCCGCCGCAGGATGCCGATGTTCGCTGCCATGGTGTTTCTGCTCCCCGGGACTGCTGCTAGTTGACCGTCAGGCTCTTGAGGTACGCCGCCAGATCCATGGCCTGCGCGTCAGTGAGCGTGTCCTTGTAGGAGGGCATGCTCCCCGTCACGGGCAACGGCTTGACCGACTGCACGTTGTGGATCCACTGGGCCACATTCTCCTGGGTCGATTCCAAGATGCCAGCCGCGACGGTGGAACGCTCGCCGAAGAGGGTGAGGTTCGGGCCGAAGGTGCCCGCGCTGACGCCGTTGATGGTGTGGCAGCCGGAGCAGCCCTGGGTCTGGAAAAGCGCCCAGCCGCGGGCGGCGGCGGTGCCTGCCGCCGGGTCAGCGGCGGCGGCGTTGTGCGCAGCCACCCACTGCTCGAACTCACCCAGGCTCACCACCTTCACCCGGAAGCGCATCTTGGCGTGGGACAGGCCGCAGTACTCGGCGCACTGTCCGTAGAAGGTGCCCAGTTCGTTGGGGGTGAAGGGCGAGAGGTGATTGGTGCGTCCGGGCACCATGTCGGTCTTGCCAGCCAGGGCGGGGACCCAGAAGGAGTGGAGCACGTCCACCGAGTGGAGGGTGATGCCCGCCTGCTGGCCGATGGGCAGCACCAGTTCGTTGGCCGTCACCAGGTCCTTCCCGTCCGGCCCGAGGCCGGGGTAGCGGAACTCGAACCACCACTGGTGGCCGATGGCCTCCACCTGCACCGCGTCCGCCGCCGCCGCCTGGGAGGTGGCATTCAAGAAGAACATGACGGGGATGGCGATGATGAGTAGGATACCGGCGGGCAGCAGCGTCCAGGCGATCTCCAGCTTTTTGGAGCCGTGGATCTGGCGCGCCTTGCCACCCGGACGCGCCCGGAAGCGGATGATGAGGTAGGCCATGGCCACCAGCACCAGGAAGCCAACGATGGTCGCGGCGGTCACCACCAGCACGTAGATCGTGTTGATGTTGTCGGCGACGTCAGAGGCCGGCGAGAAGGTGCTCTGGGGCGTGGCGCAGGCGGCCAGGCTCAGCACGCCCAGCGCTGCCAGCGCCATGAGGGTCACTTTCCGAACTGATCCATGCGGCATGGCGCAACTCCCTGAGGCGTCAGCCTCGGTGCATTCCAATCGTTACCGTTATCACACGCCAAAATGCGAGTCAATGAAACGGCGCATGCGTTTGCATGGCCGTCATGCGGCGGATGTCGTTGGGCGCGGCGGCGTACGCCGGTCAGTTCGCGTCGGCCAGGCCCAGGAAGCGCGCGGCGTTACGCCATCCGACCAGCTCCGCCTCGGCCGCGGTCAGTCCGAGTTCGGCGAACTCCCGCTCCGGTGTGTGGATGCGCGCCATGAGCGGGTAGTCGGAGCCGATGACCACCTGGCTCGTGCCCACCATGTCCAGCAGGAAGCGCGTGGCGCGCAGGTCGAAGAAGATGTCGTCGTAGTACAGCTTGCGCGCGTAGGAGACCGGCTCGGCGGGCATCGCCTCGCGCAGCTCGGCGCTGTTGCGCCACAGCTGCTGGATGCGGGGGAGCAGGAGGGTGAACCCGCCCGCCCCGTGGCTGAAGCACACCCGCAGCTGGGGGCACGTCTCCATCAGCCCGCTTGTCACGATGGACGATGACGCCAGCGTGTTCTCCGTGGGGAAGCCCACTGCGTTGCGCAGGTAGTTGGGGCCAACGATGCGGTCCACGAAGGTCGGATCGCCCGCGTGGACGAACACGCACAGCCCCAACCGCTCCACCTCGCGCCAGAAGGGCCAGAAACGCGCATCGCCGGGGGAGACGGCGTTGATATGGGTCGTGATCTCCACACCTGCCAGCCCCATCTCCTTCACGTTGACCAGCTCGCGCGCCGCCAGCTCGGGGTCCTGGAGCGGTACCGAGCCCAGGCCGATGAACCGGTCCGGGTGCTGCTGGACCATCCCTGCAATCGTCTCATTAAGGTAAGAGGCCAGATCACGCCCGTCCTGGGCGTTCAGCCCGTAGTCCAGCAGGCGAGGGAAGGGGGAGAGCACCTGGCGGTCGATGCCCTGCTCGGGCAGCTCGCTGATGCGCCGGGCCAGGTTCCAGCACTGGTCGGTGCAGGTGCGGTGGTTGCGGCCCGAGATCATCAGATCCGCCTTGCCCGGCTCGCGGTGCACCATCCGCGGCCACGTCTCGCCCGCCGCGCGTCCCAGCGAGGGGGGGAAGGAGTCGGGGACGATGTGGGTGTGGACGTCGATGATCATGGGCACCTCTGGCGGGCGCGAACGTCGGGGTTTGGGGGCGATTATGGACAAGGCTCCAGCAGGCCGTAAAGGGGCGCAGAGGCCTGAGGAAACGGGTCGAGACCCTGTTGACACCCCCAACCGGACTGCTATACTGGCGTGGTGCCTGTCGAGAGGGACCCGTTCCCAAGGCGGACAGACACCCGGAGTGAGATGACCCTGGCGAACAGCCTCATCTGAACCGGCCCCAAAACCGTGAAGCTACTGCTGATAGGGCGGTGGCCAAGCGGCCACCGCCTTTGCACGTTAACAAGGGAATATCGAGCGAGTACGAGCCAAGGTTAGTTTTAGTAGTGGTCAAGCTACTAAGGGCCCATGGTGGATGCCTTGGCGTCAAGGGCCGATGAAGGGCGTAGCACGGCTGCGATAAGCCTCGGTTAGCTGCCAAGCAAGCTTAGCCGGGGATTCCCGAATCGGGGAACCGGCACTGGCGAACCCAGTGCATCCCATGCTGAACACAATAGGCATGGGGAGGTAACCGGGGGAACTGAAACATCTAAGTACCCCGAGGAACAGAAAGCAACCGCGATTCCCGGAGTAGTGGTGAGCGAAACGGGATCAGCCTAAACCGGTGGGGTTTAGTGGCCTAGGGGCCTATACCTCATGGGTGTTGTACGGCGTATCAGCAGAAACCCTAGTGACTGCGCAGAGTTACCAATCCGTCTCCTAGTCGAAGGAACCTGGAAGGGACCGCCACAGAGGGTGATAGCCCCGTAGGCGAAAGGAGCCGGACTCTGGATGCGTTCGTGAGTACCGCGGGACACGTGAAATCCCGTGGGAAGCTGGGGGGACCACCAAGGCTAAATACCCTTGACGACCGATAGCACAAGTACCGTGAGGGAAAAGCGTGAAAAGAACCCCGAAGGGGGAGTGAAATAGACCTGAAACCGTGGGCCCATATGGTCGGATCGATTCGTCAGGTGACGGCGTGCTCATTACGAACGATCCGGCGAGTTGGCGGTGTGGCAAGGTTAAGAATATAGACGTGTTCCGACGCGCGAAAGCGGAGTCTGAATAGGGCGATTAAGTCGCACGGGAGTGCAGACCCGAAACCGAGTGAGCGCTACCCATGGTCAGGCGGAAGCCCCGCCAGTCTCGAGGTGAAGGCCCGAACTGGTGAACGCTGCAGTTCTCGATGAACTGTGGCAGAGGTGGAAAATGCCAAGCGAACTGGAGATAGCTGGTTCTCCCGAAATGCATTGAGGTGCAGCCTCTAGGAGAGGGGCGGAGGTAGGGCCTGATTGGGCCATGAGAGCTAACAAACCCAGTCAAAACCACAAGAATGTAAGCTGTTCCTGATCTTATGCCTAGGGGAGTGACTGTGGGGGATAAGCTCCATGGTCGAGAGGGAAACAGGTCAGACCACCAACTAAGGTCCCAACCATGCTCAGTAGTTAAAGGAAGTTCGACGCCCAGACAACCAGGAGGTTATTTAGAAGCAGCCACTTTTAAAGAGTACAGCTCACTGGTCAAGGGTTCCAGCGCCGACAATCATCAGCTTGCTACGGTGCCGAAGTTGTGGCTTCGCGGGTAACCGCGAGGGGTAGGGGAGCGTTCCCTGTGCGTCGAAGTTCTGCCGTAAGGCAGGGTGGAGCGCAGGGAAGTGCGAATGCCGGTATGAGTAGCGTAAAGATGCGTGAGAACCGCATCCGCCGAAAGTCCAAGGTTTCCTACGCAACGTCAGTCGTCGTAGGGTTAGTCGGTCCTAAGCCGAGGCCGTGAGGCGTAGGCGATGGATAGCTGGTCAATATTCCAGCACCACCTGTGGATCGTTTTAAGGTCGAGGAGGGACACGGGAAGCTAGGCAGAGCGTGCCAATTGGACATGGTGCGTCTGAACCTGTAGGCCATCTCGGGATAGGAAAATCCGTTCCGGGGCTACGAGCTGAGGGGTGAGGCGATTTCAGGGCTATGCCCTGGGAAAGTTTGTTGATGCTATGCCGGCGAGAAAAGCTTCGCGACTAGAGTCACAGGTGTCCGTACCGCAAACCGACACTGGTGGACTGGTGGAGAACACTAAGGCGGACGAGAGAACCTTCCTTAAGGAACTAGGCAAGTTAACTCCGTAACTTCGGGAGAAGGAGTGCCCTGGGGTGTGCAATCCCTCGCGGAAGAAGCATCCTGGGGTCGCAGCTAAGAGGCTCTAGTGACTGTTTAACAAAAACACAGGTCCCTGCTCAAGTCGTAAGACGATGTATGTGGCCGGACGCCTGCCCAGTGCCGGAAGGTTGGCGGGGAGGGTGCAAGCCACGAACCGAAGCCCTGGTGAACGGCGGCCGTAACTATAACGGTCCTCCGGCGTACCGAAACCATGTCAGGTAAGTTCCTGACCTTCTCAGGAAAGGCGTAACAACTGGAGCGCGTCTCAAGGAAGGCCTCGGTGAAATTGAAGCATGAGTGAAGATGCTCGTTACCTGCAGCAGGACAAAAAGACCCCGTGAGCTTACCGTACCCTGAATATCAACTGAGAGGTCTGTTGGTGGATAGTAGGCTACCTGACGCCATCGGCGGCAGCTCGAAGAGGTCTCTTCTCGTTTCGCCTATCACTAACAGTGTAAGGACCAAACTGCGGTGTTCGATCGGCAAGATCCCAAGAGCGGATCTGGCGCAAAGTAGCCTCCAGGCGGATGAAACGCCGTGGTGCATTGGTAAAGGCTTGACTGTGTGCGCCACTACGAGGCAGTGGATTTAAAGTCCCAGCTTGATCCTGATGGTCTGTGGAAGGCCGTGGCTTATCGGATAAAAGCTACCCCGGGGATAACAGGTTTATCTTGCCCAAGAGTTCATATCGACGGCAAGGTTTGGCACCTCGATGTCGGCTCGTCGCATCCTGGGGCTGAAGAAGCTGTCCTGCAAGGGTCCGGCTGTTCGCCGGTTAAAGCGGCACGTGAGCTGGTTCAGGACTGTCGTGCAGACAGGTCGGTCTCTATCCGCCGCAGGAAGTTTGAGAGGAGCTTTCCCTAGTACGAGAGACCGGGAAGGACGCACCTCTGGTGTTCCGGTTGTTCCGCCAGGAGCAGTGCCGGGTAGCTATGTGCGGTACGGATAAGCAGCGATCTAAGTGAAGCCGGCCTCAAGATGAGACTTCCACACCGTTAAGGTGGTAAGGCCGCAGAGACTATCTGCTTGATAGGCCGCATGTGTAAGCACAGCAATGTGTTCAGCAGAGCGGTACTAATCGGCCGAGGGCTTGATCATAAACTTTTCCTGCCTCTACTCGCTCGATACCCCTTGTTAGCGTGCAAGGGCATGCCATGCCGGGCCCGCGTCCGGTACACCTGTGCGGGGTGGAGCAGTGGCACTGTCGGGTCAACCCGAAGCGGTCCCAGGTTCGAATCCTGGCCCCGCTACCAACAGCAGCAATGAAGGCCCCCCTCTGCGGGGGCCTTTCTCTTTGCCTGTGCGGTACGGACGGCAAGGCGCATCGGCGCGCCCACGGCGCTTGCCTGCGCGGGGTATAATCACCCCGCGCGGCGCACGCGCGCGCGAGGAGGCTGAGCATGCTGACGCAGGATCAGAACGAGACCCTGACCCGGGTGGGGCGCGGGACGCTCATGGGCGAGTACTTCCGTCGCTTCTGGATCCCCTTCCTGCTCTCGTGGGAGCTGGAGTCCGATGGGGAGCCGGAGCGCGTGCGCATTCTGGGTGAGAACCTGGTGGCCTTCCGCGACACCAGCGGGCGCGTGGGCCTCATCGGTGAGAACTGCCCGCACCGCGGCGCCTCCATGTTCTACGGGCGTAACGAGAACGACGGCCTGGCGTGCATCTACCACGGCTGGAAGTTCGACGCGGCCGGCGCTTGCGTGGACATGCCCTCCGAGCCCGACGAGTCCAACTTCAAGGAGAAAGTGAAGCCCACAGCCTACCCGTGCGTGGAGCGCGGCGGCATCGTCTGGACATACATGGGCCCCAAGGACCAGGGCCTGCCGGAACTGCCGGGCCTGGAGTGGCTGGACCTGCCCGCGAGCCAGATCGTGGCGGCGAAGCGCGTGCAGAAGACCAACTGGCTTCAGGCGCTGGAGGGGGAGATCGACCAGTCGCACCTCTCCTTCACCCACTCGCGCCTGAAGGAGGGCGAGGGCCCCGGCGTGTCCGGGCGGCTGGTGAACCTGATCCGCCAGCAGGACAAGCACCCGCGCTTCGAGGTGGTGGACACGGACTACGGCGTGTGCATCGGCGCAGGCCGCAACGCCCCCGACGGACAGAAGTACTGGCGCGTGAGCCAGTTCCTCGCCCCCTCCCACATCATGACGGGCCCCTACGGGGAGAACCCGATGCGCAACTGGCGCATGTGGGTGCCCATGGACGATGTGAACGTGATGTGCATCGGCCTCTACTTCCACCCCACGCAGCCCTTCAGCGGGGAGCGGCGGGAGTTCCTGGACGCGCGGGGTGGGGTGTGGACCATCTCACCCGACGTGCGGGCTCCGCGCAAGACCTCGCTCCCCTTCGGGCGCTGGTACTCCACGCTGGACCTGGACAACGACTTCGGCTTGGACCGGGAGGTCCAGCGCAACGAGATCTACTCGGGCCTGACGGAGTTCTTCGCGCAGGACGCGGCGCCGCAGGCGGGCATGGGGCAGATCTATGACCGGCGCAAGGAGCACCTGGGCACCTCTGACCTGGGCATCATCGGCATGCGCCGATGGCTGCTGCGGGCCACGCAGGAACTCGCCGAGACCGGCAAGCGTCCGGAGCTGGCGGTGCACCCGGAGTGGTACGCCGTGCGCTCCGACGCGACCATCATCCCGGCCGAGGAGCGCTGGTTCCCTGCCACCCAGGAGCGCCGCAAGGCCACTCCCGGCGTGAACCCGGACGCGCCCTAGCCCGCTCGCCATCTCATCCACCACCCGGAGGCTCCGCGTGCCTGATTTCTACGACGTCGCCCGTTCCCAGCGGGGAGTTCGGTACTACAAGCCGGATCCCGTGTCCGACGAGGCGGTGGAGCGCATCCTCGCAGCCGCGACGCGCGCCCCCTCCGGCAACAACAAGCAGCCGTGGCGCTTCGTGGTGGTGCGCGATACCGGGGTGAAGGCGGAGTTGGGCCGCCTCTACCTGTTGGGCCAGGCGCGCACCCGTGGGCAGGCCGCCCCGTCGGCGCCTCCGGAGGAGGGGCCGTTGCACTTCTCCTTCGCCATGGACCAGGTGCCGGTGGTCATCATGGTCTACACCGCCCACAACACCGACGGCGCCTCCATCTATCCGGCGGTGCAGAACCTGATGCTGGCCGCCGCCGCAGAGGGGCTGGGGACGCGCCTGACCACCACCTGGCGCAGCGCCGAGACGGAGGTCGCCCGCCTGCTGGGCGTGCCGGACGAATGGAACGGCGTGGCGCTGATTCCCCTGGGCTACCCGGCTGAGCCCGACCACCTGGGCGGCTCGCGCCGCAAGCCCGTTTCCGAGGTTGCCTATCTCGACCACTGGGGCGTCGCGCTCTAACGCACCCGTACCGCAGGAGTTGTCCCATGCCAGAGTTCTTCGACGTGGTGCGGAGCCTGCGGGGAGTGCGCTACTACAAGCCCGACCCCGTGCCCCAGGCGGTGCTGGAGCAGGTGCTGGAGGCCGCGACGCGTGCCCCCTCCGGCTCCAACAAGCAGCCGTGGCGCTTCGTGGTGGTGCGCGATGCCCCGACCAAGCGCGCACTGGGCGAACTGTACCGCAAGGGCCGCGCCGCCTCCTATGCGGGAGAGCCGGAGCCCATCCCGGCGCAGGGGCCCTACACCTTCGAGCAGGACATGGAGCACGTGCCGGTCATCATCCTGCCGTGCATGGAGTCGCTCCCCACCCGTGGGCGCGAGGTGTTCCGCGGCGCGTCCATCTACCCTGCGGTGCAGAATCTGATGCTGGCCGCCGCCGCGCACGGAATGGGCAGCCGCTTCACCACCGTCTGGCAGCACACGGGTGATGCGGTGCCCCGCCTGCTGGGCATCCCTGACAGCTTCCAGGTGATGGGCCTGCTGCCCCTGGGCTACCCTGCCGCGCCCGACCACCTGGGCGGGGCCAAGCGCAGGCCCGTGGCCGAGGTCACCTACTACGACCGTTGGGGCAACACGGGCGGCTAGCGCCGGGGCGCGGGGGTGCCCCCGCAGTCCTAGGTATCCAGCACGCCCTTGGCGAACACCTCGTCCAGCGCGTAGCGGCGGGCCATGATGCCCTGCTCGTGGGAGATGTCGATGTAGCGGTCCAGGGTGCGCCGGTTGGCCTCGATACCGTACACGAACGCATCGCCCCACCTCTTGAACTGCGCCTCCACCGCCTCCCGCAGGTAGATGATGGAGAAGCTGCCCCGATCGCGCAGCAGGTCGTAGTAGGCCTGCGCCTTGGAGGCCTGGAAGCCGTCGTAGATGCGCCGGGCAAGGTCGGGGTGCTCACGGTCCAGCTTGCCGGAGAGCACCATCATGTGCACCGGCGTGAAGGTGCTCCACTCGCGCCAGAGGGCGATGTCCTCCTCCTTGTAGTCGAACAGGTAGCGGATGCACGAGTCCGTCGCAACCCAGTTGAACAGTTCGGGGTCCGAGATGTCGCCGAGGAAGGCGTCTATCTCCCCGTCCAGCAGCCGGGTGAGGTGGTCCTTCACGCTTCGCTTGCCGTCGGTCACCACTTCCACCTGCGCGCTCGTATCGTAGATGGGGAAGAAGTCCTCGGGGTCGGTCACCAGCCAGCGGAAGGTGGAGGTGTCCACCCCGTGACGGTGCTTGAGGAGCCCCCGGCACCAGGTGACGATGGCTGAGCGGAACGAGCGCGTGCCGATGCGCCGGCCCTCCAGGTCCTTGGGCCCAGCGATGCCCCTATCGTTGCGCACCACCATGTACCAGTAGGCGGACTTGCGCTTGACGAACAGGGGCAGACCCACGATGTCCCACCCCTGGTCGATGGCCGCCAACCAGTACCCCATGTTCAGGTCGCACAGGCCGAAGTCACCAGTCTTCATCCGCGAATCGCGGGTGGGCGTGGGGCCCAGCTCCTCCACCGGCTTCAGCGTCACCCCCTCGATGGGCGTACGCCCCTCCATGAGCGGACGCACGATCTCGTACGTCATCGAGGCGTAGCCGACGGACATCTCCACTTCGAGGTTCTCCGCCATGACACCCCTCCTGCTGGCGCGCTGCGCGCCGGCTGCGGCCACGGTAGGCGGGGGAGCGCCGATGGTCAAGGCTCGGCACCGGGGCTAGACTGCCCCCGCGCGAACCGACGGAGCGAGGTGCGTCATGGCGGGCATCAGCAGGGTGGGGCACGTGGTGCTCTACGTTTCCGACATCGACCGCTCCATTGCCTTCTACCGCGACAAGCTGGGCATGGAACTGGTGCGCAACGAACCGGGGTTCGGCGCCTTCATGTCCTTCGGCGTTCAGCACCACGACATCGCACTCTTCCAGGCGCGTGGGCCCGGTGTGGGTGCCGAGGGCGGCGTGGGCCTGGCCCATGTGGCCCTGCTGGCGGACGGTGGGCTCGCCGAGGTGAAGGCGCTCCACGACCGATTGGAGGCGGCGGGGGTGTTCATCGAGGAGCGCACCGACCACGGCATGACCCAGTCGGTCTACTTCCGCGACCCGGACAACAACCGGCTGGAGATCTACTGCGACACCATGCCGGAGGGCGTGGCCAAGCGCTACCTCGCCGAGCGTGAGGGGCTGGGCTCGCCCCTGGACCTGAACGCGGCCCCGCGCGCCTAGAGCAGCCCCCACAGCTGGGTGAGGGTGGAGACCGCCGCACCGTCCCACTCCAGTGCGTCACGCCGGTAGTGCTGGTCGAACCAGGTGTGCTCCTCACCGGGCGCGCGGATCAGCACCGCCTCCATGCCCACCGCACGCGCCCCGGTGAGTTCGCGCGCTCCGCCGTCGCCCACGAACAGGCACCGCTCCGGTGCCACCCCCAGGGCGCCTGCCACGTGGTGGTAGACCTGCGCGTCCGGCTTCATCAACCCCAGCGCGCAGGAAAAGCCGGTCACGTCGAAGTGCGGGGCGAACGCCGTCCCGTCCCACACGGCGGGCACCTCCGCCGAGCAGTTGGACAGCAACCCCACTCGAAGCCCCCGCTGACGCAGCCCGGTGAGCAGGGCCAGGGCATCGCCTCGTGGCGTGAGCCACCCTGCCGCGTGCGCCTGCCATGCCCGCGCCGCCTGGGTCACGGCCTCATCGGCGGGGTGCGCGCCCACGCCATTGGCGCTGGCGCGCAGAATGTCCGGCACGCCGCCCTGGTGCCCGGACTCGCGCGGCTCCAGCTGCGCGCGCCAGTGCTGCACGAAGGGCTCGTGCGCTGCGCCCAGCGCTCCGCTCACCGCTGCCAGCATCGCCTGATAGCGCACGGGGGCCACCGTCTCCACCAGCGTGCCGAACAGGTCGAAGATGACCCCGTCGAATCGCCCGTTGGGTGAGGGGCTCATGAGTGGCCTCCGTCGGGTGGGCTCGCGGCGCGCAGCAGCGAGGGAAGCACCAGGAGGGATGCCGCCAGCGCCAGGAAGATCATCAGCGAGGTCAGGGCGCCGTAGGTGGCGAAGAGGGGCATGGGCGCGAAGCCCATGATGGCGAAGCCCAGCACCGAACTGCCCGCCGATGCCAGCAGCGAGACGCCGGTGCCCCGCGCCGCGCGCTCCAGCGCCGCCAACGCCCCGCCGGTGCGCGCCAGCTCCTCACGGTAGCGCTCGGTCATGTGGATCGAGTAGTCGATGCCCACGCCGATGGACACCGCGCCGATGGTGGCGGTGACGAAGTTGAGCGCCAGCCCGGTCAGCTCCATCAGCGCGTACAGCCACACCACCACCAGGACGATGGGCACCACCGTCACCACGGCCAGGCGCACCGATCGCAGCGCCAGCACCAGCAGGACCAGTGCGCCCGCCGCCGCCAGCGGGATGGAGGTGCGCAGGGAGCGCACCGTGGCGGTGAGCGATGCGTCGCGCACGAAGGGCGAGCCGGTGAGGCCCGCGCGGGTCACGGCGGGGTGCGCGGCCAGCGGGGCCAGGTCGGCGCGCAGGGAATCACGCGCCCCGGTGATCACGCTCTGCTCCCGCGTTCCGGGGATGCCCACGGTGAGGATTAGCACCACGTCCGTGGGGTCTGACGCCTCGTAAGAGAGGGCGGTGTGCACCTGGTCCGGCGTGTAGAGGGTGGCCGAGGGGCTGGCGGGGACGCCGTGCTCGGTGATGTAGGCGAAAACCGCGCCCACCTGCTCCGGGGTGTCGGGGAGGCCGTCAGCGTCCTCATCGGTGAGCACCACGCCGCTCTCGCGCGCCACCTGTCCCCGCGCATAGGGGGAGGCCGTGACCAGGCGTACGAAGGCGGCGGCGTGCTGCTCGAACACCGAGGGGCTCCCGTCGGCCTCCTGTCCCACGTAGGGATTTGCGCGCAGCCGGTCGATGAACGCCTCCGTCGCGCGCAGCAGATCCGGGTCGGCCAGCGCCCCCTCCAGGTAGATGATGCCCGCCTCCCCGGAGCGCGAACCCACGTGCTCGTCCAACTTGTCCAGCCCCACCACCAGGTCGGAGCCCGGCGAGAAGAAATCCTTCACGTCGAAGGTCGCCTGCAGGCGTAGGGCGAACACCAGTGCCACCGCCGTGATGGCGCCTGCAGCGGCCAGCGTGAGCCATGGGCGTCGCGCCGGGGTCGTCACCAGCGCCGCCATCAGCACCTCCAGTCGTCCGCCGCTCGCCCGCCCAGGAGCCGGGGCCTGCGCCAGCGGCGCGGGGGCACCGGCTCGGCGGGCCCGCCGGGCCAGCATCGCCAGCGGGGCCCCCACGGTGAGCAGGGCTGAGGCGGCGAGGATGCCCGCGCCCAGGGCGGGCGAGAGCGCCACCAGCACGATGACGCCCGCCCCCGCCAGCGCCGTGGCCGCCGCGCCCCCCGTCAGGGCCAGGGCCACCCCCGTGCGCCCTCCGGGGCCGGGGGCGCGGGCCAGCAGCAGGTCGGCGCGCAGCAAGGCCAGGGGCACGGCGATGCCCAGCACCACGAGGGCGGAGAGGACAGAGATACCGGCGGCGATGCCGAAGTGCACCACCGCCTCGATGCCCGAGGGCACGTTGGAGAGGAAGGCGATGCCATCGGAGGCCATGGCCAGCACCAGCGCGCCCAGCACCCCGGCGAAGCCCACCCGCAGCGCCTGCGGAGGCGGAGCGGTGGGCCCGCGCTCCTCCCGGTAGCGGCGCACCGCGTGCACCGCGAAGTCCACGCCCAGGGAGACCATGGCGATGGGCACCATTAGGTCCACGATGATGCCGCCCTTGATGCCCATCAGCGCGCTGAGCCCCTTCAGCCAGATCATCAGCGCGCCGATGCCCGCCGCCGTGAGCGCCGTGGCCCAGTAGGAGCGCAGGCTCAGCCCCACCACGGCCAGGGCAGCGATCACCGTGAAGGTGATGAACATGCCCGCCGTGCGTCCCTGCTCCTCGGCGGCGAGGGTCTGGTCGATGGCGAGGCCCCAGAGCCGGTAGTGCTCCTGCTCACCGCGCAGCGTGGCTTGCACGGTGCGGGCGAAGCGCTCGCGCGCCAGACCCGCCTCGGACGTGGCCAGGCCTGCGAACCGGCTCAGCCCGCCCAGCCCCTCGTTGTCCGCCAGCACCACCACCAGCAGTGCGGGGCTCACCCACCAGTCCGCCTCGGCCCCGTCCACCACGCGCCGCTGGCGCTCCGCCCGCACCGAGAGTTGGTCGGCCAGGCCCGCCGTGCGTTCGTCGGCCAGCAAGGCCGCCACGGCCGCCTTCACCTGTGCCTCGGTGGCCTCGGCCAGGGCAACGCGTTGGGTGAGCGCCAGGTACGCGGCCACGGCGTCCGGCAGGCCGGTCAGGCCCGTGTAGGTGAGACCGGTGTCCGCGTCGTAACGCTCCAGCAGCAGCGGCCTGGGCGCCACGCCCTGCGGGGCCAACGCGCCCGCTGCGTCGGCATCGCGCAGCGCCTGCTGGTTCGCGGCCAGCTCCGCCAGCGCGGCGGGGTTCAGCAGGTCGCCCGTGGGTGATTCGGCGATGTAGGCCGTGGCGAAGGTCGCTGACGCAAGGCGCTCGTCCACCGCATCGCGCAGGTCGAACTCCTCCCCCGCGGGCTCGGTGGAGGCGGCCTCGGTGGGCGCCAGCCACACCATGGGCGCGGTCAGCGCGCCGGTGAGCGCAACCGTCGCCGCCAGCACGGGGCCGGAGTGGGACACCAGCCACGCGCCGGCGCGCTGGGAGAGGGTGGGGCTAGCGTTCACGCGGCGCTTGCCCGTGGCTCTGCGGCTCGCCCCGCAGCACGGTGCGCACCAGGGCGCGCACGACCGGCCGGGAGCCGGTGGTGAGCATGCCCAGCAGCATGCGGATCGAGGTGGACTTACCGGAGCCGTTGGGCCCCACCAACCCCACCGCCTCACCGGGGTTGATGGCGCACGAGACGTCGCGCACCACGGCGCGCGCGGTGAAGCGCTTCCACAGGCCAAAGGCCTGGATGGCGGGTGCGGATGGGCCAGCGGTGCTCATGGGGCCTTCATGATACCGCTCCCACGCTCGGGTGTCGCGGGTGCGCCCGTGCACCGATATGACGGCCCTGAACGGCGCGCAGCGATGACGGATTCGAGCCCCTCCCGGAGCGGTGGTGGTCGAATCCGCATCCGCCGCTCAGCCGGTCCTCACTCGCATGGTGCCGTGCAGTCGCGGCGCGGTGAACAGGTGGGAGCTCCACGAAGGCCAGGCGCACGTGGCCCCGCGCAGACCGCCGCTCCGAGCCGGAGCGGGTGGATGAAAGTTCAATCACCCCCTCAGACGAATGAAGGAATCAGCAATCAAAGCGACCATGCACGATAAAAACCGCAGGTTGACGCTTCCCTTCTCGCTGGGTAGGCTGCCCAAATCTTGCCGCCGGGCGGGTCTCCGAGGGGAGGGCCGGCTGGCAGGAGGGGCCGTGGCGCAGGAACCGGCAGCGACGAAGATCAGCGTTCGGGGGTTGTGGAAACTCTTCGGGGTTGAGGGCCGTTCGGCCATAGACCCGCGCATGGAGGGTATGTCCAAGGCCGAGATCCAGCAGGAATTCGGTGTGGTCACCGGCCTGCGGGACGTCTCCTTCGACGTACAGACCGGCGAGGTGTTCGTGGTCATGGGGCTCTCGGGCTCCGGCAAGTCCACCCTCGTCCGCAACCTGGTGCGGCTCATCGAGCCCACCGCTGGGCAGATCCTCGTCGACGGCGAGGACGTCCTCACCTACGACGAGAAGCAGCTCATCGCGTTCCGGCGCACCAAGATGGCCATGGTGTTCCAGCACTTCGGTCTGCTCCCGCACCGCACGGTGCTGGAGAATGCGGCCTTCGCCCTGGAACTGCGCGGGGTGGACCGCGAGGAGCGCGAGGAGCGCGCCCGCGAGACGCTGGGCATGGTGGGCCTGCAGGACTGGACCACCCATTACCCCCACACCCTGTCCGGGGGCATGCAGCAGCGCGTGGGCCTCGCTCGCGCCATCGCCGCCGACACCGACGTGCTGCTGATGGACGAGCCGTTCTCGGGCCTCGACCCGCTGATCCGGCGCGACATGCAGAACGAACTGGTGCGCCTGCAGGACCAGCTCCAGAAGACCATTGTCTTCATCACCCACGACCTGGCCGAGGCGGTGAAGCTGGGCAGCCACATCCTCATCATGCGCGACGGCCAGGCGGTGCAGGTGGGCACGCCCGAAGAGATCCTCAACAATCCGGCTGACGAGTACGTCACCGAGTTCACGCGCGACGTGCGCCGCTCCACGGTGCTCACCGTGCGCTCCATCTCCAACCGTCCTCGGGTGCGCCTCCAGCTCACCCAGACGCCCAAGGAGGCCATGGACGCCCTGGCGGCGACGGGTGAGGTGGCCGCCTTCGTGGTGGACGCCCGGCGCACCTACCAGGGCGCCGTCTCCTTCAACTCCCTGGCCGAGGCCAACCAGCGTGAGGACGCGGACCTGTCCGGCGCGTACCTGGACGACGTGTCCACGCTCAACGCCGACAACCCAGTGGAGTCGGTGGTTGCCGCCATGTCCAACCAGACGGGCTCGCTGCCCGTGGTGGACTCGGCGGGCCGCCTGGTGGGCGAACTCGCCCCTGCCGCCGTGGCACGGGTGATGGACGAGGAGTACAAGGCCGCCGAGGCTGCCGCCGCAGTCGAACCGGAGCCAGAGGCCGCGTCCACCGAGAAGGGGGCCTAGCATGGGAGCCATCAAGCGCATCTGGGCGGAGCGCACGCCCCGCGAGCGGTCGTGGCTGGTGGTCAGCGGCGCGCTGGTGGTCATCGCCCTGGTCTCCCTGGCCCTACAGGCCGTGGAGTGGGAGATCTACCGGGTGCCCCTGAACAAGGGCATCGACGCCGCCGTGAACTGGGTCACGGTCACCTTCGACCCGGTGTTCGATGCCATCAAGCTGGCCGTGGTGAAGGTGCTGGTCGCCATCGAGCAGACCTTCCTGTGGGTGCCCTGGTTCGTGTGGGTCATCACCGTGGGCCTGTTCTCCTGGCGCGTGCTTTCCTGGAAGTCGGCGCTGGTGTTTGCGGCGGGCCTCACGCTGATCCAGTCCATGACGCTGTGGGACCACGCCATGAGCACCCTGGCGGTCATCACCACGTCCATGCTGCTCATCATCCTGACGGCGATACCCACGGGCATCGTCGCGGCCCGTTCCGACCGGTTTGAGGGCTTCATCCGCCCGGTGCTGGACGCCGCGCAGACCATCCCCTCATTCGTCTACCTGATCCCGGTGATCTTCCTGCTGGGGGCGGGGAAGGTGCCGGCCATCTTCGCCACCATGGTCTATGCCGCGCCCCCTGCCGTGCGTCTCACCAACCTGGGGCTGCGGCAGGTCTCTCCCGAGATCAAGGAGGCGGCCCGCTCGTTCGGGGCCACCTCCATGCAGATGCTGGTCAAGGTGGAGCTGCCGCTGGCGCTGCGCACCATCATGGCTGGCGTCAACCAGGCGACGATGATGGCCGTGGCCATGGTGGTCATCGCCTCCATCATCGGCGCGGGTGGCCTGGGCGAGGACGTGCTCTTCGCCCTGGGCCGGGTGCGCGTGGGCCTGGGGTTCGAGGCGGGTCTGGGCATCCTGGTGCTGGCCATCGTGCTGGACCGGCTCACCCAGGCCTTCGGTGACAAGGGCGACAACGGGCAGCGGCGCGAGTAAGCGCCCCTGCCGGAGCGGCGAATCGCAAGCAGTGGACAACGCAGAGCGAAAAGGAGTGTGTGCATGAGCAGGATCGGAATCATGAAGAAGGCGTGGGGCTTCGCCCTGGTGAGCGTGGCCCTGGTGGCCATGCTGGCCGCCTGTGGCGGTGAGGAGGAGAAGCCCACCATCACCATCATCGATGGCAACTGGACCTCGGTGAACGTGCTGGGTGAGGTGGCGGCCAAGGTCATCACCGACCAGCTGGGCTACCCCACCGCGCGCCTGCGCACCGACGTGACCCCTGGGTGGGCCGCGCTGTGCTCGGGCGACGCCGACGTGGCAGTGGAGGCGTGGCTGCCGGGCCGCCTGCCCGAGATTCAGCCCTTCCTCGACCAGGGCTGTGTGGAGATGGGGGGCACCAACTTCCCTGGCGGCATCGGCTGGTTCGTGCCCCGCTACGTAATCGAGGGCGACGCCTCCCGTGGCATCGACCCCATGGCCCCGGGCCTGAAGGACATCACGGACCTGAACGACTACTGGGAGCTGTTCGAGAACCCGGAGAACCCCGGCAAGGGTGAGATCCTGGGTGGCGACCCCGGCTGGATCGACCACCCGGACGACATCTCCCGCATCAAGGGCTACGACCTGAACTACTACCGCTCCAACCAGGGTGAGGCCGTGATCCAGGCCCGGGTGAAGGCGGCGGTGCTCAAGGGTGAGCCCATCCTCTTCTACCTGTGGACGCCGCACTCCTTCTTCGGCGAGGTGGACACCATCCAGATCCAGGAGGTGGACCCCTATGACCAGGAGAAGTGCTTCCTGCCCCTGGAGAACGGTGAGCCCCACGTGGGGGAACTGCCCTACCGCTGCGCCCACGCGGCCTATGACGTGCGCACGGCCATCCGTAGCGACATCAAGGACACCGCGCCCGACGTAGCCAACTTCATCGAAAACATGTACTTCTCCGAGAAGGGCGTCTCCGACATCATGTACCAGGTGGACGTGCTGGAGCGTGATGTTGCCGAGGTGGTGGACGAGTGGATCGCCGCCCACCAGTCCGACATCGATGCCTGGATCGCGGGTAACCGCACCGACTAGGCCCCGCCTGGTCAGCCGATAGTTCCCATCAGCGGGGGCGGCAGCGATGCCGCCCCCGCTTCGTGCTCGGGCCCGGTGCGCTAGCATGGGTTCATGCGCTACCTCATCACCGGCGCCTCCGGCTACGTGGGCCGCGCCCTCACTGCGAGCCTGGCCGCCGACGGCCACCAGGTCTGGGCGGTGAGCCGCGACCCGCTGCGCGCCCGCGCCGCCCAGCCCGAACTGGCGGGCGCCGTGGGCTGGGACGGGCTGGATGAGGGGGTGGACGGGGCCGATGGGGTGGTGCACCTGGCGGGCGAGTCCGTGGCCGGGCGCTGGACCGCCCGCAAGAAGGCGCGCCTGGTCGCATCGCGGGTGGACACGGCCCGCGCCCTGGTGGCTGCGATGGCCCGCGCCGCGCACCGGCCCGCCGTGCTGGTGAGCGCCAGCGCCGTGGGCTACTACGGCGAGCGGGGCGAGGAAACGCTCACCGAGGCCAGCGGGCCAGGGAACGATTTCCTGGCGCGCCTGTGCGTCGATTGGGAGGCTGCCGCCGCGAGCGCCGAGCCCCTGGGCGTGCGCGTCGCGCAGGTGCGGTGCGGGCTGGTGGTGGGGCCCGGCTCCCCCTTCCTGCGCCCGCAGGTGCTGGCGGCGCGCCTGGGCGTGCCCACGCGCTTCGGTAGCGGGCGTCAGTGGTGGGGGTGGGTGCACCGTGATGACGTGGTCACCTGCTACCGGCTGGCGCTGGAGGACGCGCGTCTCACCGGCCCGCTCAACGCCACCGCGCCGGAGCCGGTGCGCCAGAGGGACTTCGCGCGCGCCCTGGGCCGGGGGCTGCGACGCCCCTACACCGTCTGGGCACCCGCCCTGGTGCTGCGGGCATTGCTGGGGGAGATGGCGAGCGAGGTTCTCACCTCCAAGCGCGCGCTCCCGCAACGAGCGCTGGCCCACGGGCTCTCCTTCGCCTACCCTGCGCTGGGGCCCGCGCTGGCCGACGCGCTGCGCAGGCGCTGAGTTCCCCAAGGAGGCACGCGATGGAGCACGGACACGAGCACTACATGGGGCTGGCCGTTGAGGAGGCGCGCCGGAGCGGCACCGGCGGCAACCGTGCCGTGGGCGCGGTGATCGTGCGCGATGGGGTCATCGTGGGGTCGGGCGGCAACCAGCGTGAGTCCGCAACCGACCCCACCGGCCACGCCGAGGTGACGGCCATGCGGGACGCGGCCACGGTGGTGGGGCTCGACTTCACCGGCACCACCCTCTATACCACCCTGGAGCCGTGCCCCATGTGCGCCGGGGCCATCGCCGTGTGCGGCATCCCCACCGTGGTGGTGGGCGAGATGCACGGGGGCGACCGGCGCTGGGGCGACTACAGCGCGGACAAGGTGCTCGGCATGGTGGGGTTCGGCACGCGGCTGGAGTCCGGCGTGCTGGCCGCCGAGTGCGCTGCGGTGCTGGCCGAGTTCGACCGGGCGCAGGGGCGGCGCCGCTAGCGCCTGCGGGGCAACCGGCGGGTGGTTTGCGGGCATGCACCCAGGCGCACCGGCCCTCGCCGGGGTAGGGTGGTTGCATGGGGAAGCGTGCCTGCATAGCGGCCCTCGCGCTGGCGCTGACGGCGTGCGCCGCCCCGGCGACGCCCACGTCCACCGCCACCGCGCCGGTGCCCACCGCAACGCCCCTGGCCGCTGAGCCCGCGCCGACCCCGGTGGCACAGGCCCCCACCGCCACGCTGTCCCCCACGCCCACGCCCACGCCGACCGTGACCCCGGTGGCGCAGGCCCCCACGCCGACCGCGACGCCTGTGCCCACGCCCACACTGCAGCCCACGCCCACGCCGACGTTGCAGCCCACGCCGACCCCCACGCCCGCCTACGTGGTGGGCCAGCGCACCCCGAGCGGCACGCCCTCGCAGTTCGTGGTGCTGGACGACCCGGTCTTCGTGCAGGCGGGGCAGTCGGGGCTCAAGGACACCGACCTGGTGCTGGGCTACGCCGCTGGCGGGGAGGCCAAGGCCTACCCGGTGAAGATGATGTGGTACCACCACATCGTCAACGACCAGGTGGGTGGGGGCCCGGTGCTGGTCACCTACTGAATCCTCTGCCGTTCGGGGGTCGGGTACGACCCTCAGGTTGCGGGGCTCCACCTGCGGTTCGACCTGCTGGGGCTCTACCAGGGCGTGTTCCTGATGCGTGACCGCACCACGGGCACCGTGTGGGCGCACCTGGACGGTGCGGCCTCCCAGGGCCCGCTGGCGGGGGAGCGGCTGCGCTTCCTGGCCCTGCCCCAGATGACCTGGGGCCAGTGGCGCGCTGAGCATCCGGGCACCCTGGTGATGAGCCAGGACACGGGATACCAGTCCTGGTACGCCGACTCCTACCTCACCCAGACCAGCCAGCAGTCGGCCCTCTACGGCGATAGCCGCCTCCCGGCCAACGACCTGGTGGTGGGCGTGGAGGCGGGCGGGGCGTTCACGGGCTTCGCGGTGGCTGCGGTCACCGCGGCGGGCGGCGTGGTCAACGCCACCGTGGGCGGGGTGCCGGTGGTGGTGCTGTACGATGCCGCCTCCAAGACGGGCATCGCCTTCCGTGCCGACCCCCAGGGCTCGGCACGCACCTTCACCGCCGAGGCCGGGCCCGGCGGAGCGCTGCGAGCGCGCGACGGCGCAGGCACCTTGTGGGATGCCACCGGGCGCGCCGTGGACGGCCCGCTCAAGGGCGGCGTCCTCACCTTCGTGCCCTCGTTCCTCTCCGCCTGGTACGGCTGGTCCGCCTACCACTCCGGCACCGGCCTCTACACCGGCCCCTAGCGCGCGGCGCACGCCCGCTTGCGGGTGGGGGTAGAATCGCCCCGTCGCCAGCCGCACGCAGGGAGGGGCCATGCTCTCGACCGAGGAGACCGAACTGCTCTGCCGGGTGGGCCCCGGCACGCCCATGGGCGCGTTGATGCGCCAGTACTGGCTGCCGGTGCTCTACGAGTGGGAGATCACCCCCGGCTCGCAGCCCCTGCGCGTGCGCCTGATGGGGGAGGACCTGCTCGCCTGGCGCTCCCAGAGCGGCACCCCCGTCTTCACCCAGGAGCGCTGCCCCCACCGGGGCGCATCCATGTACTACGGGCGTGTGGACGGGGAGGGGCTGCGCTGCGCCTACCACGGCTGGCTGTTCGACGTGGACGGGCGCTGCGCCGAGATGCCCAACGAGCGCGCCGAGTCGGACTTCAAGCGCAAGGTGCGCGTGGCCTCCTACCGGGGCGCCGAGGCGGGCGGGTTGGTGTGGGCCTACATGGGCCCGCGCCAGGACGACCCGCCCCCGCTGCCCGCCCACGAGTTCACCCTGGTGCCCTCCGACCAGCGCCGCCACTACCGCAAGGCCGTCTACGAGTGCAACTGGATGCAGGCGCTGGAGGGGGAGCTGGACTCCACCCACGTCTACTTCCTGCACGCGCGGCTCAACAAGGCCGACTCGCCGGAGTACGGGCTCTACCACCCCGACCAGACGGCCCTGTTCCACCTGCGCGACACGTACGCCGGCCTCACCTACGCCGCCGAGCGCGCCGAGCCGGGGGGTGACACCTACTGGCGCACAACCCACTACCTGTTCCCCTTCTACGGCATGTTCCCCGGCGATGCGGCCAAGGTGCCCCTCTCCCTCTATGTGCCCATCGACGACGAGCACACCCTGCACATGGGCATCGAGTGGAACCCCTCGACGCCCGTGCCGGAGCCGCGCTGGCCCGCGCCCACGCTGCCCGCCGAAACCGGGCTCATCGTGGAGGGCATGGGCCCCATGCTGCCGGAGCAGCACGGGCGCTTCTTCTCCCACTGGTGGCCGGAGGCGAACCCCCGGACGGACTTCCTGATGGACCCGGTGGCCAAGTCCACCAAGAACTTCACCGGCATCCCCTCGGTGCGCCTCCAGGACGCCGCCGTCATCTGGAGCATGGGGCCCATCATGGATCGCACCGCCGAGCACCTGTGCACCACGGACGCGGCCATCATCCGCGTGCGCCGCAAGCTCATCGCCGCCGCCAAGGCCCTCGCCGCCACCGGCCAGACGCCCCCTGGCGTGGACAACCCGGAGGTGTACACCGTGCGCTCGGCCAACGTGGCATTGCCGCCCGAGGCCGACTGGGAGGCCACCCTGGGTGACTGGCACCACGCCCGCTCCGCCGACTACCCCACGCGGGAGAAGGCCCGCCGCTAGGGGCCCGCAGAAGGAGAGCAACCATGCCCATCGAGATCATCGACACCCATGAGTTCGCCCACCGCGTCCGCAAGCGCACCGTGGTGCTCAACACCAACCGCTTCCACTCCTGGGTGCACTACTACGAGCCGGGCCGCATCGACGAGATGCACTGCCACAATCAGGACCAGACCTTCCACATCATCGAGGGCGAGTGCACCATGCGCTTCCCCGACGGCGGCGTGGCCGTCCTGGGCCCCGGCATGCTGGCCACCATCACCGGCGGCTCCTTCTACCAGCTGGAGAACACCGGCTCCACGCCCCTGGTGATGCTGGGCAACCGCTCCGGCTCCTCCGAGGGCACCGTGAAGATCGAGCACGGCACCGGCCGCCACATCCCCTCGCGCGGCTAGCGCGCCCCATCTCGCATGCACAGCAAGAGGCCCCGCCTGATGGCGGGGCCTCGGTGTTGAGCGACGGTTGGTGGACCTGGGGGGATTTGAACCCCCGACCTCCTCAATGCCATTGAGGCGCGCTTCCAGCTGCGCTACAGGCCCACACAGGGCGGCTGGAGCGCTCGCTCCAGCCTTGAGGATGATATCAGAGGGCACCAACCCCTCGCCACCCATTCGGGAAGGATGCTGGCCTTGCGCCTGCTGCCATGAGCGCCCGCCCAGGGCGCGGAGACGGGGGTAGGCGTGTCGGCGCCGAAGGGGGAGTCCCCCTCCCATCGAGCCCGGCGCAGCCGGGCGGGGGGTCGCGGCTCTAGTCCAACTCCGGCCGGGCCTCGTGCCAGGCGGTGTGCTGCTGGTAGGCGTGGCCCAGACCCATGACCACATGCTCCTGGAAGGGGCGTCCCACCACCTGGAGGGAGGTGGGCAGGCCGCCGGAGGTGAAGCCGGTGGGCACGGACATGGCCGGGACGCCCGCCAGGTTGAAGGAGGAGCGGTGCGCCCGCAGGCCGAAGAACTGCTTGATGACCGCCTCCTTGGAGGTGAAGCCGGTGCCCGTGGCGATGGGCGGGGCGGGGTCGGCCTGGGCGGGGGTCACCAGCACGTCGAAGCGCGCCAGCTCGTCCATCACCTGCCGGCGCACCAGGGTGCGGAAGCGGTTCAACTTCACATACAGCGCGCCGGAGACCAGGCTGGAGGCCAGCAGCCGCCTGCGCGTCGCGAAGTCGTAGTCGGCGGGGCGCTCGCGCAGCCAGCGCCGGTGCACCACCGCGGCCTCCACGTCGGCGAGCGTGTTGGCGATGAGCCCGCCTGAGGCGAACAGCGGCAGGTGGGCATCGCCAACCTCGGCGCCCGCCTCGACCAGCACCTTCAGGGCGGCGTGGGTGTTGGCGGCGATCTCCGCGGACGCCATCCCGTCATCGATGCTCTCGCGCACCAGCCCCACGCGCAGCCCCTTGAGGCCGGGCCGCTGGGCGAAGGGGGTCACGGGCACCCTGGCGGAGTAGGGGTCCGCCGGGTCGTGGCCCGCGATGGCCTCGAAGATGAGGGCCGTGTCGGCCACGGTCTTGGTCATGGGGCCGATGGTGTCCATGAACCAGGCCATGGGGAAGGCCCCCGCCCGTGAGACGCGCCCCCAGGTGGGCCGCAGCCCAACGATGCCGCACCAGGCGGCCGGGCCGCGTATCGAACCCGCCGTATCGCCGCCCAGGGTGGCGGCGGCCAGGCTCGCAGCAACGGCCACGCCGGAGCCCGACGAACTCTGGCCCGCCTGGCGCGTCTCGTCCCACGGGTTGTGGGGGACGCCGAAGGTGTGGGTGATGTTGCCGCCCAGGGCGTACTCCGACAGGTTCAGCTTGCCCAGGAACACGGCCCCGGCCGCTCGCAGGCGCGCCACCACCGTGGCGTCGCGCTCGGCGACGTAGTCCACGATGTTCCCGCCCAGCGTGGTGCGCATGCCCGCCACGTCCATCTGGTCCTTGATGGCGATGGGCAGCCCATGCAGCGGGCTCAGGGAGCGCCCGGAGGCGATGGCCGTCTCGGCCTCCCGCGCGGCCGCGAGGGCCTGCTCGGCCTCCAGGGAGATGTAGGCGTTGAGGCGGCTGAGGCGCTCGGCGCGGGCGATGAAGGCCTCGGCCAGCTCCACCGGGGAGACCTGCTGCGCCTGCATCAGCCGGGAGAGCTCGGTGGCGGGGCGCAGGGTGAGGGCGGCGACGTCGGAGGTACTCACGCGCTCACCCCCGGCTCAGGCTCGGTGCCCAGGAAGAACACGGAGAGCGGGTCTATCGCCTCGATGTCGGGGTGCTCCAGTGCCAGCGCCGCCTCGTTGATGGCGTTGACGCGGTGGGTCACCTCGGCCAGGTCGTCATCGTCCTGGGGCGCCAGGCCCAGCGCTGCCAGGGCGGCGCGCACCTGCTCCGGGGTCATGTCCTGGTTCGGTGGAGCCAAGGGGGGACCTCCTGCCTGCGAGGGTGGGCGCCCTAGCGCGGGGCCGGGCGCACGCATCCTACCCCAGGGGGCGTCCAGAGAGCGACCAGGGAGAGGTGCGGGTGATGCGCACGTCCACCAGCGCACCCAGCAGGCCGGGGTCCTCCGACTCGAAGAACACCAGCTTGTCGGTGCGGGTGCGCCCGCGCCAGCGCCCACGGGTGTGCCCGTCCACCAGCACCTCCTGCGTGGTGCCGAAGTAGGCGTTGTTGATCTCGGTGAGGACCGCCTTCTGCGTCTCCTCAACCGCGCGCATGCGCCGCGCCTTCTCCTCCGGGGGCACGTCGTCGCCCAGGTTGCGCTGCGCGTAGGTGTTGGGCCGGGTGGAGTAGGCCGCGGCGTGGGCCTTGTCGAAGCGCACCTCGCGCAGCATCGCGAGGGTGTCCTCGAACTGCTCCGCGCTCTCGCCGGGGAAGCCCACGATCAGGTCCGTGACGATGGCCACCCCCGGGATGCGCTCGCGGATGCGGCCCACCAGTTCGCGGTAGAACGCGCCGGTGTAGCCGCGGCGCATGCGCTCCAAGACTGCGTCGTTGCCCGCCTGGAAGGGCAGGTTGATGTACTCGACGGCGCGGGGCAGGCGGGCGACGGCATCGATGATGCGCTCGCTCATGTCGTTGGGGTGTGAGGTGAGGAAGCGCACCCGCGCCAGTTCCGGCACACCGTCATGCACCGCCGTCAGCAGGTCGGCCAGGTCCGGGCCGCGCTCCGCACCCGGCGCGGGGGGCAGGTCGTGGCCGTAGGAGTCCACGTTCTGCCCCAGCAGCGTCACCTCGCGCACCCCACGCGCGGCCAGCATCCGGCACTCCTCAACCACCTCCTCCAGGGGTCGCGATGCCTCGCGCCCGCGCCGGAAGGGGATGATGCAGAAGGTGCAGAACTTGTCGCACCCGTGGATGATGGGCACGTTGGCCGACACCTCCGGGCGCGTCGGCACCAGCGGGCCCACACACCCGTCGGGGTCGATGCCCAGGTGCTCGCCCACCCGGCGCAGCAGCGGGTCGAACTGCTGCGGCTGCATGAACACGTCGATGTAGGGGAAGCGCCTCGCCAGGTCGGCCGATTGGGGGCCCACCATGCAGCCCATCAGCGCCAGCGTCCTGTCCGGGTGCTGCTCGCGCCACGGCTTTAGGTGGGTGATCATGCCGGTCACCTTGTCCTCGGCGCCCTGGCGCACCACGCACGAGTTGAGCACCACCACGTCGGCGGCCTTGGGGTCGTCGGTCCACTCCAGGCCGAGCTGCTCCAACCCCGAGCCCATCCGCTCGGAGTCGGCCTTGTTCATCTGGCAGCCCACGGTCCAGACGTGGTAGCGCACGCGCACCCCTTCAAACACGAACCCCGCAGCCGGGGGCCACGGGGGGAGGCGGTCTGGCGGAGGGAGCGGGATTCGAACCCGCGATGGAGCTTTAGACCCCAAACCCGCTTAGCAGGCGGGCGCACTAGACCACTATGCGATCCCTCCTCCCAGAGCGTCCACCATACCAAACAGCCCCACCCCCTGCACAGGCGCGCGCGGGGTCAGCGCGCGCTGCAGGCGCGCTAGAATGGTCTCGGCCCGCGCGGGCGTCATCACGGACGGAGGAGCGGACATGCTGGAGCACTGGCACGGGACACAGCGGCTGATCGAGATGGCGCTGGCGGAGGACGAGATCACCTCCGACCACACCTCGGAACTGCTGCCGCCGGACTTGGCGTCCGAGGCGCTGATGATGCCCAAGTCCTCCGGCGTGCTGGCCGGGGTGGACGTGGCGCTGGCGGTGTTCCGCGCGGTGGACCCCTCCCTGGAGACGGTGCGGCTGGTGGACGACGGCACCCGCGTGGAGAGGGGCACCTACGTCGCCGCGATACGCGGGCCCATGCACTCGATCTTGCGGGCGGAGCGCACGGCGCTGAACTTCGTGCAGCGCATGAGTGGCATCGCCACGGCCGCACGCGCGCTGGTGGACGCCATCGCCGACACACCCGCCGTCATCCTGGACACACGCAAGACGCTTCCCGGCTGGCGCCTGCTGGACAAGTACGCGGTGCGCATGGGCGGCGGGCGCAACCACCGCATGAGCACGGCGGACGGCATCCTCATCAAGGACAACCACGTGGCCGCCGCCGCCACCCATGGCGAGTCGCTGGCGGCACTGGTGCGCCGGGCGCGGCGCGACGCCCCCCACACCATCCGCGTGGAGGTGGAGTGCGACACGCTGGAGCAGGTGGCCGAGGCGCTGGAAGCGGGAGCCGAACTCATCCTCTTCGACAACATGACCCCGGCCCAGATGGCCGAGGGCGTGGCCATGTGCCGGGGGAAGGCGCTCACCGAGGCCTCGGGCGGCATCACGCTGGACACGGTGCGGGAGATCGCCGCCGCGGGGGTGGACCTTATCTCCTCAGGCGCGCTCACCCACTCGGTGAGGTCCTTGGACATCAGCCTCGAGGTGAAGGTGCAGGCCCCCTAGCGGGCAGGAGGCGGCCATAAGCGATGCGCAGGTACTGTTGGCGCTTACGCCCCTGATCTTCGCCAGCCTGGGGCTGCTGTTCCTGGCGCTGCTCGACCTGATCACGCGGCCCGTCGAGGAGGTCACCGGGGGCAACAAAGCCCCGTGGCTCCTGGTCATCCTGCTCGCCAGCACCCTCGGCTCGGTGGCCTACCTGCTGTTCGGGCGCCGCGGCCAGGGCCCGCGCACCCCATGACCACACCGGCCATCACGGTGGAGGGGCTCACTCGCCGGTTCGGCGCGGTGACGGCGGTGGACCGGCTCTCCTTCACCGTGCCCGTTGGTTCCGTCACCGGGTTCCTGGGCCCCAACGGGGCGGGCAAGACCACCACCCTCAACGTGCTGGCGGGCCTGGGCGTCGCCGACGCGGGCACAGGCCGCGTGCTGGGCGTCCCTGTGGGGCGCGATGCCCTGGAGGCGAAGCGGCTGGTGGGCTACCTGCCGGAGGAGCCGCTCTTCCCCGGCTGGATGAGCGCCCGTGATGCCGTCACCTTCGCCGCGCGACTGACGGGTATGCCCGCGTCCATCGCGCGTTCCCGCGCCGATGACGTGCTGGAGCGGGTGGGGCTGGCCGAGGCCGCGCACCGGCGTGTCTCCGGCTTCTCTCGCGGCATGCGCCAGCGCCTGGGCCTACGCCCTCGCCTTCTTCCCCCAGCCGGAGCTGTTCACCGTGAGCGCGGGCGGCGTGCTGGGGATGCTGGCCGCCGAATCGCTCTTCATCGCCCTGGTGGCCGTGGTGACGGTCTCCTCGTCGGCGCTTGTCCGCAGCCAACTGGTGGCCGCGCTCCAGGCGTTCGTCACGCTGGTGGGCCTCTCAACGGCGGCGGCGGTGCCGCTGGTGGGCGACTACCTGCCGGGCGCCGTGACCACCTGGGGCGTCACCGTCATGCGCGGGCTGCCCGCCGAACCGCGCTGGGGAGCGGTGGCCGTGACCCTGGCGGTGATGGCCGTCAGCATCTGGTGGGGGTGGCGGCGCCTGCGCAACTCGGACGTATAGGAGAGCGCGGCGCCCGGCGTATACTCGGCCCACTTCCCCTCAGGAGACGCGCATGCCCGAACTGGACAAGGACGCCTTCGCCGCATGGGCCGGAGCCCTGGGCATCCGCGCCGACCGTGAGCACCTGGAGGTGCTGCGCCGCGAGGTGTCGGCCACCCTGGCGCGCCTGGAGCCCCTGGACGACATCACCGTGGACGACGTGCCGCTGGAGGACGCGCTGGACACCGGGGAGGGGGCGTGATGGCAACGCCAAACGAGCTCACCCAGGAGACGGTGGCGGGCCTGGCGGCACGGCTGCGCGCTCGCGAGGTGTCGGCGGTTGAGGTGACGCAGGCGTTCCTCGCCCGTGCCGAAGCGCTGGAACCCGATGCCCACATCTTCATCACTCGCACGCCGGAGCTGGCACTGGAGGCGGCGCGCGCCGCCGACGCGCGCATCGGCTCAGGGAAGGCGCGCGGGGCCCTGGACGGGGTGCCCTTCGGCATCAAGGACATCATGTGGCTGGCAGGGGTGCGCTGCACCTCCGGTTCCGAGATAGAAGCGGGGTTCGTTCCCGACCGGCATGCGGGGGCCGTGGCCCGCTTCCTGGACGCGGGCGCGGTGCCCGTGGGCAAGACCAACACCGTGGAGTTCGCCTTCGACCCCACCGGGCGCAACGCCCATTACGGCATGGCGCGCAACCCATGGGGCCCCGGCCACCTGCCGGGCGGCTCCTCCTCCGGCACCGGGGCGGGCGTGGCCTCTGGGGCCATGCCCATCGGTTTCGGCACGGACACGGGCGGATCCATCCGCATCCCCTCGGCGCTGTGCGGGCTCACGGGCCTCAAGCCCACCTTCGGGCTGGTCTCCCGCGCGGGCGTGACGCCCCTCTCGCATTCCCTGGACACCATCGGGCCCCTGGCCCGTTCCGCCGAGGACGCGGCCATCGCCATGGACGTGCTGGCAGGGCATGACCCAGCTGACCCGGCCTCGCGTCCGGGCCCTGCTCAGGACTTCCTGGGCGCGCTGACGGGCGGGGTGCGGGGGCTGCGCATCGGCGTGCCCCGCGAGTACGTGTGGGAGGTGATGGACCCGCAGGTGGCCGCCGCCTTCCAGACGGCCATGGAGGTGTTCCGCGAACTGGGGGCCGAGGTGGTGGAGGTGTCCATCCCGCAGCTGGCCTGGACGGGCCCGCTGGCCGTCGCCATCACCACCGCAGAGGCCGCCATGGTGCACGGGCCCAACGTGCGCGCCCAGGGCGAGCGGTTCGACCAGGCGGTGCGCCGGCGGGTGGAGAGCGGCATGTTCATCTCCGCCGAGCGCTACGCCCACGCCCAGCGCGCGCGTGTGGCCTACACCCGCGCCGTCACGGCTGCCTTCGCGGGGGTGGACCTGCTGGCCACGCCCACGGTGCCCGTGCCCTCACCGGAGCAGGGTTCCGACACCATGACGGTGGATGGGACCGCGGTGCCGGTGCGTGAGGCGCTGCTGCGCCTCACCCGCATCTTCAACATCTCACGGCTCCCGGCCCTGGCGCTGCCCGCGGGCTTCGCCGAGAACGGGCTGCCCCTCTCGGTGCAGCTGGCGAGCCCGGCCTACGCCGACGCCCAGGTGCTGCGCGCGGGCCACGCCTTCCAACAGGCCACCGACTGGCACGCGCGCCGCGCTCCGGAATAGACCCCGCAGGAACAGGAGGCCCGCATGGCTGAACTGGACGATGTGAAGCGCGAGGTGGCCCTGGCCAGTCGCATCCTGGCGGCCATGGGCCTGGCCGATGGGGCCTCGGCGGCGCTGGGGCACGCCAGCCTGCGCGTGCCCTCCGCCCTCGACACCTTCGTCATCAAGGCGCTGGGGCCCGCGCTGGCCGAGACGGGGGTGGATGATCTGGTGGTGGTGAACACCGACGGCTTCAAGGTGGGCGGCCCCAAGCACCTGAACCTGCCCAACGAGGTGAAGATGCACTCGTGCATCCTGCGCGAGCACCCCGAGGTGCAGGCGGTGGTGCACGTGCACCCGGCCCATACGGTGCTGCTCAGCGTGCAGGGGGTGCCCCTGCGTCCCATGCGCGTGGAAGGGCTGCAGCTCTTCCGCACCCCCATGCCCCTCTTCCCCAGCCCTCGGCTCATCATCCGTGAGGAGGACGGTGCTGAGGTCGCCGCGCTGCTGGGGGAGGCCAAGGTGCTGCTGCTGCAGGGCCACGGCGCGGCCACCGTGGGCGGCGGGCTGGAGGAGGCCGTGGTCAACATGCAGGCGCTGGAGGAGCAGGCGCGCATGAACTGGCTGGCGCTGGCCGCCATGGGGCGCGAGTACGCGTCCATACCCCCGGAGAAGGTGCGCGAGTTCGTGGAGAACCTGCGTCGCACGGGCGAGCAGGCGCACCTGAAGCCCGAGCAGCCCGGCCCGGCATACTCGCCCGGCGGGGTCTGGCGTCACTATGCGGGGCTGGCGGGGGGCTGAGCCCCCCGCCCTAGTCCCTGTCCTTCGCGCCCTTGGCCAGCGAGGGCACCAGGGAGCGGAAATACTCGTAGGCGTGCGGGGCGCGCCGGTTCCAGTCCTTCCCGAACTCCTCCACGTAGGCGGGGTCCAGCGCCTCCGGATCGCCCACGATGGACGCGATCACCTGCATCAGCGCCGTGCGCTCCAGGTAGATGGTGTTGGAGACGGCGTGATCCACGCTCTCGCCCACCACCACCACGCCGTGCCCCTTGAGCAGCGCGGCCGTCCGCTCACCCAGGCACTCGGCCACGGCGTTGCCGTCGGCCAGGGTGGTGATGAGGTTGGCGCGAGGGAAGATGGGCGTCTCGGGCGCGAAGGGGAGGCCCTGGTTGTACCAGGCCTTGATGGGCTGGCCGCCCACGCCCACCGCCGTTGCCACCAGCTGGTGGGTGTGCACCACCGAGTTCACGTCGGGACGCGCCTGCATGATGGCCACGTGGAGCATGGTCTCGCGGGGCGGCACGGGCGCGTTGATGACGCGCCCCTTTTGCTGGTCGGGTGACCACTGGGACTTGTCCGCCGCCATGTAGGCGTCCATGTCCACCACCAGGATATCGCGCGGGCGTATCTGGTTGTGGGCGCGCAGCACCGGCTTGATGACCAGGGAGTTGGTGCCGGGGATGCGGGCCGATACGTGCCCGTGATAGTCCACCAGCCCCTGGTGATCGAGGATGCGGGAGGAGTCCGCCACCTGCTGCTTCAGCCGCCGTACCTCTGCCGGGCTCGCCATGACGCACCTCCTGCTTATCGTGTGAAAGACCTACCCCTGCCTGCGTAGGGACGCCACCGCCTCGACGATGTTGCGGTAGGAGCCGCATCGGCACAGGTTGCCGGTCAGCGCCTCGGTGATGGCGTCATCGGACGGGGCGGGGTTCTGCTCCAACAAGGCCGTCGCCGCCAGGATGAACCCCGGCGTGCAGTAGGAGCACTGGAAGGCCCGGTGGTCGATGAACGCCTGCTGGACGGGGCTGAGCGCACCGTCCGGCCCGGCCAGCCCCTCCACCGTGGTGATGGCGTGCCCCTCGGCCTGCGCCACCAGCACCAGGCAGGAGGAGACGGGCGCTCGGTCCAGCAGCACCGTGCACGCACCGCACGCCCCGATGCCGCACCCCTCGCGGGGACCGCCCAGGCCCAGTGCATCGCGCAGCACGTCCAGCAGGCGTGCGTCGGGCGCGGCCTCCAGGGCGTGGGGCGTGCCGTTGACGGTGAGAGTGATCTTCATGCGTCCAGCTCCCGCAGGACCCGCTCGGCGCTGATGGGCAGCGCGCGCACCCGCACGCCGATGGCGTCCTCGATGGCGTTGGCGATGGCGGGGGCCACGGGCGGGAGGGTCATCTCGCCGATGCCGTGGAACTCGCCCTCCTCATGCTCGATGCACACCCCCTCCAGCCAGTCCGGGGTGTCCCTGAGGGAGGGTATCTGGTAGTCGGAGAGGTTGGGATTCACCACGCGCCCGGCGTCGAACACCATCTCCTCCAGCAACGCGGGCCCCATGCCGTAAATCACGTTGCCGTCGTTCTGCAATCGCGCCAGGTCCGGGTTGATGACGCGCCCCGCGAAGGACGCGCCCACGTAGCGCAGCACCCGCACCCGGCCCGTCTCCGTGTCCACCTCCACCTCGCACGCCCCCGCGCCCTGGTGCCAGTGGGGCGAGCCAACGCCCTGCCCGGTCTCAGGGTCAAGGCCCACGTTGGTGGCGTGCTCGCCGGTGGCGTCCAGGCTGGGCAGCCCCGCTCCGGCCAGCACCGCGGCGTAGGTGAGCGAGCGCCCGCCCGCCGAGGCGACGGCCCCGCCCGCCACGCTCAGTTGGTCGGGCGGCAGGTCCAGCAGGGGCGCGGCGGCGCCCGCGAGGCGCTCGCGGAGTGCGGCGGCGGCGTTGAGCAGGGCCGTGCCCATCATGCCCACGGAGCGCGAGGCGTTGGTCGCCGTATCGAAGGGCACCAGCGCCGTGTCGGGCCCCTGCACCCGCACCCGCTCCAGCGGCAGGCCCAACTCGCCCGCCGCCACCTGGGCAAGCGCGGTGTGGGTGCCCTGGCCCATCTCAACGGTGCCCGTGTAGATGGTGAGCACCCCGTCGACGCCCAGCTCCAGGCGGCACTCGGAGCGCGAGACGGGGTTGGTGCTCTTCATCATCACCGCCACCCCGCGCCCGCGCCGCAGGTGCCCGCCGGGTTGGGCCAGGGGTGCGTCCCACCCTAACTTCGCTAGGCACGCCTCCATGCACTCGTGGAAGTACACCTCGTGGAGCGTCTCGCCCGTGGCGAAGGTCTCCCCGGAGCGGATCAGGCTTTTCCGGCGCAGTTCCACCGGAGCCATGCCGATGGCCTTTGCCAGCGCGTCGGTGTGCGACTCATAGGCCCAGGTTGCCTGGGAGCTCATGGCCCCCCGGTACGCCCCTGCCGAGGGCAGGTTGGTGTAGACCCCGTAGGAGTCCACCTGCACCGCGCCGATGCGGTAGGGCCCCACCAGGCGCACCAGCGCCCCGCGCACCAGGGCGGCGGAGTTCTCCACCACCGCGCCGGTGCCCCAGTGGCAGGTAATCTGACGCGCTGTAAGCGTTCCGTCGCGCCGGATACCCGTGCGGATGGTGATGGAGGCCGCGTGCTTGGTGACGGTGACGAACTCCTCGGCCCGGGAGAGGAGCACCCGCACGGGGCGCCCGCCGCTGAACCAGGCCAGCACCGCAGCGGGCAGCTCGACCCGCATGCCGCCCTTGCCGCCGTACCCGCCGCCGATGGGTGGGACGACGACGCGCACCGAGGGCTCCGGCACCCGGAACACCCCCGCCAGCGCCGTCCGCACCGCGAAGGGGGCCTGGCTGGCCGTCCACACCGTGAGCGCGTCATCGGCCCACTGGGCGATGGCCACGTGCGGCTCCAGGGAGGTCTGCTGAGCCACGGGCGAGGTGAACGTCTCCTCCACGATGGCGTCGGCCCTGGCGAAGCCCGCGTCCACGTCGCCGTGGCGCAGCTTGGCGTGGACGAATACGTTGGAGTCCATGCCCTCATGCACCCGTGGCGCTTCGGGCTGGGCGGCCTCCAGCGCCTCGTAGACGGCGGGCAGCTCCTCGTAGTCGATGGCGATGGCGGCGAGGGCCGCCTCTGCGGCTTCCTCCGTCTCGGCGCTGACCAGCGCCACCGGCTCACCGACGTAGTGCACCATCTTGGAGGCGACCACCTCCTGGTCCTTCACGTTGCGCCCGTAATGGAGCACGGGACCCGTTTCGCGGCCCAGGTCAGCCGCCGTCACCACCGCCACCACGCCGGGGATGGCGCGGGCGGCGGCTGCGTCCAGAGAGCGGATGCGCGCGTGGGCCAGGGGGGAGCGCAGCACGCGGCCCACCAGCATGCCCGGCACGCGCATGTTGCCCACGAAGGGTACCGCGCCGGTGACGCGCTCGCGCGCGTCCAGCAGCGGCACGCCCACCCCCACCGGAGCGCCGGTGTGCATGCTCATCCCGCCACCTCCTCCAGCGCCCGGCGCACCTCCACCGCGATGACCCTGCGCCGGTACCAGGCGCTCCCGCGCAGGTCGTCCAGCGCGTCCACCGCCTCGGCGTAGGCCTCGCTGATGCGCCGCGCCAGTGCGGGGGTGAGGGGCTGGCCCACCGCCAGCGCCTCGGCCTGCGGCACCCGCGTGGGCACCTCGCACGCCGCGCCCACGGCCACGCGCAGGGAGCGGCAGACGCCGCCCTCCAGCGCCGCCGCCGCCGCCACGCCCACGCAGGCCCTATCTTCCGAGGAGCGTGAGGTGAACTTGCGGTACGCGGCACGCAGCCCCGGCGCGGGCGCGGGCACCTCCACGTGGGTCAGCAGTTCGCCTGGCTCAAGCGCCGTCTCGTAGGCGCCCACGAGCAGCTCGCCAACGCTCAGCGTGCGTTCGCCGCTCGGCCCCGCGACGCGCACGCGCGCGTCCAGCACCGCCAGCATGGCGGGTGGGTCCGAGGCGTAGTCGGCCTCGGCCAGGTTGCCGCCCACCGTCGCCTGGTTGCGCACCCGCACGTTGCCCACCACCCCGTAGGCGTGGGCCAGCGCGGGCGCGTGCCGACGCACCAGGGGATGCGCCGCCGCGGCGGCGATGGGCACGCACGCGCCCAGGGTGAGCCCTCCGTCCGGGGTGCCCTCCACGGAACGCAGGCCTTCCACCCGCTCAAGGGAGACGAGGGCATCGGGAGCCACCAGCCGGTTATGGAGCATGATGGCCAGGGCCGTCCCACCCGCCAGCACCCGGGCGTCGTCGCCCAGGCGCGCCAGCAGCGCCAGCGCCTCGTTCACCGTTGTGGGGCGGTGGTAGTCCATGGCCGGGGAGTATAGCGGGCTCCGGGCTCCGCTCGCTGCGCTCGCTCATTCAAGGGGGACACCCCCTGTCTCCGGCTGCCTGCGGCAGCCTTGTTCAAGGGGGGCACCCCCTGGGCGTCCTACGGACGCCGAACCCCCGCCTCCGCTCGCTCGGCGCTCGCTCATGGAAGCAGGCGCGTGGCCTGCTCGCATAGTTCGGGGCTTCTTGGGGTGCGCGCAGGGGCGAAGCCCCTCGTTGGGCCACGCACCGCGCGGCCCATGTCCATTGAGCGAGTGCAACGAGCGGAGACGGGGGTAGGCCCTTCAGGGCCGAAGGGGGAGTCCCCCTTCCATCGAGGCTGCCGTAGGCAGACGGGGGAAGCCCTAGCCGGCAGCCCGCTCACGGGGCCTGCTCGCCAGCACCAGCGCGAGGGTGGCCGCGCCCAGCATCACCGTGGCGGTGGTGAACACCCCTGAGTAGGAGCCGGTGACGTCGAAGATCAGCGCCGAGACCAGCGGCCCCAGGCCCAGTCCGAAGTAGTTGAACTGGGAGGCGAAACCGGAGATGCCCCCGAAGTTGCGTCGTCCGTAGTAGTTGGCCAGGATCATCATCAGCAGCGCTCCCTCGCCCCGGGTGGTGGCCCCGTAGAGACCCGCGAAGGCCAGCGCGCTCACCGGCCCGGAGATGAACTGGCCGAAGATGGTCAGTCCCAGCGCCGCCACCGTGGCCCCGATGGCGAGCCCGCGCTCGTCGTAGCGCTCCGAGAGGAACCCCCACGCGCCCGCCGAGACGGCACCGCCCACCAGGAACAGCGAGGCCGCGCCCGCCGCAACCGCACCACCCAGACCCAGGTCGCCGTAGTAGGCGGCCAGGTGGAAGGAGATGCCGCCCGACGCCCAGGTGTAGAGCATCATCGCCGCGGCCACCATCCACAACGCGCGGGTGCGCACCGCCTCGCGCAGCGACCACGCGCGCTCCGGGCCCTTGCCCCGTGCCCACTGCGTCGTGGAGGCCGTGGGTGCGCCTGGCTCCGGCGCGAGGTCGCCGTCGGGCAGCAGGCCCATGTCCTCGGGGCTCCGGCGCATCAGCAGGGGGGTCGGCACCAGCAGCAGCGCGGCAGCGGCGCCCCCGTAGAGCATGAACACCGTGCGCCAGCCCATGCCCATCCCCAACAGCGCCCCGGCCAGGGCCGCCAGCAGCGCGCCGCCCAGGGGCATGGCCATGGTCTGGAAACCCACGGTGCGCCCGCGCATGCGCCGGAACCAGTTCACCGCCGCCGTGCGCGGCACCGTGCCGGAGAGCAGGTGCAGGGCCGAGAGGCGCACGGAGATATAGGCGGGGTAGAGCTGCCACGGCGCGCCCACCAGCCCCATGCCCAGGTACCCCATGGCGTAGGCCGCCACGCCGATGGTCATCAGCCCGCGCGGGCCGTACCGGTCGGCCATGGCCCCGGCCACCCAGGAGGTGGCCCCGCCCAGGAAGGTGGCCGTGGTGATGGCCCCGGCGATGGTGGTGCGCGTCCAGCCCGTGTCCGCCTCGATGGAGCGGACGAACACGCCGAAGAACGCCTGACTGGTGCCCCCCGCGAAGAGCGAGGAGACGCAGGTCAGCGCGATGATGTACCAGCCGTAGAAGATGCGCGGCCGGTGGGTGCCGGGAGCGTGGGCCATGCCGCCACCTGGGGAGGGAGTGGGGCGAGCATACGCCGCGAACCCCTGTCCGTCACGGCGCTAGCCGCCGGTGATGAGCCCCGCCAGCAACGTGCGGTGGCAGCGGGCCTCGTCGACGCACCCGCACAGCAGCGTCACGGTGCCTTCGGCGGCCTTCGCCCGCACCCGCGCCAGCGCCTCGTGGGCATCGGGGCGCTCGGCCATCTCAGCCAGGTATCGCGCAGCGTAGCCGGGCCAGTCCAGGCGGCCCTGCCGGTAGTCGGCCAGGAGTTCGCGGGTGGGGGCCAGGCCCCGCTCCCACGCATCGGCGCGCTCGCGGCGCACCCCGCGCGGCCAGTAGCGCATCGTCAGCACTCGCAGCCCGTCGCCAGGGGCGGGTGGGTCGTAGAGGCGGGCGGTGCGGAGGGGCACGGCTAGTGGTGGGTGTGAGCGTGCGCGGGGCTTGGCCCCTCGCGCTCAGCCCCTTCCCGTTCGGACAGGAACCGTGCGTAGGGCGCCTCGGCCAGGTGGGTGGCGTGGGTCTCGGGGTCGCATGCCGCGCCCACCCACACGGCCCCGTCGGCGAAGGCCTCGCGCTTCCACACAGGGACGATGTGCTTGATGCGGTCTACCACGTAGAGGGAGGCGAGGAACGCCTCCACCCGGTGCGGCGCGCCCACGGCCACCACCAGGGAGGCCTCGCCTATCTCCAGGTGGCCGATGCGGTGGTGCGCCGCCAGGTGCTCGATGCCGAAGCGCGCCGCCGTCTCCTCCAGCACCGCGCGCAGCGTGCGCTGGGCCATGCGCTCGTCGGCCTCGTAGTCCAGGCTCAGCACGGCGCGCCCGCCGGTGTTATCGCGCGTCAGCCCCTCGAAGGTGACCACCGCGCCGTTCGATGCGGCGCGCACCCGCTCGGTCACGGCACCGATGTCCAGCGCTGCTGTGGTCACCACCGCCTCGGCGCCGCCGGAGACGGGCGGGTAGAGGGCGACGTCGTCACCCTCGGAGAGGGGGTAGGCGGGGGAGGCGAACTCCTCGTTCACCGCGATCAGGTGCGGAGCGAAGTCCGCTCCCAGCCCCGGCGCCTGCGCGCGCACGGCGGCGATGGCCTCGGCAACGGTGGCCCCGGAGGACAGGCGCACGTCGAAGCGCGGGGCACCTGCCCGCTCGCGATAGGAGGCGTAGAGACGCACCAGCACCTGCATGCGGTGAGTATACGGCCTCGCCGCGAGCGGGCGCGGCGCGCTGGCGGCGTTGGGGTGCGCCGCCTAGACTACGGGCATGGCACGGAGCAAGGGTAGGGGGGACGACCTGTTCGTCCACGCCTGGCGCGAGCGCGCGGGCGAGGCCGCCCCGCTGGCTGCGCGCATGCGCCCGCGCACCCTGGAAGAGGTGGTGGGGCAGGAGCACCTGCTGGGGCCGGGGCACCTGCTCCATAGCGCCGTGGCCTCGGGCCATCTGCCCTCCATGGTGCTGTGGGGCCCGCCGGGTGTGGGCAAGACCACCCTGGCCTCCCTGCTGGCAGGCATGGTGGACGCGCACTTCATCGCCGTCTCCGCCGTCACTTCGGGCGTTGCGGACCTGCGCGCCGCGGTGGAGGAGGCTAAGCGGGTGCGGCTGGAGGCGGACCGGCCCACGGTGTTGTTCGTGGACGAGGTGCACCGGTTCAACAAGGCCCAGCAGGACGCCATCCTCCCCCACGTGGAGAGCGGGGCCATCACCTTCATCGGGGCCACCACGGAGAACCCGTCCTTCGAGGTCATCGCAGCGCTCCTCTCCCGCTCGCGGGTACTCACCCTCAAGCCCCTCACCGACCAGGACCTCACGCGCATTATCGAGCGTGCGCTGACCGATACCGAGCGCGGGTTGGGCGGACAGGGCGCGTGCCTCGAACCCGATGCCCTCGCCTTCCTGCTGGACGTAGCGGCGGGCGATGCGCGGGTGGCGCTGAACGCCGTGGAGCTGGCGGCGCAGGTTGCCCCGCAGGCCCCGAGCGGCGGGCGGGTCGTCGACCGGGCATTGATGGCCGAGGTGCTCCAGCGGCGGGCCCCCCTCTACGACAAGGCGGGGGAGGCGCACTACGACACCATCTCGGCCTTCATCAAGTCGGTGCGCGCCTCGGATCCGGACGCGGCGATCTACTGGCTGGCCCGGATGCTGGAGACGGGCGAGGACCCGCTGTTCATCGCCCGGCGCCTGGTGATCCTGGCCGCTGAGGACGTGGGCCTGGCCAACCCCGGCGCGCTCCCGGTGGCGGTGGCGGCGCAGCAGGCGGCGCACTTCGTGGGCATGCCGGAGGGGGCGATACCCCTGGCCGAGGCCACGGTGTACCTGGCCACCTCACCCAAGTCCAACGCCGCCTACGCCGCCCTCAACGCCGCGCGGGAGGAGGTGCGCACCGGCCGCCCGTATCCGGTGCCGCTGCACCTGCGCAATGCGCCCACGGGCCTCATGCGCTCGATGGGCTACGGGAAGGAGTACCAGTACGCGCACGATGCGCCGGGCCACTTCGCGGGGCAGGCCAACCTGCCGCCGGAGCTCCACGGGCGGCGCTTCTACGTCCCCTCGGACCAGGGCCAGGAGCAGACCATCGCGGAGCGGCTGGAGCGCTGGTGGCGCTTCTCGCAGCGCGAGGGCGAGGGCCAGCCCTAGCCCGCCTCCATCGGCTCCAGGGCCTCCAGCGCTGCGGCCAGGTCAGGTGGGAGGGGCGATTCGAAGGTGCGCCACGCCTCCTGCGCGGGGGGCCAGCCCGCGCTCCCGTCCGGGACGAAGAACCCCAGGGCAGCCGCATGCAGGAAGTGGCGTGCCACCAGCGGCGAGCGCTTCCCGTACACCCCATCCCCCACCAGCGGGTGGCCCAGCGAGGCCAGGTGGACGCGTATCTGGTGTGTGCGCCCCGTGACCGGGTGCGCATCCACCAGCGCGTAGCGGGCCCCCTCCGGGCCGGTAAAGCGCGCCAGCACCCGCCAGTGGGTGAGGGCGGGGCGCCCGCCCTCCACGACGGCCATGCGCTGGCGGTGCACCGGGTGGCGGGCGATGGGCCCGTCCACCTCCCCCGCGTCCTGGCGGGGTGAACCGGTCACCAGCGCCAGATACGTCTTGCGCACCAGCCGCTCCTTGAGCTGGCGGGTGAGGGAGGCGTGGGCCGCCGCGGTGCGGGCCACCATCATCAGCCCGGAGGTGTCCTTGTCCAGCCGGTGGACGATGCCGGGGCGCGCCACCCCGCCGATGCCCGGCAGGTCCGGGTCCAGTGCCAGCAGCGCGTTCACCAGCGTGCCGTCCGGGTGACCGGGGCCCGGATGCACCGAGAGCCCGGCGGGCTTGTCCACCACCAGCACGTGGGCGTCCCGGTAGATGACGCGCACCGGGATGTCCTGGGCAACCAGATCCAGGGGCACGGCGGGGGGGATCTCAACGCTGACCGCATCGCCCGCGCGCAGCGTGGCCGAGGGCTTGGCGGGCGCACCGTTCACGCGTACGCGCCCCTCCTTCGCCAGCGCTGCCACGCGAGAGCGCGAGAGGGCAGGCAGGCGGGCGGCGACGAAGCGGTCGAGCCGCTCCCCGGCCTCGGTCACGGTGAGCAGGTGCGTCTCAGGCTTGCTCATCGCTTGCGCCGGGAGGGCTCGCAGGGGTGCGCGGCTCCTCTGGCGTCAGCAGCAGCGATGCGCCCAGGGCGATGACCCCGCACACGATGGACGCATCGGCGATGTTGAAGATGTACCAGGGGCCCACGTCGATGAAGTCGGTGACATGCCCCACCGTGAGCCGGTCCAGCAGGTTGCCGATGGCCCCGGCCAGCAGGAGCCCCAGGCTCGCCTTCACCAGCAGGCCGGGAGTGGGGTGCGAGCGGTAGTAGAGCAGCAGCACCCCCACGCCCACGAAGGCCGCGACGATGAGGATGGAGTTGGAGTTGCCGAACAGGCCGAAGGCGGAGCCGGTGTTGCCCACGTGGGTCAGGCGGAAGAAGCCGTCACGCGGCCACGACTCGCCCAGGGCCAGCGCCGAGCGCACCCACACCTTGGTGAGCTGGTCAGCCGTCAGCGCCAGGGCGAAGACGGCGGCCACGGGCCAGTGACGGCGCAGCAGATGGACCATGGCACCCATTCTAGCCGACGGGCCCTGCCACGGGCCCGCGGGAGCGTGCGCGTGCGCTAGAATCGGGCGCAGCCCCCTCTGGAGGAACCCCCATGCCCGCCCCCCGTGTCATCGACCTGCGCTCGGACACCGTCACCAAGCCCACGCCCGCCATGCGCAAGGCTATGGCCGAGGCGGAGGTGGGGGACGATGCCTACGGGGACGACCCCACCGTCAACGAACTGGAGGCGCGCGCAGCCACCCTCATGGGCAAGGAGGCGGGCATGTACGTCCCCTCCGGCTCCATGGCCAACCTGGCCGCCGCTCTCGCCTGGTGCGCGCGCGGCGAGGAGCTGATCTGCGGGGTGGACACCCACCTGCTGGTCAACGAGATGGGCGCCATTGCCGCATTCGGCGGGATCCAGATGCGCGCCCTGCCCAACGACCGCCGGGGCATGCTGGACGCCCAGCTGGTGGACGACACCATCTCCCCCGCGGCCGGCTGGTTCCCCCGCACGGCGCTGCTGAGCCTGGAGAACACCCACAACCGGGGCAACGGCACCCCCTTCACCGCCGTTGAACTGGCGCCCCTCTCCGAGGTGGCACACCGGCGCGGGCTGGCGGTGCACGTGGATGGCGCGCGGCTCATGAACGCCGCCGTGGCCCTGGGCGTGCCCCCGGCGGAGCTGGCGGCGGTGGGCGATTCGGTCTGCTTCTGCCTCTCCAAGGGCCTCTCCGCCCCCGTGGGCTCTCTGCTCACCGGCCCCGCCGACTTCATCGCCCGCGCTCGCAAGGTGCGCAAGGCGGCGGGCGGCGGCATGCGCCAGGCGGGGGTCATCGCCGCCGCAGGGCTGGTGGCGCTGGACACCATGGTGGACCGCCTCGCCGAGGACCACGCCAACGCGCACCGGCTTGCGGAGGGCATGGCCGACCTGCCGGGCTTTGCCGTGGACCCCGCGGAGATCCGCACCAACATCGTCTACGTGGAGCTGGAGGACGGCGATGGGCCGGGCCTGGCCGCCGCGCTCAAGGCGCGGGGCGTGCTGGCCAACGGGCGCTTCAACTGGGTGCGCCTGGTGACCCACTACGGCATCACGGCGGAGGACATCGAGGAGGCGCTCGACGTCATCGCCACCGTGGCCAGGGGGCGTTCGCGCATTTGACGGCAGGGGGTTGGTTCCGGGGGCCCTTCAGCCCCCGCACCCCCCGGCCCTACGCCCCCGGCGGGGGGAGTTCCGCTCCCCCCTGCACCCTCCTAGGCTTGATGGTGGTCATGTGCGCGATAGAATCGCTCGCATGACCACCCCACGTGTCCGGTACGCCCCCAGTCCCACGGGTGAGCCGCACATCGGCAACATCCGCTCTGCGCTGTTCAACTGGCTCTATGCCCGTGCCACCGGCGGCTCGTTCATCGTGCGCATCGAGGACACCGACCAGAACCGGCTGGTGCCGGGGGCCTTCGATGCCATCCTGGACGCGCTGGACTGGCTGGGGCTCGACCAGGACGAGGGCCCGCGCGTGGGCGGGGCTTACGGCCCCTACGTGCAGTCCGAGCGCCTGAACCTGTACACCGAGCGCGCCGCCTGGCTGGTGGCCCAGGGCCACGCCTACTACTGCGACTGCACGTCTGAGCGCCTGGACGCCATGCGCAAGGCCCAACAGGAGGCGGGGCGCTCGCCGGGCTACGACCGCCACTGCCGCGAGCGGGGCCTTGCGCCCACGGACGGCACGCCCACGGTGGTGCGCTTCAAGATGCCCACCGAGGGCACCATCACCGTGCGCGACCGCATCCGGGGCGAGGTCTCCTTCGAGGCGGGCCTGCTGGACGATTTCGTCCTGCTCAAGTCCGACGGCTTCCCCACCTACCACCTGGCCAACGTGGTGGACGACCACGCTATGGCCATCACCCACGTGATGCGCGCCGAGGAGTGGCTCCCCTCCGCCCCGCGCCACCAGCAGCTCTACCAGGCCTTCGGCTACGACATGCCGGAGCTGGTGCACCTGCCCATCATCCTGGGGCCCGACCGCTCCAAGCTCTCCAAGCGCCACGGGGCGACCTCCGTGCGCCAGTTCCAGGAGGAGGGCTACCTGCCCGACGCCATGCTCAACTTCCTAGCCATGCTGGGCTGGTCGCTGGACGGAGAGACGGACGTGCTCTCCCGCGAGGACCTGCAGCGCCACTTCAGCCTGGAGCGGGTGGTGGCCAGCCCCGCCGTGTTCGACCACGCCAAGCTCGACTGGTACAACGGCACCTACATCCGCGCCCTCACCCCCGGCGCGCTGGCGCTGCAACTGGCGCCGTTGCTGGAGGGGCAGGGCTGGCGGGTGGACCCGGCGTACCTGGCGCGCATCGTGCCTCTGGAGCAGGAGCGGCTCAAGAAGCTCTCCGAGGCTCCGGAGGCCCTCGCCTTCTTCTTCAACGAGCCTCACCCAGAGGCCATCGTCCAGTCCCTGCCCAAGGGGCTGGACGCCGCCACCACCAAGCACGCGCTGGAGGCGGCGCTGCACACGGCTGAGCACGCCGAGGACTGGGAGCCGCAGGCGCTGGAGGCCGCCTACCGGGGGCTGGCCGAGGGCCTGGACATCAAGACAGGGCCACTGTTCGGCGCGGTGCGGGTGGCCGTCACCGGCCGCACCGCCGCACCGCCCCTGTTCGACACCCTGGCGGTGCTGGGGCGTGAGCGGGTGCTGGCGCGCCTGCGCGCGGCCATCGGTGCGCTGGGCTAGGCGTTTGCCGGGCGGGCGCCTGCTTTGCTAGAATCCTCAGAGCGCTGGGGATTCGGCTAGCGGTAGGCCGCCTGACTCTGGATCAGGTAACCCTGGTTCGAATCCAGGATCCCCAGCCAAGCGCGAGAGAAGAGAGCGGCGGGCCATCTGGCCCGCCGCTCGTGTGTTCCGGGGCTTCGCCCTTGCCCCGTGGGCTACACTGCCCGTGCGCCGGATGAATCCCGGCCCTTCTCGCGCGCCGCCCTCGCTCCCTCCCCTCCGCGGCTGTGCTGCCATCCGTTCCCGCACGCAACCGAAGCGTGCGCGTGCCCAACGGTGCGCGCACGGGAAGGAGCACGCATGAGCCAGCAGCAGAACAAGGTGCAGTGGGTCTACTCCTCCACCACCAACGACGAGTTGGCGCAGCGCTACGACGAGTGGGCCGCCGACTACGACGCGGACCTGGAGCGCGACTTCGGCTGGGACGGGCATGTGAGGTGCGTCGGAGCGTTTGCCGCCCGCGTCCCGGCTGGTGGGGCCTTCATAGACGTGGGCGCGGGCACGGGCCTGGCCGGTGCGGAGTTGGCCCGGCGCGGTTATGCCACGGTGGATGCCTTCGATCTCTCGGCCGGCATGCTGGTGCAGGCGCAGCGCACCGGCGCCTACCGCAGCGTGCAGCAGGCGGTGCTGGGCCAGCCGCTTCCCTACGGCACGGACGCCTACGACGGCGCGGTGGCCTCGGGTGTGTTCACCACGGGGCACGCCCCTGCCTCCGGGTGGGATGAGGTGGCACGCATCGTGAAGCCCGGCGGGATCTTCGTGCTGACGATTCGCCCGGACGTGTACCGTGACGGCGGCTTCGCGGACAAGGACCGCGAGCTCACCGCCGCGGGGGTGTGGGAGTTGATCGAGTGCCAGGAGGCGGTGCCCATGCTGGCTAAGGGTGAACCAGACGTGGCCCACGAGGTGCGCGTCTACCGCATCCTGCGTTGAGGCGCGTCTTGGCGGAGGCCTGGCCCCTGGGCTATACTCACCGAAGGCCGGGCCGCGGCCTGTCTCCTCTGCGTGGCGCATTCGTCTAGCGGCCCAGGACATCGCCCTCTCAAGGCGAAGATCACGGGTTCGAATCCCGTATGCGCCACCAATCTCTCCCGCTCGCTGCGCTCGCTCGTCCAAGGGGGACACCCCCTGGGCGTTAGCCCGCGCGCATCTCGCGTACGAGGCCCCGCAGCTGCCCCAGTGAGAGCAGCCCCTCGCGCGAGAGGAACACCCCGCCGATGACCAGCGGTGGCAGGTAGGTGAGTCCGCGCAGCAGCACGGTGAAGCTCACGGCCTGGGCGGCGGGCACGTCCCAGCGGCCCAGCAGGGCCACGGCGGCGAACTCGAAGGTGCCGAAGGAGAGGGGCAGACCCGGCACGGTGGCGCCGAAGAAGAACACCGCCAGCGTCACCACGCCCAGCGCCGCTGGGCCGATGTGGATGTCTACCCCCAGCCCCAGCAGCGCGCCCGTGCCCGCCAGGAGCAGTGTCTGTGCCACGGAGATGGCAAGGGCGATCAGCGAGCGGCGCCAGCGCGTGCGGATGAGTCCCGCACCGTCGGCGAACTGGCGCACGAGCCCCAGCCGACCCACCAGCCACACCCGGTGCATCACCGGGCCAAGGGTGAGCAGTGCGATCACCGCTGCCAGCGCGGCGACGATGCCCCCGGTCAGGTAGGGCCAGTAGGGGTGCAGCTGTGGCAGGAGCAGCGCGCCCCCGGCCATGAGGGCGATGGTGGTGGCGAACTCCATGGTGCGCTGGGCGGCAAGGGTGGAGAGCACCGTGCCCAGCGGCACCCGATCGCGCAGGGTGAGTATCCCCGTCTCCACCACCTCGTCCAGCACGTGCACCATGCTCAGGGTGTCCAGCGCGGTGCCCGATTGCTCGATGAGGAACAGCCGCCGTGCGCCCACCCGCTCTGGGGCCAGCAGCAGTTGCCAGCGCACCCCGCGCAGCAGCCCCGCCGCAACGTAGAGCGCCAGGGCCGGGGCCAGCAGCGCGAGGCCCGCGCTGGTGAGCAGGTCTCCCAGCAGGCCCCAGGCCACCTCGCGCAGGGCCAGCCACCCCAGCGTCACGCCGATGCCCGTAGCCGCGACGCTCAGCCCGGCAAGCCCCCACACGCGGGGTGAGTGCAGGGCGGAGCGTGTGCGGGCGCGGGGGGATGGAGGGGGAGGCGAGGCGTGCATGCGAGGGAACGGTACCGCACCAGGGCCCACGGCGCCTTCGGGCCTCGGTGCGCCTAGGGCCGCGTTGACACCCCTGGGGGCGGGCCGTATCGTGCCCCCATTTCCGGCGCGCCCCGCGCGCCGCTGGCGCGGAGGAGATGCGATGGCAGAGATGATGGTGGCCGCCGCCAAGGTGGAACCTGGCAAGACGGAACTGATCGAGCTGGCGCTGCCTGAGATTCCCGTGGACGGGGCGCTGCTGAAGGTGGACGCGGCGGGGGTGTGTGGCTCCGACGTGGGGGGGTATGCCCGCAAGGGCGAGAAGGGCCCTGTCATCATGGGGCATGAGAACGTGGGCACCCTGGTCAAGGTGGGCCGGGCGTTCGCCCAGCGCTGGGACGTGAAGGAGGGCGACTTCGTGGCCCTGGAGGAATACCTCCCGTGTGGCCACTGTGAGCACTGCCGCGTGGGCGAGTACCGCCACTGCTACGCCACAGACGCCTCCGCCAACCCTGCGGCGATCCGCTACGGCTCCACCTCCATCAACGTGGCCCCGGCGCTGTGGGGCGGGTACGCGCAGTACCTTTACATCCCCCCGAACGCCGCGCTGCACAAGGTGCCCGCCGGGCTCACCCCGGAGGAGGCCGCCATGGCCCTGCCCATGGGCAACGGCATCCAGTGGGCGCTGGTGGAGGGCGGCGTGAGCTACGGCAAGAGCGTGCTGATCCAGGGCCCCGGCCAGCAGGGCCTGGCATGCGTGGTCGCCTCCAAGCAGGCGGGCGCCGACTGCATCATCGTCACCGGCACCTCCAAGGACGCACACCGCTTCGAGGTGGCCAGGGCCCTGGGCGCCGATCACTGCATCAACGTGCAGGAGGTGGACGACGTGGCCGCCCACATCAGGCAGATCGTGGGCGGCGGCCCCGAGGCCGGCGTGGACACCGTGGTGGACTGCACCTCGCGTGCGGGCACCGCGCCCACCCTGCTGGCGGTGGAGGCCACCAAGCGCAAGGGCGGCGTCATGGTGGCCCAGGCCGAGACGCCCCTGTTCCCGGACTTCCCCATCGGTCGCCTCACCCGCAAGTACATGACGCTCAAGTCGGCGCGCGGGCACTCCTTCGAGTCGGTGGAATTGGCCCTCGCCCAGATCGCCTCGCACCGCTTCCCCCTGGAGCTGATGCGCACCCACACCTTCGGCCTCAACGACGTGGACACCGCGATCCGCGCCGTTTCCGGGGAGGGCGTGCAGGGGGCGATCCACGTCTCCGTCCTGCCCTGGGACTAAGCACCCCTTCACCTGGCGA
>JAYQTA010000013.1:0-43185 GCA_038147155.1 Candidatus Australimonas brisbanensis
GCGGAGACGGGGGTCGGCGCCCGAAGGGCGCCGATGGGGAGCACCTTTTACCGAGCGAGCGCAGCGTGCGGGACGATAGCGGGCCAGGCACTCCCCATGCGAGAATCACCGCACCCCGTCCCCGGAGGCACCTCATGCCCAAGCACACGACACACGAGCAGCGCCTGCTGGAACGCGCGGCGGCGGTGCTACCCGGCGGGAGCCTGGGCAACGTGAAGCTGGGCGGCGAGGACGCGTTCATCGTTCGAGAGGGGCGCGGCTCGCACATCTGGGACGTGAGCGGCAACGAGTACGTGGACTACCTGCTGGGCTCCGGGCCCATGATCATGGGCCACGCCAATCCCCAGGTCATCGCGGCGGCGCAGGAGGCGATGACCCACGGGACGACGTTTTTCACGCAGAACGAGAAGGCCGTGGAGCTGGCCGAGCGCATCGTGGAGGCGGTCCCCTGCGCGGAGCAGGTGCGCTTCACCTCCTCCGGCACCGAGGCGACCTACCAGGCGCTGCGCCTGGCGCGGGCCTACCGGCGCAAGGACAAGGTGCTCAAGTTCGAGGGCGGCTTCCATGGGATGCACGACTACTCGCTCATGAGCCTCTCCCCCTCCGGCAACACGCCCTTCCCGCTGCCGGAGGCCTCCTCCGGCGGCATCCCCGCCGCGGTGGCGGAGACGGTGCTTGTGTCTCCCTTCAACGACCTGCAGGCCGCAACCGACCTGATCGAGCGCTACCACAAGGACCTGGCGGCGGTGATCGTGGAGCCCCTCCAGCGCATCATCGCCCCGCAGCCCGGCTTCCTGCAGGGGCTGCGTGAGGTGACGGCGCGCCACGGGGTGCTGCTCATCTTCGATGAGGTGGTGACGGGCTTCCGCCTCTCCTACGGAGGCGCGCAGGCGCACTACGGCGTGACGCCCGATCTGTGCGCGCTGGGCAAGATCGTGGGTGGGGGCTTCCCCCTGGCCGCCGTGGCCGGGCGCAAGGAGGTCATGGACCACTACGATGCCGCGCTGGTGGGCAAGGAGGACTTCGTGCCGCTGATCGGCACCCTCTCCGGCAACCCGGTGGCGGCCGCTGCGGGCCTGGCCACGCTGGAGCGACTGCGCGCGCCGGGGGTGTACGAGGCCTATCACGCCAAGGGCGCGCACCTGCGCTCCACGCTCCAGCGGCTGTTCGACGAGGCGGAGATCCCTGCCGTGGTCAGCGGGCACGACGTGATGTTCGACGTCTACTTCACCGGCAAGCCCGTGGTGGACTACCGCTCCACGCTGGTGGACAAGCGCCTCAACGGGGTCTTCGACAGGGCGCTGCTGGAGCGGGGCGTGTTCAAGTCGCCCGGCAAGGTCTACGTGGGCGTCTGCCACACCGAGGCGGACGTGGCCCAGACCATCGAGGCGTTCAAGGCCGGCGTGCAGGCCGTGGCCGACGCGGGATAGCCGCCCGCCCCTGCCGCGCTAGCGTGCCCCCGCGAAGAACATCGCCTCCGGTGCGATGCGCTGGCGGGTGAGGCCCAGGTCGTGGGCGTAACGGGTGATGGCCTCCAGCGCCGTCCGGTTCGCCTCCAGGCCATTGCGGTGGGGGAACAGCCCGTTCTGGCGCAGCCACCCCAGGGGCAGGCCCATGTGGTCGGCGCTGTCCGGCTCGTCGGCGTCGTAACGGGCCCGCGCTTCGTCGCACGCGTCCACCACCGCCGCGAGCAGGCCGGGGTTCGCCTCGGCCACGGAGCGCTTGGCCGCCAGCATCACGTTCACCGGGAACACACCGGTCTTGGTACGGTATTCCAGCGCGGCGGCCAGCGGGTCGTCGAACAGCCGGGCCGTGTGCTCGGTAAGGGCGGGGCCGGAGCGGTCGAAGAACACCGCGTCCAGCGCGCCGGAGGCCAGTTCCGCCACCTGGTCGCCGCCCTTGTGCACGTTGAAGCGCGCGGGGCGCTCATAGTCCGCCTTCATCAGCGAGTTGGGCTCGGCCTCCACCCACTCCACCTTGGTCAGGTCCAGCCCGTACACGTCGGCCAGGGCCCCGCGCAGCCAGGTGGCGGGGTTGAAGCCCCACCCGCGCAGGCCCACACGCTTGCCCTCCAGGTCCTTCACCGTCCGGATGCCGGAGGCCCTGTTCACCTGCGCGCCCAGGTGGGGGAAGAACACGTCGGGGAAGACGGGCAGGCCCACCACCTCCCTGCCCTGGTTCAGGGCGATGAGGAAGTTGGAGATGGGCACCACCATGATGTCGTAGGCCATCTCCCCAAACAGGGTGCCGTAAGCGGGGCCGATGCCCCCCTGCGGCCAGACGACCTGTACGTCGAAGCCCTGCACCTTCACCGAGCCATCGGCGAGGTAGCGGGCGGCGAACTCGTGGTCTGCGGTCAGGGTGATGGCCATGCTGATGCTCCTGGGCAGCGTTATTCGGTCACAGGGTAGCCGTCGGCCCGGCGGTCCCCGCCGCCGGAGCGCACGCCGGTCACGGGGTCGATGGCGATGAGCTGCACCGCGCCGGGCGTGCCGGTGTAGGGGAAGGGTGCCAGGTTGTGCCCCTTGGCCTCCAGGGCCGAGCGCACCTCGGGGCTGAAGCCGTCCTCCATGCGCAGCGTCATGGGCGAGTCGATGGAGCGCGGGTCGGTGCCGGGGTGATGCGTCCAGCGCGGGGTGTCGGCGGCCTCCTGCACGTCCATGCCGAAGTCCAGGATGGCCGAGAGCACCTGGGCGTTCCACTGGGGTTGGTTGTCCCCGCCCGGCGTGCCGCCCACCAGCGCGAGCCGGTCGTCCTTGAACACCATGTAGTTGTGGATGGTGTTGATAGTGCGCTTACCGGGGGCCACCACGTTCACGTGGTCCGGATCCAGGTAGAAGCCGCGCCCCACGCGGTCGTTGAGCAGGATGCCCGTCTCGCCCGAGGCGAAGCCGGAGCCGAAGTACATAGAGAGGGAGTGGATGAAGGAGACGGCGTTCCCCTCGGCATCGATGCAGTTGAAGTAGGAGGTGGAGGGGTTGGGCCCGCCGGAGTGGCGCAGCACACCCGCGGGCACCGTCTCGGCTGCGCGGTCCATGCGCACGCCGCGCACCCGCTCGGCCGCGTACTCCGGCGAGAGCAACTCGTCCATGGGCACCGCCACGAACTCCGGATCGCCGATGTAGGCGAGGCGGTCGGTGAACGCGAGGCGCTTGGCCTCCACCATGGTGTGGATGGTCTCCGCCGTGCCCTGCCCGGAGGCGGCCAGGTCGAACTGGTCCAGCAGGCTCAGCAGTTCCAGGGTGAGCACGCCCTGGGACGGCAGCCCCGTGGCGTACACCCGATGGCCACGGTAGCCCACCGAGGGGGGGTTCTCGTACAGGTGGGTCTGGTGGGCGGCCAGGTCAGCCTCATTGATGAGCCCGCCCGCCGCCGCGATGCCCGCCGCTATCTCCTTGGCCAACGCGCCCCGGTAGAACTCCTCGGCGCCCCCCTCGGCCACCCGGCGCAGCGAGCGCGCCAGCGCCTTCTGCACCAGGATGTCACCCGCCTGGTAGGCGGAGCCGTCCGGCTTGAGGAAAATGGCGGCGCTGGTGGGGAACTTGGCCAGCTTCTCGCGGTAGAGGCCGTAGTAGCGGGAGATGTTGTAGGCCAGCGGGAAGCCGTTCTCCGCCAGGGCGATGGATGGGGCCAGCAGGTCGGCCAGGGTGCGGGTGCCGAAGCGGCCCAGGATGGTCTCCCAGGCCGACACCTCGCCGGGCACCGCCGGGGTGAGGGGGCCGTCGGCCGGCATCTTGGTGTAGCCGCGCTCGGCGAAGTACTCCCGCGTGGCGCCCATGGGCGCGCGGCCAGAACCCGACAGCCCGTACAGCGTGCCGGACTTGGCCTCGTACAGCAGCGCGAACACCTCACCGCCGATGCCGCACATGGGCGGGAGCGTCACCGCCTCCGCCGCGGCCACGGCCACCGCGCAGTCGAAGGCGTTGCCACCCTCGCGCAGCACCTGGGCGCCGATGCTTCCCGCCAGGGGTGAGGACGAACACACCATCCCGCGGGTGGTGAGAACGGGGCTGTGGGATGCCAGGTGCGGGGCGCTATCGCTGGGCATGGGGCCTCCTGCGTGGGTGGGCTCGGGCGCGCGCATCATACGGGTTCGGGGGTGCCAGGGCACCCCCTGAGCCCGGTCCCCGCTCGCTGCGCTCGCGAGCGCCGCCCGCGTCGCGGGCTCGATGTAAGCAGGACACCCAGCGCTTCGCGCCGAACCGGTCCCCGCTCGCTGCGCTCGCTCGTCTGAAGGGGGCACCCTGGGCGTCCTGCGGACGCCGAACCCCCGGCGGGGGGAGGTGCCCTCCCCCACTGCACCTCCCTAGCCCGGACACTCCCAGCCTTGACGGCGTTCTTGGGGCTGCGCCCCACTCCAAACCCCGAAGTATGCATGCTTGCCACGCGCCCGCGGTCATGAGCGAGCGCCTAGCGAGCGGGGCCGCAGGCCCCACGTTGAGCGCCCGGCAGGGCGCGTAGACGGGGTAGCCCCCGAAGGGGGCGCAGAGGAGCCCCCTGGAACGAGGCTGCCGCAGGCAGCCGGGGCAAGCAAACCACATTTGACACCCCCAAGGGCCTCTGCTATACGCGGTGTATTCCCCTGCTTACCGAAGGAGCACCATGCCCAGCGAGTACACCTACGACGGTTGGATGGAAGCACAGCAGATCCCCGTGCATCGGGGTTACTACATCGAGGACCTACGCACCGTGGACGTGGCGCCCTGGAGCCTGCGCGAGTGCGACGCGGCCTTCATCCAACTGGAGGGCATGCCGGGCGTGGTGGAGGCGCGGGTGCAGGAGATCCCGCCCGGAGGGGCGCTCAAGCCCTTCAAGTCGGCGGTGGACGAGTTCGTCTACGTCCTGTCCGGTCAGGGCACCACGTCGGTGTGGGGCCGCAACAACGGCGCCAAGCACACCTTCGAGTGGTCGGCCCGCTCCCTGTTCCTGGTGCCCCGCAACACCTGGGCCCAGTTCAACAACATGCAGGGCTCGGCCCCCGTTCGCCTGCTGCACTACAACTACATGCCCCTGGCCATGAGCGCCATCCCCGACCCCGGCTTCCTTTTCAACAACCCCTACGAGGAGGACCTGCCCCTGCCCACGCAGGAGGAGCTCTTCTCCGACGCCCAGGCCACCACCCAGGAGCACATCGCCGAGGGTGCGGCGGGCCGCACGCTCTGGCTGGGGAACTTCTTCCCGGACATGGGCGTGTGGGACAAGCTGATGCACCGGCCGGGCCGGGGCTCGCTGAACCGCTCCGTGTACATGAAGGCGCCGGGCTCGGAGATGCGCGCGCACATGAGCGTGTTCCCCTCCGGCACCTACAAGAAGGGCCACCGCCACGGCCCCGGCCGCGTCATCGTCATCCCCGCGGGTGAGGGCTACTCCATCCTCTGGCCCGAGGGCGGTGAGAAGCAGACCGTCCACTGGCACGAGGCCTCGGCCTTCGTGCCGCCCAACCGCTGGTTCCACCAGCACTTCAGCGTGGGCAAGGTGCACGGTCGGTACCTGGCCATGCACCCCCCGGCGCAGTTCGCCGGGTACGGTGAGCAGGTGGCCGACCCTGCCCGCGACCAGATCGAGTACGCGGACGAGGACCCCGAGGTGCGCCGCTACTTCGAGGAGCAGTTGGCCAAGCGCGGCCTCAAGACGCTGATGCCGGCCGAGTGCTACACCAACCGCGACTACGTGTGGGACTACACGGGCGTCCAGAACACCTAGACCCACAGACCCATCAGCACCACGCAGGGGGGCCCCGAGGGCCCCTCTGCTGCGCCCGGCACAGGGCCGGACGGGAAAGGAGCGGGGCCATGAGCGACGAGGACACGCTGGAATCGGTCAGCCACTTCCTGGTTGACCCCTATGGCGATTTCATCAAGTCGGAGAACGTGCCCATCATCGAGGGCTATTCGGTGGACTGCCTGGACATCGAACTGGGCCACTGGGACCGCATGGGCGTGGACGGAGCCTACGTGCTGCTCACGGGCCGCGGCGACTACTGCGACGGCTACGTCGTGGAGATGGGCCCCGGCGGACAGACCAAGCCCCAGCGCCACCTCTACGATGCCGTCTACTACTGCCTGGCGGGCCGGGGCGCGTGCGCCATCGAGACACCCGAGGGGCGCAAGTACTCTTTCGAGTTCGGCCCCCACGCTACCTTCGGCATCCCGCTGAATGCCCACTACCAGCTGTTCAACGGGTCGGGCTCCGAGCCGTGCCGCCTGGGCGCGGTGACCACAGCGCCCATCGTGCTGAACTTCTTCCACAACGTGAACTTCGTCTTCGACAACGACTTCGTCTTCCCCGAGCGCTTCGGCAAGGAGCACCACTACCAGGGTGAGGGCGAGTTCCTGCCCGTCCGGCCCGGCCGCCACCAGTGGGAGACCAACCTGGTGCCGGACCTGACCTCCTTCGAGCTGCCGGAGTGGAAGGAGCGCGGCGCAGGCGGCAAGAACATCATGTTCACCCTGGCCGACTCGCCCATGCACCTGCACATCTCCGAGTTCGGCGTGGGCACCTACAAGAAGGGCCACCGCCACAACGCCGGAGCCAACATCTTCCTGGTGAGCGGGAGCGGCTACTCCCTGCTCTGGCAGGAGGGCGACGACCCGCTGGACACCGTGAAGGTGGACTGGAAGCCGGGCGTGTTCTTCGCACCCCCCGACGGGCCCACCTACCACCAGCACTTCAACACCTCCGCCGAGCCCGCCCGCTACTATGTGCTGGGTCTGTCCGGCTCGCGCTATCCGGTGCTGCCCTCGCGCATGCGCCAGGAGCGCTTCCGGGTGACGGACCGCTCGGTGAAGGAGGGCGGGAACCAGATCGAGTACCAGGACGAGGACCCGCGCATCCTAGAGCGGTTCGAGGCCGAGTGCCTCAAGGCCGGTTCGCAGTCGAAGATGCGTGAGTTTCTCAAGCAGTACGGACGGTAGGCTTCCGCACCCTCAGACCCCACGATACGAAAGGACCGCTGATGCACGACGAGCTGTGGGCCCACGCCCACGACCCTGACGAGGAGCGCCTGGCGGCGCTGAGCGTGGAGCAGAACAACCCCAACCACGACTACTACCACTATGAGAACATCGAACTCACCACCGTGGGCATCGACGTTGGCTCGTCCACCTCACACCTGATGTTCTCGCGCATTCACCTGCAGCGTGAGCAGGACACCGCGTCCTCACGCTACGTGGTGGTGGAGCGCGAGACGCTCTACCGCTCACCCATCCTGCTCACTCCCTACACGCCCGACTACCTAATCGCCACCGACGAATTGGAGGCGTTCTTCAACGCGGCGTACCAGGAGGCGGGCTACACGCCCGAGCAGGTGGACTCCGGCGCCATCATCCTCACGGGCGAGGCGGTCAAGCGCCGCAACGCCCACGCCATCGCCGACCTGTTCGCCTCCGAGGCCGGCAAGTTCGTCTGCGCCTCGGCGGGGCACAACCTGGAGTGCGTGCTGGCGGCCAACGGCTCCGGCTCCGTGGCCCTCTCGGCCAACCCCTCGCAGACGGTGCTGAACGTGGACATCGGCGGGGGCACCACCAAGTTCGCCCTGGTGCGTGACGGGCGCATCCTGCGCACCGCCGCCATCAACGTGGGCGGACGGCTGGCGGCCACGGACGAGGCCAAGCGCCTCACCCGCATCGAGGTGGCCGCCCACACCGTGGCCGACACCCTGGGCATCCCGCTCGCCCTGGGCGAGGTGCTCTCCGACGAGCACCGCAGGGCCATCGCACGGGCGCTGGCCGGGTGCCTGATGGAGCTGATCGAGAACAAACCGCGCTCCCCTCTCACCCGCGAGCTCCTGCTGACGGAGGACCTGGGCATGGACGCGCCGGTGGACGCCATCGTCTTCTCCGGCGGGGTGTCCGAGTACATCTACCAGCGTGAGGAGCGCGACTTCCTGGACCTGGCGATGCCGCTGGCCGAGGCGGTGCGCGCGGGCATGGCCTCAGCCGCCCTACCCGCCCCGGTGCAGCCGGCGACGGAGCGCATCCGCGCCACCGTCATCGGCGCATCCCAGTTCACCGTGCAGCTCTCCGGCAACACCCTCTCCATCTCCGACCCGGACCAGCTGCCCTTCCGCAACATCCCCGTGCTCCTCTCACGGCTCGACTCCGAGCGCATGGTGGAGGCGAGGGAGGTCACCGAGCACATCCAGCGCGCCTTCGCCCTCCAGGACCTGACCGAGGGCGAGGGGCAGGCGGCGCTCGCCTTCGAGTGGGATGGGCTGCCCGCCTACGCCCACCTGCGGCAGATCGCCGAGGGCATCGTCTCCGCCCTTCCCCAGACCATCGCCGGGGGGCAGCCCGTCATCCTGGTGTTCACCGGTGACTTCGCCAACCTCATCGGCAACATCATCACCAAGGACATGGGCATCACCAACCCCGTCATCTCCATCGACAACCTGGAGTTGCAGGAGTTCGACTACATCGACATCGGCGAGATGATCTACCCGGCCCGCGTGGTGCCAGTGGTGGTCAAGTCGTTGGTCTTCCCCGAGGTGAAGGGTCCCACCGCCGAGGTGGCCGCCAAGTAGGTACCCGTCGGAACCGGTAGGAACGCAGAGGCCCCGCCGAATGGCGGGGCCTCTCTCGTTGCGCTACTGCGGGACGGATGCCCTAGCTGAACCAGTCCAGGATGAACCGCTCAGGCCAGAGCACGTTGAAGAACCGGTCAAAGACCACCAGGTTCACGAAGGCGATGGCCAGCGCCACCACCACACCGCCGATGTAGCCGGTGCGGTTGCGCATGATGACCATGGGGCCCAGGAGCGCCAGCACCACCGATGCCCACTCCAGGCCGATGATGCCCAGCAGCACCACGAACACCGCCAGCAGGCCGGTGAGAACGTAGGCCGTCTCCCGGGTGCCTTCCGCGCCCGATGAGCGCATGCCGATGTCCATGATCTGCCCGGTCTTGTGCCCGAGCCCCTCGCGCACGAACTGGTAGCCGGCCAGCGCGATGATGGGCACCAGGGTCATCGTGGGGAAGAGGCGGGCGCGGGACGGCAGGTCCCAGTTGGAGATGACCGCCAGCACCGCCAAGGCGATGACGCCTGCGGTGAAGGCCTGTGTGCCGGAGAAGCGCCAGGTCAGAGCCCCCTTCTCCTTCGCCTTTGCGGTGGCCTCGTGGTGCCCCTCGCCCTCGATCAGCGCCTCGGCCAGGTCCTCGGCCCCGCCGGAGGTGCCGCCGCCCAGGAACTTGGCGAACACCACGCCCGTGGTAACGGCGAGTACCACCAGGAAGATGAACAGCGGGCGGGTGAACACGCCCATCCAGCTCCCCTCGATGGAGACGGCGGAGAGCAGGTTGGCCTCGATGATGGGGCCAAGGATGAAGCCGATCAGCAGCGGCGGGCGTGGCCACTTGAACTGCTTCATCAGCAGGCCCAGCACCGCGCCCACCAGCAGGATCCAAATGGCGGAGATGTCTACGGTCTGCTGGTAGGAGGAGAGGAAGGCGATGGGGATCACGAAGAAGCCCAGCACCGGGTATGGCAGGTAGGTGAGCTTGGCCAGTTGGCCGGTGAAGGCCAGGCCCAGCATGGTCACGCCCAGGTTGCCCAGGCCAAGGCTCATCACCATCATCACGGTCACATCCGCGTGCTGCTCCAGCATCTGCGGGCCGGGGGCGATGCCGTAGAAGAGCATCGCCACCACCACGAAGGCCCAGGAGCGCCCACCAGGAACGCCGAAGGCGAGGGTTGGGATGGCCTGACCACCCTCCTTGGAGTTCTGTGCGCTCTCGGCGAACAGCACGCCGTCCAGGGAGCCCTTGCCGAACTGGGACTTGTCCTTGGACCAGAAGATGCCGAAGGCGTAGGAGAGCCAGTCCACCACGCCGGAGCCGATGCCCGGCACCGCACCCAGGAAGACGCCGAAGAGCGACTGGCGGACGACCATGGGCCAGCGGGTGAGGCCGTAGCGCGCACCCGCGAACATCTCGCCGTAGCTCACCTTGGAGTCGGGCGGTGCCACAGGCTTGCGGGTGAGCGTGAGGTCGATCATCTCCGGCAGGGCGAACATGCCGATGGTCGTCGCGATGAGCGGCAGGCCGTCGTACAGCCAGGTCTGGTCCCACATGAACCGTTCCTGCCCCAGGATGGGGTCGATGCCGATGGTGCCGAGCCAGATGCCCAGCAGCGCCGCCAGCAGGCCCTTCACCAGCGCCCCGCCCGCCAACGCGGCCACCATGGCCACGCCGAACATGGCCATGGCCGCGATCTCACCGTAGCCGAAGGCCAGGATGAACGGCTTGATGACCGGGACGATGATCATCAGCATCGCCGCGCCCACCACACCGCCGATGGCCGATACGACGTAGACCGCGCCCAGCGTATGGGCCGCCTTGCCACGTTGGGCCAGCTGGTTACCCTCCAGGAACGTCACCTGAGTGGCGCCGCCCGGCTGTCCCAGCAGGATGGCAGGGATGGAGTCGAGGGTGTTGTCAACGCCCGTGAGCGTTGCCAGCATCGCCAGGCCGATGACCGGGTCCTGGATGTTCACCACCACGAAGGGGATGGCCAGGGCCATCACCAGTGTCGCGGAGATACCAGGGATCAGGGCGATAGGCAGGGTGATAGCCAACGCACCCAGGAAAGCGACCCAATATTGGCCGTTCCCCAGATACGAGAGCCCTCCTGCGATGCTTTCCCACACGGCTCGCCTCCTTCGTTGGGCACATGCCCATCCGTCTCGGTGCTATCGGTGCTCCTGTGCTGTGGAACGAAATCGCGCAGGGCGCGTGGCCGGGAGCATACTCCCCATCCACGCGCCCTGCATCTACTCAACTCACCAAAAACCCACCCACATGCGGCCTAGAGGCCGAAGTACTTCTCGAGCACCCGGGCCGTCTCGGACTCCACCAGCGGGATCGCCTTGGCGTAGGCGGGGTCCGTGATCTCGGTCAGGCGCTGACCCTCGACCCGCAGGATCTGGTCCAGCTCCTGGCCGGTGAAGTCGCTCCACTTGGCGATGATGGCCGGGTCCTTGAACGCGGCCTCGAAGGCATCGCCCAGGGCAATCCACACCTCGTCAGGCGTTCCGGGGGGCAGCCACATGGACTTGCCCACGTAGGTGGAGGGGTTCAGGAAGCCGTTCAGCTTCTCCACGCCCTCCGGGGTCATGTGGTTACGCACGTCGTCGCAGCCGGGCTCGCCCTCGGCGTTGGCCCGGGCGGGGGTGGTGCCGAGGTCCGCCACCATCTTCACCTTGCCCTCGGCCACCCAACCGGCGCGGATCGTCGGCAGCTGGTACCAGAGGGAGTTGCGGGTGGTGGAGTTGGTGTCGCCACGCTCCCACATCAGCAGCACGTCAGCCGTGGTGGCGGAGGCCACGCCACGGTAGATGATGGGGACGCGCAGGTCCTCCATGTATGCGATGTCGGACAGCATCGTCACGCCGCCGGACTCAACGTCGGCGATCTCGTCGGCGAAGGCGAAGAAGGGCTCACTGGTGCCAGAGGCGTCCCACGCGCAGTTGTAGGGGCTCCCGTAGGAGAGCGTCTGGGTGTTGCGCGGGGAGTCGGTCCACAGGTAGCGGAAGGTGGACCGCAGGACCGCGCCCTCACGGTGGCCGCGCTCGAGCTCAGGCGTGGACGTCCAGGAGATGTACGTGCCGTCCTTCGGCGCGCGGGAGGCGGCGTAGTCGTACTCGCCGTCCTTGTTGCCGTTGTTGGACACGATGATGCGCGGGTTACCCGGGATGTAGTTCCCCAGGAAGGTCGCGATCAGGCGGCCCTGCGCGTCGGTGCCGCCGCCAGGGTTGGAGTTGGCCATGATGCGGATCGTCTTGCCCTTGAAGTGGGCTGCCACATCGAAGGACGGGGTCGGCGTGGCGGCAGGAGTGTCGCCACCGTCGGCCGGCTTGGGGGTGGCCGTGGGGGTCGCGGTGGGGGTGTCGCCACCACAGGCGGCCAGCGCAAGGGCCAGCCCAGCCCCCAGGACCAGGGCCGTCAGACTCTTCAACCATCTCTCTCGCACAAGACTCATAGGTGTTCCTCCCTATCTGCGGGCGCGCGTTGGCGCACACTGGCGGTGCATTATGCACAGCCATTTCACCCTTTGCTAGCCCTCCGCCAGCATGCCAGCCACTACGAGCGATGGGCGCGCTCGGTTCTCTCTATGCCTCTGGCAGCTGGTGCGTGAACTGCTTGCGTTCCGGGAAGAAGCGGCGCATCTGCGGTATCGCCCCATGCTTGAGGCATTCCGCCTCGAATTCGTCGAGCACGGCCGGGTCCTCGATCTCGTACTCGATCTGGCTCCCGCCCGCCTCCAGGGAGCGGTCGGCTCCCTCGTTGTCCGGGGTGAGGCCGTTGACGATGCCGAAGCGCTTGCTCCCCCACCGCAGCGCCAGGTAGCGCGCGGGCGTGGCGCCGCCGTTGAAGTGCTGGTGGAACCACTGGTTCGGCGGCACCACCAGCGAGCCCGGCTTCCAGTCCACGCGGATGCGGTCGTCCGTACGGGACTTGTCGTGCGGCCACAGCAGGCTGTAGCCGTGGCCGGAGAGCACGAACACGTGCGCGCCCGGCCCGTGCCAGTGGGCCTTCTTGTAGGTACCCACGGGGAACTGGGAGATGTGGGCGGCCAGGGAATTGTAGCCCAGTTCGAAGGTCACGTTGGAGCCGCCCGCGCCGCGCCGGGGCAGGTCGTACAACTTGAAGTTGACCACGTCGGGCACGAAGTTGGTCTCCCACACCTCCCGGCCCGTGGACGACTGCCACAGCTTGCCGTCGCCCGTGTTGAACTTCTCCTCGGTGAACCGCTCGGTGAACTCGAAGGGGTTCTCGAACACGAACCGGGTGGAGTTGAACAGGCTCATCACCAGCGGGAAGGTGGTGACCGCGGCGAAGCGCACGGGCACCGAGCCGGAGCCGTTGTGGTGGCGGTGCCAGGCGTTCACCGGGATGGAGAAGAGCGAGCCGGGGCCCCACTCGAAGGTCTGCTCCACCCCGTTCTGGCGCAGGGAGGTCGCCCCGCGCCCGGAAAGGACGTAGATCAGCTCCTCGAACATGTGCTGCTCGGGCGCCAGTGACTTCCCCGGCGGTATCACGGCCACGTAGCAGTCATTGGTGCCGCCGTTGCCGTCCAGGTTCACGTAGGCGCCCTCCCCCTCCAGGCGCGCCCACGGCTTCACCTCCAGGGTGTTCAGGTCCTCCACGAAGAACCCCGTGACGATGGGGATGCCCTCCTCCTGCAGGAAGCGCTGGTAGACGTTCTGCGACTCGAGGATCGGCAGGTCCTTGTCGGGCTTGAAGGTGGTCATCGCATTCTCCTTAGGTGGTCGAAGGGCCGGTGGCCCGGTTTGGCAGAGGGCGGGGTCAGTCCTTGCGGAGCGTCTCCCGGATGAACACGCCGATGACGAAGCTGGCGGTGAAGGCGAAGACGCCCATGACGCCGAAGGCCAGGGCGTAGCCCGCCCCGCCCGCCACGACGGCCGTCGCTGTGCTGAACGCGGTGGGGTTGCCGAGAGAGCCCGCCTCGGCCACCAGCCGGTTCACGCCGAAGAACTTGCCCCGCGCCGTGGGCGGGGCAACGTCGGCGCCGATGGTCTGCATGGAGCCGGACATGAGCGAGACGGCCAGGTTGATCCACACGAAACTGCCCACGAAGGCAGCGAAGGGCCAGCCGAACCAGGCCGTCGCGGACATGAGCCCGAGCCCCACGCCCAGCACGGAGGCCGCGGGCACCACGGAGCGCTTGCGACCGAACCGGTCCATGATCTGCCCGGAGAGGAACGTCAGCGGCACGCCCACCAGGCCCGTGATCAGGGTCACGGTGCCCAGAGTGGCCGGGCCCACGCCGAAGGCGTAGGCGGCGAACAGCAAGTAGACGCCACCCTGCCCCTGCGCGCCTCCCCGGCCCACGTTGGCGCTGAACTGCGCCACGAACAACGCCAGCACCGGACGGGTGATGAGCGCCTTCCAGGACGTGTCAGGCGCAGGTTCGGTGGAGGCGGCGGCCGCCTTTCCGGTGCGCTTGGCCTCCTGCCGGGCCAGCACCGCCGGTGCGGTCTCGGCCATGATCAGGTACATGAGCACGGCTGCGAGCACCGCCATGACGGCGAACATGGCGAAGGGGACGCGCAGGCCGAACACCTCGCCCACCACGCCGCCGATGAACGGGCCGCCCAGGGAGCCGAACCGCTGGAGGGCAGCCATGCCGGTGATCTGCCGCCCGCGCTGACGGGCCTTGCCCGAATCAGCGATGGCCGCGAGGCGGCTCATCTGCCACATCTGCTGGCCCGCGCCGTTGATGAACATGTAGGCCACCAGCTCGGCGTAGGTGCTGGCGCGCAACACCAGCGCCGCGGAAACGGCGATGAGCACCGGTGCCACGATGAGCACGCGCCGGCGGCCCACCCGGTCGATGAAGTAGCCGGTGGGAAGCGTGGAGGCCACCGAGCCCACCATGGGGGCGATGACCAACAGGCCGCCCGCCGCGACGCTGACGCCGAAGCCCATGGCGATGGCGGGCAGCACCGGGAGGGTGAATCCGCGCCCTATCCCCAGCAGCAGCGCGGGGAGCAGCAGCGAGAGGAGCGTCTGGTTGCGCTGGAGCACTCCCCGCAGGCCCGGTCTGGACGGTTCCTCGCCCTCCGGCGGCTGAATGCTCATCGGCTGATGACCTCCGCCAGCGCCTCGACCTGCGCCAGGTCCGGGGTGACGGGGCGGAAGATGATCTCGTCGGTGCCCAGCTCCTCATGGAGCTCGATACCCGCGCGGATCGCGTCCGCCGAGGTGGGCTGCGGGCGGGCCTGGCGCGCGGCGCCCGCGGTGGCGCGTCCGCCGTAGTAGTCGCCGATGGCCTCGGCCACGGCCTCATCGGCCCCCTCGCCCAGCGCGCACGGCAGCGTCACCACGATGCGCGGGGAGCCCTCGCGCCCCGCCTGGTGCCACGACTCGTGCACCTGGCGCACGATGTCGGCGGCCCACTCGCGCTCCAGGGCGCGCCCGCCCATGACGTAGCCGTCGGCCAGGCGGCCGACGCGGGCGATGGCGTTGGGATGCGTGCCGCCCACCAGGATCTCCGGGCCACCCGGCTGCACCGGACGCGGGCCCACGGGGCGCTGGGCACCGGGGAGCGTCTCACCCATCCAGATGCGCTTCATGTGCACCAGCTGCTCTTCGAACCGCTTGCCCCGCGTATGGAAGTCCACCGGGGCGACGATAGAGTCGTCCTCCCGTCCGCCCACGGCGATGCCCAGGTGCAGGCGGCCGTTGGAGATGGCGTCGATGGTGGCCGCCTGCTTGGCGAACACCCCCGCGTTGCGCAGGGTGGGCATGATGATGGCGGTCACCAACTCCACCCGCGTGGTGATGGCCGCCACGGCCGCCAGCATGGCCAGCGGTTCGTAGTTGTCGTAGGCGAGCCGGTCCAGCACGCCGAAGGAGTGGAAGGGGCCCTCGTCGGCCATGCGGGCCACATCTTTGATGTAAGGCCAGCTCTCCGTGGGTGTCTTGAAGGGGAGCCCAACGCCGATCTTCATGCTTTCCTCCCGCCCGATGGGGCGTGTGTCAGTTGGCCAGCTTACCGGGCTGCTCGCGCTCGGCACGGCCGATGCCAAGGCGCCGCGCGATGATGACGCGCTGGATCTCGGCGGTGCCGCCGGGGTGCTGCTCCACGATGGAGGCGCGTTGGTGCGTCTCCACGTGCCCGTCGGCCACGGCCCAATCGCGCTCGCGCACCAGGGCGCGGGGCCCCATGACCTCCAGGATCGCCCGCGCCTTGGTGAGGGCACTGCGCTTCTGCACGAGATACGCCTGCGGGCCCTCGTAGGTGAGCTGGATGCCCTGGGAGCGGTAGGCGAAGTTGCGGAAGTGGAGCAGGCGCGTCACCTGAGACTGGATGTAGAAGTCCACCAGCGCCTCACGCACCGCGGGCTCCGCCGTCAGCGGGGCCCCGTGGCGCTGGGTGCCGCGCGCGTACTCCATCACCCGGTCCAGCATGGCGTCAGCGCGCACCGCAGAGCGGAGCAGCCCGTGCTCGATCTCCAGGTGCGTTCCGGCCACCGCCCAGCCGTTGTTCTCGCCGCCCACCAGGTTGAAGGCGGGCACACGCACGTTCTCGAAGTAGACGGTGTTCTTCACCCCGGATGCCGCGCCGCGCTCACCACCCACGAACAGCAGGTCCATGGGCTCCACGGTGATGCCCGGTGCGTCCATGGGCACCATGAGCCAGGAGAGGTTCTTGTGGCGCGCGTCCTCCGGGCCCGTGCGGACGATCATCCACGAGTACTCGGCCCCGTGGTTGGAGCCCACCCAGATCTTCTGCCCGTTGATGACGTACTCATCGCCGTCGCGCACGGCCTGGGTCTTCACCCCCGCCAGGTCCGACCCCGCGTCGGGCTCTGAGAGCAGTTGCCAGGTGCGTATCTCGCCCCGGCAGATGCGGGGGAGAAAGTGCGCCTTCTGCTCGTCGGTGCCCCACACCAGGATGCTCGCCCCGCCCAACCGTCCGCCCGTGTCGTAGTAGGGGGGCGTGGCGAGGCCGTAGCGATCCAGCTCCTCCTCCAGGATCATGGACATGTCCATGCCCATGCCCCCACCGCCGTACTCGGCGGGCATGGTCGGGTAGAGCCAGCCCCGCGCGCCCAGCCGCCGGCCCAGCTCGCGCTGCGCCGCGTACTCGGCCGCCGTGAGTTCTGCGGGGTCGGCGTGGTCGGCGCAGGCCTCCGGCGGCACGTTGGCCTCAAGCCACGCGCGCACCTCGGTGCGGAAGGCCTCCTGCTCCGGCGTCCAGGTCAAGTCGAAGTCCATCAGCGTCCCTCGAAGCGGGGCTTGCGCTTATCCAGGAACGCGCGCACCGCCTCCTTGTGGTCATGAGAGCGGCGCACCAGCTCCTGGGCGGTCTGGGCAAGACGCAGCGATTCCTCGAAGCCCATGTCCCAGGAGCGCTGCACCAGGTACTTGTTCAGCGACATGGCGTAGGTGGCGCCCTGGGCCAGGCGGCCCGCCAGCGCCAGCGTCTCGGTCATCAGCGACTCGTGCGGGTAGACGCGGGAGACCAGGTTCATCCGCAGGGCCTCATCCGCTGGGATGCGGTCGCCCGTGTACTGCATCAGCAGCGCATTGGAGGCGCCGATGAGCCGGGGCAACTGCCAGCAGGAGCCGTCGCCCGGTACCAGCCCCATGCGCACGAACGCCTCGGCCACCTCCGCCTTCTCCGACGCGATGCGGATATCGCACGCCAGCGCCAGCCCCAGTCCCAGCCCGATGGCGTAGCCGTTGATGGCGGCGATGGTCGGCTTCTGCACCTGACTGATGCGCAGTGGCGTGTCGGAGACGGCACCGAAACCCGCCTCGGCCCGGTCCTTGGGGGGCTTGGCCATGCGCTCGTCCATATCGCCCCAGGGCAGGCGCGTGGCCTCCCCGGCAGCCTCACGCTCGCCGATGGCCTCATCGAAGCGGCGCACGTTGGCCCCGGCGCAGAAGGCTGGGTCACTGCCCGTGAGCACCAGCACCCGGTCGGCGGGATTCGCCTCGAACGCGTCCAACGCTGCGTACAACTGTGCGGCCATCTCGGGGGAGATGGCGTTGCGTGAGCCCGGCTCATCCAGGGTGAGCACCACCACGCCGTCGTGGCGCTCCACGTGCACCAACTCCTCGCTCACGGCAACCTCGCATCGGGGGGTGAAGGGCGGGCCGCATTCTAGGCCGGGGCTCCGGCACTGTCTATTTCGGGCACCGCCCAGGGGGCAGGCGGACGCGTGCGGGCGCGCTTGCGCGCGAGGTGGGCGCACCGTACGCTCCCCGCACACTCCCCGCAGGAGGCGCGCATGGGCGTCGGCACCGTGACGGACGTAACCCTCGACCGGCTGGGCAACGTGCTGGGCCGGGCGCTGGACGGGCTCACCCGCTCCCAGCTCACCGCCCAGCCCGCAGGGCCCACGGGCAACACCGTGGCCTGGTGCGCCTTCCACCTGGCGCGAGTGCAGGACAACAACTACGCCCTGTTCGCCGGGATCAAGACGCTGTTCGAGACGGGCTGGAACGAGCGGTTCGGCCTGCCCGCGGACTTCGGCTCCGGCGGCGGCATGACCATCGAGCAGGTACGCGCCTTCGACCCCGCCGACGCCCCAACGCTGCTGGCCTACTGGCAGGCGGTGCGCGCGGTGACCAAGGCCTACCTGCTGCGCCTGGACGATGCGGCCATCGCCGCGCCCCGGCCCGCCAGCCCCACCATGCGCGTGGAGGAGGATATCGCTACGGCCATCGCCCGCGTCACCTCCGACTGCGGCCAGCACGTGGGCCAGGTGGCCTACCTGCGCGGCCTGCTGGACAAGCATGGCTGGTACGGGGCGTAGCGATGCTGACCACAGAACAAAACATGCGCATCACCCACGTGGGCCCCTGTACGCCCATGGGCGAACTGATGCGCCGTTACTGGCACCCCATCGCCCCTGCGGCTGAACTGGACGAGCGGCCCACCAAGGCGGTGCGCCTGCTGGGCGAGGACCTGATGCTCTACAAGGACAACTCCGGCACCTACGGCCTCATCGACCGCTACTGCCCCCACCGGCGCGTGGACATGTCCTACGGCATCCCGGAACAGCACGGCCTGCGCTGCATGTACCACGGTTGGATGTTCGACGAGACCGGCGCGTGCACCGAGCAGCCCTTCGAGGAGACCGTCCACCCCGACGGGCGCTTCAAGGAGAAGACGGGCATCGCCGGCTACCCCGTGCAGGCCCTGGGTGGGCTGCTGTTCGCGTACATGGGGCCCGCCCCCGCTCCCCTGCTCCCGGAGTGGGACCTGTTCGTGCGCAAGGACGCGGTGCGCACTATCGGCGTGGCGGAACTGCCCGCCAACTGGCTACAGTGCATGGAGAACTCCGCAGACCCCGTCCACACCGAATGGCTCCACGGGGCGTACATGAACTACGTGGTGGCCCAGGCCGGGGGCTGGTCCCACGCCCCCTCCTACGCCCGCCGTCACCAGCGCATCGGCTTCGACCGCTTCCCCCACGGGCTCATCAAGCGCCGTCTGCTGGAGGGGCAGAGCGAGGACGACGCCGAGTGGCGCATCGGCCACCCCCTGGTCTTTCCCAACGTCCTGCGGGTGGGCGGCACGGGTATGTACGAGTTCCAGTACCGTGTGCCGGTGGACGACGTGACCACGCTGCACATCTGGTACACCTGCCACGTCCCGCGCGTGGGGGAGCGCCAGGCGCCGCAGGACTCGGTGCCTTACCACCGGGTGCCGATCCGCGACGAGGCCGGGTTCCTCATCGGCGATTTCATCGACGCCCAGGACGTGCTGGCCTGGGTGGGCGCGGGGCCCATCGTGGACCGCTCCCGCGAGGCGCTGGGCGAGTCGGACCGGGGCGTCATCCTCTACCGGCAGATGCTGGAAGAGGGGATGGCGGCCGTTGAGGCGGGCCGCGAGCCCATGAACGTGTTCCGCGAGCCCGGCTCCAACCAGAACATCCCCCTTCCCCAGGAGGAGAACAAGTTCAACACCGGAAGGACCTACTCGGACGTGGTGTTCAACGCCACGCACGTCCGCTACAGCCCCATCCTGAACGACCTCAAGCGCCTCTTCGGTGTCCCCACGGGCGCGTAGGCGGGGCGCTGGTAGAATGCACGGGCCGGGGCACCCGGCCAGCCACCAAGGAGCGAGACCCATGCTGACCGTCGAACAGAACCAAAAGTTGACCCAGGTCGGCCCCGGCACCCCGGGCGGTGCGCTGATGCGCCGCTACTGGCACCCCATCGCCGCGGTGGGCGAGCTGGACGCACGCCCCACCAAGGCCGTGCGCCTGCTGGGTGAGGACCTGGTCCTCTACAAGGACAACTCGGGCACTTACGGCCTGCTGGACCGCTACTGCCCCCACCGGCGCGTGGACCTCTCCTACGGCATCCCCGAGGAGCACGGCCTGCGCTGCATGTACCACGGCTGGATGTTCGACGAGACCGGCGCCTGCACCGAGCAGCCCTTCGAGGAGACCGTCCACCCCGACGGGCGCTTCAAGGAGAAGACCGGCATCGCCGGTTACCCCGTGCAGGCCCTCGGCGGGCTTCTGTTCGCCTACATGGGCCCGCAGCCCGCGCCCCTGCTTCCGCGCTGGGACATCCTGGTGGAGACGGAGAACGTGCTGCGCGAAGTGTTCCTCACCGAACTACCGGTGAACTGGCTCCAGTGCCAGGAGAACTCGGTGGACCCGGTGCACCTGGAGTGGCTGCACGGGGTGTACGGGGCCTACGCCGCGCGCCTGCGCGGCTACCGCGACGCCGTGGCCGAGTCGCTGGCGGGCTTCGAGCGCCACAAGGAGATCGGCTTCGACCGGTTCGAGCGCGGCATCATCAAGCGCCGCGCCTACGGCAACACCTCCAAGGACAGCCCCAAGTGGGCGGTGGGCCACCCGCTGCTCTTTCCCAACATCCTCCAGCAGGGCGGCGGCGGGCGCTTCTTCCTCCAGTTCCGCGTGCCGGTGGACGACGACCACACCCTGCACATCGAACTCACCTCCTATTGGCTGCCCACCGACGTGCAGGCGCCCACCCAGGACGACCACGACGTGCCCTGGCAGTACCTGACCCTGCGTCACCCCGACGGCGAGCTGCGCGCCGACGACACCATCTCCCAGGACCACATCGTGTGGATCCTGCAGGGCTCCGTCATGGACCGCTCCGCCGAGAAGCTGGGCGAGTCGGACCGCGGACTGATCCTCTTCCGGCAGATGCTGGACGAGCAGATCGATGCGGTGGCGGACGGCAAGGAGCCCCTGAACACCTTCCGCGACGCGGCGAAGAACCAGAAGCTGCACAACGAGCAAGAGGGATGGGGCCGCCTGGGCACCAATTCCGACATGGACGAGGTGTGCCGCTACGGCTCCCAGCTGCGTGGGGTCATCGGTGGCCTGCTCTCCAAGACCGCGGTGGCGGCCTCCCAGAAGAACACCGCCTAACCCCCTGCCCCGATTGCATTCAAGGACGAGACCCATGCTGACCGTCGAACAGAACCAAAAGTTGACCCAGGTCGGCCCCGGCACTCCCGGGCGGTGCGCTGATGCGCCGCTACTGGCACTTATCGCCGCGGTGGGCGAGCTGGACGCACGCCCCACCAAGGCCGTGCGCCTGCTGGGTGAGGACCTGGTCCTCTACAAGGACAACTCGCACTTACGGCCTGTTTACCGCCATTGCCCCCACCGGCGCGTGGACCTCTCCTACGGCATCCCCGAGGAGCACAACGCGCTGCATGTACCACGGCTGGATGTTCGACGAGACCGGCGCCTGCACCGAGCAGCCCCTTCGAGGGAGACCGTCCACCCCGACGGGCGCTTTACATGGAGAAGACCGGCATCGCCGGTTACCCTGTGCAGGCCCCCGGCGGGCCCCTGTTCGCCTACATGGGGCCCGCAGCCCGCGCCCTGCTTCCGCGCTGGGACATCCCAGGAGACGGAGAACGTGCTGCGCGAAGTGTTCCTCACCGAACTACCGGTGAACTGGCTCCAGTGCCAGGAGAATCGGTGACCTGGTGCACCGGAGTGGCTGGTATCGGGCGGCCGCTTACGCCGCGCCTGCGCGGTTACCGCGACGCCGTGGCCGAGTCGCTGGCGGGCTTCGAGCGCCACAAGGGAGATCGGCCGACCGGTTCGAGCGCGGCATCATCAAGCGCCGTACTACGGCAATACATCTGCTGACAGCCCCAAGTGGGCGGTGGGCCACCCGCCGCCTTTTCCTAACATCCTCCAGCAGGGCGGCGGCGGGCGCTTCTTCCTCCAGTTCCGCGTGCCGGTGGACGACGACCACACCCTGCACATCGAACTCACCTCCCATTACGCCCACCGACGTGCAGGCGCCCACCAGGATGCATCTACGACGTGCCCTGGCAGTACCTTCCGACCCTGCGTCACCCTGACGGCGAGCTGCGCGCCGACGACACCATCTCCCAGACCACATCGTGCGGAACTGCAGGGCTCCGTCGCGGACCGCTCCGCCGAGAAGCTGGGCGAGTCGGATCGCGGACTGCATCCTCTTCCGGCAGATGCTGGACGAGCAGATCGATGCGGTGGCGGACGGCAAGGAGCCCCTGGAACACCTTCGCGACGCGGCGAAGAACCAGAAGCTGCACAACGAGCAAGAGGGATGGGGCCGCCTGGCACCAATTCCGACATGGACGAGGTGTGCCGCTGGCTTTGCGCCCCCCCCCCCCCCCGGCGGCGCCCGCCCCACCCCGCGGCCGGCCCCCGCCCCGGGGCACACCCCCCCCCCCCCCCCCCCCCCCCGTCCCCCCGGCGCGGGGCCCCCCCGCGGGGCCCCCCCCCCCCGTTCCGTTTCCCCACAATCACACGGCGGAGGTGCGCGCATGGCGTCCGATGGCAAGTTCCGAGTGGGTATCGTCGGCCTGGGGGCCGGCACTATGAACATGATCCCTGAGCTGGCGGCTAACCCCAACGTCCGCATCACCGCTGCGGCCGACCCCCGCAAGCCCGCGCGCGAGCGGTTCGCCAAGGAGTTCGGCGGCCAGGTGTTCGACGACGCCGTCGGCGTGTGCGCCAGCCCCGACGTGGACATCGTCTACGTCATGAGCCCCGATGAACTACACGCCGAGCACGCCGTGATGGCTGCGCAGGGCGGCAAGCAGATCCTGGCGGACAAGCCCATGGGCATCACCCTGGAGGAGTGCGACCAGGTCATCGCCGCCACCGAGAAGGCGGGCGTGCGCATCATCGTGGGCCACTCCCAGAGCCTGGACCTGCCAATCCTGAAGATGGCGGAGATCGCCGCCTCCGGCCAGTTGGGCAAGCCCATGATGACCCACACCATGTTCTACTCCGACTGGATCTACCGCCCGCGCGTGCGCGAGGAGCTGATGCAGGAGCGCGGCGGGAGCATCGTGCGCCGCCAGGGGCCCATCCAGGTGGACATCCTGCGCATGACCGGCGGCGGGCTGGTGCGCTCGGTGAAGGCCATGACCCGCGTCGCCGACCCGGATCGGCCCATCGACGGTGCCTACACGGCCATGCTGGAGTTCGAGGACGGCCACGTGGGCGTGATGACCTACAACGGCTACGGCTACTTCGACTCGTCCGTCCTCACCTACGGCTACACCCTCCAGGGCTTCCCCTACGAACCCGGCCTGCACCCCTCCTCCCACAGGCGCATCAAGGAGCTGGGCGGCATCGAGGCGGAGGAGGAGTTTAAGGAGGCCACTCGCTACGGCGGGCGGCTCAACCGCTCCGCCGAGCAGAAGGTGAGCCCGGACCGCCGGCACGCCTTCTTCGGCTTCACGCTCGTCTCCTGCGAGCGCGGCGACATCCGCCAGACGCCCACGGGCCTGGCGCTCTACACCGCCGATGGCGAGCAGCCCGTGGAACTGCCCGCGGGCCCCGGCTACAACCACCGCTATGGGGCGGTGGAGGTGGGTGAGATGTGCGCGGCGATGCGGGAGGACCGCCCGGTGCGCGTGCACGACGGGCGCTGGGGCAAGGCCACCCTGGAGGTGGTGCTGGGCATCCTGGAGTCGGCCCGGACCCGCAAGGAGGTGCAGATGCACCACCAGGTCGCCTACAAGGGCGTGGGGGTCTCCTAGAGGCGCAGGTCGCAAGAATAGAGAGAAAGCATAAGGGGCCGGGGTGAACACCCCGGCCCCTCTGTTCGGTCGCCTTCGCGCTCCCGCTACTTGAGCGAGCGGAGCAGGTCGATGTCCTTGTCGTTGACCGTGGCATCCTTGAAGGGGCCGCCCGTGCCCGGGTAGCCGGGGAAGTGGGCGTTCTCCGTGGGCAGCCAGATGATGTCCTTTTCCTCGCGGTGGACGTTCACGGGGTCGCCGCCGTCGGCGACGATGCGCATCTGCTCCTCCAGCATGTTGCGGAACAGGATGATGCCCACGTCCGTCACGCCCAGCATCTCGGTGGTGCGGTCGGTGATGGGGCCCTGGGCGATCCAGGCCAGCTGGTCCTGCCCCACCACGTAGTCGTCCTTGATGCGCTTGGTGCCGGGGAAGTAGGCCGGGCGCTCCTCGAAGGGGATGTTGCGCAGGTCCTGCTTGGGCAGCGTGACGCCCTCCTCGGGCACCAGCACCGTGTAGGCGATGTGTAGCGTGTGGGTGTCGTCCACGGGCACGCGGCACTGGAACTCGAACCAGTTCTCCTGGCCCACGCGCAGGATGTTGGGGAAGAGGATGGGGTGGCCGATGCGCCACCACTCCGAGTCCTCCTGCTCACCCTCGATGAGCCGGCGCTTGATGATGCCGTACTCGAACTTGTCGAAGCCAATCTTCAGGTGGTCCGCGCCACGGGAGGCGGAGACCCGGTCGAACTCCTCGATGGTGATGGAGTCCTGGGTCATCTGGTCCAGGTGCCCCACCTCGGACGCCTTGCCGCCGGAGCGCATGGCCCCCCGGCTGGCGCGCCACATGCCGTAGTAGCGGTGGAGCCACTGGAAGTGGACCGGGTCCAGGGAGTTCTCGTGGCATTGGAGCCAGTTGCACGGGAGCATCACTGAGTAGATGGAGCGCTCCACGTTGTCCCACATGAACAGGTCCCACTTGGGCAGCACCGGGGTGGGCTGCGGGCCCAGGTAGGCGAAGATGAGGCCCGAAATCTCCTGCACCGGGTAGGCCAGCATCTTCACCTTGTCCTTGAAGCGCGAGCCCTCGGGCTCCGAGGGCTGGTCCACGCACTCGCCCTTCTCGTTGAAGAGCCAGCCGTGGTAGCAGCAGCGCAGCCCGTCCTTCTCCGGGATGCCGTAGGCCATGGACGCCTTGCGGTGCGGGCAGCCGGGCTCGATGAGCCCCAGAGTGCCGGAGGCGTCGCGGTAGAGGATCAGGTCCTCCCCCAGCAGGCGCACCTCCTTGGTTGGGTTCTCATCGTTCACCTCGGAGCTGGCGGCGAGGGGCTGCCAGTAGCGGCGCATCAACTCGCCCATGGGCGTGCCGGGCCCCACCTGCGTCAGCCGGTCGTTCTGTGCCTTGGTCAGCATCTGTCGAAAGCCTCCTGGCTCGGTTCCACGTTCAGTGCCCGGCGGGCCGGGCGGCCCGCCCAGTCTACTCCGCGCGCGAGGGCGATGGAACCGGCGTTGCCGCCAGCGCCCCGTGCGGGCACAATGCGCCCGTCACCCCCACCGGGGCAGGAGGCCGCCATGAGCGAGGAGATCGGGCTGTTCGAGGCGATGTATTCCCAGCGCGCACTGCGCTACCTGAAGCCGGACCCGGTGCCCGACGAGCTCATCGAGAAGGTCATCGACGCGGGCGTCCATGCCCCCAACGGCGGCAACGAGCAGAAGTGGGCCTTCGTGGTCATCAAGGACAAGGCCGTCATGGCGAAGATGGCCCCGCTCTACGCGGGGACGGCGCGCCCCAACTCCCACGCGGCGGCCACCACGGCCTCCGCCCAGCGCTCCGCCGCATCGGCGGACTACCTCTCCCAGCACATCGCCGAGGTGCCGGTGTGGATCCTGGCCTGCACCCAGACGCCCGGCACCGACCTGCACATGGGCGCGTCCATCTACCCGGCGGTGCAGAACATGCTGCTGGCGGCCCGCGCCCTGGGGCTGGGCAGCGTGCTCACCACACGCGTGCGGCGCGGCTACGAGGCGCAGATGCGCGAGTGGATAGGCCTACCGGAGGGGTGGGCCACGGCGGCGATGATCCCGCTGGGCTGGCCGCAGGACGGCCACCGGTACGGGCCGACCACGCGCCGCCCGGCCAGCGAGGTCACCCACTGGGACCGCTGGGGCGCGCAGCGCTAGCCGCGGGGCGCTAGGCCCCCCGCATGCGGGCGATGGCCTCCCACACCCGCTCCTGGGTGAGCGGCGGGTTCACCTCGCCCACGGCCCCGGCACCGCCAGTCAGTTGGGCCAGCGCGTCGTGGACGGCGTTGCCCACGGCGGGGAAGGCCGCGACCGCCGGGGCCTCCCCCATGCCCTTCATGCGGGTGGGCGTGAGGGTGGAGGGCGTCTCCAGCAGCTCCACCTCCAGCTCCGGCAGGCCCGAGGCCTGGGGGAAGGCGTAGTCCATCAGCGAGGCGTGGGGCGTGCGCCCGTCGGGCCCGTACTCCACCGCCTCCCACAGTGCCTCGCCTATCCCCTGCACCGCCCCGCCCTGCACCTGAGCGCGCACGATGAGCGGGTTCACCACGGGGCCGGGATCGTGGGCGGCGACGTAGCGCACCAGGCGCACGCGGCCCGTGTCTCGGTCCACCTCCACCACGGCGACGTGGGCCGCGAAGGAGAAGGCCGAGCCCGGCAGCACGTAGACGTGCTCCAGTTCGAACCACCCGCTCTCGGTGGTCTCGCGGTCGCGCTGGGCCAACGCGGCCACCTGGCCGATGCCCATGCGCCGGCCCTCGCCGCCCGCGCTGAACACCTCGCCCTCCTCGAAGCGCACGTCCTCCGGCGGGCACTCCAGCGCCTCCGCTGCGGTGGCGGCCAGCGCCTCGCGCGCCAGGCCCGCCGCCTCGAAGGCCGCCGACCCGCCGATGACCAGCGAGCGCGAGGCGTAGGTGCCGGTACCGGGCCCCACGGGCCTGGAGAGGGCCGTATCGCCCGTGCGCAACATCACGTCCCACGGGCGAACGCCCATCTGGTCGGCGACCAACTGCGCGAAGGTGGTGGCCATGCCCTGCCCGTGGGGGAACACGTCCGAGTCCACCAGCACGTGGCCATCGGGCCGGATGGTGACCCGCGCGTAGGAGGACCGCGCCGCCTGACCGCCGGAGCCACCGGAGCCCGCCGTGATGGTGGAGAGGCCCACGCCCAGCAGCGGGCCGCTGCCGGACTCGCGCCGTCGGGCCTGCTCGGCCCGCAGCCCCGCGTAGTCCACCCGGCCCAGCGCGCGCTCCAGCACCGGGGCGTAGTTGCCGGTGTCGTAGGTGAGCCCGCCGGGGGTGGTGTGGGGGAACTCGTCCGGAGTGAGCATGTTGACCCGGCGCAGTTCGGCAGGGTCCATGCCCAGCGCTGCGGCGCCCCGGTCCATCACCCGCTCCATCATGTAGGTGACCTCCGGCTGCCCCGCGCCCCGGTAGGGGCCCATGGGCGGCTTGGTGGTCATCACCGCCTTCAGGTCCACCCGCATGTGGGCCACCCGGTAGGGGCCGATGAGGCGCTTGGAGGACAGGTCCGGTGAGATGAACGAGCCGTGGATGTGGTAGCCGCCGATGTCGGCGAGCGCCTCGAACCGGATGCCCAGCAGCACCCCCCCGGCGTCGAACCCCGCCTCGGCGCGGCCCCAGTAGCCCCGCGCGTGGGAGGCCGCCAGGTTCTCGCCCCGGCGCTCGATCCACCGCACCGGTCGCCCCAGCAGGTGCGCGGCCACGGCGGTGGCGGCCTCGTCGGGGTAGAGGTGGTGCTTCATGCCGAAGCCACCGCCCACGTCGGGCCCCACCACGTGGAAGTCCGGCGCACTCTCCCCGAACACGTGGCGCAGCTGCGCGCGCATCTCGTGGGGCGATTGGGTGGAGGTGAAGAACTCCATCACCCCATCGCCGGGAATGGCGACGGCCCCGCGGCACTCCAGGGGAGCGGGGGAGACGCGCGGCACCCAGAACTCGGCGCGCACCACCGTGGCGGCGCGGGCGATGGCCGCGTCCGGGTCGCCGTCGCCGATGACGTTGTGCAGGCAGACGTTATCGCCCATCGCCGGATGCAGGGGCGGTGCGTCCAGTGCGGCACGCACGTCCCACAGCGGCGGGAGCGGGGCGTAATCGGGGCGCACCAGCGCGGCGGCGTCCTCCGCGATGGCAGGGCTCTCGGCCACCACCAGCGCCACGGGCTGACCCACGTAGCACACCAGGCCCTCGGCCACCAGCGGGTGCTCCGCACCCTCCTTGGAGGCCACGCCCGGCCGGCGCATCACCTCCAGGTGCGCGAAGGCGCGCAGGTCCTCGGCCGTGTACACGGCCAGCACGCCGGGGAGGGCGCGGGCCTCGTCCGTGGCGATGGCCCGCACGCGGGCGTGGGGCTCCGTGGAGCGCACCACCGCCATGTGCGCCATGCCGGGGGCCTGCTTGTCCTCCACGAAGGATCCCTGCCCGCGCAGCAGGCGCTCGTCCTCGAACCGGCGCAGCGAGCGCCCCGTGTAGGTGATCACAAGGGCACCCCCGCCCGCTCGCTCGCCGCCCGCAGCGCCCGCTCCGTCAGCACCGCCGTCAGGTGCTCCCGGTAGGCGGCCGAGCCGTGGGCGTCGGCCAGGAACGCAACGCCCCGCCCTGCGGCGCGAGCCGCACGCGCGATAGCCTGGCCCGTGAGGGGCCTGCCCTCCAGCGAGCGCTCGGCGGCGCGGGCGCGAAAGGCCACGGGCCCCGCACCGGTCACGGCGATGCGCGCGCGGGCGCACGCCCCGCCCCGCCCCGGCGTCACCAGCGCCGCCACGCCCACCACGGCGAAGCGCGAGGCGTGGTTCTCCAGCTTCTCGTAGGCCCAGCCGGTGTTGCGGGGCTGAGCGGGGAAGACGATGCGGGTGAGCAGTTCGCTCTCGCCCAGCGCCGTGGTGTACGGGTCCAGGAAGAAGCGGTGGGCCGCGATGCGCCGCGCCCGCCCCGCCCCCGCCGTGTGCAGCACGCCCTCCAGCGCCAGCACGGCGGCGGGCAGGTCGGCGGCGGGGTCGGCGTGGGCGAGGGAGCCGCCCAGGGTGCCGCGATTGCGCACCTGCCTATCGCCCACCGTCCCGGCCACGTGCGCCAGCAGCGGCAGGCGCCGAGCCAGCAGGTGAGAGCGCTCCACGTCGCGGTGCGCCGTCATGGCGCCCACCCCGATGCCTCCGTCCACGGCCCCGATGCCCGCAAGTTCGCCGATGCGGCCCAGGTCCACCAGATGCTCCGGCTGGGCCAGGCGCAGGCGCATGGCCGGCACCAGGGACATGCCGCCCGCCAGGGGGCGCGCCTCGCCGGGGTGCGCGCGCAGCAGCCGCACGGCGGCGCGCAGGCTCTGGGGCGCGTGGTAGGTGAAGGGGGCCGTGTACATCAGCCCAGCTCCCGCAGCGCAGGCTCCGGCGCATCGCCCGCTCCCGCCTCCCGCAGCGCCCTGGCGGCGGTGAGCGCCGCGTCCACGATGTGCTGGTAGCCGGTGCAGCGGCACAGGTGGCCGTCCAGCGCTGTGCGCACTTGCGCTGGCGTGGGGTCGGGGTGCTCGCCCAGGAAGTCCACCAGCCCCAGCACCAGGCCGGGGGTGCAGAAGCCGCACTGGAGGCCGTGCTCGGCCTTCAACGCCGCCTGCACCGGGTGGAGGCGCTTGCCCCTGGCGAGCCCCTCCACGGTGGTTACCCGCGCCCCGTCAGCCTGCACGGCGAGCACGGAGCACGATTTAGCTGCACGACCGTTCAGCAGCACCGTGCACGCCCCGCACTGGGCGGTGTCGCACCCGATGTGCGCGCCCGTCAGGCCCAACCCCTCGCGCAGCAGCTCCACCAGCAGGGTGCGGTCCTCCACCTCGACGGTGTGCCGCTTCCCGTTGACGGTCAGGGTTATCCGGTACATGGCAACCTACGAGAAGGTGATGATGCCGCGCCCCACCACACCCCGATCCAGCTCCTCATAGGCCTCGTTGATCTGGTCCAGGGTGTAGGTGCGGGTGATGAGCCCGTCCACGTCCAGGCGGCCCTGGGTGTACAGGTCCACCATCTTGTGGAAGTCCAGCGCCGGGCGCGCGGTGCCGTAGTAGGAGCCCTTGAGCGTCTTCTCCTGACGCACCAGGGCCACCGGGTCGATGGGGATGCGCTCGGTCATCGGCGCGAGGCCCACGATGACGGCGGTGCCGCCCTTGCGCACCGAGTCGAAGGCCTGCACGCTCGTCTCCCCACCACCGAACGCCTCGAAGCCGAAGTCGGCCCCGCCACCGGTGAGCTCGCGCACGCGCTTCACCACGTCCTCGGCCCGCGCGTTGATGGTATGCGTGGCCCCGAAGCGGCCCGCGAACTCCAGCGCCGCATCGTTCACGTCCACCGCGATGATGGTGGAGGCACCAGCGAGGCGCAGCCCCTGGAGCACGTTGAGGCCCACGCCGCCGCACCCGATGACCACCGAGGAGCAGCCGGGGTCTGGCTTGGCGTTGAACAGCACCGAGCCCACGCCCGTGGTGACCGAGCAACCGATGAGCGCGGCCTGGGGCAGCGGGAAGGACGGGTCTATCTTGATGCACCCGGTCTCCGGGACGATGGCCTCCTCGGCGAAGCAGGCCACCTTGCCCATGTGCGCCAATTCCGCCCCGCCAGCTCCGTGCAGGCGGCGGGTGCCGTCGAACATGGCGGCGCCCGTGGCCATGTGGGTGTCGCACACGTTGGCGTGGCCCGTCAGACACGAGCGGCAGTGGCCGCAGTAGGGCACGAAGGAGAGGATGACGTGGTCACCGGGGGCCACGCGGGTCACGCCCGGCCCCGTCTCCACCACCACGGCGGAGCCCTCGTGACCCAGCACGGCGGGGATGGGCAGGACGGCCTCGCCCTTCATGAAGTGCAGGTCCGAGCGGCACACGCCCGCAGCCGCCACCTTCACGCGCACCTCGCCCGCCCTGGGCGGGTCCAGCGTCACGTCCTCGATGACCAGCGGCTTGTTCAGTTCGTACAGGACGGCTGCCTTCATGCCTCACGCTCCTCGATGCTCACGGGCGGAGCCTATCAGCGCCGCCCCCCCCGGTGCCAGGCCGTCTAGCGCGTCACGCCCGGCCCGCCGTGCTGCTGCTGTGCCAGGCGCTGGTAGGTGACGGGGCTGGTGACCAGCAGGCCCGCGTCCACGGGCAGCGCCACGCCGGTGATCCAGCGCGCCTCGTCAGAGGCGAGGAACACCGCCGCCCACGCCACGTCCCACCCGGTTCCCTCGGTGTGCAGCGGGGCGGCATCGCGCCGCACCTGGCGCAGGTCCGCGTCCATGCGCGGGGCCACCATGGGCGTGTACAGCAGCCCCGGCACGATGCAGTTCACCCGGATGCCCTGGGGGCCGTGATCGCCCGCCATGGAGCGGGTGATGCCGATGACGGCGGCCTTGGAGGTGGTGTAGGGAGTGGAGGAGTTGGCCCGCAACCCTGCGATGGAGGAGATGGTGATGATGGAGCCACCGCCGTTCTTCACCATCTCGGGCACGCCGTACTTGGAGCAGAGCATGATGGACTTCACGTTGACGGCCATGATGTGGTCCCACTGCTCCTCGGTGACCTCGGTCACGTCGGCGCGGGTGGAGATGCCCACGTTGTTGTCCAGGATGTCCAGCCGTCCGTAGAGGCGGATCGCCTCGTCCACCATCGCCTTGGCCTCGGCGGCCTTGGTCACGTCGGCCTGGAACGCGGCGGCCTCCCCGCCCTCGGCGCGGATCATGTCCACCGTCTCCTGGGCGCGCGCCAGCACCATGTCAGCGGCCAGCACCTTGGCGCCCTCGCGGGCGAAGAGCACCGCCGTCGCCTTGCCGTTGCCGATGCCCTCACCGGACGACCCGGCCCCCGTCACGATGGCAACCTTGCCTGCCAGACGTCCCGCCATGCGCGCCTCCTGCCCGCCGTGATTCGTGCCTGCGCGCTCGGCGCGGCGCGGGCCATTCTAGGCCACCCGCGCCTGGCATGCGCGTGAGGGGTGTGCCACAATCCGGGCCATGAGCACACCCGCCCCCTACACCGTCGCCGTGGTGCAGGCCGCCTCCGTGGCCTTCGACACCCCGGCCACCCTGGACAAGCTGGAGCGCCTGGCGGCAGAGGCCGCCGCCACCGGCGCACGCCTCGCCCTCTTCCCGGAGGCCTTCGTGGGCGGCTACCCGCGCGGCATGGACTTCGGCGCGCTCATTGGCGCGCGCTCGCCGGAGGGCCGTGAGTGGTACCGGCGCTACCACGCCGGGGCCATCGAGGTGCCGGGGCTTGAGACGGAGCGCATGGGCCAGGCCGCAGCGCGTCACGCCATGCACCTGGTGGTCGGGGTGATCGAGCGCGAGGGCGGCACGTGCTACTGCTCCGTGCTGTTCTTCGGGCCGGATGGGGCGCTCTTGGGCAAGCACCGCAAGCTGATGCCCACCGCCGCCGAGCGGCTGGTGTGGGGGTACGGCGACGGCTCCACCCTGCCCGCCCTGGACACCCCGCTGGGCAGGCTGGGCGCGGTGATCTGCTGGGAGAACTACATGCCGCTGCTACGCGCGGCCATGTACGCCAAGGGCGTGCAGGTCTACTGCGCGCCCACGGCGGACGGACGCCCCACCTGGCTGCCGACCATGCAGCACATCGCCATGGAGGGGCGCTGCTTCGTCCTCTCGGCCAACCAGTTCGCCCGCCGCTCCGATTACCCCGCCGACTACCCGGTGGACGCCGCGCCCGATGCGGTGCTCTCGGCGGGCGGATCGTGCATCGTCAGCCCGCTGGGCGAGGTGCTGGCGCGCCCTGACTTCTCCGGTGAGGGCGTGCTCACCGCTCAGATAGACCTGGGCGAGGTGGCGCGCGGCAAGTTCGACTTCGACGCCGTCGGCCACTACGCCCGCCCCGACGTGTTCCGCCTCCTGGTGAACGAGGCCCCCCAGCCCCCCGTGGTGCTGGGCCTGGACGGGCTGCCGGAGGGCTGATGCGCTTCGCCTTCGTGCTCCCCGGCTACGACCCACGCACCAGCGCCGCCATGGCCCGCGAGGCGGAGGCAGCGGGGTGGGACGGGGTGTTCGTCCCTGACGCCCTGGCCATCGCCACCCCTGCTGTCCCCCCCTTCCCCCAGTTCAACGCCTGGGTTACCCTGGCCGCCGTGGCCGCCGCCACGGAGCGCATCACCCTGGGCCCGCTGGTGTGCGCGGTGCCCCGGCGGCGCCCCTGGGAACTGGCCCGCGAGGCGGCCGGGGTGGACCTGCTGTCCGGCGGGCGGCTGGTGCTACCCGTGGGGCTGGGGGCGGCGGCGGATGACGCGGGGTTCCGGGCGGTGGGTGAACCGATGACGCGCCAGGAACGCGCCGCGCGGCTGAACGAGACGCTGGGCCTGCTGGACGCACTGTGGAGCGGGAACGAGGTGCGCCATGCCGGCACCCACTGGCAGGTGGACGGCATGACCCAACTGCCCACCCCGCACCAGCGCCCGCGCATACCCCTCTGGCCGGTGGCTGGCGTGGGCAGCGCGCCGGGGGCGCGGCGGGCCGCTCGCTGGGACGGCGTGGTGCCCCAGGTGCCCGGTGGCGCGCGCCCCCTCACACCGGACGACGTGCGCGCCACCCTCGCGGCCATCACGGCGGAGCGCGGGAGCCTGGAGGGCTTCGAGTGCCTGGTGGAGCCGTGGGCGGAGCCGGAGCAGGCCCCCGCGCTGGTGGAGGCGTTCTCGCAGGCCGGGGCCACGTGGTGGGTGGAGTCGGCGTGGATGGAGCCGGACGCCGGGCGGGTGCGTGCGCGCATCGCCGCGGGTCCGCCCCGGAGCGGCTAGCCAGGAGGGGGAACGATGGCCTACGACCAGGAACTGGCCGACCGCGTGGGCGCCGCCCTGGCGGGTGAGAGCGGCACGGGCTAGAAGCGCATGTTCGGCGGTCTCTGCTTCCTGAAGGACGGCAAGATGACCGTGGGCATCACCGGCGATGAGCTGATGGTGCGCGTGGGGCCTGAGGCCCACAACGAGGCGCTGGCCCAACCCGGTGCGCGAGCCATGGACTTCACCGGCAGACCCATGCAGGGGTTCGTGTACGTGGCGGCTGACGCGCTGCGGGACGACGCTGCGCTGGCGAGGTGGGTGCGCCGGGGCCTCGCAGGCGCTGCCAGCGCACCGGCCAAGAAGCCGCGCAAGCCCCGCGCCCCGCGCAGGAACGCCTAGTCCTGCTCGTCCGTCACCGGGTGCTCGGGCACGTTGCCCATGAGCAGGTCGGACAGCTCCTCCACGCGCCCCTCGAAGATGGGCCCCTCGATGGACGATTCCATGCGGGCGTACCAGCCGTCGGAGATGCGCGCCGCGAAGATGGTGAGGTGGCCGTTGTGCACCACGATCTCACCCGCCCCCAGCAGCTCGCGCTCGCCGCCTCCGTCCTTGGCCTCCGACACGCCGCCTCCTGCTTCCCCGGTAAAGACTGGCCGGTCGGTTTCAAGCGCACCACCCGCCCCGCTTGCCCTGACGGTGGGGGCGATGCCCTAGGCGTCGTACTCGGCGGGCATGGCCACCTGGTGGGAGAGGCGTTGCTCCTTGCGCTGGAGAGACGACTCACGGATCGCCGTGATGACCTCCAGCGTCGCCATGCCCCACGCGCCGTCGTGGTAGACGGGCGCGCCGTTGCGCACGGCGTTGTACAGCTCCATCAGGTCCTCGGTGCCGGGCCGGTAGCCCATGTCGCCCAGGTCCATGTCCTCGCGCCCCTCGTCGCCGTACACGTAGAGGCCGTAGGGCGACTGGCGGATGTCGCCGCGCTCACAGGAGAGCATCAGGATGCCCAGGTTGGAGGGCACCCACTGCTTGCGTTCCTTGGGCTTGTTGAGCCAGTTCTCGCGCTCGTGCTGGCTGCCGATGCGCAGCGACTGCTTGCCCGCGTACTCATCGCGGGTGCCGGAGCGTATCTGGCGGCGCACCTCGACCCGCTGCTCGGGCGTGTAGCGCTCCAGGATGCCCCGGTCATCGCCCCACGGCACCAGCTCAGCGGTGAGGGCGTAGCCGTAGCCGTCGTTGGTGATGTTGGCGGTGGTCCCGTCCTCGAACTCCAGGAACGCCGAGTAGTAGCCCACGGCGCTGCGCTCCGGCCACCAGTTGCCCGCCCCGCCCCGCACGGAGCGCACCAGACCACCGCCCAGCAGCCGCACGGAGTCGATCTGGTGCGGGCCCTGCCGGTACAGCACGCCGCCGCCGCGCGCCTCGTCCAACTCCTCAGGCTGACGCGCCTGGAGCATCCAGTCGGAGTAGATCCACCCGTTGATGGCCCGCAGCGCGCCCAGCCTGCCGGAGCGGATCACCCGGCGCATGGCCATCACCGGCGGACTGAAGCCCAGGGTGTGCCCCGCCAGCAGCTTCACCCCGGCCTTGTCGGCGGCCTCCACCATGGCGGCGGCCTCCTTCAGGTTCAGCGCCATGGGCTTCTCGCACACCACGTGCTTGCCGGCGTTGGCCGCCAGGATGGTGTGCGGGGCGTGCCAGTGGTTGGGCGTGGAGACCCACACCACCTCCACGTCGGGATCCGCCACCAGCGCCTCGGCCGACTCGTACACCCTGGCGTCGGGGTAGCGCTTCCCGAAGGCCGCGCGCACCTCCGCACTGGTGTCCGCGCCCGCAACGATGGAGATCTCATCCAGGGCGTCCATCTGGGGCATGATCTGCGTCGCGCCGACGCCGATGCCGATGATGCCGATGCGCAGGGGTTTGACAGCCGGGTTGCTCATGGGGCCTCTCGTGAAGGGGATGGGGGCTAGTCGAAGGAGCCGGTCACCTGCTGGGGCTTGCCCTCCTCCTCGCGGTACAGGCCCACCGCCTCCAGCAGGGGCAGGTCGCTCACCGAGAAGAGGACGGCATCGTCCGTGGAGGAGCCGTTGCCGTGCTCGTGCCACGTCCAGGACGGGAGGGTGAAGGTATCGCCGTTGCTCCAGGCGAGCTCGCGCCCGTCCACGATGGAGTAGCCGGAGCCCTTGGCCACGTGGTAGATGGTGGTGGCGGTGTGCCGGTGGGCGCCGGTGCGCTCCCCCGGCCGCAGCCGCGAGAGCACCCCCGCCACCGTGGGCATGCAGTGACCGCCCGTGACGGGGTTGATGTACTCCATGGCCACCCCATCGAAGGGCGTGGCCTGGTCGAACGCGCACAGCGCCCCGTAGGCCTGGCCCCACTTGTAGGTGACGGGCAGCGGGCGCGTGGGCGAGGGCCGGTCGGCCAGCCCGCGCATGAGCCCGTGGCCCACGCGCACGTTGGTGTAGCCCTCGGGGTGGATGATGGGCTGCTCGTCCTCGGGGAAATCCTCGAAGAACGAGGCGTCCAGGTACCCCACCAGCGGGGCGTCCAGCACGTCCAACCAAATCATGGGCTTGTCCGTCAGGTTCCCGTGGTCGTGCCAGACGAAGGACGGGGTGAGGGTGAAGTCGCCCTGCTCCATGACGAACCGCTCACCGTCCTGCACGGTGAAGGCGCCGTTGCCCTGGATGATGAAGCGGATCGCCGCCGGTGTGTGGCGGTGGGCCGTGGCGATCTCCCCCGGCCAGACGATCTGTATCGCCGAGGTGAGCGTCTTGGTGGCCCCGGAGAAGGGCATCTTGAGCCCCGGGTTGGACATGACCAGCGCACGCCTATCGCCCTGCCCCTTGAGCTCCGGCAGGTCGCCGGCCTCCTGGGCGAAGCGCTCCATCATGGACCAGCGCCACACGTGGGGCAGCACCTTGGGCCGTTCCACCTTGGCGTTGTGGAAGCGCCAGAGGGGGAAGGCCGAGGCCTCCTCCTTGAGCGCTTCGACGAACTCCGGTTCGCTCCTGGCCATCACGCACCTCCCGCGCGCTCGCGGCGCGCTCGCGCTCCTAGCGGCTGCCGATCACCGGCCGGTCCGCCACCCGCACCGAGAGTTCGCCGACACCGGAGATGTTGATGGTCACCAGGTCGCCGTCCACGATGGGGCCCACCCCGTCGGGGGTGCCGGTGAACAGCAGGTCGCCGGGCGCCATCCTGGTCACCCAGCTCATGTTGGAAATGAGGTTGGGGGTGTCGGTGATCATGTCCTTGGTGAAGCAGTGCTGGCGCAGCTCCTCGTTCACCCAGAGCTTTATCTCCAGCGCCGCGGGGTCCGGCACCTCGTCGGCGGTGACGATCCACGGGCCCGTGGGCGAGAAGGTGTCGAAGGACTTGCGCTTGGAGCGGTCCTCCGGGCCACGACAGGTGATGTCCAGCCCGCAGGTGTAGCCGAACACGCGGCCCAGCGCCTCGTCCACGGGGATGTCCGACCCGCCCTTGCCGATGACGGCCACCAGCTCGGACTCGTGGTGGTTCACCCGGTTGGGGCCATAGGGCAGCAGCACCGTGTCCGACGGCCCGCTGACGGACGAGGCGGCCTTGAGGAACATGCCGTAGTCGCCGGAGTGGTGCTGGCCGCCCCACTGGCTGCCCTCCATCTCCGCAGAGTGCGCGGCGTAGTTGGCCGGGGCCGCGTACACCTTGCGGGGGGCGGGCACCGGCGCCAGCAGGCGCACCGAGTCCAGCGGGACGCCCTTGCCCGAGGCGGCGAGCTTCTCCACCTGGGGGCGCAGGGTGTCCCACTCCTCGATGAGCACCAGCATGCGCATGGGCTTGAGGGAGCGGGGCAACTCCGGCACCACGCTCGTCACATCCACCACGCCGCCCTCGGTCACCACGCCGATGCGGTAGTCGTCGAAGCTCACCAGTTTCATCGCATGCTCCTGCGGGCCGCCGCGCGGCCGTGCTGGCGCTGCCTAGTGCAGCGGGGAGAAGGACGCGGGCACCAGGTGGCGTACCAACTGGTGCTCCGCCCGTATCTCGGTGTGCGGGGGCCACACCTTGGCCGCCGCAGCCTGCTTGCGGATCTCATCGCGGTGGGCCCAGTCCTTGTAGGGCCAGAGCTGGTAGAAGCGGTTCAGTTCACCGAGCTCCGAGGCGAAGAAGCCACCCAGGGGGTAGAGCTTGCGACGCTCCACGGACTTCTCGGCGAACTCATCCAGGATCCCTCGCACCGTCCCGGCGGGGAAGGTGTACATGCGCAGCTCGTACAGGTTGCCCCACTCGCGCGGGCCGTCCAGCGGGTCATTGACGGAGGAGGGGGTGAGGATGTCCGAGTGCATGGACTCGATCATCTCCATGCCCAGAGGCGGCCACTTGCCGGAGGCGTCCTTGACGGCGGCGGCGCGGGCCTCCCAGCGCTGCTGCAGGTCCTCATAGGCCCACATGTGGATCACCTGGTTCAGCGGGCCGATCTCCGTGTGCCAGAAGCCCACCAGCCGTGAGTACTTCTCCCGCACGGGCAGGGCGCGCGCGAAGCGCTTCTCGTACTCGGCATGGGTGTTGGGCTTGAGGTTGTAGGTGCGCAGCTCGTAGATCATGCGGCCTCCTGGGCGCGGGCGTGATGCGGGGGGCAGTCTACACCAGCACCGGCGGGTGGGAAGGCCCCGCTTGGGGGCAGGCCTGGGGGCTGGTTGCGGGCCTGCCCGCAGGCGCTTGGCGCGGGGAGAGGGCACCGTGGAAGGGAGCGCGATCGGGGAACGTGCGAGCGTCCCCGCGCGCGTGTGCAGGTGTAAGGAGCAGGCAGCGCCCCATGCGCCTGAAGATCATCCTCTCCGCCGTGAGCGTCATCGTGGCCGCCGTGCTTGCCATGGGCTACCTGATGTTCTTCGCCGGTGGCGACCCGGCCACCGCCTAGTCTCTCGACTCGGGCGCGGCGGACCAGGGCTGCGTGGATGTGGGCACGGGCGAGGGGAGCGAGGCCGATGCCTCCAGCGCCGGTGCGTCCCCAACGCCGACGCCAACGCCCGTGGCAGGAGTTGTCTCCCGCGACGGGTTCGTGGGCGGGCAGGCCTACGGGGTGAGCCCGGTGCAGTCGGTGCGACGCGAGGTGCCGGACCACCAGGGCTGGGTGGACCTGACCCTGCTGCTCATGGTCACCTCCTTCGACACCGACCCGGCGTTCAAGCCCTCGGCGGCGCTCTCAGCCATCACCGGCGCCAGCGACGGCTCGAACGAACTGTGCTTCTAGCCCAAGTCCGGGACGCCCGACTGTCTGCGGGTGAACTGGGGCAGCGAGGAGCAGTTCACGGGGCAGCTCTCCGCCCCCCAGGTCTCCACCCAGGAGTGGTTCACCAACAAGGCGCACCCCTACCAGGTGCGGCTGGAGATCCCCGCCAACGCCGAGCGCGCAGGGCTGGTGTTCGGTGGCACCCGCATCCCGCTGGATCTGGCCGGTGACCCCATCCTTGATCTCACCAACCACATCCCCACCCCGCTCGCCCCCGCGCCGTGCGACAGGGGTGCCCCGACCTGGACCCAGGGGTACTGGCTGGCGGGGGAGCATGGGCTCGCGGTGCAGGCGGTGAGCCGCCAGCTTCTCGCGCAGGCTCCCAGCTGGGTGCAGGTCAAGATCGACCTGGCGGTCGCCTCCCTCGGTGGCCAGAGTGAGCAGGCCGCGCCCCTGACGCTGAGCCCGGGCGCCGGGGACCTGTGCTTCGGGCCGCCGGAGGGCGCTGACTGCCTGCGGGTGCTGTGGGGCCACATCTTCCAGTTCGACGCGGAACTCTCCTCCCGCGAGGGCACCGGCACCCGCCCCTGGCCCACCTCCCGCCACTGGCCGGTGCGCGCTTCGTTCCAGGCGCCCACCAACGCCACCACCGCGATGCTGCAGTTCGGCGAGAACATCGTGCCTCTGGACCTGCGCGGGTCCACGGGGCAGGTGCCGCTGTGGGACTACTTGGAGCACTACCAGGAGTAGCCCACGCGGGGAAAAGCCGGGAAAAGTGGTTCGAAAGTGCGTTGCATTGCACTCGTGAGCCGCTACGATGGTCTCACCATCGGCCCAAGGGCCGGGAATGCGCCTGGAGGTAAGCCCATGCAAGCGTACTGCGTGAAGTGCCGGACCAAGCGGGACATGCAGGCCCCCCGCGAGGAGAAGACCAAGAACGGCCGCCCCATCATCAAGGGCAAGTGCCCCGTCTGCGGCACCAACCTGAACATCATCGGGAAGACCATCGCCCAGATGAAGTAAGCCCACCGCCGATGCGGTGCGCAGGGCCCGGCTCCTCGAGCCGGGCCCTTTCCTTTCCCCTGCGCCTGCCCACCGGACGGCTAGGACATCACCTCACCGCCCGCCACGGGCAGCGCCAGTCCGGTGAGGAACCCCGCGCGCTCGGACACGAGGAACGAAACCGCGTCGGCCACGTCCTGGGCGGTGGTGGCCCGGCGCAGGGGGATGGTGGTGGCGCGCTGGCGCAGCATCAGGGCCAGCTGCTCCTGGGCCGAGGTGCCCTCCGCCTTGATGGCATCCGCGATGAACAGCGCCCGCTCCGTCTCCGCCAGACCCGGGCAGACGGCGTTGACGGTGATGGCGTGGGGCCCCAACTCATGGGCCAACACCTGGGTGAAGCCCACCAGGGCGAACTTGGAGGCGGTGTAGGCCCCATAGCGGGCCAGGCCACGCTTGCCCGCGGTGGAGGCGGTGATGATGATGCGGCCGCCGTCGGGGCGGGCGAGCATGTGGCGAGCGCCCGCGCGGGCAGTGAGGAACGTGCCCTTCACGTTCACCCGCTGCACCTCATCGAACGCCTCCTCCGTCAGCTCCACGATGGGCACGCGGTCCGGGCCGGGGCGCGAGCCCGCGTTGCATACCAGAATGTCCAGGCGCCCCAGCTCCTCGACGGTGCGCGCCACCATGGCCTCCACCGCCGCGGCGTCGGACACGTCCGCCACCACGGCCAGGGAGCGCCGGCCCAGCGCGCGCACCTCCTCGGCCACCGCCTCCACGCCACCCCACGCCCCGTCGGGCGCGCCGTAGGGCACGGCATGCACGTCGTTCACCACCACGTCGGCTCCGTCAGCCGCCAGTTGGCGAGCGATGGCCCGGCCGAAGCCGCGCTCACCCCCGGCGCCCGTCACCAGCGCCACCTTGCCCTCAAGACCACCCGTCAGCGCATCCGTCATGGCCCCTCCTCTCGTCCACCCCAGACCTTTTCGACGTTTCGTTGACATACCGGCTCGAGGCCCCGTAGGGTCTTGCCACGCGCGGCCGGGTGGTGGCCGGGCGAATCGTATGTATTCGGGAGGATACGATGCTGCGCCACCGCGCGAGTCTGCTGACGACGGCCATCGCCGTCCTGATGGCCATGGTGCTGGCGGCCTGTGGGTCCGACCCCACGCCGACCCCCACCGCAACGCCCAGGCCGGCTGATGGGTCCCCCAATGCCACGCCGACGCCGGTACCGTCCTTCGACGCCGACGCCTACTTTGGCGGCAAGACGATCCGCCTCATCACGGGCACCAGCCCCGGCGGCGGCTACGACATCATCCTGCGTATCTTCGCCTCCATCGCCCCCAAGCACTTCCCCGCTGGCACCCGGTTCATCGTGGTGAACCTGCCCGGCGCGGGTCAGCTGCGTGGTCTGCAGGAGGTCATGAACGCCAAGCCCGACGGGCTGACCACTGGCCCCACACACCCGCGCTGGTTCCAGCAGGCCCTGCTCTTCGACAACGTCGAGGGCTTCAGCCTCTCCACCGTGAACATCATCGGCTCGCCGACGTTCCGCAAGACCCCCAGCCTCTACTGCATGCGCTCCGAGGTTGCCGGGTCCTGGCAGGAGGTGCTGGACAAGGGCATCACCCTCACGGTGGGTGAGCTTGCCCCCGGCAACTCCGTGGGCGCCGAGTTCCTCCAGGAGTTGGGCGGTCCGGTGAAGATGGTCTACGGCTACGGCGGCACGTCGGAGATCTACGCCGCCTTCGACCGCGGCGAGGTTGACGCCACCTCCCGCTGCGGCCCCGAGGCCACCCAGTTCTACCCCGAGTGGCTCAGCCAGAACCAGATGGTGCCGCTGTTCTACGACCGGCTGCCTGAGGACCCCGACCACATCCGCGCCATGGGCGTCGCCTCCGGTGAGGTGCCCTACGTGCTGGACCTGCCGGGTATCAGCGCCACGGAGGAGCAGCGCCTGGCCCTAGCCGGGTACGTGGACCTGGTCACCTTCCAGCGCACCTTCGTCCTGCCGCCCGGCGTGCCGGACGACGTGGTCAACTACTGGCAGGAGGCATTCGAGAAGATCGTCACCGACGACGCCTTCATCGCTGCCATGGAGAACGCCAACTACATCGACGAGTACGGCGTGGGCTCCGGTGATGAGATCCTCGAGCGATCCGCAGCGTCCTCGGCCTCCCGCCGGAGGTGCTGGACCTGCTCCGCAAGATCGCGGGCGAGCTCTAGCGTTCGGCCCCATGGATGAATGGAACGCACAGGTCCGCGCACGGCGGCCCCTTCTCGCTGCTGGCGTAGGCGGTGTGGTAGTCTTGCGCGAACCGTGAGCCCGGCCAGACCGCCGGGAAACGTCAGCACTACTGGAGGTGGCCCCATGCTCTCCGTCTCTGACAACGAAGTGGTCACGCGCGTCGGGCGCGGTACGCCCATGGGCGAGGTGATGCGCCGGTACTGGATCCCCGTCCTGCTGGACTGGGAGCTGCCGGAGCCGGACTGCGACCCGGTGCAGGTGCGCGTGCTGGGCGAGAACCTGGTGGCCTTCCGCGACACCAAGGGCCGCATCGGCCTGCTGGAGGACGCCTGCCCCCACCGGCGCGTGCAGCTCTTCTACGGGCGCAACGAGCAGGAGGGCCTGCGCTGCGTCTACCACGGCTGGAAGTTCGACGTAACGGGCCAGTGCACCGACATGCCCAACGAGCCGGAGACCTCCCGCTTCGAGCAGAAGGTGCGCGTGCGCTCCTACCCCACGGTGGAGCAGGGTAACGTCATCTGGGCGTACATGGGCCCCAAGGACCAGCAGCCCCCGGCGCCCAACTTCGAGTGGACGCTGGTGCCCGACGCCCAGCGCGGCGTGACCAAGCTGATCCAGGAGTGCAACTGGCTCCAGGCGCTGGAGGGGGGCATCGACACCTCCCACTCCTCCTTCCTGCACAACAACAACCTGTCCGACGCCACCCTGCTGCGCTCACGCTCCACGGCCCCGGTGCTGGAGGTGGAGAACACCCCCTGGGGCTTCACCTACTCCTCCACCCGCCCGCTGAACAAGCAGGAGGGCAACTACGTCCGCACCTACCACTACGTGATGCCCTTCCACCAGGTGCGCGCGGGCCAGGTGGGCCGCTCTGGCGAGCCCATCCCCTACCCGCGCGTCAACGGCCACTGCTGGGTGCCCATCGACGACGAGAACACCATGGTGTGGAACTGGACCTACACCTGGGAGAACAAGCCGCTGTCCGAGCAGGACCGCACGCACCTGGGCACCGGGAACACCTTCGGCGTGGACATCGACCCGAAGACGTTCCGCTCCAAGTACAACCGGGGCAACTTCTACGGCATCGACCGCCAGGCGCAGCGCACGCAGACCTACACCGGCATCACGGGCGTGAACACGCAGGACCGGGCGCTGCAGGAGACGATGGGCATCGTCGCCGACCGCTCCTTGGAGCGCCTGGGCACCTCCGACCGCGCTATCATCGCCGCACGCAAGCTGCTGGTGGAGGCGGCCAAGACCGTCGCCGACGGCGGCACCCCGCCTGGCGCGCGTGACGAGTACTACGGCCTGCGCGCCATCGACCGCATCCTCCCGGCCGAGACGCCGTGGCAGGAACTGAAGAAGGACTTCTTCGTGACGGCCGCCCGCTAGGGCACCGCGCCGGAGCAGGACACGAAAGAGGGGCGGGGGGGGGGGGCCCCCCCCCCGTGG
>JAYQTA010000014.1:0-32558 GCA_038147155.1 Candidatus Australimonas brisbanensis
GCACCCCCTGGGCGGGCCGCGGGCCCCGCCCCCCCCGCGGGGGGGGGGGGGCGCGGGGGCCCCCCCCGGGCCCCCCCCGGCCGGGGCAAAACCCCCCCCACCACGGGGCCCCCACCCCCCCCCCGGGCCGGTGCCCCGGGGGGCCTTCTGGTTCACCGGGGCCATCGCCCCGCTAGGGGAGCGCGTTGACCTGGGTCACCTGGGTGTAGGTACCGTCGTGACCCTCGGAACCAGTCACGGTGATGATGGCCACGTCAGGTTCGGCGTTGGTGCCCTCGCCGTGGTCCTCCAGGTGCACGGTCACCGTAATGGCCCCGTTCTTGCTGGTGAAGACCGCGTCCAGCGTGTCGTGCCAGGCGGGCGTGTTGTCGTTGTCGTAGGCAGGGGCGTCAGAGCAGACCACCACAGCGGTCCACGCGGTCGCGGGCGGAACGGGCTTGATGACCATGGAGGTGCCGTCGTTCCAGTTCGGGGTGAAGTTGAACTGGCTGCCATCGCACCAGATGATGCCGGAGCCGATGGCCGCAGACCCGCCGTTGGCCGTCAGGTTCATCTTGCCGACCGGCTGCTCGTCGTCACCGTCGGGGTTGATGTCGGGGTCGGCGATGACGGTCACGTCAGCGCCGTCCTCGGCCACGGCCTCGCCGCCAGCGTTCACCAGGCGCGCCAAGTTGGTATACGTGTCCGCCGCCAGTCCCGTGATGCTCACGCCCACCGTGCCCGCGTTCACGCCGTCGTGGGCGTAGGCGCCCTCGGTGGTGGCCTCACCGCCGTCGAAGATGTCCAGCAGGGTCACGGCGCCGTTAATGTGGTTCGCCGTCCACTCCACAGGCACCGTCACCGAGGCGTTCTCAAAGCCCTGGGCGCTCACGCCCGCCGTGTGGGTGGCGATGTTGCCCTCGAACGCGTAGGCGCACTCGGCGCTCGCGCCACCCGCCAGGGCCGTGGGGCAGGTGGAGGTGAAGGTCGCGCCGGCGTCCGTCACCACGATGCCGGAGGCGGCCACCGTCCACGGGTTGGCGACGGTGATGACGCCGCTCCCCGCGTGGTTGGCGTCCGCGTAGCCGTCGTGGGAGACCACGATGGTCAAGTGCGCGACCTCGCCCTCGGTGATCTGCTCGGCGTCAGCCGTCTTGGTCACCGACCAGGCGTGGGTGCGGTCGAACGCGCCCGCCGCCGTCTTGGCTATGGCAAGCTCGCGGTCCCAGCAGAAGGTGACGTGAGAGATGCCGCGCAGGTTGCCGTTCTTCGCCTCAGGGGTGATGAGCCCCGCGTCACCGGTGGACTCGGTGGGCTCGTACAGGTACACGTTGTAGGCGGTGCCCGCCTTGAGCAGCACCGCGGAGACGCCCAGGGTGGACGCCCAGGTCAACGTGGTGCCACCCGCGAAGGCGTAGTCGATGGACATGCCGTCGCCGGTGCCCAGCCCGGAACCCGTGGTGGGGCTGTCCACCTTCGCTCCGTAGGGGAACCCGAGCTGTGCGCACTCGAACGCGGCGTTGCCCGTCTTGATGGTGCCGGGCCCGCTCACCTTGCCTTGCGCCTGCTCGACCAGCACCGCTTCCACACCGGAGGCCGAGACGGTGGAGGCGTTGGCGCTCACCACCCCCAGCACACCCATCACCGTCAGCACCGCCAGGGTCAGGGCCACCGCCACCGTCCGCTTCATCTGGATCCCCATCGCTACCCCCTCTCACTCCGTCATCGATGTCTCTGGCAGGGACAAGGGTGGAGCAGGAGGGGGTTGAGGTTCAGTGTCGAATAGTGAAAACAGAGTTACATTTCAGTTGAGGGATGGTTGTGGCTCGGTGACCATCCAGTGACCAGCCATCCTGCTGCTCGTGGGGAGGCTGAGGCCCGTTGCTGTCGCTCAGCCGTTAGAATGGGCGCAGCCCCCGTTCGAGGTGACGCCATGGCCTCCCGTCGACCCGACCGCTCACGCCCGTCCGGCCCGCCCGCGCCCGCCGTGGACATGGCGGTGGTGGAGCAGGCCATCGCCGAGGTGCGCAGGCGGCTGCAGGGCGCGGGGCGCCGTGAGGTGGCTGCGCAGCTGCACCGGGAGCTGGGCGATGACGTCCCCCTGTATGGCTGCAAGCCCGCCGATACGCACCACATCGGCCTGGAACTGCTGCGTCGCCACCGCACCGGCGGGTTGCCCTTCGCCCTGGCGGCGGGGGACCTGCTCTTCAACGGCAACCTGGAGGAGGGGCAGGTGGGAGCCCAGTTGGTGGGGGCGCTGGCGCGGCTGGTGACGGGCGGCGACTTCGATCGCTTCGAGGCGTGGGCGGCCAGCCTCACCAACCCGCAGACCGCCGATGCGCTGGGCCTCTCGTGCCTTGCCCCCGCCATGGCCGCCAAGCCGTCCATCGCCATGCGCCTGCAGGGCTGGGCGAAGGACGCGAGCCCCTGGCGCCGGCGCGCTGCGCTGGCGGCGTTCGTCCCGCTGGTGCGCGAGGGGCGTTTCCTCACCGACGCCTTCGAGGTGACCGAGCTGGTGATGACCGACCCGCACCCTGCGGTGCGGGAGGCCGTCGCCAACCTGATGGTGGAGGCATCGCGCCTGCAGGCCGAGCGGGTCGCCGAGTTCCTGCTGGGGTGGAAGGGCCGCGCGCCAGAGGACCTCCTGCGCCCCGCCGCCGACAAGCTCTCCCCCGACCAGCGCACCGCGGTGCTGGGCAGGTGAGCACCGCGCCCCGTCCGCTCACCCTGGGTCGGCGCATCTACCGGGCCTTCTTCTTCGGGGTGCTGGTGGGCCTCACCGGCGCCGCACTGGCGGCACTGCCCGCCCTGTTCGTCCAATCGGCCTTCGTGCAGGACAACGATCGGTGTCTGCGCCAACAGGAGAGCGATATCGCCTCCTTCGGGCAGGTGCAGACCGACTGCGCTGAACTGCTGGCCGACACGCCGGTGTGGCTGGGGTGGGTGATCCTGTCGGCGGGTGCGGCGGTGGGAATACTGGGCGGCGGGGCCTACGGGTTCATAGCCCCGCAGAGCGCGGGGCGTGTTCCAGCCCAGCCCGGCGGACGCTGGCTACCCTTCTGACGCCTACCAGTCGGGCTGGCTGGCGGGGAGCGACCCGGTGGGCAGCTGGGCCTGGGCCCCGTCGTTGCTCACCAGGAACAGGGCGGGGCGTCCGTCTGGTACCGAGACGAAGACGATGCGCCCGTCACGGCCGTAGCGGGCGGACAGCTCATCCACCCCGTTGTGTGTGAGGGCCTCGACGCCCTCGCCCTTGGTGCTGATGGTGAACAGGTCCAGGTTCCCGTTTCGGTCGGAGAGGAACAGGATGCGCTTGCCGTCCGGGGACCACTGGGGGGCGAAGTCCCGGCCAGGGTTGTCGGTGAGGCGCACGGCCTGCCCCTCCGGCCCCGCGGGACCCACGTTCACCAAGTAGATCTCCTCGTTCCCGTCGCGTTGGGAGACGAACGCCAGGCGCTGCCCGTCCGGCGACCAGGCGGGCTGGGAGTCCGAGGACTCTGACACCTGGAGCTGGTTCACGCCGTCCGGGTTGCGCAGCAGCAGCCCGCGCGAGGTGCCATCCTCGGCCAGCCCCGCGAAGGCGACCCACTCACCCGTGGGCGACCAGGCCGGGTCCTCATCGCCGAAGGAGCCGGGGGCGAGCCGCTGGGGCAGCAGGTCTGCCAGGCGCAGCCACAGCACCCGGGGCTCGCCCGTCTCCAGGGGGGAGACGTAGGCGATGCGCTTGCCGTCGGGCGACCAGGAGGGCGAGGACTCGTTCACCCCGGTGTTGGTGGCGCGCATCACCGTGGCCCCGTCGGCGGTGGCCAGGTAGAGCTCCACGTTCCCGTCACGGTCGGAAAGGAAGGCGAACCACTGGTGGTTGGCCGACCAGACGGGGGAGAAATCGTCCGCGGTGTGGGCGATGACGACGCGCTGCTCACCCGTGGCGGGGTTCACGACCGCGATGTCCCGCGCACCCGGCTCACCGGTGGCGTAGACCACCCACCCAGGCTCGTCCAACAGGCCGCACCCCGCCAGCGCGGCGGCGGCGGAGAGCAGGGCGGTTGCGGTCAGCAGGCGGATGCGCATGGCGTCTCGACTCCGTCCTCTGGGCTGCACGCCCGTGGACTGACGCTCAGGCTAGCAAACCGGCCACGGCGCGCACAGGAACTTGGCGCGACGGTTCCGGCCAATCACGGGCGCTTCAGGCGTCGGCGGGCTCGCCCCCGAACCGGTGCGCCAGCCACGTCAGCACCGCCCACGTCGCCTCCAGGTCCTCCCGGTTGTAGGTGAGCACCTCGTCCAGCAGCGCCGCGTAGGCGTCCGGGTCCCCGGTCTCCACCGACTCGATGTACTTGGCGATGGACCACTGCCCGCCGTACTCGTCCTGGGTGCGCTGGAACCCGGCGAGGCGCTCGATGACCTTCAGCGAGTAGGAGGGGGCGTTCACCACTACCGTGCGCTTAGTGATGGGGTAGAGGTCGTAGAGGCTCCCCAGCACCTGCGCGCCGACCCCGTCCGGGTCCCCGAAGCGGGCGATGTAGTCCTTGATGGCGGTCTTCTCGTAGGGGGCCCAGTGGACGAACCGGATGCCCGGATGGGCCTGCATGATGGCCCCGGCCCTGGCCAGGAAGCCCTCCCAGCCCAGCCGGTCGCCTCCGGTTCCGAAGGGGGCCACGGCGGGGTTGAAGGGCTCGCGCTCCTCGCCCGGCCCGAACACCTGCATCCCCCACAGGTAGATCTTCTGCCACTCGCTGATGCCCGCGGCGTCCGGGGGGACGCCCTCCAGGTCGAACATCACGTAGGCCTGGTCCAGCGTGAGAGGGAAGCGTCCGATGTGCAGCGGGCGGCCCTCCTGGTGGGCCCGTGCGTGGCGCATGATGGAAAGTGCCGCCTTCTCCCCCACCCTGGCCATGCCGTCGCCCCGCGGACGCTTGAGCACGCTCAGCGCCGGGCCGTCGAATCGGGCGAGGAGCGCGCTGGTATCCCGCACACCCAGGACGTGCAGCTGGCGCGCGAGGCCCTGGTCCACGTCGGGCAGCGTGGCCACGTCTGCCGCGTCCACCGCGCGTGACCAGCACACCGGCTTGAAGGTGCAGCCGCCGCACTTGCTCCAGCCCACGGGTTCGTACGCCGCCTGGGCGGCCTCCACGGTCTGACGGATCGTCTCCAGCGCGCCCACCGCCGCCGCGCCGCCGTCATCGGTCACCGGGGCGAGTTCGCCGGTGCCCAGCACCACCTCCAGCCGCACCGGCGGCCCGCCGAACTCCCCGGCGTAGAGCCAGCCGTACAGGCCCAGCTGCAGCGCGATGTCGCGCCGCCCCTCCAGGTGGCGAGCCAGCTTCACATCGCGCACCACGTAGCCGTCACCCTCGCGCACCAGCAGGTCGGGGATGCCGTTGATGGCATCACCCGCGTGCCGCCCGAACAGCATGGGCTGGTAGATCAGCGCCGCTCCCGCCCGCACCGCCTGCCGCGTCAGCTCGCGGCGCTCCCCGTAGTCGCCCTCCTTGGGGATGCGCACCGCGGGGCCCAGGGTGGCCTCCAGTCGCTCCAGGTGCTCGGCCTCCCAGGCGTTGCCCAGGCGCAGCAGCAGTTCCATGAAGGCATCGGGTTCCTGCATCCCCTCCAGCGACGGGTCGTGATGCAGGCGCGGGCGCAGTGCGCAGTCCGAGGGGCGGTAGCGCAGGTAGAAGTCCGAGGCGCTCAGGTCCACAGGCCAACTCCCCCGGGGGCTGGGTGCGGGCTAGGGTAGCACGGGTACTGGCTGCCACCCCGCCTCGCGCGCCAGCGCCTCCAGTTGTCCCGGCTCGGTGATGGAGGCCACGCGCTCCAGGAACGCGGGCAGGCTCCCGGCGTCCGCGCGCAACGCACGCAGCTGCGCCTCGATGGGGCTCACCGCACCTGCGCTGGAGCCATAGGTGCCGTAGAAGGCGAACCAGGCCGTGTTCAGTTTGCGGAGCGCGTACCCGTGCTCCACGAACACGAGGCGGCGCTGCTCCAGGTATGCCTCGGCCCCCGCGACATCGCCCGCCGCCAGCAGCTCATCCAGCCGCAGGCGGGTGGCGCGCATCTCGCGCGTGAAGTCAAACACCCCCGGCTCCGGCTCCGTGGGCGGTGAGGCCGTGGGCGGCTGCCAGGCAGGGCGCTCAACCGGGATGCCCGTGAGCAGCGTGTAGGCGGCATCGCCCACCTCCTCGGCGAACAGGTCGGCCACCGTCTCGTTGATGGACTGGAGTTCCCCGCCATCGAACCAGCGCCGTCCCAGTGGGCGGAAGATGAGCCAATGGTGCGTCCATTCGTGGGCGGCCAGGCGCAGCGTGGAGCGCAGGTCCCCGTCCGGGCTCACCTGCGCGGGGTAGGTGGCCACCCCGCCGATGCGCACCACCAGCGCCGAGGAGTCCGGGGCCAGCGCCTCGACCCCCTCCTCCAGGCCCACCTGCTGCAGCAACGGGATGTCCGCGCGCAGCAGCACGTCGGGCAGGCGGGCCACCGCATCGCGGGGGGAGCGCACCAGCACCAGCCCGCCCCGCTCGAAGGTGAAATCCACCGGCGGCCAGCGCAGCGGGCCCAGTTTGCCGGGCACCCCGAGCGCGTCGGCAGCGCCGGAGATTGCCGCCTCCAGCGTCTCCTCCAACACCGGGGCCAGCGCACGCCTGCGCGCCTCCAGGTCAGCCGCCTGCACCGCCAGGGCATCGGCCGCCGGGCCCTCGCCCGCCTGCGCCAACTCGCGCGCCAGCGCCCCTTGCGCGGCGCGTAGCGGCGAGCCCAGGGCGAAGAACTCGTCCACCTGGGCCCCCCGCTCGGCGCGGGAGGGGCCGGGCTGAAGCGCATCGCGCACCCGTGCGAGCCACTTGTCCAGGAAGTGGCCCGCCTCCCACGCGAGGATGTCCTGCCGGTAGGGTGCGCTCAGGCCCGCGAGCCCGCCGGGAGGCTCCCCGGGCAGCAGGCCGAGGGCCAGCGTGGCGCACAGGAGGGCCAGGAGCACGGTACGGCGGCGGGGCGGGCGCATGTCCCAAGGCTACACCGGCGCATCCAACCCCAGGGGTATCCCCCTGCCGTACGTCAGCGGGCGAAACGCAGAGGCCCGGCGCTTGCGCCGGGCCTCTGGTGGAGAGATGCGGGTGCGGGACTAGGCGTCCTCGCGCGACCAGAGGGTGTGGTAGGGGCCCTGGCCCTTGATCATGGCCATGAGTGCCCGGCGCTCCCATTGGCGCAGCTCGGAGAGGGCGTGCTCCACCTGCTCCTCCACCCCGGCGAAGCCGGAGGAGTGGATGCGCCGGCCCACCAGCTCCCACACCTCGGAGCTGGCCAGGGCGTTGACGGAGCCCGTCCAGGGGATCACCGCCAGCTCACGGGCGTGGGGCAGGTGCGGGCGGGCGCGGTTGGTGTGGCGCAGCCGACGCTCCGCAGAGCCCAGTGGCGCCGAGACGAACAGGCGCGGAGGGTCGTTCTCCGCGCTGCGGGAGTCGAACACCAGGCACTGGTTCACCACGGGCAGGATGACGCAGACCACCTCGGCTGCCTCGGCGTTCTCGATCGCCTCGGCCATCTCGCGGTCGAACTCAGGCTCTGCCATGCCGCACCTCCTGTGCTCGATTAGCCCAGCAACTTGCGAAGCTGCTCCGTGAAGGCCGGGAGCACGTTGCGCCAGTCCCCGGTCACGCCGAAGCGCGCCTGCTTGAAGATGTTGGCGCCCGCGTCCTTGTTGATGGCCACGATGGCCTTGGCGTTGGAGCAGCCAGCCATGTGCTGGCTCGCCCCGGAGATGCCGATGGCGATGTACACCTCCGGCGTCACCGTGCGGCCCGTGAGGCCCACCTGGTGAGAGGAGGGGATCCACCCCGCATCGCACGCGGCGCGGGAGGCGCCCACTGCCCCGTCCAGCAGCCCCGCCAGGGCCTCCAGCTGGGCGAAGGGCTCCGGCCCCGCGAGGCCCCGCCCGCCGGAGACCACCACGCGGGCATCTTCCAGCCGCACACCCTCGGCCTTCGCCTCGACCCGCTCCACGGAGCGCACGCGCACCGTCTCGGCGCTCAGCCCCGCGTCCACCGCCTCCACGCTGCCGGTGCGGGCAGCGTCTGCTGGCAGGGCGTCCACGCTCTTGGGGCGCAGGCTCGCCATGGCGGGTGTGCCCAGGCAGGCCAAGGTGGCCTCGGCGTTGCCGCCGTAGACGGGCCGGGTCGCCAGCAATCGCCCCTGTTCGTCCAGCGAGACGGCGGAGCAGTCGGCGGCAAGGGCCGTGCCCAGCCGGAAGGCGAGGCGCGGGAGCACGTCGCGTCCGGACAGGGTGCGCGCGCCCAGCACGCAGGCGGGGCCAACGTGCTTCACCACGGCCTCGGCGGCGGCGACCAGCGCGTCGGGCGCACCGGAGGCCAGCACCTCGTGCTCCACGGTGTAGACGGCATCGGCTCCGTGGGCGATGGCCGTCGTGGCGGCGGCGCTCGCCCCGCCGGGCCCGCCCGCCAGCGCCACGCTCACCGGCCCCGCGCTGAGCGCACGGGCGGCGGCGATGGCCTCCAGGGTGGCCTGCGCGGGGGCGTCCCCCGCCAGCTCTCCGATCACGAGCACGCCGTTACCAGCCAAGCGGGCCTCCTAGAGCAGACGGGCCTCGCGCAGGCGCAGCGCAAGCTTGCGCCCCGCGTCGGCCTCGTCCTCACCGGTGATCATCTCGGTCTGCACGGAGCGGTCGGGCTTGATGAGCGAGACCAACTCCAGCCGGGGCGCCAGAGCCGCGGCGTCCAGCCCCAGGTCGGCGGCGCTCCACGTCTCCGGCTGCACGCGCCGGGAGGCCATGATGCCCCGCATGTTGGGGTAGCGGGCCTGGCCCAGTTCACTGGACACCGTGACTACCGCGGGGAGGGCGGCTTCGACCACCTCGTGCCCCTCGGGGAGCACCCGCTCCACGCGCAGGCTCTGGCCGTCCACGCTCACGCCCTTGGCGATGGTGGCCACCGGCCAGCCCAGCGTCTCGGCCAGCCCCAGCGGCACCTGGGCGTTGTCCCAGTCGGACGCCTGGCGTCCGCACAGCACCAGACTCACGTCGCCCAGCCTGCGGATCGCCGCGGCCAGCACCGTGACCGCCAGGGACGGGTCGATGGAATTGGCGAACAGCGGATCCTGCAGCAGCACCAGGGCATCGGCCCCCATAGCTAGGGGCTTCTTCACCACGTCCAGGGTAAACTCGGTGCCCATGGAGAGCACCGTGACCCGGGCGTCGCCCACCGCCTCCTTCACGCGCAGCGCAGCCTCCACCGCTTGCTCGTCGTACCCGTTGACCACGGGCGGCTGCTGGGGCGGGGTGACGCGGTTGGAAGCGATCTGGAACGCGGAGAGCGGGGTCTCGGGGTCGATGACCTGCTTGGCCGTTACCACGATGTGAAGGGTCATGCGAAGGCGGCCTCGCGGTTCCGGGATGGTGCCCGCGCCGGAGCGCTCAAGAGGCTCCCCGTAGGGGAGGGCACGGATCGATCTTAGCAGGGAGGCAGGCGTGCTCGCAAGGCCGGAAATTCGGCCTGCAGCAGTCTACGGCCTTGTGGAAAGGCTCTCAGACAGGTCGGTGCGGAGTGCTACAATCGCTCCATCCGGCCCCCCGGAGTTCCCGTGCTTCCCGTCTCGCTCAGCCTGCGCAACTTCCTCTCCTACCGCGACGGCGCACCCACGCTGCTGCTGGACGATGTCCATGTGGCGTGCCTGACCGGCGCCAACGGGCACGGCAAGTCGGCGCTGCTGGACGCCATCACCTGGGCGCTGTGGGGCCGCGCGCGCAGCCAGCGCCAGGAACAACTCCTCCACCACGGACAGGAGGAGATGAGCGTGGAGCTGGTGTTCGACGCGCGGGGGGAGCGTTACCGCGCCCAGCGCCGGTACTCGCGCGCCCGGCGCACCCCGGCATCGTCCCTGGAGCTGGCCATCGAGGCGGGGTCAGGGAACTGGCGGCCCATCACGGGCGACACCATCTCCGCCACCCAGGCCCTGCTGGACCGCATCCTGGGCATGGACTACGAGACGTTCATCAACTCCGCCTTCCTGGTGCAGGGGCGTGCCGACGCCTTCACCATGGCCACGCCCTCGGCGCGCAAGGAGGTGCTCTCCCGCGTGCTGGACCTGGGTCTGTACGAGCGGCTGGAGGAGCGCGCCAAGACCCATGCCCGCGCCGCCCAGGCACGGCTGGAGGCGGTGGTGGGCACGATGGAGCGCTTGCGCGAGCGCGCCGGTGCCGCCGAGGGCATCGGCGCCGACCTGGCCGCCCTGGAGCAGCAGGTGTCCAGCGCAACCGCTGAGGCGAACGCTGCCACGGCGCGAGCAGCGCTGCTCTCCGCCCAGGTGCGAGCGTTGGCCGGTCGCCGGGAGGAGGCGGAGCGCCTGGGTGCGCAGGCCCAGCGCCTGACGGCCCGGCGGGCCGAGGACGAGACGCAGGCCACGGCCCTGCGCGCGCGCTTAGAGCGCTGGAACGGGGTGCGCGAGCGTGCGGAGGAGATCGGCCGGGGCATGGCCTCCCTGGCCGACGCCCGCGCGGCCCTGCAGGCCGTGGCCGCCGCCGCCGCGCAGTCGCTTGCCCTGGAGCGTGAGCTTGCCCCCCTGGAGCGCGCGGTGGCCACCCAGCGGGGGGCGCTGGAGCGCGAGGCCGAGGAGCAGCGCCACCGTATCGAGCGCGAACTTGCCCCACGCGCCGAGTCGCTACCCGCCCTGGAGGGGCGGCTGGGGGAGTTGGCCGCCGCCCTGGAGGCGCTGGTCGTGGGTGAGCAGGAGGCCGAGGCGCTGGCTGCCGAGGCGCAGGCCGCCAGTGCGGAGGCTGCGCGCATCGGTGCCGGCCTGGTGGCGCTGCGTGAGGAAGGCCAGCGCACCCGGGAGAAGGTGGCGCTGCTGGAGGGTGCGCCGGAGGGCGCGGTATGCCCGCTGTGCGGGTCGGCCCTGGGCCCCGAGCAGCACGCGCACACGGTTGCCACCTACCAGGCGGAATTGGACGCCCAGCGCGAGCGGTACAAGAGTCATGCTGCGGAGGCCAAGCGCCTGGAGGCGCACGCCGATGATGCCGCGAAGCGCGCCGAGGCCGCGCGCCGGGCCGTCGCCGACGAGCGCCGCGCCCTGGAGACCCAGCGGGTGCGGGCTGAGGGTGAGCGTGAACGCGCCCAGGAGGCGGCCCGTTCCCTGGAGGAGGCGCGGCGCGTCCTGGCCGAGACGGAGCACACCATCAGCACGCGCTCTTACGCCGCGTCAGAGCGTGAGCGCATCGCCCAACTGCGGACTCAGATGAAGGCGGTGACCTACGAGCCCATGGCCGCGCGCGCCGCCGAGGGGCGCGTGGCGGCGCTGGAGCCGTGGGAGCACGACGCACGCCTCCTGGCCGACGCGCAGGAACGGGCGCCGGAGGACGAGGAGGCGCTGGCGCGCCTCGCCGCGCGCCTGGAGGCGGATGCCGCCGAGGCGCAGGCGCTGGAGGCTCAACGCAACGTCATCACCGCCGAGCTGGAGGGACTGCCCGCTCAGGAGGCCGCAGCGCGAGATGCCGAGGCGGCCGCCGCCCAGGCGGGGGCCCAGCGCGATGCGCTCCGCACCCAGGCGGGGGCGCTGACCCAGCGGCTGGAGGAAGCGCGCGCGGCTGGCGAGGAACTGGCGGCGCAGGAGGCGGCGCACCGGGCGGTGACGCGCGAGGCGTCGGCCTACGGGGAACTGGCCACGGCCTTCGGGCGCGGCGGGGTGCAGGCGCTGCTGATCGAGGCGGCGCTGCCGCGCCTCGAGGACGAGGCCAACAGCCTGCTGCACCGCATGACCGACGGGCGCATGTCGCTACGTCTGGAGACCCAACGCGTCCGCAAGGGCGGGCGCTCCGCCGGTGAGATGGCCGAGACGCTGGAGCTGGTGATCGCCGACGAACTGGGCACGCGCCCCTACGAGCTGTTCAGCGGCGGCGAGCGCTTCCGGGTGGACCTGGCGCTGCGCATCGCCCTGTCCGAACTGCTGGCCTGGCGCGTGGGCGCCGCGCTGCCCACCCTGTTCATCGACGAGGGGTTCGGCACCCAGGACGCCCAGGGGCGCGAGCGCATCCTGGAGGTGGTGCAGGCCATCGAAGACCGCTTCCAGCGCATCCTGGTCATCACGCACATGGACGAGCTCAAAGAGGCATTCCCCGTGCGCATCGAGGTGACGCGCACCCCCAACGGCTCCACGTTCTCCCTCTCGTGACAGGCTGACGACGGCCCGGTTGGCTGTGGCAAGGAGGCGGCGATGCTCATCGGCGTTCCCCAGGAGACCAAGGACAACGAGTACCGGGTGGCCCTCACCCCGGAGGGCGCGGGCGCGCTGGTGGAGGACGGGCACACCGTGCGTGTGCAGCGCGGCGCGGGCACCGGCTCCGGCTTCGGCCCTGGTGGTGGGCACCGTGCTGGTGCCCGGCGCTTCCGCACCGCGCGTGGTCACGCGGGCCATGGTCGCCTCCATGCGTCCCGGCTCGGTGATTGTGGACGTGTCGGTGGACCAGGGAGGGTGCGTGGAGACCACGCGACCCACCTCCCACTCGCACCCCGTGTACGTGGAGGAGGGCGTCACCCACTACGCCGTCACCAACATGCCCGGCGCGGTGCCGCACACCTCCACCATCGCCCTCACCAACGCCACGCTCCCCTACGCGCGGTCCCTGGCCCGGTGGGGTACCCTGGAGGCCGCGCGGCGCGATCCGGCGCTGGCGCTGGGCATCAACCCCACGCCGGGCGCATCGTCCACGCGGGCGTCGCCGAGGCGCTGGGGGTCGAGGCGTTGCCGCTGGCGGACGTGCTTAAGTCTTAGCTCTTGTAGGAGTCGCCATGCCTGAACGGGAGGACCAGGAACTGCGGGCGCTGCGCCGTCAGCGTGAGCGTTACGTGGTGCGCTTCAACGAACCCTTCTGGGCGTGGTTCGACGCCACGGTGCTGCCCACACTGGCCCCGGACGCGCGCATCACCGACGTGGGGTGCGGGCCCGGCATGTACCTGGCGGACATGAGCGCCCGCCTGCCCGATGCGCGCCTCACGGGCGTGGACGCCAACCCGCACATGCTGGAGAACGCGCGGGGCCTGACCTACGCGGGCGCACCGCCCGCCCTGCACCTGCACGATGCCACCGTGGACCTGGCACCCGTGGCGGACGCCAGCGTGGACCTGCTCACCATGAGCGCCGTGCTGCACACCTTCGAGGACCCGTGGCGCTTCCTGGCCGAGGCCAAACGCGTGCTGGCGCCCGGGGAGCGCTTCCTGCTCTACGACTGGGTGCGCGTGCCCATGGCCGACTACATCGCCCAGCGCATGACCGAGCCCGGCGAACCCGAGCCGCAGCGCTACCAGCGGGCGCTGGAGCTGTTCAGCACCCACAACAAGTACACCCACACCGACTGGGACCACGTGCTTGCCAAGGGTGGCTTCAGCGTGGTGGCCGAGTGCCTGCCCACGCCCCATCAGCGGGCCCGCTGCCTGCTGCTGAAGGTGGCCTAGCTCTTCACCACGATGCTGAGCAGGGTGCGCGACGGGACGTATACGACCTTGGCGATGTCCTTGCCGTCGGTGTAGGGGCGCACGCGCTCGGAGGCGAGGGCCGCCTCGCGGGCGGCCTCCTCGCTCACGTCGGCGGGCACGCTGATGCGATCGCGCACCTTCCCGTTCACCTGCACCACCAGGGTGAGTTCGTCCTCGGCGGCCAGCCCCTCGTCCCAGGAGGGCAGCGCCTGGGCGTGGACGGAGCCGTGGTGGCCCGTGCGCTCCCACAGCTCGTCGGCCAGGTGCGGGGCCATGGGCGCTAGCAGCAGCAGCAGGTGTTCGATGGCCTCGTTCCACGCGGACTTCGAGACTTCCCCGGCCTCGGCGGCGGGGCCCATCACGTTGGTCAGCTCCATCAGCGCGGCGATGGAGGTGTTGAACTTGAACCGCTCCAGGTCGGTGATGACCCGGCGTGTGGCCTGGTGGGTGGCGCGGCGCAGCGCCCTGTCCCCCGGCGCATCGCTCGCGGGCATGTCGTCCGTCTCACGCGCCACCAGGTCGTGGAAGCGGTTCACCCAGCGGGCCACGCCGTTGATGCCTGCGTCCGACCAGTCTCCGCCCCCGTCCCACGGGCCCATGAACATCAGGTAGAGGCGCACGGCGTCCGCGCCCAGCACGGAGACGTACTCGTCCGGGGCGATGACGTTCCCGCGCGATTTGGACATCTTGGTGTGGCCGGAGAGCACGGTGCCCTGGTTGAAGAGGCGCAGGAACGGCTCACCGAAGTCGATGAGCCCCAGGTCGCGGATCACCTTGGTGAAGAAGCGCGCGTACAGCAGGTGCATGGTCGCGTGCTCGGCACCACCGGTGTACTGGTCCACGGGGCACCAGCCCGCCGCCGCGTCGCGGTCGAAGGGCGCGGAGTCCAGGTGCGGGCTGGGGTAGCGCAGGAAGTACCAGGACGAGTCCACGAAGGTGTCCATGGTGTCGGTCTCGCGCTGGGCCGCCCCGCCGCAGTTGGGGCAACTGGTGTGCAGGAACCCGGCGTGCTGGCGCAGGGGCGATTCGCCCGTGGGCTTGAATTCGGCGTCCTCCGGCAGCACCACGGGGAGCTGGTCATCGGGCACGGGTACGGCCCCGCACTGCGGGCAGTAGACGATGGGGATGGGGGTGCCCCAGTAGCGCTGGCGGGAGACCAGCCAGTCGCGCATACGGTAGGAGATTGTCCGCCTGCCCCAGCCCTCGGCCTCGATGTGCTCCGCGATAGCGGAATAGCCCTCGGCGTTGGGCAGCCCGTCGAAGCGCCCGGAATGCACCTGCGTGCCCTCGTTCTTGGCGACATAGGCCGCCTCCAGGGGTTTGCCGTCCCAGCCGGGCGGGGCCACCACCACGCGGATGTCCAGCCCGTAGCGGCCCGCGAAGGCGAAGTCGCGCTCATCGTGGGCGGGCACGCCCATCACTGCGCCGGTGCCGTAGGTGGCCAGCACGTAGTCAGCCGTCCAGATGGGCACGCGCTCCCCGTTCAGCCGGTTGATGGCATACGCCCCCGTGAACACGCCCGTCTTCTCCCGCTCGGTGGAGAGGCGCTCAATCTCCGATGCCTCCCGCGAGCGGGCGACGTACGCCTCCACCGACGCCCGGTGTTCCGGCGTCGTCACCTGGGCCACCAGCGGGTGCTCCGGCGCCAGAACCACGAAGGTCACGCCGAACACCGTGTCGATGCGGGTGGTGAAGGCGCGTATCTCCTTCTGGGAGGCGTTCAGGTGGGCGATGTCGAAGGAGATCTCCACGCCCTCGGAGCGCCCTATCCAGTTGGTCTGCATCGCCTTGATGCGCTCCGGCCACTCGATAACGCCGGAGAAGTCCAGCAGCTCATCGGCGTAGTCAGTGATGCGCAGGAACCACTGCTCCATCTCCCGGCGCACCACCACATCGTCCGAGCGCTCGCAGCGCCCGTCCACCACCTGCTCGTTGGCCAGCACCGTCTGGCAGGTGGGGCACCAGTTCACCGGGGCCGAGGCACGGTACGCGAGGCCCTTCTCGTACATGCGCAGGAAGAACCACTGGTTCCACCGGTAGTACTCCGGGAGGCAGGTGACCACCTCCCGGTCCCAGTCGTACACGGGGCCCATGGAGCGCAGCTGGCCGCGCATGCGCCTGATGTTGTCCATGGTCCAGGTGTTGGGGTGGATGCCGCGCTTGATGGCCGCGTTCTCGGCGGGCAGGCCGAATGCGTCGAACCCCATGGGGTGCAGCACGTTGTACCCGCGCATGCTCATGAAGCGGGCGTGGGCATCCGAGGGGGCCATGGCGTACCAGTGGCCGATGTGCAGGTCGCCGGAGGGGTAGGGGTACATGGTCAGCGCGAACCAGCGCGGGCGCGGGTCATCGTCGCTGACGTGGTGCAGCCCCTGGGCGGCCCAGCGCTCCTGCCATTTGCGGTCCAGCTCTGCGGGGTCGTAGCGCAGCGCCACCAGGTTCTTCTTGCTGACCATGCCTCTCTCCGGACGGGGGCTGTGAAGGGCAAGTGTAGCGTGCCGGGGGCCCGTGGGCCAGGCGGCGGCCAGCAGGCAGAGAGGCGCTAGAGGGCGCGTGCCCCGGCGTAACCGATGGCGGCGGCCCCCAGCCCCAGCGCCAGGGAGAGCGCCACGTTGCCCAGGGCCGCAAGGGCGTTGCCCTCCCGCAGCAGGGCCAGGGTGTCGTTGGTGATGGAGGAGAAGGTGGTGAACCCACCCAGCACGCCGATGAACAGGAACAGGCGCGCCCCCTCGCTCCAGCCCCCGCGCACACTCCCCCAGCCCGCCAGCGCGCCGATGAGCAGCGAGCCCGCCACGTTGGCCGCCAGCACGCCCCACGGGAAGCCCGCGGGGGCCAGGCGCAGCGCCACGGTGAGCACGCCGTAGCGGGCCACGGCGCCCAGCGCGCCGCCCAGGCCCACCCAGCCCGCGTCCATCAGCGCTCCCACCACGCCTCGTCCTTGGCGGGCTCGAAGGAGGTGGAGCCGTAGTTGCGCAGCCAGAAGTCGCCCTTGCGCGGGAAGTCCACGTACAGCCCCAGCGCGGCCCCGCCCAGCACGTGCAGGTGCCCGTGCGCCTGCGACTGCATGCCGTCGTGGCCGAAGTTGGACACCAGCCGGAAGCCACCCGGCGCATCCTGCTGCCCCAGTTCCACCGCCAGCGCCGCAGCGCGCGGGAAGAGGGGCGAGGCCCAGAACTCGGCCTGGGAGAGGTGCGCCTTCGGAGCGATGAGGTACATCACCGGCACCCAGGTGAGGGCGTTGTGGAAGACCAGCAGCCCATCCTCCTCGTGGCGCACCCGCCGGGGTAGACGCCCGGAGATGATGCCGCAGAAGTCGCACGACCCGTCGTCGTGGAGTGCGGGGGGCGTGCTCACGCGCGCCGGCCCCCCGGACGCGGGCTGCGGGCGCGCGTGCCGGTGCGGTGGTCGGGGCCCAGGATCGGCATCACCGTCACCAGACGCTCATCGTTGAGGCGGGAGGCCACCGGGTCGCCCTCCTCCGAGGGGATGGCCCGCGTGGTGATGATGGTGGGCAGGTGCGCGTTGTGCCGGTGGACGATGACCTGGTAGAGCTTCTCCGCCGCCCACGGCGTCGTTGACTCCGAGCCCATGTCGTCCAGGATGAGCAGCGGGGTCTGCTTCACGCGGTCGAACAGCTCGTCGTAGGTCACGCGCGAGTCGGGGCTGAAGGTGTAGCGCAGGTGGTCCAGCAGGTCGGGCACGAAGGCGAAGAACACCTCCCCGCCCGCCCTGATGCGCTCACCCGCGATGGCCACGGCCAGGTGCGTCTTGCCCACGCCGGAATCGCCCACCAGCACCAGCCACCCCTCCGGGTGGCGTGCGTAGTTGCGGGCGAAGGCCGCCGCGGCCTCCTGCGTCTCGCGCTCCTGGGCGGAGCCGCCGGGCACGAAGGCCTCGAAGGTCATGGTGCGCAGCAGCGCGGATTGCACCTCGCCGATGCCCGCCGTCGCCGCCCGCGCCCCGGCGCCCAGGTCCAGCACGCGGGAAGTGCGCGGGTCCAGCAGGCGCGACTGGAGCCGTCCGTCCAGCCGCTCCACCTGCACCGAGGAGGTGATGACCGTGGGCAGCCCGCTCAGGTGCCGGTGGTTGATGACCTGGTAGAGCTTCTCCTCGGCCCAGGGCGATCCGGGGTGGGCGGCCAGATCGTCCAGCACCAGCAGGGGGATCGTCTTCACCTGCTCGAACAGCTCGTCGTAGGACAGGTCTGCCTCGGAGCCGTACCCGGCGCGCAGGTGGTCCAGCAGGTCGGGGACGAAGGCGAAGAAGACGGGCGTGCCCGCCTCCATCAGTCGATTGGCAATTGCAGCGGCCAAGTGCGTCTTGCCCGTGCCCGGCCCGCCCACCAGCAGGAAGGTGCCCTGGGGCTCGGCGGCCCACCCGGCGGCTGCCTCATAGGCGGCGGCGTAGCGCGCCCGGGCCTCCGCGCCCGTGCCGGGGCCCTCCGGAGCCGTGGACTCGAAGCGCACCTGGGCGAGGGTGCCCATGTTGGAGAAGCGGTGGAGGCGTGCCAGGCGCTGGTCAGAGGAGACCTCGCGCTGGCACGAGCACGGGTAGGCCTTGCCGAAGTCGCGGTGGTTGGCGGGCACGTCGTGGCGCACCCAGCCGCGCCCGCCGCACAGCGGGCACACGGGGGCCGCGTGGGCCGTCTCCTCCAGCGCCTCCGCCCACTCAGCGTTGGGGCGGTTGGCGGCCGCGGAGGTACTCTGCTGCGCTAAGCGCCGCAGGATGTCGCCCAGGTGCTCCACCGGCCCGTCCTTTCCGGGGGCCCTCCCCCTCGCTCGCCCACCGCTGCAGGATAGCCGCGATGTAGCGCCAGTTGCGAGCGTTGGCCGCCACCGCTTCGCGTATGGCTGCCTCCACCCGCTCGGTGGTGTACTCGTCCTCGGCGGCCCGCAGCTGCTCAGCCACCAGGGGCGTGAGGGGGCCTATGTTCGCCTCGTACAGCCCGTACACCGTGGGCTGCTCCTCCAGCGCGCGGCCCGCCGGTGCAGCGGCGGGTGCCGGTGAGGCGATGCCTGCGGAGCGTCGATTCTCCGGGCTGTTGAGCAGGTAGCGAGCGCCCTGGGTCAGCAGCACCCCGCGGGTCACGGCCGCCGCCAGCGCGTCGCGGATGGCCTGTGGGGAGCCCACCGCCGCCAGCAGCACCGGGTCGGCCTCCAGCGCGGCGGCGTCCACGGCCTTGGGGAGCCCGCGCACCTGGGCCAGGTGCCAGCACGCTCGCAGGCACACGCGCAACTCGGCGGGGTCGGTGATCTCGGCCAGGAGGCTCGCCAGCAGGGGCGCGGGCACCGGCACCTGGCGCACGCCGGGCGCGAAGCCCTCGAAACGCCCGCTGGTGCTCACGGCGCCGAGTACTCGGTGGCCAGGTTCTCGAAGCGCGAGAAGTTCCCCCGGAAGTAGAGGGAGATCTTGTTGGTCGGCCCGTGCCGGTTCTTGGCGATGACCAGTTGGGCCAGGTTCTCCGGGTACGGGTCGGAGGGGTGGCGCTGCTCCCACTGCTCTTGGGTGAACACCTTGTCCTCGCGGTGGATGAACGCCACCACGTCGGCGTCCTGCTCGATGGAACCCGACTCACGCAGGTCGGACAGCTGCGGGTAGTGGTCGGGGCGCTGCTCGATGGCGCGGGAGAGCTGGGAGAGGGCGATGACCGGTACGTTCAGATCGCGGGCGATGGCCTTGAGGGAGCGGGTGATCTCCGAGAGCTCCTGCACCCGGTTCTCCGAGCGCTGCTCACGCCCGGCGATCAGCTGCAGGTAGTCCACGATCACGAGGTCCAGCGAGCGGTTGGTGTGCAGGCGGCGCAGCTTGGCGCGCATCTCCAGCACCGTCTGCATGGGCGAATCGTCCATGTAGATGGCCAGGTCTGACAGCTCACCCACCGAGTGCATCACCCCCTGCATGTTCCGCTCGGACAGCAGGCCCAGGCGCAGCAGGTGCGAGTCCACCTCCGCCTCGGCGGACAGGAGGCGCAGCGCCAGCTGCTCGCGGCTCATCTCCAGGCTGAACACCGCGGCCACCGCGCCCTGGCCCGCCGCGTTACGAGCGATGTTCATGGCCAGGGTGGACTTGCCCAGGGAGGGGCGTGCCGCAAGGATGAACAGGTCGCCGCGCTGCAGCCGTCCCAGGGCATTGTCCAGGTCCGTGAAGCCCGTGGGCACGGGGGAGTGCCCGGCGTCCAGCTGGTCGAGACCGGCCGACTCCTCCAGGTAGGTGTCCAACACCTCGCGGATCGTCACGAAGTCGCGGGAGACGTGGGTGTTGCGCACGCCGAAGAGCAGCTGCTCGGACTCGGCCATGGCCGCTTCCACGTCGGCGGCGTCGGCGTAGCCGATCTCGGCGATCTTGCCCGCGGCGAGGATGAGGCGGCGCATCGTCGCGGTGCGGTTGACGATGGTGGCGAAGTGCTCCACGTGCACCGTGGTGGGCACCACGCTCACCAGGTGGGCCAGGTACCCCGCCCCACCCACGCCCTCCAGGCGTCCACGCAACGAGAGCTCGCGGGCCATGGACACCTGGTCGATGGGCTCGTGGCGCGCGTACAGCGCCAGGGCCGCCTCGTAGCAGAAGCGGTTGCGCTCGCGGTAGAAGTCCTCAGCCTTGACCAGGGCGGCGGTGCGGGTGATGGCCTCCCCGTCGATGAGCAGGGAGCCGACCACCGCCTCTTCCGCGTCGGGGTCGTGTGGCGGGAGCTTGTCGGGGAGCATGGAGCGCCCCGCTTACGCTTCGGCGCCGCCGCCTTCGGCGTCCTCGGCGGGCGCCTCGGCGGCCTCGTCGTCCTCATCGTCGACGAACACATCGGCAAGGGGCTCGGGGCCCGTGGGGGTGTAGCCCTCCGGGATCACCGACACGGTGACGGAGGCGTGCACGTCACGGTAGAGGCGGATGTCCACCGGGTAGTCGCCCGGCTCGTGGATCGCCGTGCCCAGGAGCACTTGGCGGTGGTCGATCTCGCGTCCGGTGATGCCTGCGAGCTGCTCGGCGATGGCCCGGCCCGTCACCGCACCGAACAGGCGGCCCGAGGGGCCCACGCGCATCTCGATGGTGACCTGGGTGCCGTCCATGGCTTTGGCCACCGCGCTCCACTCCTGGGAGTAGCGCAGGCGCTTCTCCTGAGCGGCCTTCTCGATGGCCTTGGTGCGCTGGAGCGCGTCAGGGGTGGCCAGGGCCGCCAGGCCCTGCGGCAGCAGGTAGTTGCGGGCGAAGCCGTTCTTGACGTCCTTGATCTCGCCGGCGTCGGCCGTCCCAGCAACGTCTTCCAGGAAGATGACCTTCATGCTGACCGCTCCTCGCGCGGGCCGTCGTGGGCCCTCTCATTGAGTTCACCTGGCGTCCGTTCCCGCCGGACGCGCAGCGCGCCAAACCGCACCATGATAGCGCATGGACGCGCCCCTGACAGCCCCGTCCGTCAGCCCCTAGCCCGCCAGTGCCGACTCCAGGCCGCCGCTCCAGGCCCCGGCCAGCCCCGCCAGCGGCTCGTCCACCAGCCCCGCCAGGCGCACGCGCTCCCCGCCCACGCTCCCCAGCGTCAGCGCGGGCACGCCCGCCTCGCGTGCCGCCGTCAGCACGGCTGCGGCATCCTGCGGGCGGGCCGAGACGACGATGCGGGAGGCCGCCTCGCCGAACAGGGCCGCGTCCCAGCGCGTTCCGGCCTCCAGCGCACCGGCGCAGTCCGCGCCGCGCCCGCCGATGATGGCCGACTCGGCGAGGGCCACGGCCAGGCCGCCGTCGGAGCAGTCGTGGGCCGAGGCCGCCAGGCCCTCGCCTGCAAGGCGCACCAGGAGCGTCTGGAGGCGCGCCTCGGCGTCCAGATCCAGCGCGGGGCGGCCGATGACCTGCCCATGGATGTGGGCCAGGTACTCGGACCCGCCGAGGCGCTCGTCGGGCAGGGCCAGCGTGTCCGCGCCCAGGAGGATGATGGCATCGCCGTCGCTGACGAAGCCCGCGCCCAGCGCCCGGGACGGGTCGCTGACCAGGCCCACGGCGCCCACCACGGGCGTGGGGTAGATGGCGGTCCCGTGCGATTCGTTGTAGAGCGAGACGTTCCCGCTCACCACGGGCACACCCAGGGCGTGGCAGGCATCGGCCATGCCACGCACCGCCTCCTCCATCTGGTAGTACACCTCGGGCCTGGTGGGGTTGCCGAAGTTGAGGCAGTCGGTGACGGCCAGGGGCTTGCCCCCCGCGCACGCCACGTTGCGGCACGCCTCGGCCACTGCGAGGGCCCCGCCGATGTACGGGTCGAGGTAGGCCGAGCGCCCCGGCCCGTCCAGCGCCACGGCCAGCGCCACGCCCGCCCCGCGCACGCGCACCACGGCGGCATCGCCCGCGCCGGGGGTCACCAGAGTGTTGGTCTGCACCTGGTGGTCGTACTGGCGGTAGACGGCCCGTCGCGAGGCGATGTTGGGCGAGGCCAGCAATCGCGTGAGCAGCGCGCCCGCCTGCCCCGCGTCCGGGGCGGGGGGCAGCGGTACGGACTGCACCTGGTCGAGGTACCCAGGGCGCTGGGAGGGGATGCGGTACTGGGGGGCCTCCACCAGCGTCTCGATGGCGACCTGCGCCACCACCTGCTCCCCGTCGCGCACGCGCCCGATGCCGTCGTCCGTGACGGTGCCGATGGCGGTGACGGGCAGGTCCCACTTGGCGAACAGCTCCTGCACGGGACCCTCGTGACCGGGCTTGACGATGAGCAACATGCGCTCCTGGGACTCGGAGAGCATGATCTCGTAGGCGTTCATTCCAGGCTCGCGCCGGGGCACCAGCGCCACGTCCAGGTCAACGCCCGTGCCGCCGCGTGAGGCCGCCTCCATCACCGAGGAGGTGATGCCAGCCGCGCCCATGTCCTGCAGCCCCTCCAGGTGGCCGGAGACCGCCGCCTCCAGGCACGCCTCGATGAGCACCTTCTCCAGGAATGGGTCGCCCACCTGCACCGTGGGGCGCAGTTCCTCCTCCGACTCGAAGGAGCGCGAGGCGAGGCCGGATGCCCCGTGGATGCCGTCGCGCCCCGTGGCCGAGCCCACCACCATCAGCGTGGCGCCGGGGGTGGATGCGGCGGCGCGCATCAGCGCCCCGTCCGGCAGCAGCCCCACGCACATGGCGTTCACCAGCGGGTTGCCCGCGTAGGAGTCGGCGAAGACCACCTCACCACCCACGTCGGGCACGCCGATGCAGTTGCCGTAGCCGCTGATGCCGGAGACCACCCCGCTGAACAGGAAGCGGTTGCGGGCCGAGGTGAGGGGGCCGAAGCGCAGGGAGTTGAGCAGCGCCACGGGACGCGCACCCATGGCCAGGATGTCCCGCACGATGCCGCCCACGCCCGTGGCTGCGCCCTGGTAGGGCTCCACCGCCGAGGGATGGTTGTGCGATTCCACCTTGAACACCACGTTCCACCCGTTGCCGATGGAGACGACGCCGGCGTTCTCCTCGCCCGCCTTCACCCGCACGGCCTCGCCGCTGGTGGGGAAGCCCTTGAGCAGCGGGCGCGAGTGCTTGTAGCCGCAGTGCTCCGACCAGAGCGCGCCGAACAGCCCCAGCTCCACCGGGGAGGGCTCGCGCGCGAGCTTGGCGACGATGAGGTCGTACTCAGCCCGCGAGAGGGCGATCTGGTCCAGCGTCTCCTGCGATACCGGCATGGGCCCCTCCTGCTACCCGTTCACGATGCTGATCAGGACCACGCCCCCCACCACCAGGGCGGCGCCCGCCACGGCGCGGGGGGTGAGCCGCTCGGCCCCACGCAGCAGCACCAGGACGGCCGCGTAGGACACCAGCGGCACGGCCCCGGCGATGGGCGCCACCACGCTCAGGTCCACGTGGGCCAGGGCGGTGTAGAAGCCGCCGAACCCCGTGGCCAGCGCCAGGCCCGTGGCGATGAGCCACGGCACCGAGGCGCGCGAGACGCCCCTGACGGTGCGTCTGTACACGCCCACCACGAAGCACAGGCCGAAGAGCGCCTCGTAGAAGGCGATCACCGGCCCCGGTGCCGTGTCCCCCGCAAGCTGGGAGGCGATGAACCCCGTGGTGGCGAAGGAGAGTGCGGCGATGGCCGCCAGAGCGATGCCCGCGGGGGCACCCACCGTGAGGCGGCGCAGCGAGGCGGGTGCGTTCATGGGCGCAGCACCCGGCTCCGGTCGGTCACCACCAGCAGGATGCCCGCGACGATGACCCCCGCGCCCGCGAGCGTGGGCAGGTTGGGACGCTCGCCCCCGAAGGCCACGGCCATGGCCACGGTGAGCAGGGGCACCGCGCCGATGATGGGCGCGGTGAGGGTGACCCCGGCGCGCTGCATCCCCAACAGGTAGAGCGCCTGCCCCCCCAGGTAGGAGAGAAGGCCCATGACCGCGACCAGGGGGTAGAACCACCATCCGTCCACGGCGAGGGAGCCGAACCCCGAGGTGAGTACGACCACTCCGGCCAGGGCCAGCGTCACGATGGCCGTCATGGCCACCACCACCGCGCCTGCGGGGGCGAGCAGTGCGGCCTTGCGGGCCAGCACGTCGCCCGTGCCCCATCCCAGCGTGGCCGCCAGTGCCAGTACGATGCCCAACCCCATCAGGCGCGCGCTCGCTCGGCCAGCGCCTCGTCCACGGAGCGCAGCAGCACCAGTCCGTCCACGCCGCCCAGCACGGCCTCCACGGCCCGCTCCGGGTGCGGCATGAGCCCCAGCACGTTGCCCGCCTCGTTGGTCACGCCTGCGATGTTGGCCCGCGAGCCGTTGGGGTTGGCCTCCGGGGTCACGTCCCCGCCGGCATCGCAGTATCGCAGGAGCACCTGCCCGTTGGCCTCCATGCGCTCCAGCGTCGCATCGTCGGCGTAGTAGTTGCCGTCGCCGTGGGAGACAGGGATGGAGAGCACCTGGCCCTCGCGGGCGAGGGAGGTGAAGGGCGCGACGGCGCGCTCCACCCGCAGGAACTGGGGCTGGCAGCGGAACTGGAGCGATTGGTTGCGCAGCAGCGCGCCGGGCAGCAGCCCCGCCTCGCACAGCACCTGGAAGCCGTTACAGGAGCCCAGCACCGGCCCGCCCGCCGCGGCAAATGCGGCAAGGGCGCCCATCACGGGCGAGAAGCGGGCGATGGCGCCGGGGCGCAGGTAGTCGCCGTAGGAGAAGCCGCCGGGGACGATGATGACGTCGAACCGGGCCAGGCTCGTCTCCTTGTGGAAGACGTACTCGGCCTCCACGCCCATCACCCCGGCCAGCGCCTCGTGGAAGTCCACCTCGCTCCAGGTGCCGGGGAAGACCAGGATGCCGTATCGCGCTGCCACGGGCGTGCTCCTCTCGCGGGGCCGGGCCCCGGACGTGCTAGCCGAGGGTGGCCAGCTCCTCGGTGACCACGCGGTTCACCAGGGAGCCATCTGCCTTGCCCTTCACCTGGGGCATCAGCGCCCCCATCACTTTGCCCTTGGCCGCTGGGCCGTCGGCGCCCGTCTGGGCGATGGCCCTGACCACCAGCGCGCGCACGGCAGCCTCGTCCAGCTGCTCGGGCAGGTAGCGCAGCACCACGTCCAGCTCCGCCTGTTCCTTGTCCACCAAGTCCAGGCGGCCCGCATTGCGGTAGGTCTCGATGGAGTCGCGGTACTGCTTGGCCATCTTGGCCAGCACGCCGGTCACGGCCTCATCGCCCAGGGCGCCGTCCTTGGCGCCCTGGTCGATGGCGGCGTTGCCCACGGCGGAGCGGATCAGTCGCACCGCATCCCGGGTGACGGTGTCCCCCGCCTTCATCGCCGCCTTCATGTCCTCGGCTAGCTGCGACTGGATGCTCATGCTCATGCTCCCGTACCGGCCCCCGCGTCGAGGCGGGGAAGCAGGCTCGCCATCTTGAGCGCCGCCTCCGCCGAGTCGTAACCCCGGTTGCCCAGGGCCCCGCCCGAACGGTCCAGCGCCTGCTGCATGGTGTTGGTGGTCAGTACGCCGAAGGTCACGGGCACCCCGCTGGTGCGGGCCACCTCGGCCACCCCGCGCGCCGACTCACCGGCCACCAGATCGAAGTGGGCCGTCTCCCCGCGCACCACGCAGCCCAGCGTCACCAGCGCGTCCCAGCGGCCCGAGGCGGCCATGCGCGCGGCGGCCTGGGGCAGCTCCAATGAGCCGGGGACGTGCACCACGGTGATGGCACCCTCCGCCACCCCGTTGCGGCGCAGCGCCTCCCGCGCTCCGGACAGGAGCCGTGAGGTCACCGCTTCGTTGAACTGGGAGACGATGATGCCGACCCGCAGACCGCGGGCGTCGAGGGATCCTTCCAACTCTTCGGCCATGCCCGCATTCTAGCCGCCGGGTGGCGGGGTGCCTAGCGTCAGGGGGCCCGCGCCATCCGGCAACCTGCGGTGCTACTTGTTGTTCCCCAGCCAGGATGGACAGGCGATGGAAGCGATGGGCGATGGGCGTGGGTCGAGGCTCCTTCAAGAGATGTAACGGCACGGGGGAAGGCGCGTTAGGGCTTGCGCCTCAGGATGCTGAAGGCGGATTCTCCAGCGCGCTGAGCAGGTGACCCAGCTTCTCGCGCTTGGTCGCCAGGTACCCGGCGTTCTCGGGATTGGCCGCGATCTCGATGGGCACCCGCTCCACCAGCTCCAGGCCGTAGGAGTCCAGCCCCACCACCTTCTTGGGGTTGTTGGTGAGCAGGCGCATGCGGCGCACGCCCAGGTCCACCAGGATCTGCGCGCCGATGCCGTAGTGGCGCAGGTCCGGCGGGAAGCCCAGCTGGGCGTTGGCCTCCACCGTGTCGGCTCCCTGGTCCTGGAGGGCGTAGGCCTTCAGCTTGTTGTGCAGGCCGATGCCCCGACCCTCCTGGCGCATGTACAGGAACACCCCGCGCCCCTCGGCGGCGATGGCGGCGATGGCCATGTCGCGCTGGGGGCCGCAGTCGCACCGCAGGCTGCCGAACACGTCACCCGTGAGGCACTCGGAGTGCACCCGCACCAGCACCGGCTCCGGCGTGGAGACATCGCCGAAGACCAGCGCCACGTGCTCCGCCGAGTCCACGCGCGACTTGAACGCCACTACGCGCGCCTCGCCGTGGACGGTGGGCATGCGTGCCTCGGCCACCCGTTCGATGAGCCGCTCGTGCTCCAGCCGGTAGGCGATGATGTCGGCCACGCTGACGATGTGCAGGTCGTGGGTGGCGGCGATCGTCTCCAGTTCCGGGCGGCGGGCCATGGTGCCGTCCTCGTTCGCGATCTCGCAGATGCCGCCGCTGGTTCCAGCCCGGCCATGCGCGCCAGGTCCACCGAGGCCTCGGTCTGGCCCGCGCGCACCAGCACGCCGCCGTCCTGCGCGCGCAGGGGGAACATGTGGCCGGGGCGGGCCAGGTCCTCGGGGCGGGTGTCGGGGGCCAGCAGCGCCTGCACCGTGGCGGCGCGGTCGGCGGCGCTGATGCCCGTACCGCCGTTGTTGATGTCCACCGAGACGGTGAAGGCGGTGCGGTGCATCGCGGTGTTGCGCGGCACCATCGCCTCCAGCTCCAGCGCCTCCAGCCGCTCACCGGTCATGGGGACGCAGATGAGCCCGCGCCCGTGGCGCGCCATGAAGTTGATGGCGTCCGGGTCCACGAACCGGGCGGCCATGGCGAAGTCGCCCTCGTTCTCGCGGGTCCTCGTCGTCCACGATGATGACGAAGCGCCCGTTGCGCACGTCCTCGATGGCCTGTTCCACGCTCCCGTCGGCCATGTCCCTCACCCCTGCTGCGCCAGCAGCCGCTCCACGTACTTGGCCAGGATGTCCACCTCGAGGTTCACGGCATCCCCGGCCCGGCGCGCGTGCAGCACCGTATGGTCGAAAGTGTACGGTATCACGGCTACGGTGAAGCGCGCCGCGCCGCCGGGCGCATCGCGCACCTCCACCACCGTGAGGCTCATCCCGTCCACGGCGATGAACCCCTTGGCCACGATGTAGCGGCCCAGCGAAGCCGGGGCCTCCACCGTGAGCACCCGCGCCTCCGGCGTCCCCTCCAGCGAGAGGAGCGTGCCCGTCCCGTCCACGTGGCCCTGGACGATGTGCCCGCCCAACCGTGCCGAGGCCGCCAGCGCACGCTCCAGGTTCACGGGTGCGCCCGCCCGCAATGCGCCCAGGTTGGTGCGCGCCAGCGTCTCGTTCGACAGTTCCACGGTGAAGGCGTCGGGCTCCAGCGCGGTGACGGTCAGGCACGTGCCGTTGACGGCGATGGAATCGCCCGCCCGCGCGCCCTCGCGCACCGTGCGCGCCTCCACCACCAATCGGTGGCCCTCCAGCGCTCGAACGGTGCCCGTCTCTTCCACGATGCCGGTGAACATGTCCCCTCCGCTAGCGGGTGTAGCCCGTGATCATCACGTCATCGCCCACGGACCGGTGGCTCACGCGCACCAGGCGCAGCACGTCGGGCATCAGGCCCGCGCCACGGCCCCCCACGGGAGAGGGAGCCTCCCCGCCACCGATGATGGCCGGTGCCACGAAGGCGATGACCTTGTCCACGGCGTGCGTGTCGAACAGCGTGCCCAAGAGGCCCGCACCGCCCTCGGCCAGCACCGCCGTCACCTCCCGCTCACCCAGCGCACGCAGCAGGGCGGGCACGTCCACGCGCCCGTCCACTCCCGGCGCCGTCAGCACCTCGGCCCCCGCCGCCTCCAGTGCCGCGCGCTTGGGCGCATCGTCCGTGGCGGTGACCACCAGCGTGCGGCCCGGTGCGGTCAGCATTGCGGCGGTGGGCGGGAGGCGCAGGCGCGAGTCCACCACCAACCGCAGAGGCTGCCCGCGCGCGGGCACCGGTGCATCGCGCACCGTCAATTGCGGGTCGTCGGCCAGCGCCGTGCCGATGCCCACCAGCACCGCGTCCACCTCCGCCCGCAGGCCGTGGGCCAGCGCGCGCGATTCAGGGCCGCTGATCCAGCGCGCATCGCCGGAGCGGGTGGCGATCTTGCCGTCCAGGCTCATGGCGAACTTGGCGATCACGAAGGGGATGCCCGTGGTGACGTGCTTGGTGAAGGACTCGATGAGTGCGAGCGCCTCCGGGGTGCTCTCGCGCACCGTCACGCTGATGCCCGCGTGCTCCAGTGCCCACACCCCGCGTCCGTCCGTGTGCGGTGCGGGGTCGAGCGCGGCGATGTGCACGCGCGCGATGCCCGCCCGGATGATGGCCTCGGTGCAGGGGGGCGTGCGCCCGAAGTGAGCGCACGGTTCCAGCGTCACGTACAGATCGGCCCCGCGCGCCGCCTTGCCCGCCTGCTTGAGGGCCATGATCTCCGCGTGGTCACCGCCGGGGGGCTGGGTGTGCCCCTCGCCGACCACCACCCCGTCCTTCACCAGCACCGCGCCCACGGGCGGATTGGGGCTCACCGAGCCGATGGCCGCTCGAGCCTGGGTGAGAGCCCAGGACATGTGATCGGTTGGTGGGGTGGTGGTGCGCCGGGTGGGCACGCTCTTGCTCCGCGCGCAGGTGCGCGCAGGGCCAGTATAGGGCGGGGGCGCGTGGCCCGCTCGCTGCGCTCGCTCGATTGAAGGGGGACACCCCCTGGGCGCTTCGCGCCGAACCCCCGGCGGCCCCCGAAGGGGCCCGCGATGAAACGTTTCCTTCCGGGGGCCCTGGGGCCCCCGCTCCCCCCGGCTCCCACTGCACCCCTCTAGTCCGGACCATCGCCGCCAGTCAGCGTCCTATGCGAGCAGGCCTTGGGCCTGCTGCCATGAGCGAGCGCCGAGCGAGCGGAGACGGGGTAGCACCGCAGGCGCGCAGGGGAGTCCCCTGGTTCGAGCGACCGGAGGGAGCGGGGACAATCCCGGGCTACTGCCCCGGCTTGAAGTCGAGGTGGATGCGCGAGGGGGTGGGGTCCACCTGCCCCTGGTACTTGGAGCCCAGTTCAGCGGATCCGTAGAGGCGTTCGGCGGGGGTGGAGAGGCGCAGGAAGGAGATCTGCCCGATCTTCATGCGGTGGTAGAGGGTGATGGGCAGCGCGGAGACGTTGGACAGCTCCAGCGTCAGGTTCCCCTTCCACCCTGGGTCAACATAGCCCGCGGTGGAGTGGATTAGCAGGCCCACGCGACCCAGGGAGCTCTTGCCTTCCAGGCGCGCCACCAGATCGTCCGGCACCTCCACGTGCTCCAGTGTGGAGCCCAGGACGAACTCGCCGGGGTGGAGGATGAACGGCACGTCGTCCGCCATGGTGACCATCTCGGTCAGGTCCTCATTCATGGCGCGCACGTCCACGTAGGGCACCTGGTGGTTGCGGAACACCAGGATGTTGCGCGCCAGGTGCAGGTCCACTGAGGCGGGCTGGATGCACCCCTCGCCCAGAGGCTCGATGACGATGCGGCCCTTGGCCATCTCCTCGCGGATGGAGCGGTCGGACAAGACCATGCGGACGGACTCCTTGCAGGGGGTGCCCCGGCATCTTAGCAGCCGGGGCGGCGGGCGGTTCGGGGCTAGTAGAAGACCGAGCGGGAGTTGCCACCCGCAGCGGCAACGGCCTCGCCGGTGATGCACCCGGCCTGCTCGGAGCACAGGAAGGCGACCACATTGGCCACCTCGGTCTCATCCACCAGCCGCTTGATGGCGTTGCCCGCGGCGATGCCCGCCTCCGCCTCCTCGATGCTGATGCCCCTGGCCTTGGCGATGCCCTCCAGCCGGTTGATGAGCCCTGCCGTCCGCGTCACCGCCGGGTGGACGGCGTTGACGGTGATGCCCTTGGGGCCCAGTTCCTCGGACATGACCTTGGTGAAGTTCATGACGGCCGCGTTGCGCAGCCCGCCGCTGATGCCCGCGGCGTTGCGCGCGGCCATGCCGTCCATGTTGACGATGCGTCCCCACCCCCCCGCCTCCATGTGGGGGTAGGCGGCCTGGGCAACGCGCAGGTAGCCCAGCACCTTCACGCGCACGTCCTCCTCGATCATCGCCACGTTGAGCTGGGCCAGGTTGTCCGGCCCGCCGGTGCCGCCCACGCGCGCGGCGTTGTTCACCAGGATGTCGAGCCCGCCCAGCGCGGCCACGGACTCGGCCACCAGCCGCTCCACGTCCTCCGCCGAGCCGGTGTCGGCCTGGAAGGCCACCACCCGAGCGCCCGTGGCCGCGGCGATGGCCGCCGCCGCCTCCTGGGCCGCCGCGCCGTCCCGCGCGCACAGCGCAACCGAGGCACCCTCGGCCGCCAGCGCCTGCGCTATCGCCCGGCCCATGCCCCTGCTGCCGCCGGTTACCAGTGCCCGCCTGCCCGCCAGTCCCAGGTCCATGTGCCGCCTCCGCGTGATGATGCGGCCGTTAGCGTAGTCGCTCCGGCGTGCAAGCGCACCCCGTGCGCGCTAGCCTGGGGCCCAGAACCCCACCGCCATCGCCCTGGAGGCAGGCAGTCCATGACCCCCGAGGACCGGCTCCACCTGCGCATCCTGCTGCGCCCCGCCCTCTGGCTGGGTGCGCTGCGGCAGTCGGAGGACCTGGTGGGGGCGTTGCTGGCCGTGCTGGTGGGTGCGATGGCTGGCGTGGGCGCGGTGGCCTTCCGTGGGCTCCTCAGCGCAGCCAGCGAGGGGTTCAGCACCTACGGTGCGCGCCTCTTCACCTTCCTGGGCGAGCACCACGCGGTGGTGCTGCCCGCCATCGGGGGCGTGCTGGTGGGGGTGCTGCTCTACGTGCTGGCGCGGGGCACCCGCGGTCCCGGCGTCCCCGACGTGATGGCCGCGGTGGCCCTGGAGGGGGGGCGGATCCGCCCCCGCGTTGCCCTGGTGCGTTCCGTGGCCTCGCTGCTCACCATCGCCACCGGAGGGTCGGCGGGCATCGTCGGCCCTATCGTGGGGATGGGGTCGGCCTCCGGCTCATGGGTGGGCCAGCGCCTGCACCTGCCGTCGGACTGGGTGAAGACGCTGGTGGCGTGCGGTGCGGCGGGGGGCGTCTCCGCCACTTTTAACACCCCCATCGCCGGCGTGTTCTTCGGCCTGGAGGTGATCCTGCGCCGCTACAACGTGCGCTCCCTGGGCCTGGTGGTGCTCAGTTCGGTGGTGGCGGCCATCGTGGCCTACGCGGTGCTGGGCGAGCGCATCCCCTTCGAGGTGCCGAACTACCACCTCTCTAGCGGGTGGGAGGTGCCGCTATACCTGCTGCTGGGCGTGCTGAGCGCCGTGGTGGCCATCGGCTTCTCCACGGCCCTGTATGCGGTGGACAGCCTGTTCCTTGCCGTGCGGCTCCCGGAGTACGTCCGGCCCGCCCTGGGCGGACTGGGCGTGGGGGCCATCGGCATCTTCTACCCCCAGGTGTTCGGCGGAGGCTTCGAGGTCATGGGGAGCGCCCTGGTGGGGGAGATGACCATGGGCCTGCTGGCGGTGCTGCTGGTGCTCAAGCTGGCGGCCACTTCCCTCACCCTGGGGAGCGGCGGAGCGGGCGGCGTGTTCGCCCCCTCCCTGTTCCTGGGCGCCATGCTGGGCGGGGCCTTCGGCCACGGCGCCGCGGGGGTCTTCCCCGGCATGACGAGTCCGGTGGGGGCGTACGCTGTGGTGGGGATGGCAGCTGTGTTCTCCGGAGCGGCGCGCGCGCCCATCACCGCCATCATCATCGTCTTCGAGATGACGCGCGAGTACGAACTGATCCTGCCGTTGATGACGGCGGTCATCGTCTCCACCATCACGGCGCGCATCCTGCGGCGCGACACCATCTACACCACCAAGCTGCGCCGCCGGGGGGTCATCCTGCCGGAGGAGGAGGAGGCAGACATCCTGGGCCGGGTTCCCGTCTCCCGGGTCATGCAGCGCGAGTTCCCCACGGCGCAAGCGTCCGAGTCGGTGGAATCACTGGTGGACCTGTTCTCCCGCAACAACCAGACGGGCTTCCCGGTGGTGGACGAGGAGGGCAATCTGGTGGGGGTGGTGACCCTCTCCGACCTGGAGCGCGCCCCGCGTGATGGCACCGCCACCGTGGGCGAGATCGCCACCAAGCGGCCCGTGGTGGCCTACCCGGACCAGTCGGTGCATGAGGCCATGGCCCAGCTGGGCGGCTACGAGGTAGGCCGCCTGCCCGTGGTGAGCCGGGACGACCCGCGCCGGCTGGTGGGCGTGCTGCGGCGCAACGACATCGTGCGCGCCTACGCCCAGGCCGTGGCCAACGTGCCCAACCGCCAGGAGGAACTGGCCCACGGCGTGGGCGACGCGTAGGGCGGTTTCCCCGCTCGCTTCGCTGG
>JAYQTA010000015.1:0-31215 GCA_038147155.1 Candidatus Australimonas brisbanensis
ACTGGGCAGAAGGCTACTTGGCGGGCTTGTCGGCCCCGCGCATGCGGGCGGCCATCTCCTGGTCCACGCCGCGCTTCCAGGTGCGCTTGGCCGGGTCGCTCACCTTCACGCGCAGGGGGTGGCCGATGACCGAGAGGGTCATCTCCAGCTCATCGCCGTCCTGGAGGGAGCCCAGGCCCTGGTGGTTGGTGCCGGTGGAGATCAGGTCGCCGGGCCGCAGCGGGGTGATGCGGGAGACGAACTCCACGCACTCGAGCACCTTGTGACCCATGTCGGAGGTGTTGTAGGACTGGCGCGCCTCGCCGGAGTTGGTGATGCGCACGTCCACGTTCTGGGGGTCGGGCACCTCGTCCTTGGTGACGATGAACGGGCCCATGGGGCCGAAGGTGCGCCACGACTTGACCTGGAAGAAGCTGGTGCGCCCACCGGGCTCGAAGCCACGCGCCGAGACGTCGATGAAGCCGGTGTAGCCGAAGATGTGGTCCATGGCCTCGGCCTGTGAGACCTTATTGGCCTCCTTGCCGATCACAACGGCCATCTCCGCCTCGTGGTGGAAGATGGTGGCGTTGCAGTCCGGGTCCAGGATCACCGTGTCGCCGTCGCCGATGACGGTGTCGGACGACTTGATGAACGCCTCGATGTCCGGCATGGGCCGGGTGCCGTTCTCCAGGTAGTTCACGGCCATGCAGATGATCTTGCCCGGCTCCGGCAGGGGCGGGCGGATCTGCACCGTGCTCAGAGGCACGCCCTGGGAGACCTGCACCAGCTTCTCGAAGGGGGTGCGCAGCTTGTCGAAGTGCTCGATCACCAGGTTCATCAGGTCCTGGGGGTGGTGCACGTGGACGCCGCCGAGGGCCTCGGACACGTCAACGATGTTCTCGCCCTTGACAACACCGAGCGTCCAGTCGTCGTAGAAGCCGATCTTCATGGTGCCTCCCTTGGGTTAGGAACGGTTCTCGTCTAAGCCGGGACGATGGGCTGGATCATGATGCTCTCGTGCCGCTTGGGGCCGGTGGAGATCAGGTCGATGGGGCAGCCCACCATTGACTCGATGCGCGCCACGTAGGCCTGCGCCTGCGCGGGAAGCTGCTCCAGGCGGGTCGCCCCCGCGGTGGGGGTGGTCCAGCCGGGTAACTCCTCGAACACCGGCACGGCGCGCGCCAGTTCCGGCGGGCGGGAAGGGTAGTCCTCCGTCCGTACGCCGTCCACCTCGTATCCCACGCACACCTTCACCGTGGACAGACCGTCCAGCACGTCAAGGCGCGTGAGCACGCAGGAGGTGAAGCCGTTGATGGCCGCCGAGTAGCGGGCCGCCACCCCGTCGAACCAGCCCACGCGCCGGGGGCGGCCCGTGGTGGTGCCGTACTCCCAGGCGCGCTCGCGGATCTCGTGGGCAACCTCATCGTGCTGCTCGGTGGTCATGGGCCCCGCGCCCACGCGCGTGGAGTAGGCCTTGAATACGCCGATGATGCCGGATATCTCCCGGGGCGGGATGCCCAGGCCCGTGCAGGCGCCGCCGATGCTCACCGACGAGCTGGTGACGTAGGGGTAGGTGCCGTGGTCCAGGTCCAGCATGGCGCCCTGGGCGCCCTCCAGCACCACGCGCTTGTTCTCGCGCAGTGCGGCGGCGATGCGCCGCTCCACCGGCACGATGTGCGTTGCCAGCTCTTGGCCATAGGAGAGGCACTCGGCTAGCAACACGTCGAAGTCGATGGGGTCGGCGCCGTACACCTTGGTGAGCAGCGCGTTCTTGGCCGTCACCACCGGTTCCAGGCGCTGGGCCAGGTACTCGGCGTCCAGCAGGTCACCCATGCGGATGCCCACGCGCGAGGTCTTGTCCACGTAGGCGGGGCCGATGCCCCGGCCTGTGGTGCCGATGGCCTTGGCGCCCTTGGCGGCCTCCTCCAGCTGGTCGAGCCGGATGTGGTAGGGGAGCACCACGTGGGCGTGGTCGGAGATGAACAGGTTGGAGGTGTCCACCCCGCGCGAGCGCAGGCCCGCCAACTCCTCCAGCAGCGTGGCCGGGTTCACCACCACGCCAGGGCCGATCACCGCCTCCACCTCCGGGCGGAAGATGCCGGAGGGCACCAGGTGCAGGGCGAATTCGCCCTTCTCGTTGATGACGGTATGGCCTGCGTTGTTGCCGCCGGAGAAGCGGACCACCATGTCCGCTCGCTCCGCCAGGAAGTCGACGACCTTCCCCTTCCCCTCGTCGCCCCACTGGGCGCCGATGATGCCGTAGGCAGGCACGGGCACTCCTCCGCCGCTGGGCCCCTGGCCTTACGGCGCACACAGAATCGGGCCCGCGCCCTCGGCGCGAGCCGCCCGGCAGTATAGCAGACAGGTATGCGGGCCCTCAGCCTTCAGCCGCCAGCGCTATGGCCCCCCACGCTCCAGCCTCGGTCCCCAGCGCGGGTGGGACCACCTCGGTGTCCGCGCCCACGTCACCGAAGGTGTGCCGGCGCATCAGCGCCACCGCAGGGGCGATGTAGGCGTCCCACTCGTTGGAGAGCCCCCCACCGATGATGATCCGCTGGGGGTTCAGCAGGTTCACCAGCCCCGCCAGGCCGATGCCCAGATAGTGGGTGGCCTCGTTCACGATGCGCCGCGCCAGGGCATCGCCCGCGCGCAGGGCGCCGAACACGTCGCGTGCGTCCAGCGCACCCCGCGCGGCGAGCACCCCGGCCAGGCTCGATGCCTCACCCGCCGCCAGCCGCTCGCCGGCGATGCGGGCCAGCGCCGAGCCGGAGCAGAGCGACTCCCACGCGCCGGGCATGGTGCTCTTCCCGTAAGGGCCGTGGGCGTCGATGCTCATGTGACCGATCTCACCCGCATACCCACCCGCGCCCAGCAGCAGCTGGCCACGGGTGACGATGCCCCCACCGATGCCGGTGCTGATGGTGATGAACAGCACCTCGTCCACCCCACGGCCCGCGCCGTAGCGCTGCTCGCCCAGGGCGGCGAGCGTGGCATCGTTGCCCATGAGCACGCGGGCCCCCTCCAGCCGTTCGGCCAGCATGGCGGCCAGCGGGGTGTGCTGCATGCTGGCAACGTGCGGGGAGTGCACCACCACGCCTGTGCCCATGTCCACCGCTCCCGCTGAGGCGATGCCCACCCCCGCCACCTGGGTGAGCGCAGCCCCGGCGGCCTGCGCCGCCGCGCGGGCAGCGCTGGCCAGGGCGTCCGCCACCTGTGCGGCGCTGCCCTGGGCTGGCGTGGGCACCGTCCCCGTCCCGCCGCGCTGCCCGGACGGCGTGCCCGCCACCGCCAGCACCTTAGTGCCGCCGATGTCGATGCCCAGGTAGAGCGGCTCAGCCATCGCGAGAGGGGGCGCCCGCCCCATTGGGCACCGTGTTGCCCAGCACCTTCATGGCCGCATCGCCGATGGCTGCGCGGTAGTCCTCGATGGGCCGGGGGTTCAGAGGGACGGTGGTCAGCATCGGTGGCCCTGCCTGAGTCCGGCCACGCCGCACATGCATGGGGGATGCGGGTGGGGGCCGGGAAGGGATGGTGAGAGCGGATCGGGTCGGTGCGCGCAGGGCGCATGAAAGCATCACGCGTGAGTATGGTGCCTGGGCGTACGCGGGAGGGTCAAGCCGCCAGGCCAGCGCCTATACTCTGGCTGCATCGCGCGCCGCCAGGCCCGCGTTCGCCCAGGAGGCTCGTGTGGCTGACTTCGACCGCACCACCCAGGACGTGGGGAACATCCTCTCCTTCGACCACCTGAACGTGACCGTGCCGGACCAGCAGGCAGCCACGTCGTTCTACATCGTGGGGCTGGGCCTCACCCGCGACCCCTATCTGACGGTGGGGCTGGAGAACATGTGGGTCAACGCCGGCCGCCAGCAGTTCCACCTGCCCACTCGCCCGCAGGCGCAGGTGGTGCGCGGGCGCATCGGTCTGGTGGTGCCCTCCCGCGCCCAGTTGGAGGAGCGCCTCGCGCGCACCGCCCCCGCGCTGGAGGGCACGGCCTTCGCCTTCAAGGAGCACCACGGTCACCTGGACGTCACCTGCCCGTGGGGCAACGAGTTCGTGGTGAACGAGGCGGGCCCGGACCTGTTCGGCGGCACGGTGCTGGGGATGCCGTGGCTGGAGCTGGACGTGCCCGCAGGCACGGCGGCGGGCATCGCTCGCTTCTACGCGCAGGTGATGGGTGCCCCGGCCACGGTGGGTACGGTGCGCCGGAACCCGGCTGCGCTGGTGCCCATGGGGCGCGGCCAGCACATCGCCTTCCGGGAGAGCGAGGGCGATCTGCCCGCCTACGACGGGCACCACATCGCCATCTACCTGGCCGACTTCGCGGGGCCCCACGCGCGGCTGGCGGAGCGGGGGCTGGTGAGCGAGGAATCCTCCGAGGTGCAGTACCGGTTCGTGGACATCGTGGACCCGGACACGTGCGCGGTGCTCTATCAGCTGGAGCACGAGGTGCGCTCCATGCACCACCCCATGTACGCCCGCCCGCTGGTGAACCGGGACGCGGCGGTGGACCAGCGCTCCTACACCCGGGGGGCGGATGCGCTGCTCGTGGGCTGACCACGGACCAGGGGCGGCATCTTCCCCGACCAGGTGCACGCGCGTCAGGGCCCGGGCCCCAAACAGGTGGTGAGCACCGTCAACGTCTCCACCTGGAACGGCGCGAACTAGGGGCAAGCGCAGCGTGCGGGCTCGCCCTGCTAGAATGGCGCCACCCTCCCCCCAGGACGCTCGCCGTGACCAACCAGCCCCAACGCCACCTCACCTACTCCGAGGCGGGCGTTGACACCGATGCCGCCGCACGGGGCCTCGCATCGCTGCTGGGCTGGGTGCGCCGCACCGAGGCCTACCGCACCGGGCTGGGCGGCCCGCTGGTGCCCAACGGCTTCTTCGCCAACGTGCTGGGCATGACGGACCAGTTGTCCCTCGCCATCACCACCGACGGCGTGGGCTCCAAGTCCGCCGTGGCCCAGCTGGCCGGGCGCTACGAGCCCATCGGGTGGGACGCCGTTGCCGTGAACGTCAACGACGTCATCTGCGTGGGCGCGGAGCCCGCCGCGCTGGTGGACTACATCTCCCTCCAGGCCCCGCACCCCGACCTGCTGGAGCAGCTGGGCAAGGGCATGCACGATGCCGCTCAGCGTTCGGGCGTCGCCATCGTGGGCGGGGAGCTCTCCCAGCACCCCGACACCCTCACCGGCCCGCGCCCCGGCTATGCCTTCGACATCTCCGGCACCTGCGTGGGAGTGCTGGACTCGCGCGCGCCCATCACGGGCGCGGCCATACGCCCGGGCGATATGATCCTGGGCCTGCCCTCCAACGGTATCCACGCCAACGGCCTCACCCTGGCCCGGCGCGTGTTGCTGGCGACCCCGGACGCCATCGACGCTGTGGTGCCCGAGTGTGGGCGCACCGTGGGCGAGGAGCTGCTGCGCCCCACGCACATCTACGTGCCAGAGGCGGCGGCGCTGCTCCAGGCGGGGGTGGACGTGCGGGGGCTCGCCCACATCAGTGGCGACGGCCTGCTGAACCTCACCCGGTTCGACGCCGACGTGACCTACCGCTTCGATGCGCTGCCGGAGCCCGGCGGGGTCTTCGCCGCCATCCAGGCGCGCGGCGGGGTGGACGAGGCGGAGATGTGGCGGGTGTTCAACATGGGCATCGGCTTCTGCGTGGTGGTGCCCGCCGGCCAGGTGGACGCGGCCCAGGCGGCCATCGCATCCGCGGGCGGCGAGTCCAGCGTCATCGGCCAGGTGAACGCGCAGGCAGGGAGGCGGGTTGAGTTGGTGGCCCAACGGCTGGTGGGCCAGGACGGACGGTTCTCCGCATAGGGCTTGGGGGTGGCGGTGCGGCGCTGGCGCGTCTAGAATCGGCCTCCCATCCCCGAACGGCAGGCCTCTTTTCATGCAGACCCCCGGACAGCAAGCGGCGCAGCGCAGCCGCCAGAGCAGGGACATGGCACTCTACGACGACCTCAAGATCTTCAGCGGCAACTCCAACCAGGAGCTTGCCAATGCCGTGGTGGACTACCTGAAGATGCCCCTGGGGCGCATCGAGGCGTTCAAGTTCTCCAACGACAACACCTTCGTCCGCTTCAACGAGAACGTCCGCCAGCGCGACGTGTTCCTGATCCAGTCCTTCTCCTACCCGGTCAACGACTCGGTGATGGAGCTGCTGATCATGATCGACGCTGCCCGGCGCGCCTCAGCGGGGCGCATCACTGCTGTGGTGCCCTACTACGGGTACGGGCGCACCGACAAGAAGGACCAGCCGCGGGTGCCCATCACCGCGCGGCTCATCGCAGACCTGCTCACCACGGCGGGCGCCGACCGGGTGCTCACCATGGACCTGCACGCTGGGCAGATCCAGGGCTTCTTCTCCATCCCCGTGGATGAACTGACCGCGCAGCCCATCCTGGTGCGCCACTTCAACGACCTGCACCTGGAGGACCCGGTGGTGGTGGCCGTGGACATCGGCATCTCCAAGCGGGCGCGCGACTTCGCCGAGCGCCTCAACGCGCCGCTGGCCATCATCGAGAAGCGCCGCAAGCCGGGGAACCAGGACAAGACCGAACTGCTCAACATCATCGGTGAGGTGGAGGGCCGCACGGCCATCCTCATGGACGATGAGGTGGACACGGGCGGCACCATGGTCAACGCCGCCGTCGCGCTGGTGAACGCCGGGGTGAAGGGCGTGTACGCCTGCGCCACCCATGGGGTGCTCTCCGGTGAGGCCACCAAGCGCCTTCAGGGCAGCCCCATCCAGGAGTTCGTCTGCACCGACTCCATCCCCGTGCCGCCCCACAAGCGCGACGGGCGCGTGAAGACGGTGTCCGTGGCTCCCCTGCTGGGCGAGGCGATCCACCGGATCCACTCCGGCATGTCCGTGGGCGCCATGTTCGAGGACCACCACCACTAGGGTGCGTGCCGCTCGCGTTGACACGGCCGCGCCCCCTCGCTAGATTCCGCCCATGGCTGAGTCTGCTTCCGTCCGCTTCGATCTGGGCGAGTGCCGCATCCTGGAGCCCGAGTACGTGGGCGAGCCGGGGCGGCGCACCTTCCGTTTGCGCGCGCGTTGCGAGCAGGGCTCGGCGGTGCTGTGGCTGGAGAAGGGCGAGCTCTACCAGCTGGCGGTGACGGTCAAGCAGCTGCTGCGCTCCGCCGTCCGCACCACGGGCGCGCCCGTGAGCGCTGCGGACATCGAGGCCGCCGCCGACCACGAGTTCAAGGTGACGGGCCTCTCCCTGGGGCACGATCGCCGGTCCGGGCGCTACGTCATCATCGCCCAGGCGTCCGAGGACGAGGACGACGCCGTGGCCCTGTGGGCCCCCACCGCGCTGCTGGACCGCATGGCCGACCGCGCATTCGAGGTGCACGACGGGGGGCGTCCGCGCTGCCCCCTGTGCGGGCGGTCCATGGGCATCGATGGCGCGCACCGGTGCCCTCGGACCAACTAGATGGCGCTGCACGCCGAGTTCCCCGCCGCGCGTATCGCGGACGGCCCCCACCACATCGCCCCCCATGCCCCTGAGGCCGCCGCCTTCCTGCGCACGGCCACTCTGGGGGACGGATGGCTGCACCCGAAGGGTTCCAACTACACCTTCGTGGTGGAACTGGAGTGCGATGGGCGCTCCGGCTACGGGGTGTACAAGCCGCAACGGGGCGAGGCGCCCCTGTGGGACTTCCCCGCCGGTACCCTCTACCGGCGCGAGTGCGCGGCGTGGGAACTGTCCACGCTGCTGGGCTGGGACTTGGTGCCGCCCACGCTGGTGCGTGAGGGCGAGGCGGGCGTGGGCTCGCTCCAGCTCTTCGTGCCCCCCGAGGACGAGTCGAACTACTTCACCTTGCGCGGGGCCCACCCGGAGCGAGCGCTTGCGCTGGCCGTATTCGACGTGCTTGCGAACAACGCCGACCGCAAGGGCGGACACGTCTTCGTGGGCAGGGCAGGGGGCGTGTGGGCCATCGACAACGGCCTGTGCTTCAACACCGAGCACAAGCTGCGCACGGTGGTGTGGGACTTCGCTGGTCAGCCGGTGCCCGCAACGCTGCTGGCCGACGTGGAACGGGCCCTGACAGGACTGGATGGCGAGGCAGGCGTCCCGCTGCGAGCGCTCCTCTTGCCGGACGAGGTGGCGGCGCTGGGCGAACGCATGGCGCGCCTGCTCACCGCGCCCGTGCTGCCGAACCCGCAGACCCGCCGGGACCTGCCCTGGCCGTGGCTGTGAGCCGGGCCTTGGCGTCCGGGCTACAATGGCCGTGCGGGCCGTGCTCCGTGGGAGCGAGCGCCCGCCGGGAGGCGTGATGCAGGTGTTGCTGGGCAGCCCGCGCGGGTTCTGCGCGGGGGTGGTGCGGGCGATAGACATCGTGGAATTGGCGCTGCGCCGCTTCGGCGCGCCGGTGTACGTGCGCCACGAGATCGTCCACAACCGCTACGTGGTGGACTCGCTGCGCCGCAAGGGCGCGGTGTTCGTGGAGGAGCTGGCGGAAGTGCCCGACGGGGCCCACGTCATCTTCTCCGCCCACGGCGTTCCCCCCACGGTGGTGGAGGAGGCCGCGCGCCGTGGCCTGGAGGTCATCGACGCCACCTGCCCCCTGGTGACCAAGGTGCACCTGGAGTCCGCCAAGTACGCCCGGGACGGCTACTCGGTGGTGGTGGTGGGGCACGAGGGGCACCCGGAGGTGGTGGGCACCATGGGCCAATCGCCGGAGGCCTCTCGCCTGGTGGACAGCCCCGAGCAGGCCGCCACGGTGCAGGTGGACGACCCGGCCAGGGTCGTCGCCCTCACCCAGACCACCCTCTCGGTGGACGATACCCGTGAGGTCATCGACGCGCTCAAGCGCCGCTTCCCGCAGATGGTCGCCCGCAACGACATCTGCTACGCCACTACCAACCGCCAGTGGGCCGCCAAGGAGCTGGCCCGGCGGGTGGACCTGATGCTGGTCATCGGCGCGCAGAACTCCTCCAACTGCACGCGCCTGCGTGAGGTGGCCCAGCAGATGGGCATCCCCTCCCACCTGATCGACGACGCATCGCAGATCCAGCCCGCCTGGCTGGAGGGCGTGGAGCGCGTGGGCATCACCTCCGGGGCATCCACGCCGGAGACGCTGGTGGAGGAGGTCATCGACGCCCTGGCGCCGGAGTCGGTGGAGACGGTGGAGGTGACACAGGAGGACGTGGTGTTCGTCCTGCCCCGCGAGCTTCGCGGTGAGGGCGACGACAAGTGGGCCAAGCCCCTGACCGACGGGGGGATGATCCGCTAGCAGGCCTGGCCTGCGCGGCCCTCCCTGGTCAGGACGCCCGTGCCACCTCGCGCACCATCTCGGCGATGGTCTGCGCGGCCTTCCTGGTGCCGCCCTCCGGCTGCGTGTAGCGACCCACCTTCAGCGCCCCCGTGGCCAGCGCCTGGGCCACGCCGTCCCGCACCGCCTTGGCGGCGGGGCCCTCGCCCACGTGGTCCAGCAGCTGGGCCAGCGTCAGCACCTGGGAGATGGGGTTGGCCCTGTCCTGCCCGGCGATGTCGGGCGCGGAGCCGTGGATGGGCTCGAAGTAGGAGTGCGCATCGCCGATGTTGCCCGAGGGGCACAGGCCGATGCCGCCGATGGTGCCCCCGCCTAGGTCGGAGAGGATGTCGCCCAGGAAGTTCTCCATCACCAGCACGTCGTAGTGGCCGGGGCGCTGCACCAGCGCCTGGGCCGCCGCGTCCACGTACAGGTGCTCGGTCTGCACGTCGGGGTAGCCCTCGGCCACCTCGTCGAACACCCTGCGGAAGAAGGCCATGGAGGCCAGCACGTTGGCCTTGTCCACGCACGTCACCCGGCGCACGCCGTCCTCCGGGGCGCCGGAGCGGGTGCGGGCCAGCTCGAAGGCGTAGCGCGCCACCCGCTCGGTGCCCTTGCGGGTGATGAGCATGGTGTCGGCCATGGCCGTGTCGTTGCCCACGCCCTTGCCGCGCGAGAGGTACATCCCCTCGGTGTTCTCCCGCACGATGACGTAGTCGATCTCCCCCGGCTTGGCCTTGAGCGGGGCGTCCACCCCCGGCAGCAGTCGCACGGGGCGCACATTGGCGTAGGTGTCCAGACCCATGCGCAACACACCGCCTAGCACACCGGCCTCGGTGCCGTCGGGGAAGCGCACGCCCGGCAGGCCCACGGGCCCCTTCATGGACGCATCGGCCCGCTTCATCGCCTCCAGCGTCTCCGGGGCCAGGTTGTGCCCGGCCTTCTGGTAGAGGCCCGCGCCGCCCTCGTGGAAGTCCAGCTCCAGCTGGAAGCCGCCCACGGCTGCCTGCGCCGCCTCCAGCACCACCAGAGAGGCATCCACCAACTCCGGGCCGATGCCGTCGCCCCGGATCACCACCACGCGGTGGACCCGCTCGTTCGCTGCGCTCACCAATCACCTCATGGAAGCCCGCCAGCCAGGGCGGAGGGGATGCTGCGAGTATAGCGCGGGGCTATCCGGCGGCGCATGCCCCCGCTAGCATGGGCGCATGCCTTCCCTCACCGACGACCAGCTGGCCGAGATGGAGCAGGCGGCGGTGGAGCTGGCCCGAGGGGCGGGGCGCATCCTGCTGGGCTACTTCACGGGCCCCCTGCGGGTGGACTTCAAGTCCGAGAACAACCGCAACCCCGTTACCGACGCCGACCACGCCGCCGACACCTACCTGCGCGATGAGCTGGCCCGCCGTTTCCCGGCCCACGGGGTGCTCACCGAGGAGGCCACCGATGCCCCCGACACGGACACGCCGGTGATGTGGGTGATCGACCCGCTGGACGGCACCAGCAACTTCCTCAACGGCCTGCCGGTATTCGGCGTGCTCATCGCCGCGCTGGAGGGGGGCGTTCCCGTGGTGGCCGCCATCTTCCTGCCCTCCATCGCCGACCCGGAGGGGGTGGTGCTGCACGCGCGCAGGGGGGGCGGGGCGCACGAGAACGGCACCACCCTCTCGGTGCGTCACCAGGCCCCGCCACGGCGCATGGCCGCCATGCCCACCTACTTCGTGCGCATGTTCAGCTTCCGCCCGCACCTGCGCCGGGGGCTGGGCGACGTGCGCGCCACGGGGTGCGCCGGGTTCGAGTTGGCCAGCGCGGCGCGTGGGGTGTTCGACTACGTGGTGTTCAACGGCGCCTACGTGTGGGACATGGCCGCGGGCATCCTGCTGGTGCAGGAGGCCGGCGGGTCCGTGCTCACCTACGACCGGCGCGCTCGCGCCTGGAGCCCCTTCACACGCTTCAGCCTGGCGGGTGAGGAATCTCCCACCCAGAGCCAGCTGCGGCGCTGGCGCAGGCCCATCGTGGCTGGGTCGTCCGACGCGGTGGAGGTCATCACCAGGGGCATCGGTTTCCGCTCCCAGCGCTGGCGCCGGTTCCGTCAGCGGGTGGGCGACCTGTTGACCTTCGCCCGCTAGCGCTGGGTTTCGCCGGTATACTGTCCGCATCCTCCAGAGGGGAAGCGTGCTCGTGTCCTTTCAGCCCATCGACCCTGCCGCGGCGCTCATCTGCTACAACGCCGCATCCGCTCCCGCCTTCGACGTGGCGGAGCGTCTGCGTTCGAGCCTGGGCTCGCGCTATCCAGCCCGCGCGCTGGACGATGCCTCCTCGGCCCTGGGGGACCCCGCGCCGGACGTGGTCATCACGGTGGGGGGTGACGGAACTCTGCTGCGCGCCGCGCGCCTGGCCGCACAGGTGGGCGTACCCCTGCTGGGCGTGAACCTGGGCCGCCTCGGCTTCCTGACCGAGGTGGAGGGCGCTGACGCGCTGGAGTTGGTGCCGCGCTACCTGGCGGGGGCCGTCCCCGGCGGGGTGTGGGCCGACCGGCGGGCCATGCTCCAGGCGCTGGTGCTCACCCGCTCCGGCGAGCACCCCCCGGTGCACGTGCTCAACGACGTGGTGGTGGGGCGCGGCGCCCTGGCGCACCTGGCGCGCATCGGCGTGACCATCGACGGGGCGGAGCTGACCACCTACCAGGCGGACGCCGTCATCGTCGCCACGGCCACGGGCTCCACGGCCTACGGCCTCTCGGCGGGTGGGCCCATCCTGCATCCGGCCCTGGCCGACACGGTGTTGGTGCCCGTGGCCGCCCACGGCGATCTGGACGCCCCGGTGGTGGTGCCTCGCGAAGCGGTGGTGGAGCTGCAGGTGCTCAGCGAGCACGCGTCCACCGTTTCCGCCGATGGCATCACCGAGGTGCCCCTGGGGCCGGGCGACCGGGTGCGCGTGAGCGCCAGCCCCTACGAGGCGGTGTTCCTGCGCGCCGGCGCCCCCGCCCGCTTCTATGAGACGCTGGTCTACCGGCTGCGCCGTGGGGCCGACCAGTCCGTGCGCCTCGCCCGGCTCATGGCCGAGGAGGAGGCGCGTCGTGGCCGTTGACCCCACCAGCCCGGAGGTGACCGTCTCCACGGAGCGCGCCTTCCAGGGCAAGCGCCTGTCCGTGCGGGTGGAGCAGGTGCGCCTGGCTGACGGCACCCTCACCCGGCGCGATATCGTGGACCACCCCGATTCAGTGGTCATCGTGCCGGTGGACGCCGAGGGAAACCTGCTGCTGGTGCGCCAGTACCGCAAGGCTCCGGAGGTGGAGCTGGTGGAGCTGCCCGCCGGAGTCATCGAGGGCGACGCATCGCCCGCCGAGGCGGCCATGCGCGAGCTGCGGGAGGAGACGGGCATGGGGGCCGAGCGCCTGGTGCCGCTGGGCTCCTTCTACGCGGCGCCCGGCTCCATGACCGAGTGCCTGCACGCGTTCCTTGCCACGGGGTTGCGGGAGGACCCTCTCCCCGCCGACCACGATGAGCGCATCGTGCTGGAGCGCATCCCCTTCGCCGAGGCGTTGGCCCAGGCGCGGGCGGGCGCCTTCCACGACGCCAAGACCCTCGCCTCGCTGCTCATGGCCGAGGACAAACTGCCCTAGCCGGGCCGTCCACGGGACTAGTTCTTGGAGAAGGACGAGCCAGGCCGCTTGCGGCGGCGCTGCGCCAGCTGCTCACGGGCCGAGCGCACCAGATTCAACTCCTCCTCCAACCGGTGGGGCGTCCCCGCCTCCAGCAGCGCCTGCTGCACCCCCGCGTGCCCGCTGAACAGCTGGGCCACCTGGTAGGAGAGCACCACCGGATCCGAGGGGAACGAGACGCGCTGCACGTACCCGCCCCGCGAGGCGAGCATCTCACGCACGAAGGTCGAGGCTTCCTGCTTGAGGGTGCGGATCAACTCCTCACCCACGGTGGACTCGGCAGGCTCCTCCAGGTACTCCACCTCGGCGGCCAGGTACGGCTGGGAGCGGTCGAACGAGACGACCCGGAACCGCTGGGCCCCCACGGCGTTCATGCGCAATCGCCCGCCGCCCATCTCCTCCACCTCGGTGATGTGGGCGGTGCAGCCCACGGTAAAGGGCTCGAACTCCACCTCGCCCACCTCGCGCCCCTCCCGCAGGAGCAGCACCCCGAAGGGCTCGCCTGCCTGTTGGCACTCGGCGGTGAGCTGCAGGTAGCGCGGCTCGAACACCACCAGCGGCAGTTCCATGCCGGGGAAGAGCACCGTGGACTGGAGGGGGAACAGGCGCAGATGGGTGGGCGCGTCACTCATGCGTTCAGTCTAGCAGGCGCTCGCTCCGCTCGCTTCGCTCGCTCGTCCAGGGAACTCCCCTGCGCGCCTGCGGCGCTACCCCGTCTACGCGCCCTGCCGGGCGCTCAACGTGGGGCTTCTGGCCCCGCTCGCTCGGCGCTCGCTCATAGCAGCAGGCCAAAAGCCTGCTCGCACACCACGCGGCTTGTAGTGGGGCGCAGCCCCAAACACGCTTTCAGACGGCGATGGTTCGGGCTAGAGGGGTGCAGTGGGGGCCGGGGGGAGCGGGGGCCGAAGGGCCCCCGGAAGGAAGCGTTTCATCGTAGGCCCCTTCGGGGGCCGCCGGGGGTTCGGCGCGAAGCGCCCAGGGGGTGTCCCCCTTGAACGAGCGATTGAAGGGAGCGGGGAAGGCAGCGGTGCCCCTTGGAACGAGCCCGGCGCAGCCGGGCGGGAACAGCCCGCGCCTACGGCGCGGACGTGGGCGTCGGGGTCCCGCCGAACACCACGTTCACCTCGGAGGGACTGGTGCGGCCGTAGAGCCCGCTGAACGAGCCGTAACCGATGATGTGCCCTGCCATCGCCTCCAGCACCTGCGCCCGCTCGCCCTGAGGGCCCACGGCCACCAGCGCGTCGAGCGCGTACAGGTGCAGCGTGTATGTGTGGGGTTCGCCGGGAGGTGGGCAGGGGCCCGCGTAGCCCAGGGAGTTGTAGGAGTTCATCCCTTGCACCCCGCCCAGGTTGATGGTGTTCAGCGCGCCGCCCCGGCCCTCCTCCAGCCCCTCCAGGTCCGCGGGGATATCGTAGACCAGCAAGTGGGTGAACACCCCGCCGGGCGCCTCGGGGTCCTCCAGTACCAGGGCGAGGGCCACGGTGCCCACAGGCACGCCCGTCCAGTCGACACCGGGGGAGATGTTCAGCCCATCGCAGGTGTAGCGCGGGCGCACCTGCGCGGCGTTGAGGAACTGCTCGCTGGTGACGGTGAGCGCCGCCGCGTCCGGCTCAGGCGTGGGCAGGGGCACGAGGGGCGCGCCGCCGCAGGCCGCCAGCACCACCGTCAGGGTGAGGGTGGCCGCCAGCAGGTGCAGCGTGCGCGATGCGTTCCCCATGCTCCGATGATATTCCCTGGTCACGGGCCGTCCTTCGGGCTAAACCCGCGGTTCTGGTAGGGTGGCCCGCGCATGCATCCGTTCGAGGCCAGCTGGGGGCTCACCACCCTCCTCACCTGGGGCGCCGCCGACTTCCTGGCGGGCGCCGTGGCCGCCCGCATCGGCGGGGCGCGCACCACCCTGTGGGTGCTGCTGGTGGGGATCGGCGCGCAGGGGGTGGCCCTGGCCGCAATGGCGCCAGCGGGTGCGCTTGCGAGCGTTGAGTGGCCCGGCACGGTGCTGTGGGCGTGCGTCACCGGGCTGCTGCTGGCGGGCGCGTACAGCGCCTACTACACCGGACTGGGGCGCGGATCCGTCTCGCTGGTCACCTCCGTCGGCGGCGCGTGGCTGCTCATCACGGTGCTGGTGGCGGCGTTGGTCTTCGATGAGTCGGTGGGCGCCGCGCGCTGGGCGCTGATGTTGGCGGTGGTGGCTGGTATCGGGTTGCTCTCAGCGCGCCCTGGTGCGGGCGGGCACGCCGCTACAGGCATCGGCTGGGGGCTGGCTGGCATGGTGGGGCTGGGCCTCGCCTTTGCCTTCTGGGTCCCGCTCACCGAGGCGGCGGGCGGGCTGCTGGCGGCGCTCTCCTCACGCATCGTCTCCGCCGTGGCGGTGTTCACCGTGCTGCGGGTGCGCGGTGCGCCGGTGGGCTGGCCCGCCGGGGTGGGCGTGGGCAGGGCGTTGGCGGGGGCCGCGCTGCTCGATGCGGCGGGATACGCCGCCTACGCGCTGGGGGTGGAGCGCGCGCCCGTGGTGCTCATCGCCCCCCTGGCCGCCGCGCACCCCCTGGGCTCCATCGCCCTGGCCATGACGGTGATGCGCGAGCGTCCCACCCGGCTGCAGTGGGCGGGCATCGGCGTGGTCGTCGCGGGAGTGGCGGCGCTCGCGGCGGCGGTGGGCGTGTAGAATCGGGCCCCGGCAACCAGCCGACGGAGGCGTCGCATGATCGTCCTGGTGGTGAGCGTGCAGGTGAAGACCGAACGGCGGGACGAGTTCATCGAGGTGATCCTGGAGGACGCCGAGAACACCACCATGCGGGAGGACGGCAACTTCCAGTTCAACGTGGTGCAGGACAGCGCCGACCCTGACCACTTCTTCCTCTACGAGGTCTACCGGGACGAGGCCGCCTTCGAGGCGCACCGGCAGATGCCCCACTTCCTCAAGTACCGCGAGGCGACCAAGGACATCTACGTGTCCGAGCCGGTGCGCACCATCGGGAGGAACCTCTACCCGTCCGATGCCGACTGGCTCGGCGACGACTAGGGAGTGCTGGTCCGGCGTCTCCCCTTCTTCTACGGCTGGGCCATCGTGGCCGTGGCGTTCCTGGGCTCTGGAATAGGCTCAGGCGTCGCCATCTGGGGTGCCAGCGTCTTCGTCATCCCCATGACGGAGGAGCTGGGCTGGTCGCGCGCCGTCTTCTTCTCCGCCTTCACCGTGCGCACGGTGCTGGTGGGGGTGAGCGCGCCGCTGGTGGGCCCGTGGCTCGATACGGTGCGCGGCCCGCGCCTGTTGGCCATCTCCGGCGCGCTGGTGCTGGGCGCGTCCATTGTGGGCCTGCGCTACACCACCGAGGTGTGGCAGTGGGTGCTGCTGTATGGCGTGGCGGGTGCGTACGCGGAGATCGGCTCCGGGTTCACCGTCTCTCAGACGCTGGTGCCCAAGTGGTTCGTCCGCAGGCGCGGGCGCGCCCTGGGCATCTCCACCATGGGCGTGGGGCTGGGGGCCCTGGCCTTCCCCTCCCTGGTCTCCTGGCTGGTGGGCGCGGTGGGCTGGCGGGATGCGTGGATGTGGTTCGGGATAGGCGTGGGGGTCGTCTCCCTGGCCCTGGCGCTGCTGGTGCGCACCCGGCCCGAGGACATCGGCCTGCACCCCGACGGGGCCAACGAGCCCTACCGGGTGCCTGAGCCGCACACGGTGCGGGGGCGTGTGGTCCACGACCGCTCCCTCACCCGGCGCGAGGCGCTGCACTCCCCGGCCTTCTGGCTGCTGCTGGTGACCTTCTCCCTTGTGGGCCTGGGCATCATGGGCTTCCAGTCCAACTGGCTGCCCTACCTGGTGGGGCATGGCTACTCCAACGCCGAGGCGTCGGCGGGCATCGCCGTGTACGGGCTGGTCTCCGGCCTCTCGCGCCCCGGCTGGGGGCTGGCGGGGGAGCGGGTGCATCCGCGCTTCCTGCTGGCGGGGAGCACCCTGGTCACCAGTGGGCTGATCCTGGTGTTCCTGCGCGTGGCGGGCGTGCCCATGCTAGGGGCGCTGATGCTGTGCGCCGGGGTGAGCATGGGCGGGTACATCATCCTGCGCGCGCTGCTTGCCGCCGACTACTTCGGGCGGGCGCACCTGGGGGCGGTGAACAGCATGTTCCGCCCTGCCGCCATGACCATGGGGGCCGTGGGGCCCATGCTCTTCGGCCTGCTGTACGACCTGCGCGGCTCCTACACCGTGGCCTTCCTGGTGGCGGCGCTGGCGTGGGGGCTGGCGGGGCTGGTGGTGCTGGCCGCGCGCCCGCCCCGTGCTCCTGAGCCGGAGGACGGGGCGCTTGCGGGCGCGGATGCGGGCCGGTAAAACAACACCGTGCGCCCGTGGGGCGCAGGAGGTTCACGGTGGCGGACAACGTGGGGACGGTGGCCGAGGGGACGCTCCTTTGGGAGCCCTCCCGTGAGCTGGCCGAGGGGTCGAACATCACGCGGTTCATGCGCTGGCTCAAGGCCGAGCGCGGGCGCGACTTCGCCGATTACGACGCCCTCTGGCGCTGGTCGGTGGAGGACCTGGAGGGCTTCTGGGCCTGCGTGTGGGACTACTTCGGCATCATCTCCCACACCCCCTACACCCAGGTGGTGGCCCCCGCGCCCGACGGCAAGCGGGTGGAGGGCGCGCGCTGGTTCACCGGCTCCACGCTCAACTACGCCGAGCACGCCCTGCGCCGCCGCGACGATGCCATCGCGGTCATCGCCTCCCACGAGTCGGGGTTCCGCGAGGAGCTGACCTTCGCCCAACTCGCCCAGCGCGTGGCCGAGACGGCGGCGGGCTTGGCGCGCCTGGGCGTGGGCAAGGGCGATGCGGTGGTGGGCTTCCTGCCCAACGTGCCGGAGGCGCTGGTGGGCATGCTGGCCGCCGCGTCATTGGGCGCGGCCTGGTCGTCTTGCCCGCCTGAGTTCGGCGTCACCTCGGTCATCGATCGCTTCGTGCAGCTGGAGCCCAAGGTGCTCCTGGCCGCCGACGGCTACACCTACGCGGGCAAGCGGTTCGACTCGCTCCCCGCCGTGGCCCGCATCCAGAAGGGCCTGCCCACCCTGGAGCGCACCGTGGTGCTGGGGTACCTGTCCAAGGTGACGGAGACCCCCGGCGAGGGCCTGGACGGGCTCGGGGACGCCATGCCGTGGGAGCAACTCCCCGTGGCGGGGGCACCCCTCACCTTCACCCCCGTGCCCTTCGACCAACCCCTGTGGGTGCTCTACTCCTCCGGCACCACCGGCGCGCCCAAGGCCATCGTCCACTGCCACGGCGGGGTGACGGTGGAGCACCTCAAGTCCCACGCCTTGCACCTGAACCTGGGGCCGGACGATAGGTTCTTCTGGTTCACCACCACCGGCTGGATGATGTGGAACTACCTGGTGAGTTCCCTGCTGGTGGGCGCCGGCATGGTGATGTACGACGGCAACCCCGTCCACCCCGCCCCCGACGCGCTGTGGAAGGTGGCGGCCGGGACGGGCATCACCAACTTCGGCGTCAGCGCCCCCTACATCCTCAACTGCATGAAGGCGGGGATAGAGCCGGGCAGGGCGCACGACCTCTCGGCCATGAAGGTGGTGGGCTCCACCGGCGCGCCGCTCCCTCCGGAGGGGATGGCGTGGGTGTACGAGCACGTGGGGCGCGACGTGCTCATGGCCAACGTCTCCGGCGGCACCGACACCGTCACCGCCTTCGTCATGAGCTCGCCAACGCTGCCGATCCACGCGGGCGAGATGCAGTGCCGAGGCCTCGGGTGCCGCGTGGAGTCCTTCGATGAATCGGGCAACCCGGTCATCGGCGAGGTGGGCGAACTGGTCATCACCCAGCCGCTCCCCTCCATGCCCGTGCGCTTCCTCAACGACCCGGACGGGTCCAAGCTGCACGAGTCCTACTTCGCCGTCTACCCCGACACCTGGCGCCATGGTGACTGGCTCAAGATCACCGAGCGCGGCACCTGCGTGATCTACGGGCGCTCCGACTCCACCCTGAACCGCTCCGGCGTGCGCATGGGCACCAGCGAGTTCTACCGGGTGGTGGAGGAGGTGCCGGAGGTGCTCGACTCGCTGGTGGTGGACACCTCCATGCTGGGCACCGAGGGCAAGCTGCTGCTGTTCGTGGTGCTGCGTGAGGGTGCGGTGCTGGACGATGGGCTGCGCGGGCGCATCGCCGCGCGCATCCGAGAGGACCTCTCGCCCCGCCACGTGCCCGATGAGGCCTACGCCATCGCCGAGGTGCCGCGCACCCTCAACGGCAAGAAGCTGGAGGTGCCGGTGAAGAAGATCCTCAACGGCGAGGCCCCGGAGAAGGCCGTCAGCCGGGACGCGCTGGGCAACCCCAAGGCGCTGGACTACTTCATCGCCATGGCCGACAGGCAGGCCCCCCGATGAGCCTGGGTGTCATCTTCGCGCTGCTGGGGGCGTTCTCCTTCGGTATGAACGGTGCGACGGTGCGAAGGGGCGTGGCCCAGGCCCCGGCCAGCCAGGGGCTCTACATCACCATCTTCGTGGGCTGGGTGATGTTCGTCATCGCAGCGCTCATCTCCGGCCAGTTCTTCCAGGCTGGGGGCTTGACCCTGCGCAATTACCTGCTGCTGGGCGCGGGCGGCATCGTCCACATCATGGCGGGGCGCTACTGCAACTACCGCGCCGTGGCCGCCATGGGCGCCAACCGTGCCGGGCCGGTCATCGGCACCTCCACCCTGGCCGCCGTCATCATCGCTGTCCTTTGGCTGGACGAGGTCATCACCCCCATGAAGGCGGTGGGCATCCTGCTGGTGATGGTGGGCCCCGCCCTGGTGGCGCGCCGCCGCCGTCCCCCCCGCGCCCCGGCGCCCGCTGCCGTGCCCGCGGGAGCCAGCCCCGACGCGCCCGCGCCGGCACGCCCGCGCGGGTCTTCCGTGGTGGACGACCCCCGGCTGAAGGAGGGCTACTTCTTCGGTGTCATGGGCGCGCTGTTCTGGGGCGGCGGGCCGGTGCTGATGCGCGCCGGACTGGGCGATTCAGGCCTGGGCGTGTTCGGCGGCGTCGTCACCTACGGGGCAGCGGGGGCGGTGCTGATGCTCTCCCTGGCAATCCCCGGACAGTTGGCCGGGGCCGTGGCGCTGGACCGCTCCTCGCGCATGTGGTTCCTCGCCTCGGCGGCCAACTCTTTCTTCGCCAACCTGTTCCGCATGTCCGCGCTGGCCCTGGCGCCGGTGAGCGTGGTGGTGCCGCTGATGCGCATCTCCACCCTGGCCCAGATGGGGTTCAACTTCATCTTCAACCGGCGTCTGGAGTCCTACGAGCCACGGGTGATCGCGGGGGTGGCCGTCTCCCTGGTGGGGGCGACGCTCCTGGTGCTCTAGGAGGCGGGGGTCGTCTCGGCGGCCCTGGCCCGCGCCGCATCGCGCGCGCGACCCCGGTCGGCCACCAAAGCGGCGATGGGGGCCGCCAGCCCCAGCACCACGGACATGACGCCGAAGATGACGATGGCCGTCCTGATGCCCGTGGCGTCCGCCACGAACCCGAACACCAGCGGCGAGAGCAGCATGGCGAAGGCCCAGTAGAGGCTCACGGCGGAGAGCGCCACGCCCCGCAGATTGGGCGGGCTGTTCTGTGCCGCCAGTGCGGGGTAGAGGGCGCGCAGGGAGCCGAAGGTGGCCCCCGCCAGCACCATGAGCGCGACGGGCAGCACCGGCACGTCGCCCGTGAGCACGACGACGATGGAGAAGGCGCCGGTGAGCACCATGCCCGCCATGGCGGTGTTGCGCGCGCCCAGTCTGCCCAGGATGGTGCCGAACACGTAGGCGACCACGGCCAGGCCCGCCGAGTTCAGTGAGCGCACCACGCCCACCAGGCCCTCCTCGTACCCGACCTCGCGGAAGAAGGCCAGGAACAGCCCGGCCACCAGCCCGCCGTAGGCGGCGGCGGCGAAGGCTGTCAGGTGCGCCAGGGTGAGGGAGGGCTTGCCCAGCATGGTCACGGCGGGCTTGAGGGTGGCGAAGTAAGAGCGCATCTGGTCCTTGCGGGGAAGGGGAGGCAGCGCCGTGGTGACGCCCACACCCGCCAGCGCCACCGCACCGGAGAGGGCGAAGGCGGCGGGGAAGCCCCACACCTGGGCGACGAACCCGGCGATGACCCCGCCGATGATGCCACCGAAGCTCTCGAAGGAGAGCAGGCGGCCCATGACGTGCCCGGCGTTACCCTCAGCCGAGCGCGATGCGTACGACTGCCCCGCTGACCAGTACACCGAGCGTGAGGCGCCGTTGAACAGCTGGGCCAGGATCAGCGGCCAGATGGAGTGGGAGTAGAAGGCGACGCTGGCGTTGACCACCAGGGACGCGAAGGAGAACCAGAGGACGAACTTCTCGCCGAACCGATCGGAGATGGCCCCGCCCGGCAGGCGCAGGATGATCATGAACACGGCGGGCGCGGCCACGATGATGCCCTGGTCCGAGAGGCGGAAGCCCAGGTCCAGCGCGTACAGCGGCATCAGCAGGCCCAGCATGTTCAGCGCCGCGCCGTAGGCGAAGCCGTTGGTGTAGGCCATGTTGGTGGGGTGCTGGCGTGGGTTGGCCAGGAAGGCGAGGGGGTTGCTCACGCGCCTCCATCGTTGGGCGGGGTGCGACGGACGCTACGCCGGGGCCTGGCCCCTGTCAACGCCCCCCTCGCGCTCGGCCTGGGCCTGCGCGGCGAGCGTGTTCAGCACCCGCTCCAGCGGCGGATCCGGCTCGCGGGAGGTCTGGTCCGCCAGCGGGGTGCGCCCCACCTGCCGATACGTCTCCGCCGCGCCCTCCAGCACCAGGGGGGTGAGGCCCAGCGCCGCGAACGTCGCGGCAATCTCCTCCATCTCCCCCACCCAGCGGCGCGCGCGCCGGGGCATCTGGGGCACGGTGGCGATGAGCTCCTCCGCCACGGGTGAGGAGGCCGCCAGTTCGGCCAGGAGCGCATCGGTCAGCCCCAGTGCGTGCGCGGCGGTGAGCAGCTGCGTCCAAACTGCGGTGGTGCCCTTGGTGCTGGCGGCGTACACCATCTTCAGACCCGATGCCTGCCCGTACGCCCCGCCCACCCGGCGGATGTCCAGCCCGCATGCGGCGAGCGCCTCGAACGGGGCGGTGTCGGGGCCGGAGCAGTAGATGCGGCTGCGCCGCCCGCCGGGGTGGGGCGGGGGACCGATGATGCCCGCGTCCACCACCGGCGCGCCCGCATCGCCGATGAGCGTGGCGATGTAACGGACGGTCTGCGGAGCGATGGCGTTGGCGTCCACGTACACGGGGTGTGCGCCGGTGCGGGCCATGGCGTCGGCAACGTCCTCGGCCAGCGCACGTGCCTCGGCGGGCACCAGCACGCTGATGAGCAGGCCGCAACCGGCCACCAGCGCGTCCAGGGAGCCCGCATCGCGGGCACTGGCCTCGCCAGCGCGGGTGCGGGTGAGGGCGGAGCGCCCGGTCAGGTCCGTGAGCACCTCAACCCCACCGGCGGTCAGCATGGACGCCAGGGCGGAGCCCATGTCGCCCATGCTCATGATGCCGACGGCAGGCAGGCCCACGCCCTACTCCGGGTTGGTGCCCGCGGCGCCCAGGCGACGCTTGGCCTCTGCGTAGATGTCCGCGGGCAGGGGGCCCTTGAGCGTCGCGGCGATGTTGTTCGCCAGGTGCGCAGGGTTCAGCGTCCCCACGATGTTCGTGGTCATGTGCGGGTGGGTGTGGGTGAAGCGCAGAGCGCAGTCCATGGCGGGCTCTGAGCCCATCAGGTCGTCCAGCCCCGCCTTCCCCCAGATGTCCGCCATCTCCCCACCGGCCCGCTCCTTGCCCCGTGCGTCGCCCGAGGGGGCGCCCCGGCCAGCCCCGCCCCGGATGATGATGCCCGCGCCCGCCTGGGCCGCCTGCGTGATGATGTCCTCGTGCTCACGCTGGATCGCCGAGTAGGGGATCTGGAACACGTCGAACACGCCCATCCCGATGTGGTCGCGGATTTGGGGCAGGATGCCCGACATCCCGATGTAGCGCACCTTGCCCTGCGCTTGGAGCTCCTTGAGGGTGCCCACCACGTCGTGCTCCTCCAGCACCGCCTTGGAGGGGGACATGTGCACCTGCACGATGTCCAGGTGGTCGGTCTTCATGCGCCGCAGGCTCTGCTCCACACCGGCCACGATGTTGGCCTTGGTGTACTCGTGAGGCCCGCCCTTGTCGGCGGTGGGCTCCCAGCCGACCAGGCACCCGCACTTGGATGCCAGCACGTACTCCGAGCGCCGGTGGGCGATGTGTCGCCCGATGCGCTCCTCGGCGATGCCGTAGTCGATGGAGGTGTCGATGAAGTTGATGCCGGAGTCCAGCACCGCGTTCAGCAGCTTCCCGGCGTCGGCCTCGGAGATGGCCCGACCGCGCGGCTCGCCCCGCAGTTCCATCGCCCCGTAGCCCAGGACCGTGACCTCTAGCCCCGTGCGGCCCAGGGTGCGCTTCTCGATATCTGCCATGTCAGGCCTCCGGCCGCCGGTTGCGGCGCTGGGGAGTATACCAACGGCGGCTACCAGGTGCGGGGCCGGGGTGAACGGGGCTAGCGCCGTCCGCCCGCGCAGGCCGCCGATTCGGGCAGTTGGCGCAGGGTGAGCATGGCCGCCGTGCCCACGGCGGGGCCCACCGCCAGCATCAGGAAGCCCGCGCTCCAGCCCCACGCATCCACCAGCACCGGCATCAGGCGTATCGACCCCATGGTGAGCAGGAACCCCGCGCCCGTCTGGAGGGTGAGGGCCGAGCCCACGAACTCGCGCGGGGCGAGTTCGCTGATGGCGGCGGAGAACTGCGCCGAGTCCGCGATGACGGTGAAGCCCCAGACGAAGAGCACCGCCATCAGCGCCCACAGGGGCCCGCCCGCCAGCGCCGCCGCCGCGATGGCTGACCCGCCCGAGGCGATCATGGCCGCCGAGGTGACGGCGGTGCGCCCCCACCGGTCAGCAGCGAGCCCCGCCAGCACGCACGCAGCCCCGCCCACGGCGATGACGGCGAAGGAGAGCACGCCTGCCGCGCCCTCCCCCACGCCGCGTTCGGCCAGCACCACGGCGATGAACGCCGGCACCCACGTCCACAGCGCGTACAGCTCCCACATGTGACCCAGGTAGCCCGCGTTCGCCAGGGCCAGGGCTCGCGTGCGCACCATGCGCAGGGCGAAGCGCGGGTCGAAGCGTGCGCCCCGGCTCACGTACGGCCCTTCCCGGACGGCCAGCCCCACCACCAGCGCCCCCGCCAGCGCCAGCCCCGCTGCGGCGACCATCACCGCGCGCCAATCGGCCACCAGCAGCCCGCGCAGCAGGTGCGGGGAGGCCGAGCCCACGGTGAGCGCGCCCACCAGCAGGCCGACGGCGAGCCCCCGTCCGCGCACCGTCCAGGTGGCGGCCAGCTTCATCCCTGGTGGGTACACCCCCGCCAGGAACACGCCGGTGAGCAGGCGCAGCGCAACCCCCAGCCCCAGCCCCTCGGCCCATAGGGCGAAGGCCACGCTGGAGAGGGCCGCTCCCACGGCGCTGGCGGCCACCAGCCGGTGGGCGGGCAGCTGGTCCGGCAGGTTCGCCAGGCCGGAGGAGAACGTCCCCACCACGAAGCCCAGCTGCACCGCCAGGGTGAGCCAGGAGGCCTCGCCGCTGGAGAGGCCCCACGCATCGCGGATGGCCGGTACGACGGCGGTGGCGGAGAACCAGAGGCCCATGACCAGCAGCACGGCCAGGGCCAGCAGGCCCAGGCTCGCCGCCTGACGCAATGAGCCCTCAACCGTCTGAGGGGATGTGGGGTGAGCGGTCGTGGTGGGGCCTCCTGCGCGGGGTTCGATGCGACAGGCGAGGCGCAGGATACGCGCAAGCCCGTGCGTCAGGGGCGGGGTCAGTCGCCACCCGGCTGCTAGAATGAACCCAGCGCCCGCGCGCGCTGTATGGGTGGGAATCATGGTCTCCAAGCTGCTGAAACTCTTCTCCGGCGATCCGAATCAGCGCCACCTGAAGCGTTACTGGGCGCTGGCCGCCGAAGTGAATGCCCTGGAGCCGGAGACGGCGGCCCTCTCCGACGAGAGACTGGCCGCGCGCACCGGCGAGTTCCGTGACCGCCTGGCCGATGGTGAGCGGCTGGACGACCTGCAGCCGGAGGCCTTCGCCGTGGTGCGCGAGGCGGCCCGCCGGGCCCTGAACATGCGCCACTTCGACGTGCAGATCATCGGCGGGGCGGCCCTGCACGAGGGCAAGGTGGCCGAGATGCGCACCGGTGAGGGCAAGACGCTGGTGGCAACGCTGCCCGTCTACCTGAACGCGTTGCAGGGCGAGGGCGTCCACGTGGTGACGGTGAACGACTACCTGGCCCGGCGTGACGCCGCCTGGATGGGCAGGGTCTATCACGCCCTGGGTCTGTCGGTGGGGTGCCTCCAGCACGAGTCGGCGTTTCTGTACGACCCCGAGGGCGAGGGTTCCAACGAGGCCCAGGCGGGCATGCGAGCGGTGAACCGGCGCGAGGCCTACGCCGCTGACATCACCTACGGCACCAACAACGAGTTCGGCTTCGACTACCTGCGCGACAACATGGCCACCGACCGCACCCAACAGGTGCAGCGGGGCCTGCACTTCGCCATCGTGGACGAGGTGGACAACATCCTCATCGACGAGGCGCGCACCCCACTCATCATCTCCGGCCCCTCCCAGGAGCCCACCACCCTGTACGGGACGGTGGCCAAGGTGGCCACGCAACTGGCGGCGGAGGTGGACTACCGCATCGAGGAGAAGGAGCGCCAGGCGATCCTGACGGACGACGGCATCTCCAAGGTGGAGCGCCTCCTCAACGTCGAGAACCTGTACGACCCGGCCAACTACGTGCTCACCCATTACGTGGAGAACGCGCTGCGGGCCGAGGCGATCTACCGGCGTGACCGCGACTATGTGGTGCGCGATCGCCAGGTGGTCATCGTGGACGAGTTCACCGGGCGCCTGATGCCGGGGCGGCGCTGGGCCGACGGCCTGCACCAGGCCATCGAGGCCAAGGAGAACGTCCCCGTCCAGCGCGAGACGGTGACGTATGCCACCATCACCCTGCAGAACTACTTCCGCATGTACGGCAAGCTCGCCGGCATGACGGGCACGGCGGCCACCGAGGCCGACGAGTTCTACAAGGTGTACGGGCTGGAGGTGGTGGTGGTGCCCACCAACAAGCCCTTGGCGCGCATGGACGAGCCGGACCTGGTCTACAAGACCCACGCCGCCAAGTTCCGCGCCGTGGCCGACGCCATCGCGGAGCTGCACCAGGCGGGGCGGCCCGTGCTGGTGGGCACCGTGTCCATCGAGCGCTCCGAGGAGCTGTCCAAGATGCTGGAGCGCCGGGGCGTGCCCCACCAGGTGCTCAACGCCAAGAACCACGAGCGCGAGGCGCAGATCATCGCCCAGGCGGGGCGGCCCGGCTCGGTGACCGTCTCCACCTCCATGGCCGGGCGTGGCACCGACATCATCCTGGGGGGAGACCCGGCCAGCGCCGCGTCCCACGATGCGTGGCAGGCGGCGCACGATGGCGTGGTGGAGCAGGGCGGGCTATTCGTCCTGGGCACCGAGCGCCACGAGTCGCGGCGCATCGACAACCAGCTGCGCGGGCGCGCCGGACGCCAGGGCGACCCGGGCGAGACGCGCTTCTACGGCTCATTGGAAGACGACATCATGGTGCGCTTCGGCTCCTCGGCCTTGGGCCGGCTGGTGGGCAAGGCGCTGCCGGAGGACACCCCGCTGGAGTCGGGGATGCTCACCCGCACCCTGGCCCTCACCCAGACCAAGGTGGAGGCCTACTACTTCGACATCCGCAAGCACCTGGTCGCCTACGACGACGTGGTGAACCGTCAGCGCGAGGTGATCTATGCCGAGCGCCTCCGCGTGCTGGAGGAGGCCGACCTGAAGGCCAACATCCAGGAGATGGTGGGGGAGGAACTCTCCGGCATCATCCGTGGGGGCCTGGCGGGCGACCCGGAGCGATGGGAGCCGGGCCCCGTGCTGGGCGAGGCGGGGACCATCCTGCCGCTGCCGGAGGGGCTCGACGATGAGTTCGTTCACGCCAACGGCGCGGAGGAGACGGAAGAGACGCTGCTGGAAGTAGCCCAGGCGCTCTACGCCCAGCGCGAGGAGGCCTTCGGCGAGGGGCTGATGCGTGCGATCGAGCGCGCCGTGATGCTCCAGACCGTGGACCGGCTGTGGGTCCAACATCTGACGATGATGTCGAACCTGCGCCAGGGCATCGGCCTGCAGGCCTACGGGCAACGGGACCCGCTGGTGGCCTACCGCAAGGAGGGCCACGAGGCCTTCGAGGGGCTATTGGCGCGCATCCGCCACGACATCGCCCACACCATCTTCCACGTGGCCCCGGTGGGCCAACAGGCCACCCCCGCCGAGGGTGGCACGCGTTTGGCTGCCGTGGACACCGCCCGCACCACCACCGTCATGTCCAAGGCGGCGAATGCGCCCCGGCGCGCCTCCGCGCCCAGCGGCTCCGTGGACCCCAACGCCTCGCGCGCCGAGCGCCGTCAGGCGGCGCGCGCCGAGGGCACCACCAAGAAGGCGCGCAAGCGGGCTCGCCGGGATGCCCAGGACGCATGAGCAGCGCGTGGGGCAGCGGCGCCGAAGCGGGCCTCGCGCCCGAGGTTGCGGTGGCCCACCTGCGCGCGCGCATCGAGGCGGGCGTCCCGTGGGCCGAGGCGCTGCTGGAGGCCGTGGGCAGGTGGACGGCACCCTGCGAGCAGGTCGATGGGCAAGAGCTGGTCTACCTGATCGGTGGCGAGGCCTTCGACTGGCTGGCCCTTGCCGGTCGGCTGCTGGACGCGGTGCCCGGCGCGGCGCCCGCCGATGAGGCCGCAGCGCTGCTGGCCCGCGGGCACCTTCCGGAGACCATCACCCCCGCCGCCTTCAAGGACGCCCTGGGCCCGGCCAAGTACCGGGCGCACCTGAACTACTTCTACGGCGTGGTGGTGGAAGAGGCGCTCCGTGCCGCCGTGGAGGAGGAGGTGCTCAAGGAGCGGGGCGTGAAGGGCCTCTCCTACCCCCAGGGCGTGGAGGATGCGGTGTTCGAGCGCCTCTACCGGGCCGAGCTCCCCGCGCTACTGCGAGCCTACCGGCGCGAGCAGGGTCTGGGGCGCTCCGTGCGCATGAGCCTGGCCGAGACCAAGGCGTTCACCTACTGGTGCTTCCGGCGCCGCCTGCACTTGCTGGACGCGGCGCGCGTGGCCTCGGACACCCGCAAGGGGTTGCGGGTGCTGCAGGAGTTGCATGCCGAGGTGCCGGAGAGCGCGTCGGGCGCGGCGCTACCGGTGCCCGCCCTGGTCTAGGGTAGGGCTACCCACCGCCCACCCACGAAGCCGGTACCGGCTCACCGGGTTTTTCTACCCACCACCCGCCCACGGAGCCGATGCTGGGGCACCGGCTCACCGGCGGGGAGCCAGCGTGGCGTCCGTTCGGCATAGCGCTGGTAGGCATCACCGAAGCGCTGGCGCAGGTAGGCCTCCTCCGGTTCGATGGCGAGCCGGTTGGTGAGCCGCACGGCTGTGGGCAGAAGCGCCAGCGTCGCCCAGCTCCCGCGCCAAATGGCGATAGCCAGGTAGGCGAGGGTGTAGGCCAGGTAGATGGGGTTGCGGGTGCGCCGGAAGGGCCCGTCCGTGACGAGTGCGGCGGCGGGAACCCACGGTTCCGGGTTGGTACCCGCGCGCAGCATGGTGGCCGTCGCCCAGCCGAACAGCCCCGCCGCCATGGCCCCCAGCGCCCCGGCGAGCACGCGGCGCGGCCCCGCCCACCGGCGCAGGCGCACACGCCTGCCCGCCACCAGACCGATGGCCAGCGGCACCAGGAACAGCAGCGGGGGCAGCACCCGCACGTCGGCGTGGGCCTCGCGCGCGGCCATGCGTCAGTCCTCCGGGGCTGCCGGGGCGGTGGCGGTTGAACGGGCGGCGGCGCGTTCGGCCTCATCGCGCGCGGCGGCCTCGGCCCGCGCCTGCTCGCGCAGGAACCTGCGCCCCGCCGTCTCCTTGGCGAAGAGGGAGAAGATCACCACGGGCACCAGCCACACCACGGCGTTGGTGGCGAAGGCAGCGGGGAACGACACGGCCTGGGCCAGGAAGGTGAGCAGGACGGGTGATGCGGTGGCGGCCAGGTCGCCGAAGGTGCGGTAGAGGCCGAAGGCCGCCCCACGCATGTTGTGCGGGGCCACGTCACCCAGGTAGGCCACGGGGGCCTGGCCCCCGGCGGCCACGGCCAGATGGAGGAAGATGAACATGGCCCCCACCTGCCACAGATCGTGGGCCAGGGGGAAGGCGAACAGCGCCAGGCCCACCAGAACACCCGCCGGGCCGATGAGGACCTTGCGTCCGTACCGGTCGGCGATGTGCCCGGAGGGGTAGACCATCACCCCGTGGATAAGCGAGGAGATGCTGAACAGCACGCCCAGGGTGCCGGAGGAGGCGCCGAACAGGGAGTCAGCGTAGAGGGGGATCAGGGCGTGGGAGCCGCCGGAGCGGGTGAAGAAGGTCGCCGCCCCCAGCAGCCCCACCAGCACGAAGCCCCGCTGGCGCAGCAGCGCCGGTGCGTCGGTGCGGATGCCGCCGCCTCGCTTCACATGCTCGGCCACCGACTCAGGCCGCGTCTCCGGCATGCGCGCCAGGGCCCACAGGCCGAACACCCCCACCACCACGCCCGATGCGTAGAAGGGCATGCGCACGTTGGTGAACTCGGCCAGGAACCCGCCGAAGGCGGGCGCGCCCAGTCCCACCACCAGCTGCATCCCGTGCACCAGGCCCAGCACGCGCCCCCGGTTCTCCACCGTGGACATGTCGGTGAACACCACGTTGCCCACGGTGATGGTCACCGCGGTGAACATACCGGTGAGGAACCGGAAGAGCAGGAAGGTGGGTACGTTGTCAGCGGTGCCGGTGAGGGTGGCCGCGATGGCCACACCGATACCGCTCAGGGCGATGATGCGCTTGCGCCCGAACCGATCCGCCATGATCCCGGCGGGGATGTTGGTGAAGAAGCGTGCCAGGTAGGAGACGGTGAGCGCCATGCCCACCACCCACAGCGCAGCCCCCATCCCCTCCACGAAGGCGGGGAGCACCGGCACCACGATCATGTGCGTGGAGTGCGCGGCGGCCACCAGACCGGAGATGCCGATCAGCTGCTCTCTGGGGATGCCCTGGAGGACGCCCTTGCCCTTGCCCGCCCCGTGCGTGCTCAACTGCCCGGTTCCCTCCGGTTCCCTGACGCGTACCCAGCATCGACGCGCGCCGCCACCGGCGCGGGTGCGCTAGCCCAGCTCGGCCAGCAGTTGGCGGATGCGCTCGAGCCGCGCCTGCCCGTCCTCCAGGCGTGCGCGCTCGCGCTCCACCACCTCGGCGGGGGCCTTCTCCACGAACTGCTCGTTCCCCAGGCGCCCGGCCAGCCCCTTCAGGTAGCGCTCCGTCTCGGCCGCCTCGGCCTCCAGACGCGAGCGCTCGGCGGCCAGGTCCACGCCCGCGCCCACGTCCAGCATCACCGTCACGTTGCGCACCACCAGCTTCACCGCGCCCGCCGGGGCCTGCGCGCCGTCTGCGGCGAAGCCCCCATCGCTTGTGAAACCCAGGGTGCCCACGCGCGCCAGCGCCCGAACCGCCTCGGCCTCAGCGCGCAGAACGGCGTCATCGCCGTTCACCGTCAGCACAGCGTCCAGGGGCGTGACCGGGTCAATCTTGAACTCGGCGCGCACGTTGCGTATCGAGCGCACCACGTCCAGCACCGTCTCCATCGCCTCCACCGCCGGGGCCTCTCCCGCCAGGCGCGCGTCCACCGCATCCTGGCCCAGGCGGCCCACCGGGTCGGGTATGGACGCCAGCATGAGGCTCACCGGGGTATCGCCCGGGTCGGGCAGGCGGGCCTTCAGGTGCTGCCAGAGCTCCTCGGTCACGTACGGCATGAACGGGTGCAGCAGGCGCAGGCACCGCTCCAGCACATGGGCCAGCACCTTGCGCGGGCGCTGGTCCCCGGCGCGCATGCGCACCTTGGCCAGTTCGATGTACCAATCGGCCACCGTGCTCCACAGGTACTCGTAGAGCACCCGCTGCGCCTCGGCCAGTTGCAGTTCGGCGAAGGCCGCGTTCACCGCAACCGCCGTGGCTTGGGCGCGGGCCAGCACCCAGCGGTCCTCCGGGTGGGTGCGGTCGAGCCCCGGCCCCTCCCAGCCCGTCAGGTCGTCCGCCTCGTCCAGCGCCGTGAGGACGAACCGGCCCATGTTCCACAGCTTGTTGGTGAAGTTACGGGCCGCCTGCAGGCGCGCCGGTGAGAGGCGCGTGTCGTTGCCGGGGGTGGTGCCGGTGGTC
>JAYQTA010000016.1:0-19845 GCA_038147155.1 Candidatus Australimonas brisbanensis
CCCTTCTGTCATCGCTCGGTGTTGGCCTAGGCCCGCTGGGGCTGGATCTCCTCCAGCGCGGCGAACTCCTCGTCGTACAGGCGCCAGAGCTCGGTCAGCTCGTCCTGCGCCATGGGCGGTACGTTCACGCCCTCCACGAACTCATCCAACTGCGCCTTGGTGACGATGTTGGGCAGCACCGCGGCGATGTGCGGCTCCGAGAGGCAGAACTGGATCGCCGCCTGGGCCAGGGTGCGCCCCGTGTTCTCGGCGATGAACAGCACCCGGTCGCGCTTCTTGAACGCCTGGTCGAGCCAGGAGCGGCGCCGGTGCGCGCGGTGGTCCGAGGGGTCGAACTCCACCTTGGCCTTCTTGGTGAACTGGTCGGTGAGGATCTCCGAGGCGTGGGGCACGCGGGCCAGCAGGCCGGTGCCCTGCTCGCGCGCCTTCTCGAAGAAGTAGCGGGCGGGCTGCTGCTCGATGATGGAGTAGATGATCTGCACGCTCGGCACCTTGCGCTCGGCGATGGAGGCATCGCCCTCGGCGCGCCAGCCGATGTCCGGCCCCAGCGCCGTGCCGTAGTGGCGGATCTTGCCCTCGCGCACCAGGTCCTCCAGGAGGCCGAAGAGGGCCTCGTCCCGGATGTTCTCCTGGCGCGGGTTGTGGAGCTGCCACAGGTCGATGTGGTCGGTGCCCAGGCGCCGGAGCGAGTCCTCGCACGCCTTGCGCACGAATTCGACGTCCCAGCGCTGCGGGCGCTCCTTCTGGAAGCCGGTGCGCTCGGCGTGGATGTCGTAGCCGAATTTGGTGCCGATGAGCACCTGGTTGCGCTCCTTGCCGAAGGCCTCCTTGAGGATCTCCTCCCCATAGCCCTCGGCGTAGGTGTCGGCGGTGTCGAACAGGTTGACGCCGGCCTCCCTGGCCTGGCGCAGCAGGCGGATGGCGTCAGCCTTCTCCACCTTGCCCCACCAGCCGGTGGCCACGCTCCAGACGCCGAAGGCGACCTCGGAGACTTCCAGCCCCGTGGGGCCGAGGGTGCGGTACTTCATCAGGGTCCTCCGTCGGTGTTGAACTAGCGGGCGGCCTGCGCCCCGTCGTACGCCGCGCGGATGGCGGCGGCCTCGGCGGCGAAGGCCTCGTCGGTCATGGGAGGGGTCGCGGCGGATAGACGGGCCTCATCCAGCAGGGCGAGCCAGGACTTGCACCCCGAGTACTCCGGGCGCCACGGCACGCTCACGGGCTCGGCCAGGCGCCAGACGCGCAGCACGATGGCCGTCAAGGCCTGTGCGGGACGCCAGCGCAGGCGCTGGGTTGCGTACGCGTCAGACCAGATGTGGTGCGGGGCCAGGGCGTCCAGCTCCGCCTGCTCGCGCACCGGGAAGGCGTCGTGCACCTGGGCGTAGTGGGTGAAGCGCAGAGCGTCCGCGGCCGGGGCCTCAGCGAGCACGTGGCCCAGTGTGGCAGCGTGCTCCGGACGCAGCAGGTCAGCCTGCTGGTGCTCGAAGGATGGAAACAGGAGACACTCGTCGTGGCGCAACTCGAACCGCTTGGACTCCTCGCGGATGCCGCCCTTGCGGATGATGAGCGCCGTGCACCCGGTACCCAGCGCCTCGATGGCGACGGCCCACTCCTTCAGCGCCACCGCGCACGTGGCCGGGACGCCCGCGCGCTGTGCGGTCTGCGTCATGGACGCACCTCCTGCCTGTCCCGTCTTCCCCAAGGCCATTATAGGCAGGCACCCACGGGGAGAGATGGGGGGTGGCCCTCATCTTGAGCGGGAGTTGGGACACGGGACACCCTGCACGCCCTTCCGTTACAATGGACGAACCCAGCCTCGCTGACGCGCCCCGGGCACCCGCTCTCCACGCCCGCCGGGCGCGCCGTTCGTAAGGAGCACCGCCTTGGCTATAGCCTCCAACCTCGGCTTCCCGCGCATCGGCGCGAACCGCGAGCTCAAGTGGGCCGTCGAGTCCTACTGGGCAGGCAAGTCCAGCGCTGACGACCTGGAAGCCGCCGCCGCAGCCATCCGCAAGGCCAACTGGGAACTCCAGCGCAAGGCGGGCATCGTCCACATCCCGTCGAACGACTTCTCCTTCTACGACCAGGTGCTGGACACCACCGCCATGGTGGGCGCGGTGCCGGAGCGCTACGGCCACGACGGTGAGGACGTGGGCCTGGACCTGTACTTCGCCATGGCGCGCGGAACCACCGGCCCCAACGGGGTCAGCGCCATGGAGATGACCAAGTGGTTCGACACCAACTACCACTACATCGTCCCTGAGTTCACGGCGAACCAGTCCTTCAGCCTCTGCTCCACCAAGCCGGTGGACCAGTTCCTTGAAGCCCAGGCCCTGGGCGTCCACACCCGCCCGGTGCTGGTGGGCCCGGTGACCTACCTGCTGGTGGGCAAGATGCAGGAGCAGGGAGCCGACCCGCTCTCCCTGCTGGAGTCGCTCCTGCCCGTCTACGAGGACGTGCTCAAGCGTCTGGCCGAGGCTGGCGCCGAGTGGGTGCAGATGGACGAGCCCGCCCTGGGCCTCACCCTCACCGACGCCCAGCGCGCGGCCTTCGGGCGCGCCTACGCGCGCCTCGCCGCCTGCGCGCCTTCCCTCAAGCTGCTGGTGGCCGTGTACTTCTCCGACCTGCGCGAGAACATGCGGACCGCCCTTGCCTTGCCGGTGGCGGGGCTGCACGTGGACCTGGTGCGCGGGCCGAACCAGCTGGGCGAACTGATCCAGAAGCTGGGCCCGGACAAGTACCTGTCCGTGGGCGTGGTGGACGGACGCAACGTGTGGCGGGCCAACCTGGCCAATGCCATCGCCACGGTGGACAAGGCAGCCCGTGCCCTGGGGTACGACCGGGTGATGGTCGCCCCCTCCTGCTCACTGCTCCACAGCCCCGTGGACCTGGCGCTGGAGTCTGAGATGGACGAGCAGATGCGCTCCTGGATGGCCTTCGCCACCCAGAAGGTGGCCGAGGTCGCCACCATCACCCACGCCGTCAACGGCGAGAAGAAGGCCGTCGCCAGGGAATTGACCGCCAACGCCAAGGCCATGTCCGACCGCTCCACCTCCAAGCGCATCCACTCCAAGGAGGTGAAGGCGCGCACCGCGGCCGTCACCCCCCAGATGTACGACCGCAAGAGCCCGTTCGAGCGGCGCAAGCAGGCTCAGCACGACGCGCTGCGCCTCCCCGCCTTCCCCACCACCACCATCGGCTCCTTCCCCCAGACCCCACAGGTCCGCAAGGCGCGGGCCGACCACCGCAAGGGCGCCATCGACGACGTCCAGTACCAGGGCTTCCTGCGCGAGGAGATCGCCGAGGCGGTGCGCTTCCAGGAACAGGTGGGGCTGGACGTGCTGGTGCACGGCGAGGCCGAGCGCAACGACATGGTGGAGTACTTCGGTGAGCAGATGGCCGGGTACACCCACTCGCGCAACGGGTGGGTGCAGAGCTACGGCTCGCGCTGCGTAAAGCCGCCCATCATCTTCGGCGACGTCTCCCGCCCCACCCCCATGACCGTGGAGTGGAGCACCTACGCCCAGTCGCTGACCACCAAGCCCATGAAGGGCATGCTCACGGGCCCCGTCACCATGCTCCAGTGGAGCTTCGTGCGCGACGACCAGCCGCGCTCGGAGACGTGCAAGCAGCTGGCACTGGCGATCCGTGACGAGGTGGTGGATCTGGAGAAGGCAGGCATCCGCGTGATCCAGATCGACGAGCCCGCCCTGCGCGAGGGGCTGCCCCTGCGCCGGGAGGACTGGGCCGCGTACCTGGAGTGGGCGGTGGACTGCTTCCGCCTCTCCGCCGCTGGCGTGGAGGACCGCACCCAGATCCACACCCACATGTGCTACGCCGAGTTCAACGACATCATCCAGGCCATCGCGGACCTGGACGCCGACGTGATCTCCATCGAGTCCTCGCGCTCCAACATGGAGCTGCTCCAGGCCTTCGGTGACTTCCGCTACCCCAACGAGATCGGCCCAGGCGTCTACGACATCCACTCCCCGCGCGTGGCCGACGAGCCCGAGATGGAGCGGCTGCTGGACAAGGCGCTGGAGGTGATCCCCGGCCCGCAGCTGTGGGTGAACCCGGACTGCGGCCTCAAGACCCGCAAGTGGGACGAGGTGAAGCCCTCTCTGGAGCACCTGGTGGCCGCAGCCAAGGCGCTGCGGGCCAAGGGCTAGGCCCGCATGTACTACGTTCCCTACCAGCAGGCGGTGGCCTCGTTCATCGAGGTGCTGGAGCAGGTGCGCCCGGAGCAGTGGGACGCACCCGCCCTGGGCGAGTGGAACGTGCGCGAGCTGGCAGGGCACACGCTGCGCTCGCTGGCGGTGGTGCCCGAGTTCGCCGCCACCACCGCGGAGCGGGTGGACGTGGACTCACCCGCCACCTACTACCGCACCGCCCTCTCCGCCCCCGGCATCAACCAGCAGGTGGCCGAGCGCGGTCACGCGGCGGGCAAGGCGCTGGGTGTCGACCCGCTAGCCGTGGTGCGCCCCGCTGCCGAGCGGGCGCTGGCCACCCTCGCCGCCGTGCCGGACGACGCGCTCTGGACGGTGAACGTGGGCGGCATGCGCGCCGCCGACTACATGCCCTCCCGCGTGTTGGAACTGACCGTCCACACCCTGGACCTGGCGCAGGCCATCCGCTACCCCATCCAGCCGGGGCGCGAGGCGCTGGGGGTGGTGCTCCACCTGCTGGCGGAGCTGGCCGTCGACTCGCCCCACGCGGGAGCGCTGGCCCTGGCGGCCACGGGCCGCCCCGTCCCCCCCTTCACCGTGCTGGGGTAGAGCGCGTGGCAGCCCACCCGCACCGCACGGCCTACCAACAGGGGGCAGCGCTGCTGGTGGCGACCGCCGCGACGGTGCGCCCCGAACAGTGGGACGCACCCGGTCTTGGGGAGTGGACCGTGCGTGACCTCACCGGCCACGCCTCCCGCGCATTGCTCATCGTCGAGGACTTCTCCCACCGCATCCCGGAGCGGGTGAGCATCCCGGATTCGGCCGCGTACTATCGGGCGGCCTTCACCGGGGCGGGCACCAACGAGCGCATCGCCGAGCGCGGACGCCAGAGCGGCCGTGACCTGGGCCCCGACCCTGCGCAGGCCGTGCGCGCCATCGCAGAACGCGTGCTGGCGCGGGTGGACGCCCTTCCCGATGGGCACCCGCTGGACACCATGATCGGCGGCATCCGGCTGGTGGACTACCTGCCCTCCCGCACCGTGGAACTGGTGGTGCACAGCCTGGACATCGCCCAGGCCACCGGCCAGACGCTCACCCTGCCCCGCGAGGCCCTGCGCGTGACGCTCCACCTGCTGGCGGAGCTGGCCGTGGACTCGCCCCACGCGGGCGCGCTGGCCCTGGCGGCCACGAGCCGCCCCGTCCCCTCCTTCAACGTGCTGGGCTAGAACGCCCGCCCCGGCCCGTAGTAGGCTCCCCCGCGCGGGGCCAGCCCCGCGTACCCCAGGGCACCGGAGGGCGGCATGGCCAAGGACATCGGGTTCATCGGGCTGGGAACCATGGGCAGGCCCATGGCGCTCAATCTGCTCAAGGCGGGGCACTCCCTCACCGTCTACGACATCGACGGGTCGGCGGTGGAGGCGCTGGTGACCGCCGGCGCGCGGCCCGCGGGCTCCCCACGGGAGGCGGCGGGCGCGGCCGACGTGCTGGTGTGCATGCTCCCGGCATCGCCCCACGTGCTGGCGGCGGCGGGCGGCGAGGACGGGTTCATCGCCGGGCTGCGATACGGGGCGACGGTCATCGACATGTCCACCATCGACCCGGACACCACCCGCGCCGTCGCCGCCCAGGTGGAGGCGGCAGGCGCACACCTGCTGGACGCACCCGTGTCCGGTTCCTCGGCCTGGGCGCAGGAGGGGACGCTGACCATCATGGTGGGGGGCGATGCCGCGGTGCTGGAGGCCCAGCGCGAGGTGCTGGCAGCCATGGGCACCAACATCATCCACTGCGGGGCGGTGGGCATGGGCGAGACGGTGAAGCTGGCCAACAACCTGGTGGCCGGTGTGTCCATGGCGGCGGTGGCCGAGGCCTTCGCCCTGGCCACGGCCAAGGGCGTGGACCCGCAGGTGCTATTCGACGTGATGAGCAAGGCCTCCGGCAACTGCTGGACGCTCCAGACGCGCTTCCCCGCCCCCGGCGTGGTGGCCGACTCCCCCGCCTCCCACGGCTTCGCCCCCGGCTTCATGACCGACCTGATGTACAAGGACATGGGCCTGGCGCTGGACGCCGCCGCCCAGGCCAAGCTGCCCCTCTCGGTGACGGCGGTGGCCCGCCAGGCGTACGCGGCCGCGAGCCGCCAGGGCCACGGACGGCTCGACTTCTCGGCGGTGGCCAAGCTCTTCGAGTAGCCGTCACCCAACCCGCCCCCTCAAGGAGACGCAGACATGGCAGCCACGCAGGCGCGGTTCCAGCCCATGCTGGTGAACGGTGAGCAGACGCCCGCGCTGGACGGGCGCACCATCGTGGTGGGCAACCCCGCCAGGCGCAACGCGCCCATCGCCGAGGTGCCCCGCGCCACGGCGCCCGACGTGGACGCCGCCGTGCGCTCCGCCGCCCACGCCTTCGAGACGTGGCGCGCCGTGAACCCCCGCGAGCGCGGGCGCATGATGACCCGCATCGCCGATGCCATGGAGGCCGCGGCTGAGGACATCGCCCGCACCATCTCGCTGGAGACGGGCAACGCGCTCCGAACGCAATCGCGCCCGGAGGCGAGGGGAGCGGCGGACGTGTTCCGCTACTTCGGCGGGCTGGCCGGGGAGCTCAAGGGCGAGGTGAGCCCGCTGGGGGAGGACCTGCTGGTCTACACCCGGCGCGAGCCGCTGGGCGTGGTGGGCGGCATCGTGCCGTGGAACTCGCCGGTGCTCCTCTCCGCCCTGAAGATCGCCATGGCCATCACCGCGGGCAACACCCTGGTGCTCAAGGCGGCGGAGGACGCCCCGCTGGCCGTGCTGGCCATGGGGGCCATCTGCAACGAGGTGCTGCCCCCCGGCGTGCTCAACGTCATCACCGGCTACGGTGAGGAGGCGGGTGCGGCGCTCTCGCAGCACCCCACGGTGCGCAAGCTGTCGTTCACCGGCTCCACCGATGTGGGTAAGCTGGTGATGCACGCCGCCGCCGAGCGCATCGTCCCTGTCTCCCTGGAGCTGGGCGGCAAGAGCCCGGCCATCGTCTTCCCTGACTCGGACGACGATGCCACGGTGGCCGGGGTGGTGGCGGGCATGCGCTTCACCCGCCAGGGCCAGTCCTGCACCGCCGGCTCGCGCCTCTTCCTGCACGAGTCCATCCACGACCGGTTCCTGGCCAAGCTCACGGCCAAACTCGCCGAACTGAAGGTGGGCGACCCCATGGACGAGGCCACGGATATGGGCTCCATCATCAACCAGAAGCAGTTCGACAAGGTGTGCGCCTACATCGACGACGGCACCCGCCAGCCCGGCGCCCAGGTGGTGCTGGGCGGGAAGCCCCCCGCCAGCGGCCCGCTGTCCGAGGGGTTCTACGTCCAACCCACGGTCATCGACGCCGTGGACAACGCCTGGCGCATCGCGCGGGAGGAGATCTTCGGCCCGGTGCTGGTGGTGATCCCGTGGCGCGATGAGGCCGAGGCGATCCGCATGGCCAACGACTCGCACTACGGCCTGGCCGCCTACGTCTGGTGCAAGGACATCACCCGGGCGCTGCGCACCGCCCATGCCATCGAATCGGGCTGGGTGCAGGTGAACCGGGGGCTCGGCCAGCTGCCCGGCCACTCCTACGGGGGCTACAAGATGAGCGGTATCGGCCGCGAGTTCTCCCTGGAGGGGATGCTCGACTCGTTCACCCAGCGCAAGTCCGTCACCGTGGGGCTGGGCTAGCCCCGCACCCCTGGCCGCCGAGAACGAACGAGGCCCCCGCTGTTGCGGGGGCCTCGTGTCATGCGCTGCGTTCGCGGCTAGGTGGCGGCGGGAGTGCCAGCCTGCTGCTTGAGGTAGAACTCCTCGATGCGCCGGTGCAGCTCCGCCACCTGCGGGATGGCCGGGCCGTACCGGTCGGACTCCCAGTCCGCTCCGCCCCGGTGGTACTGGAGACGGTTGTTCCGGGAGAGGCCCTGGTCCTTCTTCCACCAGTCCTTCTCGTGCCACTGGGCCGCGGGCTCCTTGCCACCGCCGAAGATCACCCCCGGCATGGTGGCCGCGTCGCGGAAGACGTTCATGGGCTCGCCGCCCTGCTCCACGATGCGGATCTGCTGCTCCAACTGGCGGCGCTGGAAGATGATGGGGATGTCGGTGCGGCCCAGCTTCTCCTTGGAGCGGTCGGTGAGCCCGCCCTGGGACCACCAGCCCACGAAGTCCTGGTTCAGCACGCAGTCCAGGATGGCCTTGCCCTGCCCGTCGAAGATGGGCAGTTCGTAGTAGGGGACGATGTCCTGGCGGGGGGCCTCGACGCCCGGAGGGGCCGCGTAGCAGCCGTAGGAGATGTGGTAGGTGTGCTCGTCGTCGATGGGCACGCGGATCTGGAATTCGCTCCAGGGCGCGCCCGCCGCCGTCTGCTCGGTGTAGATGGGGAAGACCACCGTGGAGTGGCGGGACTTGCCGTCCCGGTCGGCCCCCAGCTCCTTGGAGAAGACCACGCCCTTCTCCATGCCGTACTCGGTGGAGTGGACGTACAGATCCTTGATGCCGCGCTCGCCGCTGATGAACCGGTCACCGAAGGCGTTGAGACGCGCGGTGTCGCCCATCTTCTGCAGGACGTACTTGTACAGGTAGCCGTGCAGGTAGATGGCGTGGGTGGGGTCGCCGGTGTTCTCCTGGCACTGGAGCCAGTTGGCGTTGAGCACCGCGATGCCGATCTGGCGCACGGCGTTGGGCCACACAAACAGGTCCCACGGCGGCAGCAGCGGCGCAGGGGCCGGGCCCATGTAGGCGAAGAGCATCCCGCCCATCTCCTGGACGGGGTAGCCCGTGATCTTGATCTTGTCCTTGAAGGTGGAGTCGGCGGCCTCGAGCGGGGTGTCGATGCACTGGCCGGAGGGGCCCATCATCCACCCGTGGTAGGGGCAGCGCAGGCCGTCCTCATCGGGGATGCCGTACTCCAGGCCCGCGTTGCGGTGGGGGCAGCGATCGCCGATGAGCCCCAACTCACCGTTGAGGGTGCGGAAGCAGACCAGGTCCTCGCCCAGCAGGCGCACCTTCTGCACCGGGTCCTCCAGCAGCTTGGCCGCCGGCAGGAAGGGCATCCAGTACCGGCGCATCAACTCACCCGCCGGGGTGCCGGGTCCCACGCGCGTTAGGCGCTCGTTCGCTTGCGTGCTCAGCATGCGCAGCCTCCTCGTATGAACCGGCCCCACCGGCCGGAGGTGCACAGTCTACTCCCACGCGCAAGCGCGCGCACCTGCCGTCGGTACGTTTTCCCTCCGGTGCCAGGCCCGCTAGGGTGGCGGCCATGACCGAGCGTGCCCGCCACACCTTCTACCTCATCGCGCTGCCTCTGGGGCACTTCTCCGTGGACGCGCCCGGTGGAGCGCTGTGGCTGGTGACGGCTGCGGCGGAGATGATGGGGCGGCGCGAGACCTCCAGCCGGGGCCTCATCTACGCGGCCATGGACGGGGTGGGCGCGCTGGGCGGGGTGCTGGCCGGGCTCGCAGGCAGCGCCGACCTGCGCATGGCGCTGGCCTTCTCCGCCGCCTTGTGTCTCCTGTTCGCCGTCCTGGCCCTGGCCCACCCCTTCAGCGGCCCCGCGCCGGAGGCCGCCGAGACCGCCCCGGCCTAGCCCGGCCCCGCACTCCGGGAGCGTTCCCACGCAACCATGGCTCCAGCGTAGAGGCCCACCAGCGCCACCACCGAGGGCAGCGCCAGCGCCGGGGAGGGCAGCGCGGCCATGAACACGTGCGGGACGGTGAGTGCCGTGGCCGCCAGGAGGGCCCGGAAGCCCACGGTGCTTGCAGCATGGCGCGCCAGCGCCCAGACGCCGATACCCGCTGCGGCCAACTCCAGCCCACCCGCGAGGGCGAGGGCCGCCTGGAGCCAGGCGGGCAGGTCAGCACGGGGCACCAGCAGCGAGCCGTAGACCAGCATCAGGACGCCTAGAAGTAGCGCCAGTGCAGCGCCGCCCCACCCAGAGGCGTGGGGCCGGTGCGCCAGACGCGCTCCGGCCCACACCCCCGGGAACAGCCCGGGGCTGCCCAGCAAGTAGGCCCAGAAGGCCAGGGCGCTCATCGGTGCTCCTCTAACCCGGGACGCCCGCCCAGGGGCCGGTGCGCGTGGTGGCGATGATGGCGTCCTGGCGCGCCTTGGCCAGCGAGACGGGGATGCCCAGGGAGGCCGGGCGCTCGAACGCCGGGATGACGTGCTTGCCGAACAGCTCGATGGACTTGTCCACCAGCGGGGTGGGCATGGCGCCCAGGTGGTGCGCCACCACGTACACGTCGAAGCCGATGCGCTTGCGCGACTCCTCGATCTTGCGGGCCACCGTCTCCGGGGAGCCGATGACCGCCAGGCCGTTGTCCACCCAGTAGTCGTAGCTCTGGCGCGAGTTGGCGAAGATCTTGGCGTTGGCCCGGGTGTAGCGGGTGTTGTCGATGCCTTTGCCGCGCGCGTCGGAGCCGAAGCCGATGCGGGTGTTGGTCACCAGGTCACGCCCCAGCGCATAGTAGTCCTTGATGTAGGGCTCGGCCTCCTCCCGCGCCTTGGCGTCGGTCTCGGCCACGTGCACCGGACGCACGATCATCTGCCGAGGCATGGGGCCGGGGTGCCCGCACTCGGCCCAGATGCGCCGGTAGTGGGCGAACTTGTCCACCATCTCATCGTCGGTGGAGATGTTGGAGGCCACGTCGTTGTTGCGCTCGGCGGCCCACTCGAAGGCGCGCAGCGAGTGCGCCGCCACCCAGATGGGCGGGTGCGGGTCCTGGTAGGGGGTGGGGATGGGGATCATCTCGTCGTAGTTCCAGTACCGTCCCCGGTAGGTCACGGTGGGCTGGGTCCACGCCTGCTCGATGATGTTCAGCGACTCCTCGCCCATCTCGCGGCGCTGGTAGTAGTCGATGCCCCAGCGGATGAACTCGTGCTCGTGGGTGCCGATGCCGGAGCCGAACTCCACCCGCCCGTGGGAGAGGTGGTCCATCATGGCCAGCTCCTCGGCCAGGCGCATGGGGTTGTGGAAGGGCAGCTGCCAGATCATCGCCCCGAAGCGGATGCGCTCCGTGTTGGCGGCCACGGCGGTCAGGTACACCCCCGGCGCGCTGATGGAGCCGACGTAGGAGGCCTGGTGCTCGATGATCCAGTAGTAGTCGTAGCCCAGATGGTCCATGAGCTTGGCCTGGCGGATGTGGTCGTCGTACACGACCGACGCACGGCCCTTCTGCTGGATCTCGTAGGTGCGGACCTGGTCCCACACGCCGAATGACAGCTCGCTCACGGAGCACCTCTGCCGCAGTGGCGGCGGGGGCATTCTAGTCGGGCGCTGAACTACCCACCACCCACCCACGGCACTGCGCGCTCCGGTCAATACCCACCACCCACCCTCGGCGCTGCCCGCTCCGGTTGCCCCCTGCGTGCGTCGCCCGCTAGCATGGGGCTCCCATGAGCGATACCCCCTCCAGCGGCCCCCTTCACGAGACGGTCCTACACGCGACGCACGTGCGATTGGGCGGACGCATGGTGCCCTTCGCGGGCTTCGACATGCCGGTGCAGTACGAAGGGATACTGGCCGAATCGCGCGCGGTGCGCACGAGCGCCGGTATCTTCGACGTCTCCCACATGGGCCGCTTCTTCGTGGAGGGGCCCGACGCGCGCGCGCTGCTGGACTGGCTCCACACGGCGGACATCGGCGACCGGATGCCCATCGGGCGCGCGCGCTACGGCCTCATCTGCAACGAGGCGGGCGGCATCATCGACGACGGCATCGTCTACCGCCTGGGCCCGGAGCGCTTCCTGCTCATCGCCAACGCGGCCAACGCCGCCGAGGTGCTGGCGTGGGCCCAGCGCTGGCGAGCCGAGCGATTCGCGGACTGCACGCTGACCGACCGCACCGGCGAGGTCGCCATGATCGCCCTCCAGGGGCCGCGCGCCGTGGGCATCGCCGCGGAGGTGACGGGCTTCGACCCCGCCGCCGTGAAGCCATTCCACATCATCGAGGGCCCGCTGCTGGGCGCACCGGGCCTGACGGCGCGCACGGGCTATACGGGCGAGGACGGTGTGGAGCTGATGCCCGTCTCGGAGCACGCCCCGGCGCTGTGGGCGCGGCTGATGGAGGCGGGGGCGGTGCCCTGCGGGCTGGGTGCGCGCGATGCGCTGCGCCTGGAGGCGGGGCTGCTGCTCCACGGACACGACATGGACGCGGCCACCAACCCCATCGAGGCGGGACTGGCCCGCTTCGTTGCGCTGAACGCGGGCGATTTCTGCGGCAAGGCCCCCGTGGCCGCCGCCGCAGCGGACGGCACGACGCGCCTGCTGGCTGGCCTGCGCACCCGTGAGCGCGGTGCGGTGCCCCGGCCCGGCGCGCCGGTGCTGGCGGGCGGGGCGGCCGTGGGCGAGGTGTGCTCCGGCGGCTACGGGCCGACGGTGGAGGCCAACATCGCCCTGGCCTACCTGCCCACGGCGTTGGCCGTGCCCGGCATGGCAGTGCAGATAGACGTGCGTGGCCGGCTGCAGGACGCCCAGATCGTCCCCCGCCCTTTCTACCCCCGCCCCCGTTAACATGTGTCGGCCGCGGAGCGGCCTCCCCTATCCCCCACCCCACCCCTCAGCGAGGTGTTCATGGACCTGCCCAACGACCGCAGCTACTCCAAGGAGCACGAGTGGGCCCTGCCCCAGCCCGATGGAACGGTGCTGGTGGGCATCACCGAGTTCGCTCAGCACGAGCTGGGCGATGTGGTGTACGTGGAACTACCAAAGGCGAGCGCTCAGGTGGCCCAGTTCAAGCAGATGGGCGAGGTGGAGTCGGTCAAGGCCGTCTCTGAACTGTTCTCTCCCCTCTCCGGCGAGGTGGTTGAGGTGAACACCGCCCTCAAGGACACCCCTGAGCTGGTGAACGAGAGCCCCTACGAGAAGGGCTGGCTGGTACGCGTGAAGCCCGCGAACCCCGCCGAGTTGGACGCGCTGATGGACGCCGCCGCCTACGGGGCGCTGACGGCCTAACCCCCGCCCACGGAGGCCCCATGGCTGAGACAGGCCTGCGCTCACCCTTCATCCCCAACACCCCCGAGGACCGGGCGGTCATGCTGGCCGCCGTGGGCGCGGGAAGCGTTGAGGAGTTGTTCGCCGACATCCCGGCTGAGCATCGGCACCCGCCGCTGGCCCTGCCGGAGGCGCTGGACGAGATGGCGCTGCGCCGGGAGATGGAGGCGCTCGCGGCCCGCAACCTCGCCCCCGGTGCCTCGGCCTCCTTCCTGGGAGCCGGCGTCTACCACCACTTCTGCCCCTCCGCCGTGGCCCCGCTGGTGACGCGCGGCGAGTTCCTCACCTCCTACACCCCCTACCAGCCGGAGGTCTCCCAGGGCACGCTCCAGGGCTCCTACGAGTTCCAGAGCCTCACCGCCCAGCTGTTCGGCATGGAGGTCTCCAACGCCGGCATGTACGACGGGGCATCGGCCCTGGCCGAGGCCGCGCTGATGGCCTGCCGGGTCACCGGGCACGCCCGCGTTGCGCTGACGAACACGGTGAACCCGCGCTACGTGGACACGGTGCGCGCCTACACCGCACCCCAAGGCATCGAGGTCTACACGGTGGACGCGGCGGCCCCGGCCCTGGAGCCGGAGACGGCGGCGCTGCTGGCCCAGTACCCCAACTTCCTCGGCGTCATCGAGGACGCGCAGGCGCAGTCCGACGCGGCCCACGCGGCAGGTGCGCTCTACTGCCTGTCCGCTGACCCCGTGGCCCAGGCGCTGTTCAAGCCCGCCGGGGCCTTCGGCGCCGACATCGCCACCGGCGAGGGGCAGGCCCTGGGCGTGCCCGCCTCCTTCGGGGGGCCCTACGTGGGTATCTTCACCTGCAAGCGCGAGCACATCCGCCAATTGCCGGGGCGCATCGTGGGCCGCACCACCGACGCGCAAGGGCGCACGGGCTACGTGCTGACGCTCCAGCCGCGCGAGCAGCACATCCGGCGCGAGCACGCCACCTCCAACATCTGCACCTCCACCGCGCTGGTGGGGCTGTGGGCAACCGTCTACATGGCGCTGATGGGCAAGCAGGGACTGCGCCGGGTGGCCGAGCTGTGCTACCAGAAGGCGCACTACGCCGCGAGCCGCATCGGGGAGTTGCCCGGCTACGGGCTGCCAGTGCCGGGCACCTTCTTCCAGGAGTTCGTCGTCTACTGCCCCACGGCCCCCGACCGGGTGAACCGGGCGCTGGAGGCCGAGGGCATCGTGGGTGGGCTGGACGTGTCGGACCAGGTGCCCAACGGCATGCTGCTCTGCATCAACGAGACGCACACCAGGGCCGACATAGACCGGCTCGTGGCCGTGCTGAAGGGGGTGCGCTAGCCATGGCAGACTTCCCGCCGGTGACTGCCGAGGCCCTGAACGAGCGCCGCCTGCTGATGGAGCGCAGCCGTCCCGGCCGCACGGGGGTGTCCCTGCCCGTGTGCGATGTGCCGCAGAGCCCGCTGCCCGACGCCGCGCTGCTGCGCGATGACCTGGACCTGCCCGAGGTGAGCGAGGGCGAGGTGGTGCGCTACTTCACCACCCTCTCCCAGCTCAACTTCTCGGTGGACACCAACTTCTACCCCTTGGGCTCGTGCACCATGAAGTACAACCCCAAGGTGAACGAGGCCATGGCCGCCCTGCCCGGCTTCGCTGGCCTGCACCCCCACCAGCCCCCGCGCCAGGCGCAGGGCGCGCTGGAGGTGCTGTTCCGCCTCCAGTCGCTGCTGGCCGAGGTGACCGGCATGGCCGCCACCTCCCTGGTGCCACTGGCCGGCGCGCAGGGGGAGTTGGCGGGCGTGCTGACCATACGGGCGGCGCTGGAGGCGCGCGGGCAGGGGCACCGGCGCAAGATGCTCATCCCCGACACCGCCCACGGCACCAACCCCGCCACCGCCGCCATGTGCGGATTCAACGTGGTGTCCATCCCCTCCACGCCGGAGGGCAACATCGACCTGGACGCCGTGCGCGCCCAGGCGGACGCGGACCTTGCCGGGGTGATGTTCACCCAGCCCACCACGCTGGGACTGTTCGACCGCAACGCTGTGGAGATGTGCCGCCTGGTCCACGAGGCGGGCGGGCTGGTGTACGGCGACGGGGCCAACATGAACGCCCTGCTGGGCCGCGCCAAGATGGGCCCCCTGGGGTTCGACGTGGTGCACCTGAACCTGCACAAGACCTTCTCCACCCCCCACGGGGGCGGCGGGCCGGGCGCAGGGCCCATCTGCGCCAACGAGGAACTTGCGCCCTTCATCCCCGGCCCCATCGCCGTGCGCGACGGGAGCGGGGAGTACGACCTGGCCATGCCGGAGCACTCCATCGGGAGGCTGGGCGCGAGCCACGGCAACTTCGGCGTGCTGATCCGCGCCTTCACCTACATCTCGGAGCTGGGCCGCGAGGGGATGCTGGACATCTCCGGCAACGCCGTGCTCAACGCCAACTACCTGAAGGCGCGCCTGTGCCCGCTGTTCGACCTGCCGTACGAGCGTGGGGTGATGCACGAGGTGGTCTTCTCCGCCCGCAAGCGCAAGGGCGCAACGGCGCTGAACATCTCCAAGCGCCTCCTGGACAACGGCTTCCACGCGCCCACCATGTACTTCCCGCTGGTGGTGCCCGAGGCGCTGATGATCGAGCCCACGGAGACCGAGTCCAAGGAGACGCTAGACGCGTTCATCGAGGTGCTGGAGCGCATCGACGCGGAGGCGGCGTCGGACCCGGACTTCCTGGCCCACGCCCCGTACCAGACCCCCGCATCACGCATGAACGAGGCCCAGGCGGCGCGCCGCCCGGTGCTGCGCTGGAGCCGCGAGGGGGCCTAGGCCCGCTTTGCGCCGGGACGCGGGCGGGCTATGATACCGGGGTGCAAACGCACGCATCTCACCCTCAGGAGGCACGACATGGTTGACGTCGGCCAGCAAGCGCCTGAGTTCACCCTGACCGCGGCGGATGGCTCCTCCATCTCGCTGGCGGACTACCGGGACAAGAAGTGGGTGGTCCTGCACCTCTTCCCCGCCGCCTTCACCGGTGGCTGAACGGTCCAGACCTCCTCGTTCCACCGCATGAGCGGCAAGTTCGAGGAGCAGGAGGCCCAGGTTCTGGGCCTGAGCGCAGACCCCAAGGCATCGCTGAAGACGTGGGCATCGTCCCTGGGCAACGTCACCCACCCGCTGCTGTCGGACTTCTGGCCGCACGGGAAGACGATCCAGGCCTACGGTGAGTTCAACGAGCAGGGCGGCACTGCCCGACGGTCGCTGTTCATCATCGACCCCAAGGGCGTCATCCGGCACAAGGAGGAGCACCAGGGCACCCTGCCCGACCCGCAGGGCACCTTGGATCTGCTCATCAAACTCAAGAAGGGCGGCTAGCGCCAGCCCGTTCGAACGACCGGCACCGGGGGCCGCCGTCACCATGAGGCGGCCCCCTTCCGTTCCCCCACCCAGGAGCACACCCATGCCCTCCCCCGCCCCGTCCGACTCCGAGTCCGCGCGCGGCGGGCGGCCACTGGCCGTGGGCGATGTGGTGGTGCTGCACGATAGGCGGCACCGGCGCTATCGCATCGTGCTCAAGGCGGGCGAGCGCTTCTTCACCCACCTGGGGGCCATCGACCACGACCGGCTCATCGGTCGGGATGACGGGCTGGCCATCGAGACGGACAAGGGCCACCTGATGCGCGCGCTGCGCCCCACCTTCGCCGAGGCCGTGTACGACCTGCCCCGCCAGAGCCAGGTCATCTACCCCAAGGACCTGGCGGCCATCCTGATGCATGGCGACTTCTACCCCGGCGCGCACTGCGTGGAGGTGGGATTCGGGAGCGGGGCGGCATCGGCGGCCATCCTGCGCGCCATCGGCCCGGAGGGCTCCCTCACCACCTACGAGATACGCGAGCAGGTGGTGGCCCCCTCCCAGGCCAACGTGGCTATGCTTGCTCCCGGCGCGGACAACCACATGGTGGTGGTGGGCGATGCCTACGAGTCCGGCATCACCCAGCGCGGCGTGGACCGGGTGCTTACCGACGTGCCGGAACCGTGGCGGCTGCTGGAGAGCGCGGCAATCGCCCTGCGCACCGGGGGCGTGCTCACCTGCTATCTGCCCACGGTGCTCCAGGTGCATGAGCTGGCCATGGCGCTTAAGGCCGACCCGCGCTGGGCGCTGGTGGGCACGGTGGAGGTGCTGGAGCGCCCCTGGCACATGGCCCCCACCTCGGCGCGCCCGGAGCATCGGATGGTGGGGCACACCGGGTTCATCACCACCGCGCGCCGGGTGGAGCCGCTGGGCATCGAGTCCGAGGGTGAGGACGCGCCCGACGAAGGGACCACGCAGGAGGGGACCTAGGTCCCTGACGAAAGTTCCCTCCGCACGTTACGGTAGATGAACCCCTGAACGGATGGAGGCCCCCATGACTCGCCTGACTCGAACCATGCCCACGCGCTGGGCTCGCGCGCTCTAGGCGCTGGTGCTCGGCACAGCCCTGCTGCTCACCGCCGCCGCCTGCGAGGGCGTCACCTCGAACAGGTGCAGGGCGTCCTACAGAACGTGGACTCCATCTCCGGTGAGGCCACGGTCCAGCTCAAGGACGGGAGCACCATCACCATCGACCTGGCGCAGGTGGACCTAGCCACGGTGAGCGGCGTGATCGGCGCGGCCTCGCTGGAGGCAGGCGATGAGGTGACGCTGGACGTTGACCAGGAGGGCCACGCCCAGAAGGTGAAGGCCCACGACACCGAGGTGAAGGGCGCTCTCACCGCCGTCGATCCGGCTGCGAGCACCATCACCATCGAGCGAGACGGGGCCTCCCAGACGCTCACGGTGAACCCCACTGCCAAGGTGGAGGCGGGGGAGAACGAGCACGCCACCCTGTCTGACCTGGCCATCGGCGCGCAGGTGGAGGCCAAGGTGGACGCCGCCGGACTGGTGGTGAAGCTGGAGGACGACGACGAGGAGGACGGCGGCGAGCACGAGAGCGCCGACCCCATCAAGGCCACCGGCACCCTCACCACCGTGAACGCCGACGCCCACACCATCGAGGTTACCCACCCCGACGGCACCGTGGACACGCTCACCGTCACCGCCACCACCAAACTGGACCTGGAGGGGCCCGACACATTCGTGGGGCTCAGTGTGGGCATGGCGGTGGTGACCAATGTCGACCCGCTCACCGGCGCGCTGCTCAAGGTGCAGGATCGGGAGGGCCACGACAAGGACGCAGAGCAGGAGAACTCCGGCTCCGGCAACGCGGAGATGCGCGAGGTGAAGGGCACCATCACCGGCCTCGATGCCGACGCCCAGAGCGTGACCATCACCAGCGAGTCCGGTGTCGCTGGCACCTACACCGTGACCGGCTCCACGCAGCTGGACCTGAAGGGCGACAACGACACCTTCGGGGCTCTGGAGGTGGGCATGCGGGTGGAGGCCAAGGTGAATCCGCTCACCGGCGAGCTGATCGAGCTGGACGTGGACGACTAATCCCGCCCGGCCCCAACCCAACGCAGACCCTGAGGCCCCGCCATCACCGGTGGGGCCTCAGCGCATCAGTTCATCCCACGACAACAGCTGCGGCTCCGGCGGGCTGAACGAGGTGTGCTCCGGCCCGGCCACCGGCGCTGCGGGGAGCGGGACGCCCGCGGGTTCGCCGGTCAGGCCCGCGCCCAGCACCGGGGCATCCTTTGCGAAGACGTGCACGGCGAACCCGCCCATGCCCTCCGGGTCCACGAGGGCGTCGAGGCCCCGCAGGTTCGCCGCGCGCACCGCAGCGGGCAGGTCTGGCCTGCGCGCCGTCTCCACCCGCAGTGCGTCCATCCCCATGGCGCGCAGGAAGGCGGCCTGGGTGCTCGCGCCCTGGTGGGTGAACCCCGCCGCCTCGGCGGCCCGGCGCACGCTGGTCCACTCCACGTGGACGGAGATGTCCTGGCGGCCCACGTCGCGGTACGGATCCATGTTCAGCGTGTGGCCGGCGTAGCACCGTAGCGTGCCGCGCGCACGTTCCGGCGCGTAGTAGGCCGGTGCCTCGTGCCCGTAGTCGACCGCCAGCAGGTAGCCGCGGGCGAGGGCCGCTGCGGCCTGGTCGAACCAGGCGCCCAGCCCCAGGTTCACCTCTGCCCGGTGCCCCTCCCCCAGCCGCACGCCCAGGCCATCCAGACGTTGAGCCAGCGCCGGGGTGGAGGGGTCGGCCTCCACCTCGATGAACCGCCCCTCGGCGTCGAGCCCCACCTGCAGTTCGCGCAGCACGCCCCCACGAAGCGTGACCCGATGCACCGGCTGCGCGTCCAGCAGCTCGTTGGCGACGATGGCGCCGGAAAGGTGCTCCGAAGCGAGGGCGTCGGCCACCCGCCAGCCCAGCCCTGCGGGGCCCGGCCGCACGTCCACGCCCACGTAGTCCAGGGCATCGGCGAACCCGGCGCCCAGGGAGCGCGCGGCGGCGGCCACGTCCAGGCCCAGACGGCCAGCCCCGGCCCCCGGTTCGCGCACCGGGAACGAGGCCGGGCGGCCCAGCGCCTCCCAGGCGGCGGCGAGCCAGCGGCCCACCAGAGCCCCGAAGGCGGGGTGGGTGTGCGGTGCGGTGGTGAAGTCACCCCGTGCGCCGATGGGCGCGGGCCCTGCATAGTAGCCGCCCTGCGGCCAGTAGAGGGCGATGGCCATGAAGTCAGCGAAGGTGAGCGGCCCCTGCGCGCGGATGCGACGGGCCGCCTCGTGGGCGGCGCCGGAGGGCGGGCGTTGGAACGGGTTGGTGCTCAT
>JAYQTA010000017.1:0-16800 GCA_038147155.1 Candidatus Australimonas brisbanensis
TAGCCCACGTACCCCGGAGGTGCACCCACCAGGCGGGCCACGGTGTGGCGCTCCATGAACTCCGACATGTCCAGCCGCACCATGGCATCGGACGAGCCGAACATGAACTCCGAGAGGGCCCGGACCAGTTCGGTCTTACCCACGCCGGTGGGGCCCAGCAGCAGGAAACTGCCGATGGGCCTACGCGGGTCCTTCAGGCCCGCGCGGGCGCGGCGCACCGACTTGGCGATGGCCACGATGGCCTCGTCCTGGCCCACGATGCGCTGGTGCAGGTGCTCCTCCATGTGCAGGAGGCGCTGGGTCTCCTCGACAGCCATGCGCGTGACGGGGATGCCCGTCCACATGCTGACCACCTCGGCGATCTCCTCGTCGTCCACCACGGGCTGTTCGTTGTCCGTGGAGGTCGCCCGCCACTCGGACTGGAGCTGCTGGAGCTTGTCCGCCAACTTGAGCTCGCGGTCACGCAGTTCGGCGGCGTACTCGTACTGCTGCTGGGCGATGGCCTCTTCCTTCTCGCGGCGCACCGTCTCCAGCACCTTCTGCGACTCCTTCACCGACAGGGGCACGCCCGAGGTGCGGATGCGCACCCGCGAGCCCGCCTCGTCCATCAGGTCGATGGCCTTGTCGGGCAGGAAGCGGTCCGCGATGAACCGGCTGGCCAGGGTGGCCGCCGCCGTCAGCGCCTCGTCGCGGATCTCCACGCCGTGGTGCTCCTCGAACTTGGACTTGATGCCGCGCAGGATCTCCACCGTCTCCTCGACGGACGGCTCCTCCACGGTCACGGGCTGGAAGCGCCGCTCCAGGGCCGGGTCGCGCTCCACGTACTTGCGGTAGTCGTCCTGGGTGGTGGCGCCGATGCACTGAATCTCACCGCGCGCCAGCGAGGGCTTGAGGATGTTGGCGGCGTCCACCGCGCCCTCGGCCGCGCCAGCGCCCACCATAGTGTGCATCTCGTCGATGAACAGCACGCAGTTGCCTGCGGCCTTGATCTCCTCGATGACCTTCTTGAGGCGTTCCTCGAACTCACCGCGGTACTTGGTGCCCGCCACCAGCGCGCCCATGTCCAGGGTGACCACGCGCTTGGAGGCCAGGTTCTCGGGCACTTCGCCCGCCACCACCTGCTGGGCCAGGGCCTCGACGATGGCGGTCTTGCCCACGCCAGGAGGGCCCACCAGCACCGGGTTGTTCTTGGTGCGGCGAGAGAGGATCTGCACGGCGCGGGCGATCTCCTTGGAGCGCCCCACCACCGGGTCCAGCTTGCCCGCGCGCGCCGCGGCGGTCAGGTCGATGCCCAGCTGGTCCAGGGTGGGGGTGCGGGTGGAGGCGCGCGCCGTCTGAGCGCCCTGCCCACCCTGGGACACGGACTGGTTGAGGATGCGGGTGGTCTCAGCGCGAACCTTGTCCAGCGAGACGCCCAGGGACTCCAGCACGCCGGCCGCCACACCCTCGCCCTCGCGCATGATGCCGATGAGCAGGTGCTCGGTGCCGATGTAGTGGTGGCTGAGGCGCCGGGCCTCGTCCACCGCCAGCTCGATCACCTTCTTGGCGCGCGGGGTCAGGCCGATGTCACCCGGCGAGGGGCGCTCGCCCCGGCCGATGATGAACTCCACGGCGGAGCGCACCTTGGGCAGCTCCACACCCAGGCTGGAGAGGACACGGGCGGCAACGCCGTCCGTCTCACGCACCAGACCGAGCAGGATGTGCTCGGTGCCGATGTAGTTGTGGTTGAACCGCTGGGCCTCTTCCTGGGCCAGCGAGAGTACGCGCCGGGCGCGTTCTGAGAACTTCTCGAATCGGCTCGCCATTGCCTTCCCTCCCGATCGTTCCGCCTACTCGGCCTCGTCCCCGTCACTAGGTTCGATGCCGTCGAGGCGGTCGCGATACTCCCGTGGGGCGTCGTCGTCGGCCTGCTCCACCTGTCGCAGACTCAGACCCAGGCGTCGCCGCTCGGGATCAAGGCTGATGACCCGCAGGGTCATTGTATCCCCAACCGAAACGGCCACCCGCGGATGGCGGATGTGCGCTTCGGTCAGTTCTGATATGTGCACCAGCCCCTCGACGCCATCCTCCACGCGGGCGAAGGCGCCGAAGTCGGTGAGCTTGGTGATGGTGCCCTGCACCAGCTGGCCGGGGGCGAACCGCTCGGCAGCCGTCTGCCAGGGCGTGGGCTGCAGGCGCCGCAGGCTCAGGGCGATGCGGTTCGTCTCGCGGTCCACCCGCAGGACGTACACGTCCACCTCGTCGCCCACCTTGAGCACCTCGTCCACCGAGGAGACCGGAGACCAGGACAGTTCGGAGATGTGCACCAGCCCGTCGGCGCCGCCGATGTCCACGAAGGCGCCGAAGTTGGACACCCCCGTGACCCGCCCGCGACGCGTCTGGCCTTCCTCCAGCCCCTCCAGCAGCTTGGCCCGCTGCCCCTCCCGCTGCTCGCGGTTGGCGGCCCGCTCGGAGAGCACCGCCCGGTTGCGGCGGCGATTGATCTCCAGGGCCTTGAGAGTGACCTCCTGCCCTACGCGGGCGGCCAGGGCCCGGTCGGGTTCCTCACCGGGGGGGAGCACCGTCTGGGAGAGGGGAACGAAGGCCTGGAGGCCCTCGATGTCCACCACGGCACCGCCGCGGTTGTGCCCCACGATACGGCCGGTGATGGTCCCGCCCGACTCGGCGATCTCCTCCAGCTTGTCCCATGCCGCATCGCCGCGCGCGCGGTCGATGGACAGCAGCGCCGAACCCTCGGCGCCGTGGGCGTCGATGACGAACACGGGGATCGTCTGCCCCACGTGCACCTGCGTGGCGGGATCGGGGCCAAGGGAGCGCATCTCCCGCTGGGGGACGATGCCCTCGGACTTGTGACCCACCGAGACCAGGACTCCGTCCTGATCCACCCGCTCCACCACGCCGTCCACAATCTCGCCGCGACGCAACTCCTGTGCGGGAGCCTCCTCGGCGAGCAATTCCTCCATGGTCGGCTGGGATCGCTGGTTGTCGGCCTGCTGTTCGCTCACGCTACGCTCCACAGGAGGCCTACCCTCCCGTATGAGCAGTCTACGCCTGCGCGCGAGGGGGTGTAAAGGCGAGCGAGGCGCTTTTGCGGGGCCATCATCTGCCGTAAGGCCTCGGGGACTGGGTGCCTGCATGCAGGCATTTCGTCGCCGGACAGGGCAGGGGTTGCGCGGGTGCTGGCAGGGATAACGAAAGACCCGAGCCGTGTGGCCCGGGTCTTGTATCGTTAATTGGAGGCTCCCGGCAGTGGCCTATTTTCCCAGTCAGTTGCCCAACCAGTATCGTCGGCGCTGAGGCGTTTCACTTCCGTGTTCGGGATGGGTACGGGTGGGTCCGCCTCGCCCAAACCACCAAAAGCCTTCGTGTCCACCATACCAACCCACCCCTCGCGCCGTCAAGCCCCACTTTCCGGCCTGCGCAAGGCCGTGGCCCCGCGCAGGGGCAGGAGTAGAATCGCCCCATGAACAGGATCGCCGTGCTGGCCAGCGGGGGGGATGCCCCGGGGATGAACGCCTGCATCCGGGCGGTGGTGCGCGCGGCGAGCGTGCGCAGCGCCCAGGTGTTGGGCGTGTGGGACGGCTACAACGGGCTGGTGGACGAGCGCCTGCAGCCCCTCTCAGCGCGCGATGTGGCCAACATGCTCCAGCGCGGCGGCTCCATGATCGGCTCCGGGCGCTCGGCGGCGTTCCTGCGCCCCGAGGTGCGCGAGGGATGCGTGGACTACCTGCGCACCGAGGGCATCGAGGGGCTGGTGGTCATCGGCGGCGAGGGCTCGCTCCAGGGGGCCCAGGAGCTGCACCGGCTGGGGATGCCCACGGTGACGGTGCCCGGCACCATCGATAACGACATGCCCGGCACGGACATCACCATCGGCGCGGACACGGCCATCCACACGGCCATCGGCGCCATCGACCGCATCCGCGACACCGCCAGCGCACACCACCGGGCGATAATCGTGGAGGTGATGGGCCGTCACTGCGGCTACATCGCGGTGATGGCGGGACTGGCCACGGGTGCGGAGATCATCCTGACGCCGGAGCGCCCCACGGACCTGGGCCGCGTTCTGGAGGAGATGGAGGTGGTGTTCGCCCGCGGCAAGCGCCACTGCATCATCGTCCTGGCCGAGGGCGCGCCCTGGCCCGCCGCCGAGCTCACCCGGCTGATCAACGACTCGCCCACACCCTTCGAGGCGCGCTACACGGTGCTGGGGTACGTGCAGCGGGGCGGCAGCCCCACGCCCTTCGACCGCATCCTGGCCACGCGCATGGGGGTGAAGGCCGCCGACGCGCTGCTGGACGGGCGCTCCGGCGTGCTGGTGGCGTGGAAGGATGGGCAGGTGCAGGTGCGCGATGCCGACCACCTAGAGCCGCGCGCCGACCCGTGGGCCGATGATCTGCCCTCGGTCCACCTGGTGACGAACCTCTAGGAGCGAGCCCGCATATTGCCGCACGCAGGGGCCTCGCGTATACTTGCGTGGTTGTGCGGCGCACCCGCCGCCCCGCCTGCCCCAGTGGCCGGTGAGCACGCGAGTAGCGAACGAGAGAGCGAGAGTCATGGAAGCACGCGAAGCGGTGCAGCTGCAGAGCAACGAGAAGATCGCCGAGTTCCGGGTGGGTGACACCGTGAAGGTGAACGCCTGGATCCGCGAGGGCGACCGCCAGCGTCAGCAGAGCTTCCAGGGCGTGGTGATCCGCACCCGCAAGGGCGGCCCCTCCGCCTCCTTCACCGTCCGGCGCGTGGCCTCCGGGGTGGGTGTTGAGCGCAGCTTCTTCTTCGCCTCCCCCAACGTGGAGTCCGTGGAACTGGTCCGCCAGGGCATCGTGCGCCAGGCGAACCTGTACTATCTGCGCGATCTGTCCGGCAAGGCCGCCCGCATCAAGGAGCGCTCACGCGCCAAACACTAGGCGCTGGCCTGCTCATCAACGCACACCCAAGGCGGGGCCCGACGGCCCCGCCTTTCGCGTGCCGGGGGTGGGCCGTAGACTGGCCCGGCTGTGAGCACCCCCCAGCCCCCACCTGACGCGCCCCCCTTCGCCGACGTGGCGGTGGACGCGCGCGTGGCCGATGGGCCCGAACTGTTCACCTACGCCGTCCCCCCCGGCATGGAGGTGCGCCCCGGCCACCTGGTGCGGGTGCCCTTCGGCAACCGGACGCTCGCCGGGGTGGTGACCGAGCGCGTCGGCGCGTCCAAGGCGGGCTACGCCAAGCCCATCGCCGGGCTGGTGTTCCCGGCCCCCCTCATCTCACCTGCAGGGCTCACACTGGCCCGCTGGGTGGCGCGCGAGTACCGCTCCACCCTCTACGACGCGCTGGCCCCCCTGCTCCCGCCCGGCCTGCGCACGCGCTCCGGCACCCGCCTGCGCCTCGCCCCGAACGCCCCAGCCCCGGAGCGGCTGGGCGAGGGCCCCCGCCGCCTGCTGGCCTACCTGCACGCCCACCCACGCCCCCACTCCCTGGCGACGCTGACGCGCACCCTGGGGCCCTGGACGGCGAATGCCGCCCGCGCGCTGGCGGAGGCTGGGTTGGTGGAGGAGGAGACCGCCGTCCCGCGCCCGCCTCAACCCGCCCGGCCCGTGCTGGCGGTGCGCCCTCTACTGGGCCGCGCGCCCTGCGCGCTGCGGCACCTCGCCCGCGCGCCCAGGCAGGCGGCGCTGGCGCTGCGGCTGGCGGAGGGCCCGCTGCCCGCCGCCGAGGCGCGCGAGGAGTTCGGGGCCAGCGCGGTGGACGGGCTGGTGCGACGGGGCGCCGCCGCGCTGGAACCGCTGGCCCCCGCCCTCACCACCGCCTCCGCGGCCCCCTCACTGCTGCCCACCCCGGCCCAAGCCGCGGCGCTGGCGGCCATCAACGGGGCGCAGGACGCCCAGACCGCACAGGGCTTCCTGCTCCACGGGGTCACCGGCTCCGGCAAGACGGAGGTGTACCTGCAAGCGCTGGCCCACTGCCTTGGCCGGGGCAGGCAGGCCATCGTACTGGTGCCGGAACTCTCGCTCACGCCCCAGGCGGTGGCTCGATTCGAGGCGCGCTTCCCCGGCCGGGTCGCGGTGCTGCATTCCGGCCTCTCGCCCACCCAGGCGTGGGCTGCCTGGTGGCGCGCGCGCAGGGGCGAGGCGGATGTGGTGGTGGGCCCGCGCTCGGCGGTGTTCGCCCCGCTGGAACGGGTGGGGCTGGTGGTGGTGGACGAGGAGCACGAGCCCGCCTACAAGCAGGCGGACAACCAGCCCCGCTACCACGCCCGCGCCGTGGCCCTCGCCCTGGGGGAGCTCACCGGAGCCCCGGTGGTGCTGGGCTCCGCCACCCCCGACGTGGTCACGGCCTTCGCCGCCGAGCACGGACGACTGACGCGCCTCGGGCTGGAGGAGCGCATCGAACGCTCCGGGGCGGCGCGGCCCCGCGCTGCGGTGGAGGTGGTGGACATGCGCGCCGAGCTGCGTGCGGGCAACCGCTCGGTGTTCAGCAGGGCGCTGCGCGCGGGGCTGGAAGAGACGCTAGCAGCGGGCCAGCAGGCGATCCTGTTCCTGAACCGGCGCGGGGCTGCCACGGTGGTGGAGTGCCGCACCTGCGGGCAGCCAGTGCGCTGCACCCACTGCGGCACGCCCTTCACGCTGCACACACAGGAGGGGCAGTCGTTGCTGCTGTGCCACCACTGCAACCGCCGGCGCGGCATGCCGCGCACCTGCCCCGCCTGCCGCAGTGCGTCCATACGCTCCCTGGGGCTGGGCACGGAGCGCCTGGCAAGCGAGGTGGCGGCTGCCTTCCCCCAAGCGCGCGTGCTGCGCTGGGACCACGACACCGCACCCACAGTGGCGGCGCACACGCGCCTGCTGGAGGCATTCGAGCGAGGTGAGGGGGACGTTCTGGTGGGCACGCAGATGGTGGCAAAGGGACTGGATCTCCCGGGGGTGGTGCTGGTGGGCGCGGTGCTGGCCGACATCGGCCTGAACGTGCCGGACTACCGGGCCCCGGAGCGCGCCTTCCAGCTGCTCACTCAGGTGGCCGGGCGTGCCGGACGCTCATCGTTACCGGGTCGGGCCATCATCCAGACCTACCAGCCGGAGCACTACGCAGTGCAAACCGCCGCCGACCAGGACTACGGGGCCTTCTACCAGCAAGAGCTGCTCCACCGGCGCGCCCACGGCTACCCGCCCTTCGGCCGGCTGGTGCGCCTGCTATTCACCCACACCGACCAGCGCCATGCCCGCCAGGAGGCAACGCGAATGGCCAATGCCCTGCGCCACGCCATCGCGTCGTGGGACATCGCCGGGAGCGAGGTGGTGGGCCCCGCCCCCGCCTTCCCCCCACGTGGGCGTGGCGGGTGGCGCTGGGGGGTGCTGGTGCGCGGGCCCCAGCCGCACCAGGTGCTGGAGCAGGTGAGCATGCCGCCCGGCTGGGGGGTGGAGGTCGACCCCGCCAGCACGCTCTAGCGCGCCTCCCTCACCACTCGCGTATCGGGCCTACCGCAGCCGGGGCGCTATACTTCCCCCATGGCAGTCCTGAAGATGCGCTACATGCCCGACCCGGTCCTGCGTGAGAAGGCGAAGAAGGTGCGCGGGCCCGCCGACGCCGCCCTGCGCAAGCTGGCCGCCGACATGGTGGATTCCATGTACCACTATGCGGGCGTGGGCCTGGCGGCCAACCAGATCGGCGTGCTCAAGCGTGTGTGCGTGATCCAGATGCCCGAGGACCCGGAGCCCACGGTACTGGTGAACCTGGAGATCACCCGCAAGGAGGGTGAGCGCGAGGTCACGGAGGGGTGCCTCTCCCTCCCCGGCTGGCAGGGGCAGATCCCCCGCGCCGAGCGGGTGTGGGCCCGCGCCGTGGACCTGGAGGGCAAGCCCGTGCGCTACAAGGGCGTGGAGGGGCTCCTGGCCCAGGCCCTCGAGCACGAGTGCGACCACCTGGACGGGGTCCTCTACGTGGACTACCTGCGCTCCAAGGACGACCTGTACGAGGTTGAGTTGGGTGAAGAGGAGGAGGGTGAGGGCGAGGTGGCCCCTGCCTCTGCTTCCGGGCCCGGTCCCACCGGCGCCTAGCGCTGGTGCAAACGCTGCGGGAAGCCGTTCCCGCGGCCCCTTCCCCGTGCTACAATACGCACTCGTGCGCGGCGGGCGGATTACCCCGGCACCAGCCCATGCTCCGGCGTCAGGGCAACCGCCCCGGCGCCCCCAGAAGGACAGAACGTGCTCCGTCGCTTGCACTGGAAGGCCCTGCTCGCCATCGTGGTGGTGCTGGGGCTGTCTATCGCCGCCCTCTCCGTCCGCATCATCGACATCGGCCTGTTGGGGGCCAACCTCCAGCGCGGCTCCGACGAGGTGCTGGGGCTGCGGCTGGGCCTGGACCTGGCGGGCGGCATCCAGCTGATCTACCAGGCGGGCGACGCAGACACCAAGCCCACCGCAGACGACATGGAGGGGTTGGTGCGCGTCATCACCCGCCGTGTGGATGGGTTGGGCGTGGCGGAGCCCTCGGTGCAGCAGTTGGGCGACGACCGGCTGCTGATCCAGCTCCCCGGCATCGGCGACGAGGCCGCGGCCAAGGAACTCATCGGCCGCACCGCCAAGCTGGAGATCACGGAGCGCGTGTGCCTGGACGCCCTGTGCGACCCGGCCGACCCGGCCAGCGCCGAGGACCGGCCCTCCGGCCTAACGGGCGCTGACATGGCCTCGGCCCAGCCGGGCACGGACAACCTGACCGGCCAGCCCCTGCTGCTGTTCACCCTCAACACCTCCGCTGCCCGGCGCTTCGCAGAGGTGACCCAGCGCATCTACGACACCAACGCTGCGGCCATCGCCAACCAGCTGGCCTTCGTGCTGGACGGGGAGACGCTGGTCTCGGCGGGGGTGCGTCAGCCAATCCTCTCCGGCTCCGGCCAGATCAGCGGCAACTTCACCACCGAGGATGTGCGCTTGCTGTCCATCCAGGTGAACTCCGGCCGTCTGCCGATCCCGGTGACGGAGCTCTCCTCCTCCCTGGTGGCCCCCTCCCTGGGCGCGCGCTCGCTGAGCGAGGCCATCGAGGCCGGGTTGGTGGGCCTGGCGCTGGTGGTCTTCTTCATGTTGGCCTACTACCGCTTCTCCGGCCTGGTGGCCGCCCTGGCGCTGGTGTTCTACACCGCACTGGTGCTGGCGGTGTTCAAGCTGGTGCCCATCACCCTCACCCTGGCGGGGGTGGCCGGGTTCATCATGTCCCTGGGTATGGCGGTGGACGCCAACATCCTCATCTTCGAGCGCATGAAGGAGGAGCTGCGCACCGGTCGCTCGCTCTCCTTCGCTGCGAACATGGGTTTCAACCGCGCCTGGACCTCCATCCGGGACGGCAACGTCTCCACCCTGCTCATCGCGGGCGTGCTGTTCTTCTTCGGCTCCAGCGCCGCCAACACCGCCGTCACCGGCTTCGCCGTGGCGCTGGCCATCGGCGTGGTGGCCTCCATGTTCACCGCCATCCTGGTGAGCAAGCGGCTGCTGTTCATCGTCCTGGAGACGGCCCTGCGCAACCACCCCACCCTGTTCAGTCCCGAGCGGGTCGTTCGGGCGGAGCGAGGCGCCTAGATGGACATCGTTCGCCACCGCCGCATCTACCTGCTCATCTCCCTGGTGCTGGTCGTCGCCTCCCTGGTGCTGCTCGCCGTGCCACCGGGGCTCAAGGCAGGCATCGACTTCACGGGCGGTGCCGCCCTCTCGGTGACCTTCGATTCGCCCGTGACGGGCGCGCAGGTCACCGATGCCATCACCGGCCTGGGTCACCCCGAGGCGGTGGTGCAGGCCACCGGCGAGAACGGTTTCTTCATCCGCCTCGGCGAGCTCACGCTGGACCAGCGTGACGCCGACGGCAACATCACCACCCCTGGAGACGAGACCCGCTTGCGCGATGCGCTGGCGGGCATGGGCGGGACGGTGGAATCGCTGGACACTGTGTCGGGGGTCATCGGCTCCGAGAACGTGCGCAACGCCGCCATCGCGGTGGTGGTGGCCACGGTGGTGATCCTCTTCTACGTCACCTGGGCCTTCCGCCGGGTGCCCTCTCCCTTCCGGTACGGCACGGCGGCCATCATCGCCCTGGTGCACGACACGGTCATCGTCCTGGGCGTCTTCTCCCTGCTGGGCAAGGTGGCGGGCCTGGAGGTGAACGCCATGTTCATCACCGGTGTGCTCACCGTGATCGGCTACTCGGTCAACGACACCATCGTGGTGTTCGACCGCCTGCGTGAGAACACCACCCGCATGCCCGGCCTGCGAATGGCCGAGCTGGTGAACGTGAGCGTACGCGAGACGGTGGCCCGCTCCCTCAACACCTCCATCACCCTGCTCATCGTGGTGCTGGGGCTGGCGCTCTTCGCCGGGGCGGCGATCCGCCCGCTGCTGTACGTGATGCTGGCCGGTGTGACGGTGGGCACCTACTCGTCCATCTTCATCGCCTCCCTCATCCTGGTTGCCTGGGAAGAAGGCGAACTGGGGCGCGCGTTCCGGCGCATCCCACTGGTGGGCGGGCGCGCGCGCTAGCCGCCCGCTTCCCTCACCCGGCCCCGCGCGCTAGGCTGCGCCCCACGTCGCATGGGGAGGTGGCCCCTGCTCTCCGCACAAGAGAACGCCCTGCTGACCCAGGTGGGCCCCGGCACGCCGATGAACGCATTGTTCCGGCGCTTCTGGCTCCCGGTGCTGTTGGCCGACGAACTCCCAGAGCCTGCCTGCCCGCCCGTGCGGGTGAAGGTGCTGGGAGAGGAACTGGTTGCCTTCCGGGACGAGACCGGACGCGTGGGGTTCCTGGACAAGCGCTGCCCCCACCGGCACGCCAGCCTGTTCTGGGGGCGCGTGGAGGACGGCGGCCTGCGCTGCGCCTACCACGGCTGGCTGTTCGACGTGCACGGGGCATGCCTGGATGTGCCCAATGCCCCGGAGGGCGCGACGTTCAGGGACAAGGTGACGGCCCTGGCGGCCTACCCCGGCGCGGACTTCGGCGGGTTGGTGTGGGTCTACATGGGCCCGGCGCACCTGCGGCCCGCGCTGCCCCTGCTGGAGTGCGCCAACGTCCCGGACGCGCAGCGGTTCGTGCGCAAGATGGAGCTGCCCGGTAACTACCTGCAGGTGATGGAGGGGGACGTGGACTCGAGCCACGTCTCGTTCCTGCATGTGCCACCGCGCCCCCCCGCCGGGCCGCCCTCCCGGGCCCTGGCCCTGGCCGGGGCGGGCAGGCCGTGGATGGGAACGGACCGGCACCCGCGCTGGTTCGTTGAGGACTCGCCCGCCGGGGTGCGCCTGGCCGCCCGGCGCGATGCGGGCCCCGATGACTACTACTGGCGGGTGAGTCAGTGGCTCATGCCTGGGCACACCATCGTGGCCCCCCAGTACGACGCGCCGATCCACATCAACATGCGGGTGCCCATGGACGATGAGCACACCCTCTACTTCCGGTGCTGGTGGCACCCCACGCGCCCCTTCACGCCGCAGGAGCGTGACGAGATGGAGACGGGGGGCGTGCTGATGCCCGAACTGATCCCCGGCACGTTCCTCACTGCGGAGAATCAGGGGAACGACTATTTGATCGACCGGACGCTCCAGCGCTCCGGCGCCTCGGCCACGGGTATCCGCTCCATCTCGGCGCAGGATTTCGCGGTGCAGGAGGACCAGGGCGGGCTGGTGATGGACCGCACTCACGAGCGGCTGGTGAGCTCGGACGCTGCCATCATCGCGGTGCGCAAGCGCCTGCTGGACGCCGTGCGCGCCCTGGAGGCAGGCACCGAGCCGCCGGAGGCCGCCGAGGGGGAGCGCTACCAGGTGCGCTCGGCCGACGTGGTACTCCCGCGCGCAACGGGCCTGGAGGAGGGCGCGGGGTACCTGCTGCGCGCGCGCGCCTAGGCCGGGCGCAGCACCACCCGCCCAACCACCGAACGCCCCCGCAGCAGGCCCAGCGCCTCGCGCACCCCGGTCGCGTCCAGCGTCAGTTCGCGATCCACCACGGGACTCACCCGTCCGCCCAGCACCAGGGCGAGCGCGCGTTCGGCGTGCCGGCGCTCAACCCCCAGGCTGCCCACCAGGGTGGCGCCGCGGAACAGCACCTCCGCCACGGGGAGCGGGGCGGGTTCGCCACCCAGTTCCCCCAGCAGCAGGCAACGCCCCCCGACGGCCAGCGCCCGCACCGACTCGGCCAGGCCCGGCCCGCCCACGGTGTCCACCGCCACCGCTGCCCCCTGCTCTTCCGTGAGTGCGCGCACCGCCTCGGCCCACGGGCCATCGGCGTCCAGGACGGCATCGAAGCAGCCCAGCGCCTCCAGCCGCGCCAGCTTGGCAGCACCGGCGCTGACGCCCAGCACCCGCGCACCCAACACGTGCGCGGCCTCCGCCGCGTGCAGACCCAGCCCACCCGACGCCCCGGTGACCACCACCGTCTCGCCCGCCTGCGCCGCCACCGCGTCCAGCCCCTTGAGCGCCACGCCCAGCGGCGCGGCCAACAGCGCGGCCTGGGCCATGTCCAGGCTGGACGGGAGCGGCACCAGGGACGGCGCATCGGCCAGCAGGTGGGTGGCGAAGGCTCCGTCCTGCGCATGCCCCAGCGCACCGGGCACCACCACGGCGTGCAGGCCCACCAGCGAGGAGGCGACGCCCTCACCCACCGCCTCTACCTCGCCCGCAACCTCGTGCCCCGGCACGCGCGGGAGGCTCACGCCCCGGCGCAGCACGCCCCGGAGCACCAGCGCATCGTGGTGGGAGAAACCGGCGGCACCCACCCGCAGGCGCACCTGGCCGGGGCCGGGGACGGGGAGCGCTCGCTCCTGCTCCTCCAATACCGGCTCCTCACCCGCCTCTCGCAGCACCAGCGCACGCATCGTGTCCATGCCGCCAGCCTACCAGAGCCCGCCCGCCGGGCCTTGCCCCATGGGGGCCCCTCCCGGACAATGCCCCCCATGACGGACGCACCTCCGGCCGCTGACGGGCGCTTCGGCGAGGTGGTGGAGGCCTCCACCACCCACCTGCTGGTGCAATCGCACGCCCTCTACCAGGCCCCTCCCCTGGGCGCGCTGGTGCGCGCGGGTGAGGTGTTCGGGGTGGTGGACGCCATCGAGACCGGTTCCCTGGACCCCGGCAGGCGGGTCATCGCGCGCGGAGCCGATGTCACCGACGAGGCGGCGCTGCACGCGGCGCATCCGCAGTTGGAGCGCCTGCTGCACACCAGCGTGGGCATCACGGTGACCGGCTTCGCCGCCCCGGATGGGGTGCGCCACCACCTGCCGCCGCGCCCTCCGCGCGTGCACGCCTTCGCCCACGCCTGCGATGGGGACGCCGGGCGCGCCTTCGCCACGGGCGACGGAGGGCGCTTCGGGTTCGTCTCCCTGCTGCTGGCGGGGCCGGGGGGCGATGAGGTGCTGGCCGCAGCGCTGCGCCAGTTGGCCGGGGCCTTCGATGACCGGCGCGGCTTCCTGCTGGCGGTCGCACGGGCCGTTGCCGCCGAGATTCCGGCCCAGACGGGGCGGGTGAACGCGCTGGTGCGCCGCCTGCACCTGGCAGAGGCGTAGGCATGTACCTGGTGTACGCACTGGCGGGCCTGGCCAGCAAGGTCTTCGCCGCAGGGCTGATGATGGTCATGCTGCTGGGCACGGTGTTCATGGCCATGTTCGGCGGCGAGGAGCTCAACCAGGCCTGGTACCTCCTCCCCGTCGCCCTCTTCTTCGGCGGCCCCGTGGTATTCTGGTGGGTCCTTCCCCGCCGACGGCGCAGGGGGGGCCGATGAGCGATTTCCGCGACTCTTTAGATGCACCCCGCGCCGGCGCGTCCATGCCGCTGGGCATGGTGGTGGGCGGCTCGCTGAACCGCGGGCTCGACGTGCGCCTCGCCAGCCCCCAGGCGGTGGAGGAGGCAAAGGTGGGCACCTTCGCCACCGCCCAGGGCGCGGCGGCGCGCTACTTCGGCATGATCACCGACCTGCGTCTGGAGACGGCGGACGCGCACCTGGCGGCGGCGCTGGGCGCGGCCGACCCCGCGCTCACCGAGGTGCTGGCGGGCACCAGCGCCTACGCCGTGGCGGCGTTCAGCCCCATGCTGGCCCTGGGCGTGGGGGAGGAGGCGCCCCGGCCCGCGCGTGCGGTACCGCCCCACTTCGCCCCGGTGCACCGCGCCTCCAACGAGGACGTGGGCGCGGTGTTCGGCCATGAGGACGCTTCGCACGTGTACGTGGGCAGCCCCCTGGACATGGAGGACGCCCGCGTGTGCCTGGACCTGGGCGCGCTGGCAGAGCGCTCCAACGGGGTGTTCGGCAAGTCGGGCTCCGGCAAGAGCTTCCTCACCCGCATCCTGCTGGCGGCCATCGTCCAGCGTGGGGCGGCCACCAACCTGGTGTTCGACATGCACTCCGAGTACGGCTGGGCGGGCACCAACGAGGGCGGGTATGCCGCCAAGGGGCTCAAGCAGCTGTTCGGCGAGCGCGTCTCCCTCTTCAGCCTGGACCCCGCCTCCACCCAGCGCCGGGGCGTCACCCCCGATGCCACGGTGCAGGTGGGGATGGACGAGGTGGAGCCGGAGGACATCGCCATCCTGGCCCCCACCCTGGGCATCACCGACCTTGGCGTGCAGGCCTCCTACGCCGTGGCCCGCCACCTGGGCCGCGAGTGGGTGCGCGGGCTGCTGGCGCTGGACGCCGAGCGCACGGCGGAGTTGGCCGACGCGCTGCGGGAGAACCTGAACACAGTGGAGGCGCTGGCCCGACGCCTGCGCGGGCTGGAGCGGTTGGGCTTCCTGACGGAGCGGGCCGTGAGGGGCGGGGCCGTCGGCACGGTGCTGGAGCACCTGGCGGCGGGCAAGCACGTGGTACTGGAATTCGGGCGCTACGGCGATGACCTGACGGCCTACCTGCTGGTCGCCAACCTGCTCACGCGGCGCATCCACGCCGACTACCGCCACCGTACCGAGGAGGCGCTCGCCGCCGGGGCCAAGGCACCCACGCCCCTGGTCATCACCATCGAGGAGGCGCACCGGTTCCTGGCGCCGGGGCTTGCGGGGCAGACCATCTTCGGGGCCATCGCCCGCGAGATGCGCAAGTACCGCGTCACGCTGCTGGTGGTGGACCAGCGCCCCTCCGGCATCGACCCGGAGGTGCTCTCCCAGGTGGGCACGCGCCTGGCCTGCCAGTTGGACAACGAGCGCGACGTGGACGCGGTGCTCACCGGCGCGCCGGGCGGGCGTGAACTGCGCGCCGTGCTGGCGCGGCTGGAATCGAAGCAGCAGGCGCTGCTGTTCGGCCACGCGCTGCCCATGCCCGTGGTGGTGCGCGTTCGCGACTACGACGAGGGCTTCTACCGGGACATGACCACCCCCGGCCACGGACGCTCCAGCGCCCAGCGCGAGGACCTGTTCTAGCCCCGCTCGCTGCGCTCGCTCGTTACAGGGGACTCCCCTGCGCCTCCTTCGGGGGCTACCCCGTCTACGCACCCTGCCGGGCGCTCAACGTGGGGCCTGCGGCCCCGCTCGCCCATTCCGGGGCCCTTCGGCCCCCGCTCCGCCGGGCTCGCACAGGGCAGCATGCACAGTTCGGGGCTTGGAGTGGGGCGCAGCCCCAAGAACGCCGACCAGCCTGGGAGTGTCCGGGCTAGAGGGGTGCAGTGGGAGAGGGCACCTCTCCCCGCCGGGGGTAGGCCCAGCGCGTCAGCGCGGGCCGAGGGGGTGTCCCCATCCATCCGAGCGAGCGCATAGCGAGCGGAGTGCGAGGCTGCCGCAGGCGTGCCCGCCTGATAGCATACGGGCAGCCCCCCGCAGGAGCGCCCGATGCACTTCGTCGAGTACATGAGCACCCACGGCCACGAGGAACTGGCGGTGTGGACGGACCCGGCCGTGGGCCTCAAGGCGTTCATCGCCATCCACGACCGCACCCTGGGCCCGGCGCTGGGCGGCACCCGCATCTGGGCGCACCCGGACGAGGACGCGGCCATCGCCGACGTGCTGGCGCTCTCCCGCGCCATGACCTACAAGTCGGCGGCGGCGGGCCTGCCCTACGGGGGCGGCAAGGGGCTGATCCTGGCCGACCCGCGCACCGCCAAGACCGAGGCGCTGCTGCGCTCCTACGGGCGGTTCGTGGACACCCTGGGCGGGCGCTACATCACCACCGAGGACGTGGGTGCGAGCGCCCGCGACATGGAGTGGATCTCCTACGAGACGGCCCACGTGGTGGGGCTGCCGGAGTCGCTGGGTGGTTCAGGCAACCCCTCGGTGGTGACGGGCTTCGGCATCTTCCAGGCCATGCGCGCGGTGGCCGAGGCGCTGTGGGGCTCCGACGACCTCTCGGGCCGCACGGTGGCGCTCCAGGGTTTCGGCAACGTGGCCACCTCGCTGGCCGGGCACCTGCGGGAGGCCGGGGCCACGCTGGTGGTGACCGACACCTACGCCGGTGCGCTGGAGCGCGCGCGAGCCATGCCCGGCGTCCAGGTGGTGGCGCCCGATGCCATCTTCGACGCCCCGTGCGACATCTTCGCCCCCTGCGCCCTGGGCGGGGCCCTGAGCGAACGGACCATCCCCCGCCTCAAGGCAGCGGCCGTGGTGGGCGCGGCCAACAACCAGCTGGCCGACGAGCAGGCGGACGCCGCGCGTCTGGCCGCACGGGGCATCGCCTACGTGCCGGACTACATCGCCAACGCGGGGGGCGTCATCAACGTCTCCTACGAGATAGGCCGCCCCTATGACCGGGCCGGGGCCATGGCCAAGGCTGCCGAGATCCACGAGACCGCCGCCCGCGTGCTGGCCGATGCCGCGCGGGACGGGGTTACCACGGTGCAGGCCGCCGCGCGCATGGCCGAGGAGCGCATCGCCTCGGTGCGCGCGG
>JAYQTA010000018.1:0-5855 GCA_038147155.1 Candidatus Australimonas brisbanensis
CTGGAACGAGAAAGCGCAGCGAGCGGGGCCGGGCCCGACCCGGCCCCTAGCCCGGCAGCTCGCCCCTGTACACCGCCACGGGCAGGCGCGACCAGCGCAGGTACTCCACCAGCAGCGTGTCGCCCTCGGCGAAGCGAGCGTGCAGCGCGGGGTCCATGGGGAAGCGCACCGCGCCCACCCAGCCCAGGTGGCGCTTGGGCGCCAGGATGTTGATGGGCGAGCGCGCCTGGAGCCTGCCCAGCACGCCGGGGGTGAACTGGTGGCGCATGAACAGCTCCATCCCCCCCAGGCCCGCGCGCAACCCGAAGGCCACGGCGCCCGCCAGCAGGAAGGGTGTCGCCACGCCGATGCCCAGCGTCCCTGCCGCCGCCATGAGCAGCACCAGCATCACCGTGATCGCCCCGTTGCGCGCGGAAGGGAACACGATCCACCGCTGGGGGGCGGTCCACGTCAGGCGGAAGCGCATCCCGCAGTGGACGCACGTCGCCTCGCGGGTCAGATAGAGGTGGCGGCACTGACCGCTCGCGTCCACCTGCTTGGGGGGTGTGGGCCTCCTCATGGCATGCTCCCTTCCGCGTAACGCTCCGCCCAGCCTACCAGCCACTCCCACAGCCGCAGGAACGAACGGGGCACCTCTGACTCGCGCTCCGGGTGGCACTGGACGGCCATCAGGTAGGGGTGCGCGGGCGATTCCAGCGCCTCGATCACCCCGTCGGTGGGGTGGTAGGCCGAGGCCAGCAGCCCCGGCGCACGCTGCGCCTCCCGCGCGCCCTGGTGGTGGAGCGAGTTCACCCGATAGATGGCCCCCGCGCCCAGGATGGCCCCCAGCTTGGAGCCGGGGGAGACGAAGGCGGGGTGCAGCACCGGCTCGTCGGACTCATCGGACTCGCGTCCTGGCCCGTGCCCCGGCAGGTCCTGCAGCAGCGTGCCGCCGAAGGCCACGTTCACCAGCTGCATCCCGCGGCAGACGCCCAGCACCGGCATACCAGCCTCCAGCGCGTGGGCAAGCACCGCCAGTTCCATCTCGTCGCGGTCGGGGTAGGTCTCCACCCCGGCGGCCGGGTCCACCTCCTGCCCGTAGCGGGAGGGGTGCACGTCGTACCCGCCGCACAGCAGCAGCCCCGACACCCCATCCATGGCCGCAGCCAAGCCAGGGAACGTCTTGGGGGTGAGCACGCGCGTTGTACCTCCGCGGCGCTCCACCGATGCGGCGTAGGGGACGGCCTCGTTCGGGCCGGTGGCGGTGACGGCGATGAGGGCCACGGGAGCTAGGACGCCCCCGCCAGCGCACCCAGGTGCTCGCACGCGATGGCGCCGCCCACCAGCATCACGGCGCGGGAGGCCTTGTCCGGATGGGCGGCCGGGGCAGGGGTCAAAGCGGCGAGGGCCTCAGCCGCCTCCACGGTACCCCTGCCGGTCACGACCAGCGGCACCTCCTGCGCCTCGGCGCGCTGAAGCACGTACTGGGCAGGGGTCTGGGCACCGGTGAGCACCAGTGCGGAGAGGGGGAAGTTGAGGGCAGACATCTGGATGTCCATGCGCCCGCCGCGCACCAGCACCGCCTGATGGGGGTGCCGGTTGAAGTAGTTGCCGCCCCACTCGGTGATGAGCCCGCCGATGAGCAGGTGTTCCACCAGCCCGTCCAGGCCGTCCTGGCCCGCGTACAGCGTGGCGCCCAGCGCCTCCACCAGCGCGCGCACCGTGGGCGCGCCCAGCAACCGGTCCTCGGCCAACGTGCCCAGCACCGGCACGCCGGCCGACTCCAGCGCGGGCACCAGCCGCGTGGCGGTGTCTCGCTCCGCGTTGGCGGTGCGCCGGTTCAGCACCAGCCCCGCCAGCCGCTCGCCGTAGGTCTCGCGCCAGGGGGCGGCGACGCTCGCATCCAGGTCGCGGGCGTAGGGCAGCACGCCGACCACGCGCGCACCCAGGCGCTCGGCCTTAGCGGCGGACTCCGGGCTCAGGGGCATCCCGTCCACCACCGTCAGCGGCCCAGCAACGCTCTCACCGGCGCCCAGCGTGGCATCGTGCCCCGCTGACCGCAGCGCGGCAACGAGACCTGCAGCCACGGTGCTCGCGCCCGCGCCCTCCGCCGCCCCCGCCACGTACAGAACGCCCATGCCCGCTCCCTCGACACGCGCCCGGGAACAGGCGCGTGAGGCTGCAGGGAGTATAGCCGGGGGTGCCTTTCGCTCGCTACGCTCGCTGGTCTGAAGGGGGACACCCCCTGGTCGCTGCGCGTCGAACCCCCGGCGGCCCCCGCACCCCCCTCGCTCGGACACTCGCCGTTGAAGGTCGGTTGGGGACTGCGCCCCCAACAGCCAACCCCACTGCTATAATCTCGCCTCGTCGCATGAGCACCCCACAGGCAGACACCATCACCGTCCGGGTCCCGGCCACCACGGCCAACATGGGCCCTGGCTTCGACGCGCTGGGCATGGCCCTGGGGCTGTGGAACCATGTGCGCCTCTCGTGGGCCGACCGGCCCGAGGTGACCCTGCACGGCGAAGGCGCCGAGCACCTGCGCCGCGACCCGACCAACCTGTGCTACCGCGCCGCCCAGCGCACGCTTGAGGAGGCGGGCATCACCGGTCGTGCGCTGCGCATGGAGTCGTGGGCCGAGGTGCCGCTCTCGCGGGGGCTGGGGTCGTCATCCTGCGCCATCGCGGGGGGCGTGTACGCGGCCAACGCCCTGGCGGGCTACCCCCTCACCCCCCACCGGCTGCTGGAACTGGCCACCGAACTGGAGGGCCACCCGGACAACGTTGCCCCGGCGCTCATGGGTGGCATGTCCATCGCCGTGAGCGACGGTGAGCACGTCCACGCCGCCCCCGTGCCGGTCCCGCAGAGCCTCCAGTGCGTGGTGTACATCCCCGACAGGCCGCTGCCCACCAAGAAGGCTCGCGCGGTGCTGGAGAAGATGGTGAGCCGCGAGGATGCGGTGTTCAACGTGGGCCGGGCCGCCCTGCTGGTGGCCGCCTTCGCCCTGGACCGGCCGGAGTACCTGGGCCTGGCCACCCAGGACCGGTTGCACCAACCCCAGCGGCGCAAGGTGTTCCACGAGATGAAGGTGCTCTTCGACAACGCCCTCAAGGCGGGTGCCCGCGGGGTGTTCCTCTCCGGCGCGGGCTCCTCGGTGGTGGCACTGACCACCCGGGGCGAGAACCGCGCCTTCACCATCGGATACGAGATGGCCGACGCCGCCGACAAGGCGGGCATGACCGGCACCTTCCGTGTGCTGGAGCCCAGCCCCACCGGCGCTGAGACCGTGGACTCCGTCCCTGAGGCGCGTGCCTGATGGGCGTGGTGGTGCAGAAGTACGGCGGCACCAGCGTGGGCGATGCCGCACGCATCAGGAACGTGGCCGAACGCGTGGCCAGACGCCACGCCCAGGGCGATGCCATCGCTGTGGTGGTCTCGGCCATGGGGCACACCACCGATGAGCTCATCACCCTGGCCGCGCAGATAACGGCCCAGCCGGACCCGCGGGAGATGGACGTGCTCCTCTCCACGGGCGAGCTGGTCTCCTGCTCCCTGCTGGCCATGGCACTGCACGAGTTGGGCTTCCCCGCCATGAGCATGGGGGCAACGCTGGCGGGCATCCACACCGACGATGCCTTCGGCCGCGCCTCCATCACCCAGATCGACACGGCGCGCATGCGGGCGGCGCTGAACGCGGGCCAGGTGGTGGTGGTGGCGGGGTTCCAGGGCTTCACCCAGGACGGGCGCATCACCACCCTGGGCCGGGGCGGCTCCGACACCACCGCCGTGGCCCTTGCTGCCGCGCTGGAGGCGGAGCGGTGCGAGGTGTACACCGATGTGGACGGCATCTACACGGCGGACCCGCGTCTGGTGCCCACCGCGCGCAAGATGACGGAATTGGGCTACGAGGAGATGCTGGAGCTGGCCTCCTACGGGGCCAAGATGCACCCGCGCTCCATCGAACTGGCCGCCTGGTACCGAGTGCCCATCCTGGTCGCCTCCAGCATGCATGAGGTGCCGGGAACGCTGATCCACGACATCGACGAGGGGGCCGCTGCGCGGCAGACGGGAGGCGGCATGGAGGTCAGCAACAAGGTCCGCGGGGTCACCTACCAACGCGGCGTGGCGCGCATCACCGTGCGCTCGGTGCCCGACCAGCCGGGCGTGGCCGCGCGAGTGTTCGAGCCGCTGACCGAGGCCGGCATCAGCGTGGACACCATCGTCCAGAACGCTTCCGCCGAGCACCTGACGGACCTCTCCTTCACCGTGGGTCAAACTGATGTGCAGCGCGCGCTGGAGGTCTCCCGCCAGGTGGCCGCGGCCATCGGCGCCGCCGAGTGCGTCGCCGACGAGCACCTGGGTTCGGTGAGCATCGTCGGCACGGGGATGCAGAACGCGCCGGGCTACGCCTCACGCATGTTCCGCGCGCTGTCCGAGGCCAAAGTGAACATCGAGATGATCACCACCTCGCAGATCCGCATCACCTGCATCGTCGGTGGCGACCAGGTGAACGATGCCGTGCGCGCCCTCCACGAGGCCTTCAGCCTCGACGAGGCGTAGGGCGCGAGAGAGAAATCCGTTCAATCTGCTCGTTGAAACCCACTTGACGAGCGTGCGCGTGTTGCGCACGCTGCGATGCGACGCTTCACGGCGCGACGCGCTCGGCTTCACCGCCTCGTGCACGCGGCCCTGAGGGGTTCACAACGCCGTCACTGGCGAAGAGAGCAGAACCGGCCGCCACCGCTGGGGAGTGTGTGCGTGGCCGGTGCGGGACAGGTCCTGGCCGGGAACCCAGCGCGGTGGCCCCGGCAGCCGGACGCATACCACCTCGCGGCGCGAGTGTGGGGGTGAGCGCCAGCAACGCGGAGCAGGACCATGGTCTACCGTGAAGACGAACGTTCGAAGTTGATCAAGGCCAAGGCCCGGGAGGCGGTCTCCCTGGCCATGGATTGCCGCTGGGCCGATGCCGCCATGGTGAACCGCGAGATCATCGCGGCTGATCCCGAGAATCTTGAGGCCTGCAACCGCCTGGGCAAGGCGCTGCTGGAGACGGGTGATAACGACGGCGCCATCGCCGCCTTCGGACGCGCCCTCGAGCTGGACCCCACCAGTTCCATCGCTCGCAAGAACCTGGAGCGCCTGCGCGCCATGAGCGCGGCGGGGGCGGGCTCGGCCCCGTCCACACGCCCGGGGCTGGCCCCCCATCTGTTCATCTCCGATTCCGGCCGTTCTGCGCAGGTGGCGCTGGCCGCCAGCCCCATGGGCGCCGAGCGCTCCTGCATAGCAGCGGGCTCCGCCGTGGCGCTGCAGCGCCGGGGCGACACCCTGGCGGTGCGCGATGAGTCCGGCGCGTACCTGGGTCTGGTGCCCCCCAAGCTGGGGCGCCGGCTCCTGTGCCTCATGGACGGGGGCAACCGGTACGGCGGGGCGGTCTCCTCGGTGAGCAATGAGGCGGTGAAGGTGATCCTGCGGGAGACCTACCAACACCCCTCGCAGCGCTCCAAGGTCTCCTTCCCCTCCCTCACCACCGACGAACCGGCCCCGGCCGTCGCTGAGCGCGAGGAGCCAGCACCCGCCGATGACGACGAGACGGTCGAGGGGCTGCTGGACTGGGACGGGGAGCTGGAGGACCTGGCCATCGCCGAGGTGAAGGTGGGCGCAGGCAACCTTGATGCTGTGCCAGACGATGACGAGGAGGACTAGCGCTCGCTAGCCCTCCTCAGTCCTGGGTTCGGCGGCGGGCTCCAGGCTCTCAGCCAGCAGCTCCACCAGGTCCCTGGCCTTCTTGGCATGGGGGGGCGGGGGGGGGGGGGGCGGCGGGCGGCCGGGGGGGGGGCCGCGGGGGCGGCCGCCCCCCCCCCCCCCCGGGGGGGGCC